>NZ_BAAHBO010000006.1:0-418066 GCF_054776635.1 Spirosoma lituiforme
CCGTGAAGGTGGCCGTCTGGGGCGCTCCCGTGAGGCCCGACCATTGGTTTCGGTAGAGCGCAGACATGCTCAGCACATCGCGGCTGCCGGCGTAGGCGGGGTTGAGGGCCAGCATGTTGAACATGTACTGGGAGAACAGCTTATCCTGCTGCGCCCGGACCGGGTGGCTACCCATCGCAAGGATCAGTAGTAGCAGGAGTATCGACTGTCTGATTGAAAACTTAGTTGCCATCGGTGTTAGCGGTTAATGGTCATGTAGCGGATAAACTGGCGTCCGTCACTGATGTTGATCACATAATAATACGTTCCGTCCGGTACGCCATCCACTGTAGAGCCGACGGAAATGCCCTGATTGGGCTGACCATCCCAGTCGTTGAGGTAGTCAGCATTCTGGTATATCAAATGGCCCCATCGATTGTAGACCTCCAGACGTATAGTCAGGCCAGCCGCCCCGCGAATCACGAACTGATCATTGATGCCGTCCCCGTTGGGCGAGAATCCCTCCGGAATAAAGAGCGGTTGGAAGGTAACCGGCAGATTCAGTGCCGTCGCTTCCCGCTCATTTGAGTCGGTTGGATTACCGTTTCCGTTGAGGTCCGGATTCAACCCGCTCGTCGATATATCACTAACCGCACCTGAGGGAGCTAACCCACTCGCGTAAGCCGAGTTGAGGAAAGTTGTCGTACTGCCGTTAGCGGATATATTGAGCACCCATTGTAACGTATCGACCTTCCCGGCCGCCAGTACACTGCTGCTGTCACCCAGCACCAGCACGGGATCCGAATCGCCGTTGTAGGCCGGGTTTAGCTTGAGCGCACTGCCACTTGATGTAATGAAGGGCGCTTGCACTATCCGGTATCTCGACCCACTTTGGCTGTTGAAGGCCGTCGACAACGTATCGCTGATGTGCACGTTCATGAGTTGCTCCGAGCCGTAGTTTTTCACTACCAGTTGGTAGGTCACGTTATAGCTACCATCGGCTTGGCGGACCGTGTCCCGCACGCTCAGGGCCAGCCCCAGACCAGCCCCGCCCGCCCGAGCGGGCAGCGTGAAGCTGGAGAAGCCCTGGTTGTTGGTCGGGTCACCGTCATGGTCGGGATCCGGGTCCGCCCCATCGGTCGACATATCCCCCACCAGCGTCAGGCTGTTCTCCGCCGTAGCGTTGGCAATATTGTTGAAGCGCCGGGTGGTGTCGCCCACCGTGCGTTTCACTGTCACATCCAGTCGGAAGGCTTGCGAGGCTCCGGGCAGTAGGTGGCTTCCGGTATCCAGCAGCTCGAAGTCGGGCACGTGGCCCGTGAAGCCCGCATTCGCTTGCAGGGTTGAGCCGGTAGCCACGCTAATGGTGGCCGACTGAATGAGGTTGGGTGAGAAGGCATAGGCCAGATCATCCGTCACCTTGACATTCCGTAGTGTGTCATCGCCGACGTTAGTCACCAGAAAGCTATAGGTCACCCGGATCAGTGAATCGCCCACCAACTCGGGCTGCCCCACCACCGACTTGGCCAGACCAATCCGACTCAACTGATAAGTTGATGTATCCCTGACGGTCACACTCGCGCGGTTATTGGCCATGTTGGGATCCTGATTGTCTAAGTAGGTAATCTCGGCCTGATTCACTACGTCCACCCCTTTGCGCGTTACCCGAGCCGCAAACACGATCGACGCAGACTGCCCTGTTTGCAGACTGTCGATCCGCCGGGTAATCACTCCGTTCGACACCCGGTAATTGGCCGTCGAGGCTGGTAGCAGCTCCAGGCCCTTGGGTAGCACATCCCGTACATCGATGTTGTACGCCGTGTGCGGTCCTCCGTTGCTCACTGTAATCGTGTACGTTACCGGCGCCCCGTTTCTCACCAGAGCCGTGCTGGCCAGCTTGGCGATGCGCACATCGGTGGCCAGCGTATCACTCGCGCAATCGAAGACCTTCACCACCACCTTTGCGGGGGCGCTCACACAACCCGCAGCATTACGTTCTACAACCCAGTAAGTTCCTTCACAAACCGAATCGGGACGCATCACAATGTTCGAGCTGTTACAGGCGCAAATCCGGTACACATACGAACTACCGACCGTCGTTGCTGATAGCGCCTTGGTCAGATCAACAATCTTGGCTGGACATTCATTGCGTAGATTCCGTACCAGGGGTGTTGGTACCGCTTCGGCCACGCTAATAGCCACTGGAGCTGAGGTCACCGACCGGCAGCCCTGGGCATCTACCAGTTGAACCGTGTACGTTCCGGTGGTTTTAACAACAATAGAGGGCGTCGTAGCCTTTGTATTCCACACATATCCGACCGCTCCAACGGGGGCTTTCAGAGTTACGGAATCACCAAAGCAGAGTTTAGTACCCCCCAAGATGGTAATGACAGGTACCGATTTGACTCCATTGATGTTCAGTAGCATGTTATCTGTAGCCACCGGACAGGCTGCGTTATTGGTGCTAACCAATAAGGTGAGTGTTACCTTACCTGATAAGATGTCTTCCGGACTAGCGGTATAGACAGCCTTTAGCGCGTACGCATTATCGAAGGAGCCACTGCCGCTGCTGGTCCAATGGGCGGACTGAGCTGCCCCGCCCATCGTACCACTCAGCGTGTAACTCTGGCCCGAACAAATCGTGGCATCAGGCCCCGCATTGGCCGTTGCCGGGTTCTGACTGTCACAAGCGGTAGGCTCCTGGCAGGGCTTAACCTGCACGTGGATAGCCACAGGTAAGCTGGTACATCCGTTGACCGTGCGCTCCACTACGTAGTAGGTGCCTGTACCCACCGCTGCTGGCGTAGCCACTTTTGACGCTAAGCCCAGGCTGGCCTCCGTATAGTAATCGAATACACCCCCTGCGGTCGTCACCTGGCTGCTCACCGCCGTCGTCAGATCGACCGTCAACAGCGGACATGCGTTTGTTTTGTCCACTACGGTGGGGGGAGTTACTTTCGGCAGAACCGTCAGCGCAATAGGATTTGAGGGAGCGCTCTGGCACTGAGCCGGGTTACCACACCGCGCCGTGAAGGTCATCGAGCTGGTTGGCGAGACCGTGATGGACGTTCCCACCTGACTGTTGGACCATATTACAGAGCTGGTTGGCGAACAACCCTGGGCCATCAGCGTTACCGACCCACCCAAGCAGGTCGTGGTGCTGGCACCCGACCCAACGATCGAGATGGTCGGCGCAGTTGGCGCCCCCACCCGGATGGTGGTGGATGCTGACCATTCTCCTTCGCATTCGCCTACCTGACATTTTACCCGGTAGCTCACGTCGGCCGTTGGGGTGATGGTAAGTATAGAACCTGTCGTTTTACCATCCGACCAGCGATAGTTCCCGCCTACGCAGCCGGTGGCCGTTAAGGAAACGACCTCTCCCAGGCAAGCCGAAGGGCCGTTACCAACGATGGTAGGAATAGCGGGTGTCTCTACCATGATGCGCACGCTGGCCGAGGGTACGCTGGAGCAACCATCAACCATACAGGTAGCGCTCAACGTTAGGGCGCCCTTAATTGGTTTAGTGTAGGTGGCTCCTACTGTACCGTCTGACCAGATGACCGTCCCCCCGGTGCAGCCCGTAGCGCTCAGTGAAACCAGTCCACCGGCACAGGCCGTCAGGGAGGAGTTAGCCGAGAGCGTCGGCGGACTAACCACCCGCACGCGCACGCTGGCCCCAGCAACGTCCAGACTGGCGCACTTACTACCAATCAGTTGAAGTACATCTGTCGCCGTACTGATGCCCGGCTTCAGCGCTGATAAATCCAGGTAGTTTCTGTCGGTTACCGTGGCATTGTACACCAGCGTATGAATCGTATAGTCAGCCGCCGTCGAAGCAACAGCAAACTGTGGCGTCGAACTGGTCTGTTGAACGAGCTTTTCAGTTCCTTTGGTCAGCACATATACGATGGAATAGCCCGTTGGCTGGACCAGTCCCCCCTTCAGCGAAGCCCCGACTGTCACGGTTGTGCTAGAGCCAGCACATACGGTTGAGTTCACTGCCACCAATGTGCCCGCTTTCGCCGAGCAGTTCCCCGGATTGATCACAATCGTGGTTGACGGAGTACTCAGACACTGACGGAATTGACACTGGGCGTAATAGGTTTGAGTCCCTTCGGGCTTAACCACCAGCGTGGACCCTCGATTGTTGCCGTTCACATCATTGGCCGACCAGATCACCGTTCCCGAACAGCCCGTGGCCGATAGGGTTACCGTCCCTCCCGGAGCCACCACCGTCGCCGACGTCGTAATCGTGGGGGCAACCACCGGAATTACCGTGATGAGGTAAGGCGGGGTCGATGTGCTCCGGCAGACTCCCGCCTGGCAGTACACCGAGTAGCCCGTGCTCACCATTGGTGAAACAAAGATACTCTTCGTGGTGTCACCCGTGCTCCAGTAAGGTGTACCCTGGCAGTTGGCTACCGATAGCTTCACCGCTTCCCCTTGGCAGACCGTATCAGCACTGCACAGGCAGCGAACGATTGAGGGCGTGGGCGTGGGGGTAACGTTAATCGTAACTACGTTTGACTGACCCGTACCGCACTGACCTTCCACTTGGCAAAGCGCATAAAAGCTGTGGTTAGCGGTCGTGGCCGTCACCGAGACAATCGATCCCGTCTGCCCATCCGACCATTTAACCGTCCCCCCGCAACCCGTAGCGCTCAGCGAGACTACCCCCCCGCTGCAGATGTTCAGGGACGAGGCTGTCACCACGGGCGCTGCGGCCGAAGACGAGCGAACGGTAACCTGAACTTTGTTGGATGCTTCACTTTGACAAGCCCCCTGCTGACAGGTGGCATAATATTGGGCGGTGGCTGTAGGGTAGATCTCGATACTGGCCCCCGTTTTGTCCACCCCCGACCAGCGCACCGTTCCGGCGCAGCCTCTGGCGGTAAGCGTGAGTTTAGTGCCGCTGCAAAGCGTGGTGCTGCTAACCGAGATGATGGGTGATGTGGGCGTCACCACGGTAATGTTTGCGGTGTTCGATGGCGCACTCAGGCAGGTGCGGTAGCGGCACTGGGCGTAGTAGCTAATACTGGCTGTGGGCGATACGGTGATGCTGGATCCCGTTTTCCCTGCCACGTTCCACACCACCGTGCCGTTGCAATCGGCCGCCGTTAAGGTCACCAACCCACCCGCGCACACCGTATCGGCGCTGGCCGTGACGGTGGGAATCACCGGGGCCACGATGCTGATCGAGTAGACCGGTGAAGACTGGCTCACACAGGCGTCGTTCTTACAGGAAACCGAATAAGAATTGTTGCCCGGTGTGGGCGTCACCACGATGCTGCTGGTGGTAGCCGTGGTGCTGTTCCAGACGGGGGTTCCCACGCAACCGGTTACGGTCAGCGTCAGCGCTTCTCCAGGACACACCACATTACTGCTAGGGACGAGGGTTGGGGTGGGCAGTTCCGTAGCGATTCCAATGGTTTTGGTGGCGGGGCGGCTCAAACAACTGCCCTGCCGACACTGGGCCGTGTAGGTGGTCCTGCTATAGGGCGTCACCACGATCGTGGAGCCCGTTCGGGCCTGATCCGACCATTCAATGGTGCCTCCCGGGCAACCCGTTGCGGTTAGGGTAAGCGAGCTGCCTGGGCAAACGGCGTCGGCGCTGGCTGTAATGGTGGGTACCTGGGGATCCAGCACTGTAACGGTAATAGCATTAGAAGCCACACTTACGCAGTTACCAACGACACAACTGGCCGTATAGATCGTAGTGAGGTTCGGGGTGGCAAAGATAGTCAATCCCGTTTTGCCGTCCGACCATTTCACAGTTCCCTCAGCGCAGCCCGTGGCGCTTAGGGTAGTAGTGCCCCCTTTGCAGATATCGGTGATTGCACACAGGATGGTGGGCGGATTGAGCGCACAGGTGTTGATCGAGATGGCAACGGCGGAAGTATCATTCTGAGGGTAGGCCGGATCGTTTTCGGGACTGGTAATAAGGCCCGTGTTGTTGATTGCCCCCCCCGTGAGGATCGTAGCTTCGATCAATAAGGTACGCCCGGCGCCAGCCGTTAGAGTACCGAGCGGCCAGCGGCCTGTAAGGGGATTATATGACCCGGCGGGGGTTGAGCTGACGTAAGTGAGCGATGTGGGCAAAACGTCACTCACCGTAACATCCGTAGCCGTTATAGGCCCCTTATTGGTGGCCGTTAGGGCGTAAGTAACCGTCTGCCCCACCCGGTAAGGGCCCGGAGTAACGACTGTTTTGGTAAGGGCCAGATCGGCCAGACAGCGGCCTACGGTGAGAGGCAGCGAGGCCCGGGCGCTTACGCAACCGGCCGGGCTGAACGCTTCGGCCTGGTAGATCAATTGGCCCGTAGTCGCTGGGATAACTACGAGTTGGCCGCCACTGAGCGTCGTACCCACCCGTTGCCCCTGGGGATCGTACCAGTTGATCTGATTGCCAGGAGCCAGAGCGACCAGGGTGGTCGGGCGACCCTGACAAACGGGCGACTCCAAACTGGCCAGTTGGGTGGGTGGGGCGGGGCGGGGGTTGATGCTCGCCAGCCGGGAACTGGAAACCGCCTGACAGACGCCCCCCGGCCCATCGGGGTCGTTGGTGGTGGCCGTCAGCACCACCTGACCGGCAGTGATATCAGCGGAAGAAGGTAAATAGGTGGTGGTCAGGCTGGTGGGGCTACTGAAGGTACCTGTACCACTACTGGTCCATACTAGGCTGGTGGCCGCGCCCGACAGGGTAGCCACCAGGGGAATAGGATTGTTGGCACAAGTGCTTAGGCCCGGCTCCACGCTGACGTTGGCCAGGGTTTGACAGTTACAATCGAGGATACCAACGGTCAACAGAGCGGCCTGGCTGTAGCAGGCGCCAACCTGGGCGAAGAGGTAGTACTGACCGGACCCGACCGCGGTTAGGTTGGTAACTTTGGTCGAAGCCATGCGGTTGAGGCTGGTGTACCACTCGTAACTTGTGCCCGGGGTGCGGTTGGTAATGATCACAGAGGTCAGATCAAAGGTGTTGGCGGGACAGGTATTGGTGGCATTGGCCGCAATGGTGGGTGTGGGTAGGGTTGTCACTGTTACCGAAACCGGCTGGCGGGTACTCACACAGCTACCATCGTAGCTTACAGCTTCAGCATAATAAGTCGTCGACGTAGTTGGGTATACCGTTAAGGATTGTCTGGATATACTTAGCGTATCAAATGCCGTCCCCCCAGATGGCGTCAGATACCATCGTACATAGGAGGCTGTCGTTGCTGCTGTTAATACAGCTTTATCTCCATTACAAACGGATAGATTACCCGATATAACCAGGTTGAAATCCGTCGAGCAGGATGGATAGAAACCTGCGTCCAGATTTAGATTAGTCTCGCCGGGGGCCAACGTAACTGACCGGGTTTTACCAGTCAGCGGGTCAGCGTCGCTATCGTTGGTATCGTCCCCCCCTATCCGAGCTAAGGTTGGTGCGTAGCCCGCCGGTGTTACGAAACGTACCGAATAGGGAACACCAGGCGTCAATCCCGTGAAGGAGTAAATACCTGAACTGTTTGTTGTCGTTGACGAAATGGGTGTGTTCATTTCATCTAAGAGAACAACCGCCACGTTCGGAATACCTGGCTCGTTTGTCTGCCGGATACCATCTTTGTTCGTATCGGCAAAAACAAGATCACCCAGACTACTGTAAGACCCTGGAATGACTTGAATATCGCAACAATTTGTTGCTGGACAGCCCGTACGATACGTCGCAAATCGGTAAGTACCGGCACTTTTTATCGTTAACGAGAGATCACTGTTGACTTCAGCGAGCGATGTCGAGACGGCCGATGTGCTGATGGGAACATCGTTTCTATACCAGACAATCTGATCGTAGCCCGATGGAATCGTTACGGTATATTCATCACCCGGATACCAAACGATGGGAACGGAGAAACACACGGCTTCGTAGTCATCTTCGGTCAGGCTTTGATTATTGGGCGTTGAATTTAAGTCCGTTTGATCAGCCGCTATGACTTCGGCTTTATTAAACCACACGCCTTGCTGGTGTACAGTTGCTCGTATGGTTAACACCGCTGAGTCGCCCGGAGCAATCGATGTAATGTTCCATATACCAGCAAGAGACGATGCATCAGGTGTGTACGTACCACTTCCCCGAACAACATTGGCCGAGCCAGGTACATACGCAACTCCGCCGTTTGGCAGTTCTTCTTTAACGGCTACTGAAGTAGCGGTAGCCGAACCAGGCGCATTTGTTACAACAATGGTATATGTAACAACGTCACCGATTTTTGGCGACTGGTTATTAATGGCATTATGAAGCGTTAGGTTGATTGTTGGCGACTGCGCCAGCGCTGGTGAAACGACCAGCCAAAGCACAAAGAGTGTCAGCGCGGAGCAAACGCGCTGACCAGCACAGACAAATGACGACAGCCGCTTCCTGAAGCCTCTCGTTATCAGCGTTTTTCGTCTTAATGGTCCAATTCCTCCACCTGTGTCTGCCAGTACTTGTGCAACATCTTTGTGGAATGACGTTGTTAGTATAATTTGCTCATTCATTGACTGTTGTGCAGAATTGATAGAAGCTTTTTTTGATTGGTTTATCTGAAGGCCGGATAGGAAATTGGGTGTATCAGGTGGCTCACCGTCAACCCTGAAAAATTTCTCAATAGCCCATCCGGCACTATTGAGAGACGCGACCGTAGCTATTCCAGGATAATCAATGATCTGAGAAGACACAGGTTTTCTCATGGACGGGATCGATCCATGTAGTACACCCAGAAAATACGTAATTAACCGCCCAATAAAGGAGACTACCTTACTTTGTCGGTCGACTTGTAGCATGAAAGTAACGGCCGACTCAGTATCTAGCGGTGACGGGGAACGGTTATCATAACGAGTAGATATTTCTTCCATCTGCAACTTAATTTCGGACGGTTTACTGTTTCAAATTGAGAGTTGCAGGTTCGTAACTAGTTCAGACCCGCTGACCGGCAATCGGTCACGGCCCCCTTACTTAGCCATGTCAGGAACTCTTGCGCTTTGTAAGCATTTAACTAAAACTATGCCAAACCAACCTACTCGTCGTAAGCTTACTACCAATAAGCCCTAATACTGTGTTTATTAGCTTATTATACTACCAATCATTGTTTATATCATTGTGGCTATAGGCTACAGTAAGCAGGTTGGTTACAAGGAGTTAATTATAAACGAGATAGCGGCAGGTTAGCGAAAACTATGCCAACTATGAAATAACCAATTATATTTTGGTTACTTATTATGAATAAGACGGTTCGGTACACTTCGTAAATTTGTATAGAGCCGTGTACAAAAAAATAGCCACTCTGTCGGAGCGGCTATTCAGTAAAATTCAGGTACCTTAAAAATCGTATCCTAAGGTTAGATAAGGAATTGGTTTGCTGACGGTGCGGTCTTCCAGACCCCATCCATAATCGAACTTAACGAAATAACCGAAGATCATTGTCCGTACGCCAGCCCCGTAGCCGATCAGGAATGGGTTTTTGAAGTTGGTTACCGTTGCTCTGAACGGAATGCTGCCGCCACCAACAATTTCTGTGTTCAGGCTATTTTGCTGACTAAATGGCCCGCTTCCTGTCCAGGCGGTTCCAATGTCCGTAAAAGCAACCAATTGCAAATTGCGCAGGAAGTTGGATGTAATATTTCCCCGATACAGGTAACGAATAAGGGGCAAACGAAGCTCCGCATTGAACAGCATGTAACTGTTACCGGTTAGCTTACCCTGGTTGAAGCCCCGCAGCGGAGCAGCAAAATCCAGAAAGAATACATCACGGTAATCGTACGGGATTTCGTTTTGCACCGTGTTAGGTATCAGCAAGGGGTTGGAAGCAATTTGTTCTTTTTTGCCACCAATCCAGTTTTCCATACCGCCCAGTGTGCTCCTCTTGGGGGCAGCGCCCCCCGACTGACTGAAAGCAAACCGGGTAGCCAGAACCAGATCGCGGTGAATGCGTTGATAATGACGCAGATCGAGCGATAACCGTCGGAATCCTTGTGACGGCCCCCGCAAACCAGCGTATTCCTCGAACTTAAGCTTGGCTTTGGTACCCGCGATCATGTTCATTCCGTTTACTTTGGTATTGTCGAAGACGAATTCGCCCCGCAAACCGGCGTAGTCCGAGACACGATCTGGCTCCGAGAACGACGACAAGTCGATCAACCGGGTCATGGCATAGAAAGGAGATACGGTAAACCGACTATTCACCGAAATCGGATACGAAGCTGATACGGATACCCGGTTATACCGATATTTCTGTAATATACCGGCCCCATCAGCGAAAAGAGTCTGCCGATCAACACGAGCGCCATAGTCAATTCGGTGCGTTAGGTTTGTGTATTCCGCGAACAAATCGCTGTTGCGTAGTGTATTCGTTAAGCTGAGGAAACCACCCGCCCGAAGCACGTGATTTTCAAGCAGATCAGTTAGCGTAACTTCTTGCGCATACCCAAATCCTTTGATCGGGTCAACACGCCAGTTTGACGGCGCTTCGTTAATACCAAAGGTCGCTTTGTAATCAAATGGCCCACGAATGGTGATGTTTTCCCGGCGTCGATTACGAGGCAACGCTGTGGTCAGGCCGGGTGAAACACCTGTTACCGACCGGCGTTGACGATACTCTGCCGCCTTTACCACTTCTGGATCGAACTGGTAATTATCGGTATCCACTTCGCCGGGTTCCAATGCCAGTTTTGTTCCGGTTCCAAGCTGTGCGCCGGTTCCCGTACGACCTGCCGCAGCGGAGTCGGTCGTAGCACGGTTGGGTCGTGGAGTCGAATCGGTTTTTGCCGGGCTGACCCGTGGTGCCGCCGATGGATTGGCCTTATTAATAGCAATACTTCGTTGCGTGGGTGGTGACTGAACCGTTTGCGTGAGGCTGAGTTGCGAGCGGAACCCGATGTACTCATCCCCGTTTTTCAGACTACTATAAACGAACCCGCCATTCGCTGGTTTGAGGTCATAAAGGCGGATGCTTTCAGGAAAAGCAGTCAACTGAGCCACTGACTTACTTTCTGTTTCGAGCCGGTAAAGATTACGAACTCCAGTGGCGTCGTTAAGGAAATAAACCGTCGTTTCGCCAGCTGGAACTGGCTGCGTTGCGTGAGACAATGAATCGGTCAGTCGAACGAGCGATAAATCCCGGGCACCGCCTTCGTGCGAAAACAAACTTAAATGGTCGTTGACGGTACGGTAGGAACCTTTATCGACACCCAGCGTATCGTCTCTTCGGTTGGAACTGAAAACAACCTGCCGGGCCGTACGCCCCACAAAAGCGGGGTACAGATCATCATACAGATCATTGGTCAACTGCTGATAGGATCCCCGATTTATATTATACAGGAATAGGTCATTCTGCCCTTTTCGATCGGCACTCATGATCAAACTACCACCATCATCCGACGCGTTCATCCAGATAACCTGCGAGAGCCCATTTACCGACCGCTTGAATTCACGTTTCGGTTTTTTTTCAAAACCGCTGTACTGATACAGGTTCGTTTTTCCTAACTCATCCGTAACAACAAGCAGATTATTGTCACGCTGCCAGGCCAGCAACGGAGTGCTCGCTTGTTTTACCTGGCCATCGAGCCGGTAACCACCCGACAGCACAGTCGTCTTTTTCCGGTTAGTCGTGTTCACAACCTCGACGCTGAACTTGCCATCACGTAATACTGAGTAAGCAATAAACTGTTTATCAGGACTTAACTTCAAACTAGTCAACAACGTTTTATCATCCGCAGAGCCCACTTTTAGCTGAAAATCGTCGGTGCTGGCTCGGTACGATTGATTGACACTAGTAGCCATACCCGCGTAATAGTCCCGCCATTCGCGCAGAAAACGGCTGTACGGCACACCCAGCGTACTGGAAATGCTGTTTTGCTCATTCCGAATGATGCGTGTCAGGTTCAGTATATTCGAGACATTGTCGCGTCCGTATCGCTGAACAATGTAATTCCAGATCGAATGACCAACCCGTTCAGCGTCGGCACCGGACAGTAACGATGGCTTTTTAACGGGCCGATTCAGGGAAATATCCCGCATATAGTCGTCCAGTTCCAGGCTGTTTCCATAGGCAATATAAGAGGCTATTCCGGGCATGAACCAATCGGGCAATGTCAGCAAAAGCGAGCTTTGAAGCGCATCCTTGAGACTCCCCCCGTAAAGCATATCGTACACAAACAGCATGGCTACATCGCGGATAATCTGCTGCCGAAAGCTGATCTGATCGCCCGTAAACGCCAGTTCAATCCGGGATTTGGACAGGTTTTGTTCACGACTACTCACCCCGCCCTGCGCGGTAAGCCCAATGTTGCTCTGCGCCAGTTCTTCCGGCGAATTAAACAGGAAAATTTTAACCCGATTATAGGGCGTATAACCTAATAACTCCGTTATCCGGTCAAATTCAGATTCGGCGTACTGGGCCGTCAAGTTAGCAATCTGGCTGCCATCCTGGTAATAGTAAATCTCGAAGTTTGAGGTTCGAACGATCTTCCATTCGAAGCTGCGATACTGGATCCGGTTTTTCCCGAATCGCTCCAGCGATGGATAGTTTTGTGCCGTAGCCACGCCCAATCCAGCCAGCCACAGGCCCAACATCAATATGTATTGATTTCGCATACGGGTATAAGAGACGCTGATCAAGGATTCGTTTGCGACAACGTTCACGGCAAAACGGCTTGCCCGGTTTTGGTTTTCGGTCCGCTTAACATCCTTAATCGGAAAACTAATCAACTGCCATGATATAACGAAACGCATCGGCTAATATTCGCTTCCGGCTCCAAATCTTCACCATCCAGAAGGTAGCGGGCAAACTGTTCGGCCAGATAGGGCGCCAGCGATACGCCTTTGGTACCCAAACCGCCAAAAATTCCGACCGCCGGCTTGGTTGGATGTAGACCGATAATGGGCCGACGGTCTTTAGTAGAAGGCCGGATACCCGCCTGCTGGCCAACAATTTGATAAGGTACGTTTAAAAGGGGCGCTACTTTTGTCTCCAAAAATGACCGCCCATCCTCCGTTGTTTGCCAGTCCAGGTCATGCCAGCTGTAAGTGGCACCAATCCGGACCAGGCCAGGCCGAACGGGCAGAATAAATACGCCCTGATTCACTATATTCTTAATGGAGTAATTCTCAACAACTGCCGTCAGAATCTGCCCTTTCACGGGATTGTAGGGCAGCCAGTCAAACAACGGATTCTCGCGGGCCTGAACCCCATCACAAAATATGACTTTGTCGATCGTTACCCCCTGCCACTCAACGCTCCTATCGTTGATAGTCAAATCACCAACGCCTACTTTTGCCTCGAAAAACTGATTTTTTCTGACAAAGTAACCCTTAATAATCCGAACAAATTCTGTCAGGTCTACCCAGCCTGCCTGCGTTACTTCCAGACCACCCAGCGGATTATTGATAAACTGACTATAGGCCTGGTTATCAATCGACTTAGATACGTATTGTTGTGTATCGGGATCGGCGGCCAGCGCCAGGTAATCCGTTTGTTCGCTAACGGACCTGAACGGACGATATATATTTTTGGCATGAAAAAACGTGACGCCCAACTGTTGCTCAATATCGCTGTAGAATTGGTGCAGGAAGGGAAACAACTCATCGGCTTTCCAGGTGCGAACGAGTTTTCGGCCCGTTAGCGGATTCACAAGGCCCGCTGCCACCGCCGACGCGGACGGAAGGCCCGGATCATCAACGAGTAATACTGTGCATCCGCGTTGGTCGAGTGTCCAGGCCAGCACTGATCCCGCTATCCCCTGCCCAACAATCAGAAAATCAACCGTCATTTTTTTGCTAAAGAAGAAGGAGTCTCAGGGGGTGTAAAATAGCTTATACCTAGCCGGTTACTTCCTGTTTTTTTTACGATGCAATTCTGCCAGACGAAGGTCAGACAGTTCGATTACCCAATCGACCTGCTCCTCAATAGTCATGTGCGATGTATCGAGCAATGTAGCATCGTCGGCCTGCCGGAGGGGGCTTTCAAGGCGCGTCGTGTCAATCAGGTCACGTTTCTCAAGATTCTTGATAATATCGTCCAGATTAACCAATTCACCTTTGGCGAGGAGTTCCTGCTGTCGGCGACGGGCGCGGGTGTACGTATCGGCCGTCATAAACACTTTTACTTCAGCATCCGGAAACACTTTGGTACCAATATCGCGACCATCCATGACAACCCCCCGACGACGACCCATTTTCTGTTGCTGGGCAACCAGGGCCCAACGAACTTCCGGGATGGCGCTCACTTCGCTGACGATATTGGAAATGTACATCTTCCGAATCTCGTCTTCTATGTTCAGGCCATTGAGGCATGTTTCGTTCCGGCCCGTTCGGTTGTTGTGATTGAAGGTAATGTGGATTTTATCGAGCGCTCCCGTCACTTCTTTGGTATTGGAGAGCGAAATTCGCTCCTGAATAAAAAAGAGACTGACCGCCCGGTACATAGCGCCCGTGTCAATGTACCCGTAGCCCATTCGGGCAGCTACAGCTTTGGCAGTCGTACTCTTTCCGCAACTTGAATACCCGTCAATTGCAATTACGATTTTCGGCATGAACGAATCTTCCCGCCCAGGCGGTACTATTTTTAGAAAAACTAAGTGCAAAGATGATGCTTTGCCAGGTAAGATTCTACTGGATTCGGCCCAGTCATGTTACGCTGTCTCAACCGTTGAGCAGAATGTGCAGTAACTGACGGGATTAGCTACCGATGTTCTGCGCGAAGCATCGAAAAAACGTGTTCGTTCAGGTACTGGTTATTTTTGACCGCGGCTTGCCGGTGAATGGCTTCATGCTGGTAACCGGCGGCTTCCAGCACCTTCATCGATCCGGTATTTCCTTCGAGCACGCAGGCAAAAATGCGGTTAACCTGAAAGTGCTGAAAAATATACGTGGTTATAATTGGTAACGCTTCGGTCATGATTCCACGCCCCCAGTAACTTTCACTCAGCCAGTAGCCAATCTCGGCATTATAGCGGTAAATATCATCTTTCACGGTGAAGCCAATGTTACCAACCGCCTGACCGTCAACCTCAATGGCAAAATTAGTAGGCTGCTGATACGATTTATTCGAACGTACCCACGAATGAGCATCGCGTGGTGTGTAAGGATACGGAAAGAAGTCGCGGACATTGTTCCAGATGTGGCGATTGCTGGCGTGGCGAACCAACGAATCTTCGTCGCCTTCACGCCAGGGACGTAGTTGGCCAACAGAAAACGAAAACGTGATCAACGTGGTAGTCAAGGTCAAAAAAGCTGATGGGTAATTACGTCACTAACAACGTATGAATCCAAATGTTAAGCCAAATTTATCCCGCTCCTTCCCTACTTCATACGGTTCTTGTTGACATTCGTCGGAAAAATCAGACAACGACCTGAAGTATATGGTATTTTTGATCCAATCAATTGCCCCACCCACTCATGACCCGCGAACAACTGATCGGTACGATTGGCAAGAACGGTAAACGCATTCAGTTGCGCGGCACCGATCTGGCTAAATTTGACTTTAGCGGCCTCGATTTGACCGGTGCTGACCTGAGTTTTTCGAACCTCGGCAAAGCGAACTTTCGGGGGGCTACTCTTCGACAGGTAAATCTGAGTTTTTCAAATTTGAGCGGGGCTGATTTTACGGACGCCGACCTCTACGAAGCCAATTTCAATTTCAGTTCGCTGGAAGATGTCAATCTGAGCGGAGCTAATGTGGAAGGGGCTTCGTTCAACTTTTCGGGTCGCAGCAAGTACCGCCCGGAGCCAGCAAACATCCGGGAAGAACCCATTACACTGACGACCATTCTGCAAAAACCAGGCTGGGGAACCCTCATCGGCGCCCTCATCGGGGCATTGCTGGTGTACGGATGCAATGCCATCATCTACTTTTCCGACCTTATTTCGAAAGCAGATAACCCGCTGTTGGTGGGGTTGTATCAATTCCTGATCGTACAGAACATGGTCGATGGGGCTACCTGCTTTTTATTGACCTGGGCGCTCTCGGGCTGGCTATCCCGTCAATGTCGGGTTGTCTGGCAACGCCATGTCATTCTTAGTATAGGTATCTTGCTCAGTATTCTTGTGATTAATTCGGCGTTGTATCTTGTCCTGGGAAAACAGTTTATCGACGCCCTGGCCAAATTACCCGGCGGTATAGAACGAACGGCGGACTGGTATATATACGCCACTGGCGACATACTGGTTGCCAATGTATTTCTGTACGTCCTGCAGCAGGGACGGCAATTAACGCGCAAACTATCGGAGCAGGAGTTTCAACTGCTCAATCTGGAGAAGCTTAAAACCCGCGCTGAGCTGGATGCGTTACAGGCCAAAATAAACCCGCATTTCCTGTACAATGCCCTCAATAGCATTGCCAGTCTGGTCCACGACGATCCCGATAAAGCCGAGGAAATGACGCTTCTGCTGTCCAAACTCTTCCGCTATTCGACCGGACGCGATGGAGAGCTGTTTGCGACCCTGGCCGACGAACTGGAAATGGTGCGTACGTACTTGCAGGTTGAGAAGGTTCGGTTTGGCAATCGACTCACGTTCAGCGTCGAAATCAGCGATCCTGCACTCAGTGAATTGCGTTTGCCGCAGTTTCTGCTGCAACCCATCGTTGAAAACGCCATCAAACACGGCATTGCCAAACGGGCTGACCTGGGCCGGATTGACGTGCGCATTTACGAGAAAAGCGGAGAAATACATCTCTGCGTTCATGACAATGGACCGGCTTTCCCCGACGATATGAGCGGGGGGTACGGCCTACGCAGTATCCAGGACAAACTCAAACTTCTCTACGGGGATGATGCCCGGGTGGAATTGCAGAACTGGCCGCTCAAGCAGGTGCTGATCTCTATTCCGATGAGTAAAATTCGGGGTGTCCGCGACATGGAAGTCCCCACTATGTAACGTAACCAACCATGACATTACCCCTAAAAACGATACTGATCGACGATGAAGCACTGGCCATTAGCCGCTTACGTCGATTGTTAGGCAAACATTCGGATAGTATCGACATCATTGGCGACGCAGCCAACGGTGCCGAAGGCCTGACGCTCATTGAGAGCCTGCAACCCGATCTGATCTTTCTGGACATTGAAATGCCGCTGCTGAACGGTTTCGAGATGCTGTCCCGCCTGACAACCATGCCGATAGTCGTGTTTGCCACCGCTTTTGATCAGTACGCCATACGTGCGTTCGAAGAAAACTCCATCGATTATTTATTGAAGCCCATCGAGGCCGAACGATTAGCCCGCACGGTGCAGAAGATCAGAGCCTTGGTCGATCGGCAGGGCCTAGCACAACCCGCAGTTAATCCTATGTCGGAGAGTGTATTGCGCTTGCTGGCGCAGATGCAGCCGAAAAAAGAAATCTATTCGATCTCGGTAAAAACAGGGGAAAAAATCAAGCTGGTCCCCCTCTCGGATATTGCTTTTTTTGAAGCCGAAGATAAATATGTGTTTCTGTCAACGACCGATGGCCAGAAATTTCTGACAACCTACACGCTGACAACACTCAACGAAAAACTCCCGGATACATTTATACGCATCAGCCGGTCGGTGATGGTTAACCGGCACAAGGTTGCCGAAGTACACCGGCATTTCGACGGTAAATTTCTGCTGGGCATGAACGATAAAAAGGGAACAAAGCTCACCTCTGGCAGTACTTACGGCGACACGGTCCGGCAATTGCTGGAACTCTGACAACACCCGAAACATAGTGGCACACCCAGGGAAAGGCCTTATTTTTGTTCGTAAATAATCCATTCATGAGTAAGAAAAACAGAACGGGCATCCTGTACTCCACCGATCCGGATTTTCAGTACCAGTCCAGCAACGAGCCCGAAGCCGAAACATTGCCGCCCGCCCAGCAGAGCCTTAAAATCTGGCTTGTTAAATTGGGCGGCAGTAAAGTAGTAACGACCGTACGTGATTTTATCGGTACCGATGCTGATTTAGCCGATCTGGGTAAACAACTCAAAGCCGCCTGTGGGGCAGGCGGCTCAAGCAAAGACAACGAAATTCTGATTCAGGGTGACCACCGCGATAAAGTGCTGGCCTGGCTCACCGGAAAGGGATACAAAGCAAAAAAAGCAGGAGGGTGAAAATATGCATGATGTATCATGCATATTTTCTTATTCTACTCCACCCATCCACCGTTTCAACGGTTTGACGAATAGTAACAAAACGAAGCCTGACACCAGCGAAAACACAGCAACGCTCTGGAACATCTGGGGCATCTGCTGAACGTTTTCCTTGTCAAAACCGCCCGCAAATAAGCCGGCTATAAGGTTACCCAGCGACGTTCCCACAAACCACAGCCCCATTAACTGACTGGTGTATCGCTTGGGGGCTAATTTGGAAAACGCACTCAGTCCCACCGGACTTAAGAACAGTTCGGCGATGGTAAAGAACAGGTACGTAAAGGTCAGAAATAAGGGTGATGTCCGAACACCGGTCAAGGCAAATTCGGCCGCAAACACCATGACCACGTACGCGAGTCCAAGCAGTAGTAGGGAAATGGCGAACTTCGCCGGTACGGGTAAGCCAATCTTGTTATTAGCCAGAAACACCCACAGCGCAGCCATAACCGGCGAGAAAATCAGAATAAAAGCAGGATTCAGATTCTGAAACCAGCTCGATGGCATCTCCCAGCCAAAAAAGGTCAGCTCGGTGTACCGATCCGCAAAAATTTGCAGCGATGATCCTTGCTGTTCATTTCCGGCCCAGTACAACGCCGATGCGACAAAGAATACAAACAACACACCTACCCGTTTCTTCTCCGTCGCATCGAGGCCGCCCGCCAGTAGAATGTAAGCAAAGTAGCTCAGGCCAATCAGCGAAATAATCGTACCCATCGCTTTCGCTAACCCCTGGGCTGTCGTCAGATCAAGAACACCCGTCAGTTGCAGCATTGCCATCAGCGCCACAATGAACGCTACAAACAGAAACAACGAGCGGTTTCCGCTCGACGATTTTCCTTCGCCAGTTGGTGCCTGAACAATGTACTGGCCGTAATCACCGAGGTGCCGGTTGCCGAACAGACGATATGTAACCAACCCCAATGCCATCGCTACGGCAGCCGCGCCGAATCCATAATGCCAGCCAATTTTCTGCCCCAGGTAACCCACAATTGAAATGCCTAGCAATGAGCCGATGTTGATGCCCATGTAAAAAATAGAGAAAGCCGCATCTTTACGGGCGCCACCTTCGGGGTAGAGTTGGCCAACGATGGTGCTGATGTTTGGCTTGAGAAGTCCTGTTCCGAGAGCTACAATGCATAAGCCACTGTAGAACAGGCCACTGCCGGATGGAATAGCCAGAATGATATGCCCCAGCATGATAATAATCCCGCCATACCAGACGGATTTACGTTGCCCCAGCAGGTTATCGGCAATCCAGCCGCCAGGCAACGACAGGAGGTAGACCGATGCGGTATAAATACCATAAATGGCGGCTCCATCGGCTTCATTCAGACCCATGCCCCCCCGAACGGAATCCAGCAAAAACAGCAGGAGAATGGCCCGCATACCGTAGTAGCTGAAGCGCTCCCACATCTCGGTGAAAAACAGCACAAAAAGGCCCATTGGCTGACCAAACAGGGTGGCTGTGCGAATAGGCTTCGTATCAGTAACTTCCATAAAATTAGGTTAAGCAGTCAGTTTGCCGAAGAATATCATTGCTCACAGCGTCTATACCTGCGAACAATTAGTAAAAAAATAGCTGTAAATATATCCCTGATTGGTGAGATAGCATCGCAATCGATTAAATTTACCCATGCTACTCCCCTTCGATTTCCAGAAAGACCCGCTCCTTATTCTTGACTTCTCCGCAACAAACCCGGACCTCGACCCCGAAGCACAGCTACGAACCGGCCTCGATTTGACGAATACCGCTATTTTTTCCGAGTATGTGTTTAGCAAGATGGAAACGGCGGGGGCGCTGGTTGGTATAGGAGGATACAACGAACACCGGGTTATTTACCGCCGAAGTGAACACTTTTCCAGTTCTGAAGAACCCCGCGAAATTCATCTGGGAATCGACTTTTGGGCAGCCGCCGGAACGCCAGTTTTTGCCCCAATAGATGGTGTTGTTCATAGCTTTCAGGATAATAATAACTTCGGCGACTATGGACCAACCATCATTCTTGACCATACCGGATCGTCGCGGCACTATTTAGGGGGAAAGCCGCTTTATTCGCTCTATGGGCACCTCACCCGCACGTCGCTCAGCCATCTATATGTTGGCAAGACAATCAGGGCTGGTGAGCAACTTGGCACGATTGGTCCCTTCCCCGAAAACGGCGACTGGCCCCCGCATTTGCACTTCCAGCTGATGACCGACATGCTCGGCTTAACCGGCGATTTTCCCGGTGTCTGTTCTCTGTCCGACCGGGCCAGGTTTTTAGCCATCTGCCCAAACCCCAATGATTTGCTGGGCATTCCGGGATTGACTTAGGAGAATTTCTGCATTGGGTAATAGTAGTTCTGGGTGAAGTCAATTTTGAGAAACTGACCCTACGGCGGAACCACAGCAAAGTAACATTGTCAGATCGTCGCTCTGGTGCTCAACCTTAAAACAGGCTACAGACATAATCCAGCAATAAAGTTTCAATAAATTTTGAAACTTTAAAAACAACTACATAAATTTGCTTCATGACATTCGAGGAAGCCAGAGAAAAATTCATTCATACGTGGGGGACACTAGCCACCCAATGGGGCATTAATCGTTCCATGGCTCAGTTACACTCCCTGCTCCTGATCTCACCCGATGCGTTAGCAATCGAGGATATTATGGAGCAGTTACAGATTTCTCGGGGAAATGCCAGCATGAACCTACGTGATTTGATGGACTGGGGCCTCATCTACAAACAACTGAAGCCCGGCGAACGACGGGAGTTTTTTATCGCAGAGAAAGATATATGGAAAGTAGCCCGGCAGGTAGCCAAAGAACGCCGTCGTCGGGAAATTACTCCGGTTGTTGAGGTACTTAATGAACTCAAGAATATTCCCACCGATACGCCTGAGGCTCAGGAATTTCATCGGGTTATGACTGGTCTCAGCAACGTCGTTGGCTTTGCCGACAATACGCTCAATGCTGTTATCAAAGCGGAAGAAAACTGGCTGATGAGTCAGTTCCTGAAAGTCTTTCGGTAATTTTTTTATGTACTTATTTCAATTATTTCTGAAATTTCAAAATACAAGTACTCATGAAGAAGCTGATCATTTACGACGCAAGTTGCCCGATGTGTAGACTGTATACAAAGGGCATGGTGGCTGCTGACCCAAGCGGTTGCCTGATGCGACTAAGCAGCAGTCAGTTAACACCGGAAAACATAAGTCGCATTGACCAACAGCGGGCGAGGCACGAAATACCATTGGTCGATCTCGATGGAGGTGAAACACTATACGGCGTCGACACCTGGATTTACGCGTTCGGCAAACAGAACAAACGGATTGAAAGGGTACTGTCGCTAAGCTGGATTAAGGTCTGCCTCCAAACGCTTTACGCCTTTATCTCCTACAACCGGCGAATTATTATTACATCGGCACCGGGCCGCTGGAATCTGCTGGATCTTCAACCCGATTTTCGACTTGCCTACCGCTTCGCGTTCATTTTGGCCATTTTCGGCCTTGTTGGTGGGCTCGCGACGATTGTTCATTTTCCCGGCTGGCTCTCAGTCACTTTACTCCTGGTCATTGGTCAGTTGTTTGTTACATGTCTTTATGTTGCCACACGTCATGATGTCGACTTTCGTCAAACAATGATGGATTACACGGGACACCTGGGCATGAGTCTGTTCATTGGTGGATTCATTTCGGCAATTGGCTACACCATGCACTGGTCTTCTCTGGTGCAGATCGGTGGCGCACTGACAATTGGCCAGCACTTCATGCGTAGCTACCGGCTTGGTCTTAGCCCCTGGTTGAGTATTTGCTTCACCAGCCTGGTCTTCCTGTTAATTGTACCATCCTGAGGCCGCACGTAGTCACGCTACGATCAACATCTTCGACCTTTCTGATTGACTGACCGATCCCCCAATTACTTTGTCAGAAACTCCACTACCGTTTTGGCAAATTCAGGAGTACGCATGGCTCCGCCGTGATCGCCGGGCACGATGACCAGCCGGGAGCCGGGAATGGCATCGACCAGTGTTTGCGGGTCGCCGTTATCCTTGTCCTTATCGCCGTTAATAACCAGCACCGGTACGTTAATTTTACGTAGTTCGGCCCGGGTAGTTACCGGTTGAAACTCCTGTAAACGAGCCAGTACGACCGTGTCTGCCCCCGATTTTTTGGCATAATCGATAGCGCTCTGCAATTCCGGATGGCTGCCGGGTTTGGTTAATGCTTCGTGAAAATTTTTGCGACGGTACCAGTTCGGGTCCGAGAAATCGACACTGATACCACCCACAACAGCGCGACGAACCTGCTGGTCCATCGTTAACAACTTAGCCGTCAGGATAGCCCCACGCGAATAGCCGACTACATCATAGTTCGTAAGATTCAGGTGTTTCATAAGCGCCACGACGTCCTTCAATTCGGCATTATCGCGGTAGGCTTCGGCGGTGTGAGGCTTGTCGGACAGGCCGTTACCGCGTAGATCAAGCGTAACGACTTTGAATCCGGCATCGGCCAAGGCTTGCCTGACGGACGCCCGCTTCCAGCTTTCACTGTTCGAAATAAAGCCGTGTATTAACACAACCGGCTTTCCTTCACCCAGCACATCATAATGAATCTTCGTTCCATCAAATGACGTAAATAGCGGCTCACGGGCTGTCTGGGCGCATGCCAGACCAGAAAGAAACAGGATACTAACAACTAAAAAAGGCTTCATGCAACACACAGGTCGGTTAGGGTTTATGGAGGAGGGCAGAAAACCACACCACGGCTTTCCATCCCCTTTATAAAAGTATTCTTGATAATGAAACTTGTCTCAGTGAGATAAGTCTAACCTTTCCCTATTCTACCGGGTTATAGTGTACGACAACTAACGAAGCATCGATTATGACAGCGCTAGAAAACAAGCAGTTACCCATGGATGCCGAAGTAGTCGGCTCCAGGATAGGCCGTATTGATCCTGACATTTTCAGAAGCCAGGAAACAGAACCGAGCGACGAGCAGGCTGAAGAAAATGGTTCGGAGGAAAGTGACTCCGATGATGAACCCACCGACGAGGAAGGCGACCCGACTGGCGAACACGATCACCATCAGGACGACAACTACGCACTGGGGGGCCACGTTACCCGATCAGGCGGGCTTTAGCCGCTGTAGAACTCACGAAACTAATCAACCACTAACACTAAACGCCAGCCACATGAACTCAAACGACACAACAACGTACAACCCTGTCGATGATGAAAACCAGGGGATAATGACAACAATGGTACAGGGCGAAAACGCTGGTGGTGGCATAGCGCAAACGGCGTTTCTGGATCCTATCGTGAACCAGGGGCCGGAGCCGGAAAAAGAAGAAGTCAATGAGTCGGATACCGAATCGAATGGGATAAACGACGATATGCTGGCGGAGGAAGACGTTGAAGACGGCGAAATAGACGAGAGCGATGACGAATAATCAGCTCGCTCAACTTGTTATACGCATTGGCCTTGGTATTAATATGCTCATGCATGGCCTTGTCCGTTTACCAAAGCTCGGTGCCTTTGTCGCTAAGATGGAAGCAGGCTTTGCCAGCACAATCTTACCCGCTCTACTAACCAGGGTTTTTCTGTATACACTCCCCTTTGTTGAGCTGGCCGTCGGTATCATGATTTTGCTGGGCGGCCAGTTTACCAAGTGGGGTTATTTTGCTGGTGGACTTGTTATCGCGGTACTTTTATTCGGCACTACGCTCAAGGAAGATTGGTCGGGGGCGGGCCTGCAAATGACTTACGTGGTAGCGTTTTACCTGGCTCTGCGGGGCCTGGACTCTTCGGGAAGAGGCCGGTTCAGGTAGCTTTTTCGCTATACGCTTACAACGGTTGCTGATCTGGGGGAGTCAATAGAGCAAACAAATCCAGTTAATAATGAAATCAACGTTGTTATTAGTTGCTGCCCTAACGAGTAATCTGCTCACCTTCACCGCCTGCCAGCAGGAGAGTACTCCCTTACAACCGGGACTCCCCTACCAGTCTTCTTTTCAGCGGGATAATGATGGTTGGGTCGCCGAAATTACGGATTATGGGACGGCACAATCGGACATCATGGAGTTCAAATCAGCCCATCAGGAATTGCCGGCTCCACTCGACGCAACCCGTAAGTCCATACTGATCGAAAGCATGAATCGCAGCGACGATGCGTTTATGTTTCTGAAAAGAAAGGTTACAGGCCTGACGCCTAATACCGATTACTCCCTCATTTTTGATATCGAACTGGCATCGAAGTATCCAGCCAATTCGATTGGGATTGGCGGTTCTCCGGGCAGCAGTGTTTTCCTCAAAGCAGGGGCTTCTGCCGTTGAGCCGGTAAAGATTTTAAAGGACGGTTTCTACACGATCAATATCGACAAAGGAGCCCAGAATAACGAAGGTGCAAACGCCATTTTACTGGGTAACATCAGTAGCGGATCTGAGACAGATGATTATGCCCTTATCAGCCGCTCCAACATCGATAAGCCGTTTATAGCCCGTAGCAGTGACAAGGGAGAACTCTGGTTGCTGGTTGGTACCGATTCGGGTTTTGAGGGTCTGACAACGCTGTATTATAGCCGGATCAATGTAACGACCAGGCCAGCGATGTAGGTATTCCACTCCGACGCTGTACGGTAGTCAATTAGTCCCAATGGTCAGCAAATGGCCCTTGGGACTATCTTTTTTCTTCTTACCGGACCACCAGCTTACCCCTTGCGTTCAGCAACACCCGCCACCCGGAGTGATGATTTCCTGACGACTAAATTCGTTTTTAATACGTTACAAATCGACGTGCTTTGCTCACCCGGATTTCGGATCAGATTGATCAGTAACTCTGCCGCCGAACGGCCCATCTCAAAGGCCGGTTGCGCTACTGAGCTTAACGGAGGATTCAACAAGGCGGCCATTGGAAGATCGGAAAAACCGACCAGAGCAACATCATCGGGCATCGTTAAGCCCGCTTCCGTAATGGCCGCATGACAGCCAATGGCAATGTTGTCACTGGAGGCAAAAATACCATCGGGCCGCTCGGTCTTTGCCAGCAAACTATGGGTAGCAGCCAGCGCGCTGGTTGCGTTGTATGTTGCGGCAACCACCCACTCATCCTGAATAGGGCGGCTATAATCCAGCAAAGCAGCCCGGTAACCATGCAACCGCCGTCTACTAATGAGCAAATGCCTGGGCCCCGATACATGGGCAATGCGTTCGCAACCCTGCTTGATCAGGTGCTCCGTTGCTTTGTAAGCTCCTTCGAAATCATCGACCGACACAGTATGCGTGTCTATTTCTTCACAAATCCGGTCGAAGAAGACAATGGGAAACCCTCGTTCGTGAATATTTTTGAAGTGGGTATAATCGGTGGTCGATGTGGCAACAGATACCAGCAAGCCATCTTTACGCCGATTGTAAATGTGCTTCACGTTCAGCACCTCCCGTTCGTAATCTTCGTGACTTTGATAAATAACGACGTGGTACCCCTGGGCAAACGCCACATCTTCAATGCCTGCGATCACGATGGCAAAAAATGGATTTGCAATTTCCGGTACAATAACCCCAATGTCATTCGTCTGATTGCTGAGTAGACTCAGGGCTACCGGATTCGGATTATAATCGAGCCGTTGAGCAAGTTCCAGCACGCGCCTTTTTGTCTCGATACCTATCTCAGAACTATCCCGCAGAGCCCGCGAAATCGTTGATGTGGAGAGATTCAGAGAACGGGCTAAGTCTTTAATGGTAACCGTCTTCATGCGGGAATCAATAGTAAAAAAGTTATATTCTTCAGGCTGTATACACTAGTGATACGCTAGTGCTGATAACTCCAGACTTACCTGTTTATACTACTATCTGCAGAATAGTTTAAACTATAATAAGTCGACGCAACCTGTTTCGGGAACGTTTGCGTGAAAATACGCTGCTCTTTACGCAAATTAGTTTGTACAGACCAATAAAGTAGCTTAAACTCAACAGCTGGTAGTTCCCTACGGAATACCCTAATCGAGTCGCTGTTCTTCTTTTTTTACAATTCATCTTAATTGTATTCATACCGTAAATCAGTTCTCCAATCTTCCCAGACCCTGCACTCTCCTAACCGCAGAAAAGCCATGTATTTACGCAGTAAATCAGTACTTGTCGGGCGAGCTACATTACTGGCTTGTTCGGTATTTGTTATCAACGCGCTGGCGCAAAAACCCATCCAGCCAACGCTTGGTTACCGGTCCGTAAAACCATTGACGCAAAATGGTTTGTCGTTCAAAGACCTGAACAAGAACGGCAAACTCGACAAATACGAAGACTGGCGATTGCCTCTTGAGACGCGGGTACAGGACCTGATTTCGCGCATGACGCTTGAGGAAAAAGTCGGATTCATGCTCATTAGCACAACCCGACTGGCCGGGGATAATTCATTTCAGCAGGGAGCCCCGAAGTCGGAAATTACCAGCGGATTCAACGAGGAGGACCTGGTACAGAGCACCAATATGTTCACCCGAAAGCCGCTGCCCTATCCCATGATGATGGCCGCCGGAACAACCAAAGGGGTGATGCAAAACCAGTTACGTCATTTTATTCTTCGCGCCAACACATCGGCTAAAACCCTGGCCGACTGGAGTAATAATTTGCAGGCTCTCTGCGAAAGCTCCCGGCTGGGCATACCGGCTCTTGTTGCATCGAATCCACGCAACCACATTACAATTGATGCCTCCATTGGGCTCAGCGTCGGTACAACTGTCTTCTCCAAATGGCCGGGCGAACTGGGGCTGTCGGCCATGCACGATCTGAAGCTCACCCGTGAATTTGCCGATATTGCCCGTCAGGAATGGGCCGCCGTCGGCATACGCAAAGGCTACCAATACATGGCCGACCTTGCTACCGAACCGCGCTGGCAGCGGATTGAAGGCACTTTTGGCGAAAGTGCCGACTGGACAGCCGATATGACCCGCGAAGTTGTACTGGGCTTTCAGGGACCTAAACTTGGGAGCCATTCGGTAGCGCTGACCACGAAACACTTTCCTGGTGGCGGGCCGCAGGTAGCGGGCCAGGATCCTCATTTCGACTGGGGTAAAAATCAGCACTACCCCGGCAACATGTTCGACTACCACCTCAAGCCATTTCAGGCGGCCATAGATGCCGGTACATCAGCCATCATGCCCTACTATGCCAAACCCATCGGCACCAAATATGAGGAAGTGGCTTTCGCCTACAACAAAGGAATCATCAAAGAGTTGCTCCGGGGCAAAATGGGCTTTCAGGGCATCATTAACTCCGATACGGGTCCTATTGAGATGATGCCCTGGGGCGTAGAGACGTTAAGCATCCTGGAACGGTATCAGAAAGCCATCGACTGTGGGGTGGATTTGTTCTCGGGCTCCGGCGATCCATCGCTGTTGCTGGAAACGGTGAAAAAAGGACTGGTTTCCGAAAAGCGAATCAACGAGTCGGTGGCCCGTTTGTTGCGCGAAAAATTCCTGCTGGGCCTATTCGAAAACCCCTACGTCGATGCGGAGGTGGCGCAGAGAACGGTGGGCAATACCGACTTTCAGAAACGGAGTAATCTGGCCATGCGCAAGTCCATCGTGTTGCTACGAAACAGCGCCAACCTCCTCCCGCTGGCCCCCAAAACAAAGGTGTATATGGAATCGTATTACGACAATGGCCGTACTCAAACACCTTATACGGTTATTAAACCGCAGGAAAATACGGGTGAACTAAGGTTCGTAAGCACGAAGGAGGAGGCTGACGTGGTCGTGTTATGGCTTACTCCCAATGGGGGCAGTTTGTTCAGCTCAACCGGGGCACCTATCGAATTACAGCTGTCGAAAAACAAGATTGATGTAGCCCATGTCAATGCGATAACCAGCACCAAACCAACCGTTTTACTCATCAATTACACCAGCCCCTGGGTAATTGATGAAGTAGACAATGCAAACGTAAAAACCGTTTTGGCTACCTTTGGCACAACCACCGATGCCGTGCTAGACGTGCTGAGCGGAACGTTTAAACCAACGGGCAAAATGCCGTTCACGACACCCGTTTCGCGGCAGGCGGTGCTCGACAATCAGTCGGATGTGCCAGGCTATATGAAGCCGAAAGGTTATGCCCTGTTTACGTTCGGCGATGGGCTGACTTACGAAAAATAATCTTCAACTAATGGCATTAGAACAAACATGGCGGTGGTTCGGCCCGAACGATCCTGTATCGCTGGCGGACGTCCGGCAGGCGGGTGCAACGGGTATCGTATCGGCCCTTCACCAAATTCCAAATGGGCAGGTCTGGCCCCAAGACGCCATCATCGAACGGAAAGGCATCATAGAAAAAGCGGGCCTACGCTGGTCAGTGGTGGAGAGCGTACCGGTTCACGAAGACATCAAAAAACGGTCGGGCAACTATCGACAGTACATCGACAATTACAAGGAATGTCTGGTCAATCTGGCAGCTTGCGGCATCGACACGGTCTGTTACAATTTCATGCCCGTACTCGACTGGACCCGAACCGATTTGGACTACCGGCTGCCTGATGGCTCTACGGCGCTTCGCTTCGATACAACCGAATTTTGCGCCTTCGAGGTGTATATTCTTAAACGGCCCAACGCCGAAAAAAGCTACTCGGAACAACAGCTAACCCGCGCCAGGCAATGGCTCGAGGCTGCCCAGGATGCTGACGTTCACCGCCTGACGCGCAACATCATCGCGGGCCTGCCCGGCAGTGAGGAAAGTTTCACCCTTGACGCTTTTGCGGACGTACTGCAGAGTTACAAAACCGTAGATGAGACCGCACTTCGGCAAAACCTGTACACGTTTCTCGCTGACTTGACACCCGTAGCCGAAAACGCGGGCATTCGACTGGCCATTCACCCCGACGATCCACCGTTTCCGATTTTAGGCCTCCCCCGCGTAGTCAGCACCGAGGCCGATGCCCGACAATTGCTGGCGGCTCATGAGAGCCCGTACAACGGTTTATGTTTTTGCACCGGGAGTTATGGCGTACGGGCCGATAACGATCTGGCAGGCATGGTCGAACGGTTGGGCGATCGCATCAATTTTGTGCACCTGCGGGCCACCCAGCGCGATGCCGATGGTAACTTCCATGAGGCCGATCACCTGGCGGGCGATGTAGACATGTATGGTGTCATGAAAGCGTTGCTAACGGAGCAGAACCGACGAAAACAAGTTGGCCGGGAAGATTATCGGCTCCCGTTCCGTCCCGATCACGGCCACCGGATGCTTGACGACCTTGACCCCGCCAAGAAAACAAATCCTGGCTATACAGCCATTGGACGACTGCGCGGGCTCGCTGAATTACGGGGCCTGGAAATGGGTATTGAGCGAAGCTTATTTTAGTGAATATCGTTCTAGATCCTGATTGCATATCTTCCAAGCTATCAATTTTGCTTCTGTGGTTCGTGAGGACGAACCGCTCATACGCCAGCAAAACCATCCGGACAAATGGCTTATGAAGGTACGAACCGCGGGAATAATTGGGCAGTGGCCCTACTCATCTTAGCGTAGCAATTTTACGAAAATCGCTTTCTGTATATATACAGCTAGTAGCAGATAGAGTATAGAACGGAGATGCCCGAAATAGCGGAAAGTTTCCGATATTTGTCCAGCCTGCCCGGAACGTACCCACCCGGCAGATTGTTAAAAATATGTTGCCGTGGTGCGAAAACCACGCAATTAACCGAGACTATGAGCAAGGACGCGGATATTTTAGAAAGCATAACCAACGCCGAATATAAGTACGGATTTGAGACATTGATCGAAGCTGACGAGGCCCCCGTGGGTCTTGATGAGACGACGATCCGTTTCATTTCTGCCAAGAAAAACGAACCTGACTGGCTGCTCGAAAATCGCCTGAAAGCCTTTCGGATGTGGCAGGAGATGACCGAGCCGAAATGGCCCAATGTCAACTATCCTAAAATAGACTATCAGGCTATTAAATACTATTCGGCCCCGAAACAGAAGAAAACAGTCAACTCGCTCGACGAAATCGATCCTGAACTGATTGACACGTTCAATCGGCTTGGTATCTCGCTGAACGAACAGAAGCGTCTGACGGGTGTGGTTGATGCACCGGGTCTGGATGCGGCACCGGGGGAACGCCCACGGGTAGCCGTCGATGCCGTTATGGACTCGGTTTCGGTAGCAACTACGTTCAAGAAAGATCTTGCCGAACGCGGTATTATTTTCTGTTCCATTTCGGAGGCCGTTCATGAGCACCCCGAGCTGGTGAAAAAATACATGGGTTCTGTAGTACCTGCCAAAGACAATTACTTTGCGGCTTTGAATGCAGCGGTGTTTACCGACGGTTCGTTCTGCTACATTCCGAAGGGCGTTCGTTGCCCCATGGAGCTGTCTACTTATTTCCGAATCAACGCAGCCGGAACGGGTCAGTTTGAACGGACGCTTATCATTGCCGACGAAGGATCGTACGTTAGCTACCTCGAAGGCTGTACGGCTCCCATGCGCGATGAAAACCAGCTTCATGCTGCTGTTGTCGAACTGATTGCGATGGGTAATGCCGAAATCAAATATTCGACCGTACAGAACTGGTATCCCGGCGATAAAGACGGCAAAGGTGGTATCTACAACTTCGTAACCAAACGCGGTATCTGCGATGGCCCGAACGCTAAAATCTCCTGGACGCAGGTCGAAACCGGCTCAGCGATTACCTGGAAATACCCGTCGGTGATTCTGAAAGGCGATAATTCAATTGGCGAGTTTTACTCTGTTGCGGTTACCAACAACATGCAGCAGGCCGATACGGGTACCAAGATGATCCACATTGGTAAAAACACCAAGAGCCGGATCGTGTCGAAAGGTATTTCGGCGGGTAGAAGCCAGAACTCGTATCGGGGTTTGGTTGAAGTCATGAAACGTGCCGAAAATGCCCGGAATCACTCCCAGTGCGATTCGCTGCTGTTAGGCGATAAATGTGGCGCTCACACGTTCCCATATCTTGAAGTAAATAACGCGTCGGCTACCGTAGAACACGAAGCTACGACATCAAAAATTGGTGAAGATCAGTTGTTTTACTGCAACCAGCGCGGTATTCCAACGGAGCAGGCGATAGCCCTGATCATCAATGGATACGCGAAAGAAGTATTGAATCAACTCCCCATGGAATTTGCCGTTGAAGCCCAAAAGCTGCTGGCAATCAGCCTGGAAGGCAGCGTTGGTTAATATCGATTTTCAGGCATAAAAAAGGCCGGTTCGACAACGAACCGGCCTTTTTTATGCCTGAAACAGGCTATTTCTTTTCGTGGTATACCAGCACAGGTATGTCCGACTTTTCGATCAGGGCCGTGGTATGGTTCGGGTGCAGCAGATTGTCCAGGAAGCCTGCTTTGGGCGATAGTTCCATTACAATCAGATCGGCCTGAGCGTTATCCAGCTTGTCTTCCGTAAGTACAACCAGTTGTGCGTCAAACGCGTCTACCAGCGATTCTGTCTGAAAGGTAACCTGGGCCTGCGTGGTTTGAGCCTGCATGGCGTATGCAATCGTACGAACTTGAGCCGGACGGACGGATTCCCCCTCGGCCGTGGTTGGCACAATCAACACAGGGCATCGTGCTTCACCGGCTACATCCGTAACGGCGCTACCAGCCAGCCGGTCGAAGAACGTAGTTAAATTACTGCGGCCCATCACGATCAGATCAGCCGAACGCTCTTTGGCAACCTCCAGTATTTCGTCATCAACCGAACCAATCCGCCATTCAACCTCAATCGAAAGGCCTTCTGCCCGTAATCTGGTGGCCAGCTCGTTAATTTGCTGACGGCTGATTTCTTCGATTTCCTGAGAAGCTACAATCCCTAAGCCCGGATCGCCAACGGTAGGCAGGGTCGAATCAGGAATCATAGGCTGGTAAACGTGCAACAATGTGACGGTTGCGCCCGTCTTGTTGGCAAACAACCGTACCCAGTCCAGAGCGGCTGTCGTATGATTCGAAAAATCTGTGGGAAAAAGCAAGTTTGTCATTGTGCGTGAATCAGGGTTTGTTAGTGAGAACAATCAAAACGCCCAACGTTCCCAACATTTTTTGCGGATTAAAGCACGTTAGCGTCTTTCTGGTCCCGCTGGCGATGTAATGATCGTACCCGAGTCGCCATTGGTATTCATCTTTTCGACCGCCAGAAGCTGCTTCATCGTCTTTTCCATCCCTTCGGTTGAGCCATCCAGAAAAATAACATTGCCCCGCCCGTTCTCGGCAAAATGCTTGATCGCTTCTGTCCAGATCGAGAACAGAATCAGCGACGCATCCAGCTTCGCTTCGGTCATTACTTTAGCCGACTCGGCCATCCCCTTGGCTACTTCTTCCCGAAACAAAGCCACGCCCTGACCGCGTAATTGAGAAGCCGTTTTCTCCGCTTCGGCCGAAATCTGAATCGCATTTCCTTCGGCTTCGGCTGCTTTTGTCTTTGTAATCAACAGCGCCTGTCCCTCATTTTCTGCAGCGGCTTTTAAATTTGACGACGCCACTACCTGAGCCATCGACCGCATAATGACTTCATCGAAAGCGATGTCATTCAGTTGTAAATCTGTCAGGTGGTAGCCCCAGCTTTCAAGCAGCGTATCAAGTTGGGATTTTACGTGTTCGATGATTTCGGAACGAAGGGCCAGAATTTCCGACTGTCGTTTGGTCGCCACAAAGCTCCGGATTGACCCTTCGATGGTACGGATCAGCGCCTGCATGAACGAAGACTCATCAATGAACTTAAAGGCTACATTTTTGATGGTTTCTTCTTCCTGATTCAACACGGAATAGACCAGCATGGCTTTGAAATTGACATTTGCCTGATCGGCCGTGATGGCCTGAAACGCCAGTTCGACAGATCGGTTCTGAATGGATATCCGGCGGTAGATAACCTCGATAAAGGGAATCTTAAAATTTAGACCAGGCCCAAGAACGCGGGCATATTTACCGAAAACTGTGATCACAGCCACGGTGCCCTGTTGCACGATAACTACGGAGAGAAAGGCAACGACAAGCGCCAGCCCAAGAAAAAACAGTAGAAAGCTCATAAGGGAAATGGTTATACATAAAAACGGATTCCGCGTAAAGTACGGAATCCGTTGATAGAATGACACAAGTTTTACTGAACCGGTTCAATGACGCAGTCAGACGAGCGAATTATAGCCTAGTGACCGGCAACCAGTTCGTAGTTTTCCAGTTCTTCGTTTTCTTCTACTCCTCTTTCTTTTTGTCGGAAATAGACAACTACCGCCAGCAGAAACCCAGAAAAGGCCAGACCAGCGCCAACCCACTCAGGCGAAGCATAGCCCAGACCAGCCGCGATGGGCAGACCGCCTAGATACGCGCCGAGTGCATTACCCATGTTAAATCCAGCCTGACTAACTGACGAAGCCAGCATTTCGGAGCCGTTGGCCGCCCGAATCATCAGGATTTGAATGGGTGCTCCCAACGAGAACGCAATAGCCCCCGTTATGAATGTCATGATTAACAGCGGAATCTGATAAGAGGATACCAGGTAAACACCGATCAGCGACACGGTCATTAACAGGAGAAATAAAGTCGTCGCCTTACTGGGTGAGATCAAATCGGCGATGCGTCCGGAAATCAGGTTGCCCGTTGCCATACCCAGACCCGCCAGCACCAGAATCCAAGTGATCTGACTGCTACCAAAATGAGCTACCTCGGTCAGCAGAGGGGCAATGTAGCTAAACCAGGCAAACAGCCCACCGGTTCCGATGGCGGTGATGCCCAGAATGAGCCAGGGCTCGGTTTTGGTAAACAGCTTGAGGTCTTTCCGCAGATTAGACTCACCTACCACCGGCATAACCGGCAGCAGCTTATAAATGCTGAACATCGTGGCCAGCCCAACGGCAGCTATAATAATAAACGTGATCCGCCAACTCATGGTGTGACCAATGTATGTACCCAGCGGTACACCAATAATGTTGGCGACAGTGAGCCCGGCAAACATCATCGAAATCGCCTGAGCTTCTTTTCCCTTGCCTGCCAACCGACTCGCAACGACAGCACCTACGCCAAAAAATGCACCATGGGGCAAACCGGATAATAGCCGGGTTACCATCATGATTTCATAATTCGGGGCAAATGAAGAAAGCGCATTGCAGAACGTAAACAGAGCCATCAGGCCCAGTAGAATTTTCTTGGGTGGATAATTTCCGGCGATACCAACCAGCAACGGGGCACCCAGCACAACACCAAGCGCATAAGCCGAAATAAGGTGTCCGGCAACGGGAATGGAGATTTGTAATGAGCTCGACACATCGGGCAGAATGCCCATAATCACGAACTCCGTCATGCCAATACCGAAGCCGCCTATGGCGAGGGGTAACAGACTTTTTTTCATTTGCAGCGTACTATTTTTTGACAGCTTGTGGATGCTTCCAACGTAGAAAGCTCACCATAGGCCACTTTAATAGGTGGCCCACTATATCAGCCAAATAAAAAAAGTACAAAATTGTTCCCCACTCTCCAAATGTTCTAATTTATTAATCAGTCAATACAATTTATATTCCTTGCGGTCTAGTAAATAAGTAGATAGACTAAGTCAAAAGCCTGACCAACATAGCTGTCGCACCTTTTACCCCCTTCCCCTAAGCTATAGATACTCGATAGCCCAGGCCATAAAAAATACGCAAGCTCGTCAAACAGCTTGCGTATTTTTTACCTTTATCTTGAAATTATTCTATTTTCCTGACGATTAGCGTACCCGTTTTCCCGGTATATCCCGACCATTCTGGTACAGGATCAGTTGCTCTACCTCACCCTTGTCATTGCTGACAAACGTTACCTGAGCATCAACAACTTTGAGGAAAAACTTGGTTTTGGATTCAGGGAATAGTTCGAAGGCGGGTTGGCCAGTTGCCTGTCCAAACAGCTTTTTTCCTTGTTGAGTGATAACAATGGAAAAACTTGGGGCCAGTTGATAGGTCCCCACGTACGATGCCAGCGTAGCCTCATCCACAGCGGCAACGGCCACTTCTTTCGGGGCCTCAACCGTTTCACCCAATTCCTTCAGTTTATCGAATCCGTTTACGTTTCGGGGATTCAGGGCCACCGATTTTTTATAATCCTGAATCGCTGCGGCTTTATTGCTGGCCGTCATGTAGGCTTCACCCCGGCTGTCGTAGACGTTGTAAGAGTTTGGGAAAGCCTCCACGTTGAACGTAAAGACATTAATTGACTCAGGTAGTTTGCCATCGCGCATGAGTTCGTAACCCAAATTATTCAGGTCATTCTCATTGACGCTATAGGCTTTGTCTGTCTTCCAGGCATTGAATTTTTCGCGGGATTTAGCCAGCGGTTCCGACAGAATTGACTGTCGGAGCATATCCGTAATGGGCTTTTTAGGCGACTCCACGGGCTGGTCATACAGAATCCGTAAAATATTCTGGCGCATATCGCTGAGGGGTGCCCGGCCGGTATTGTTCAGCAGGACAACGAACTGCTTGTCATTCGGTAAACGGCTAATGATCGTATTGAAGCCATTAATTCCCCCGCCGTGTTCGACCAGTAACAAGCTGTCTTTTCGTTCGCCAACCTTGGTCTTGCCTATGCTCCACCCGTACGCATACCCGGCACCTTCTTCATAGCTACCCAGGAACGGGGTAAACATAACCGTTTTCGACGAAGCCGACAACAGTTTGTCCGTGTACAAAACCTGATCCCAACGGTATAAATCCTCCACTGTTGAGTACATCGAGCCAGCTGCGTATGGAATAGACATATCCAAATAAGGTGCATTTACATACTTGCCCCCCTGCTTTTCGTACCCGGCGGCCCGTTTGGGTAAAATAGGACTAAACAAGTCGTAGCCTGTGTCGGCCATTTGAGCGGGTTTGAGTATGTTCTCTGTCAGCACAGTCGCATACGGTTTCCCGGTTACTTTTTCGATGATCACGCCCAGCAGGAAATAGCCGGAGTTGCTGTACGTAAATTTCGAGCCCGGCTCGAAATCCAGCGGCAGGCCAGAAAACTCTTTCGTAAACGCCTGAGGAGTGTAGGGGTTGCGGGCCAATGTCTCGAAGAAGCGTGGTACGTTAGTATAATTCGGGATACCCGATGTATGAGTAAGCAGATGGTGGATGGTGATTTTATCGCCGGTTGCTTTTGGGTAATCCGGCAGGTAATCGGTGATTTTACCGGTCAGTTTCAGCTTACCCTGCTCGACCAGTTGCATAATGAGCATGGCCGTAAACTGCTTGGTAATGGAGCCGAGTCGAAACTTTGTATCGGGCGCGTTCGGAATAGTCCATTCCATATTAGCCATCCCGTAGCCTTTTTTAAGAACAACTTGCCCCTTGTCGGCTACCAAAATGGCCCCATTGAACTGCCCGTTGGCTGCGTACTGTTTGACCAGCGCATCAATTTTAGCGGCTTTTGGCTGCGCGAAGGATAAGGTTGCCGTGACAAGCAGAAGTACAACCGCCAAGCTACTATGGTTGGGTACAAGTGTATTTTTCATGAGCGAACTGGTTGGGAAATTACTCACCAAGATTACTCTTTTCTGTTCTAGAGCCGCATGAAAAATGATTTATGGGCGTATAAGGTGGATAAATGGCAATAAAAATTCCGCCTTGAGCCGTTAAGTCAAGGCGGAATTTTTATTGCCATACGCTTCAGGCCACAGCTGCCCGAACAATTGGATGGAAAATATCCCTGACCATGTCAGTGCGCGACCAGCCAGTTTTCGCCGGTGCCGATTCCCGTTTCCATTTTGACGCCCATTGGAATGGCATTTTTCATAATGTCGGCAACCCGATCACGTAGCAGGTCAATCTCGTCGCGGTGAGCGTCGAAAACGAGTTCATCGTGTACGGTCAGAATCATTTTTGACTTTAGTCGCTCGGCCTGCATGAACGCATGAATTTGAATCATGGCAATCTTAAGCATGTCAGCGGCACTGCCCTGGATGGGCGCGTTCACGGCATTTCGCTCGGCAAACATCCGGTCGGTCTGGTTACGCGAATTAATGTCGCGCAGGTACCGCCGACGGCCCAGAATGGTTTCGGCATACCCAAAGCCCCGCGCCTTTTCGATGCATTGATCGATGTAGTCTTTTACCGCCGGAAAACCAGCAAAATATTCTTCGATAATCTGGGCTGCTTCTTTGCGCGGTATCTTCAGCCGTTGCGACAAACCAAACGACGAGATACCGTAGATGATACCAAAATTGATGGTTTTCGCCTTTCGGCGCATATCGCCGGTTACCTCATCCAGCCCAACATGGAATACTTTACTGGCCGTCTGGGTGTGAATGTCAACGCCGTTGTTGAAGGCTTCGAGCATAGTTTGGTCACCGCTGAAGGCCGCCATGATCCGCAGCTCGATTTGCGAATAGTCGGCCGACATGATAACGAACTCCGGCCCGCGGGGTACAAACGCTTTACGGATCTCTTGGCCGCGGGGGGTACGAATGGGAATATTCTGCAGATTTGGATTTGTGGACGACAAACGGCCCGTGGCCGCTACCGCCTGGTTGAACGACGTATGGATGCGCCCCGTACGCTTGCTGATGAGCAACGGCAGGGCATCTACGTACGTGTTTTTGAGTTTGATCAGTTCCCGATAGTCCAGAATCTTACGGGCAATTTCGTGCTCCGCTTCAAGCTTCGACAGAATCTCTTCTCCCGTCGCGTACTGACCGGTTTTGGTCTTTTTCGCGTTTTTATCGAGCTTGAGCTTATCGAACAACACCTCGCCCAGTTGCTTCGGCGACCCAATGTTGAACGGCTCACCGGCAATGGCAAAAATTTCCTGCTGCACCTGCCGCATATCGACCTCAAGCGTGGCAGATAGTTCGGCCAGGGCATTGGTATCAATCGTGATGCCCTCCAGTTCCAGGTCGGTTAGCACCTGTACCAGCGGCATTTCGACCTGATCGAACAGCTTGTGCAGGTTGTCTTTCTCAAGCCGGGGCGCAAAGGCTTCTTTCAGCTGAAGCGTCACATCGGCATCCTCGCCCGCGTAATCAACCACCTTCTGAACATCCACGTCGCGCATGGTCAGCTGGCCTTTTCCTTTCTTACCGATCAGCGATTCAATTTCGACCGGGCTGTAATTAAGGTAGGTCATGGCCATCATGTCCATGTTATGGCGCATTTCCGGCTCAATCAGATAGTGGGCAATCATGGTATCGAACAGTTTGCCCTGTACTTCCACACCGTACTTTTTCAGCATCAGCAGGTCATACTTCAGGTTCTGCCCTATTTTTTCAATCGCAGGATTCTCGAAAACAGGCTTGAACTGATCAACGATGGCCTGTGCTTCGTCGCGATCGGCCGGAACGGGTACGTAAAATGCTTCGCCAGTACGATAGGCAAAGGACAGGCCAACCAAATCAGCTTCGACGGGATCGAGCGCCGTGGTTTCCGAATCAAAACAAATGCTTGGCTGGAGATTCAGGTAATGCACCAGACTGGCCCGCAGTTCATCCGTGTCGATCAGCCGGTAGTCGTGTTTAACGGAAAGAATCGTCTTGCGTCGTTCGGGTTGATTTTCATCCAGTTCATAATCCGGATACACATCCAGGTAGGCTGGCGTCTGGCCGTCTGGCTGATCCGTTTCGGTCACCTCGGCCCCCACGGCATCGTCCGTCGTGATGGTATCCGATACTTTTTTGCTGGTAGCCTCAGCGCCCGATGCCACAGGCACTTTTACGGATGTCCGTTTGCTCTTCGGTTTTTCGACCGGGGCAGGTGCGGGGGCCGTGTCCGACCCAAAATCAAACGGCAGATCGTCTGCACCGGAGGGGTTCAACGCCCCCATATTCGGGAAAGGCAGAAACGCAGGCGAGTTTCCGCCGGGAGAGTCTTCCGCAGGCGAATCGAACAGGTTCATTTGCGACGTTCCACCGGCTTTAAAGGCGGCCGGCAGTGGCTTCTCGTCGTAACTCCCTCCCAGCAAACGGGTCTTCATCTGCCGGAATTCCAGTTCATCCAGCAAAGCGGCTAACCGGGGCTTATCGTATTCAGTATGGCGCAGGTGCTCTTCGTCAAACGGTACCGGCACATCTAGATGAATGGTCGCCAGCTCTTTCGACAGCAAACCCTGCTGCGCGAAATTGACAACATTTTCTTTCAGTTTGCCTTTCAGTTCGTCGGCGCGGGCAATCAGGTTTTCTACCGTTCCAAAGTCAGCAATCAGTTTCTGGGCCGTTTTTTCGCCAATGCCTGGAATACCCGGAATGTTATCGACCGAGTCGCCCATTAAGCCGAGCATGTCCGTAACCTGATCGATCCGCTCGATTTGCCAGCGCTCGAGTATGTCGGCCACACCCAGTTTCTCGGCGGGTTTGCCCATGAAGGCAGGCTTGTAGATGTGAATATGTTCCTCAACCAACTGGCCGTAATCTTTGTCGGGCGTCATCATATACACCTCGAAATCAGCCAAAGCCGCTTTTTTGGCAATCGTACCAATGATGTCGTCGGCCTCGTACCCATCCAGAATCAGCATGGGAATGTGCATGGCCTCCACAATCTGCTTGATGTAAGGCATGGCGACGCTGATATCTTCGGGCTGCGATTGCCGGTTTGCTTTGTACATCGGAAACGATTCGTGCCGGAATGTCTTCTTAGACGAGTCGAAAGCGACGCCGATGTGCGTGGGTTTCTCCTTGGTTAATACCTCAATCATGGCATTCATGAAGCCAAAAACGGCCGAGGTATTTGTCCCCCGCGACGAAATGCGGGGAGATTTACTGAAAGCAAAATGAGCGCGGTAGATGAGCGCAAGCGCGTCTAACAAAAACAGTTTTTTAGTCGGTTTGGCCATTCGATGGATGTAACGGATCAGTCGGCCAAAGGTCGAAAGTCTTGGCGACAATCGGGTAGTTTTGGCCGCATAAATTGCTGGAAAAAGCGGAGAAAATCTCCCTGAATTACAACAGGAAGAAAGGCCTTTTGATTCCAGGAATGGCACTGGCTACGCGCTGAAGCCCCTTTCTTTATTCGCTGGCAGATTTGATGAACAGAACACAAGAATGGCGCAGAGACCGCAAAGAAAAGTAATTCTCTTCGTCAACGATCGCTGCGCCATTCGTGCGCTTCCCATTATTAAATGCGTTTATTGAGGCAGTAGCAGTCGGTCAATAATGTGCACCACGCCGTTTGTCGCCGTAATGTCAGGACCAACAATAGTCGATGCGGTACCACCATTTCCTTTGCCGGTAACGGTCAGAGCCGTCGTACTACCACCCGCTGTAATAGTGCCCCCCTGCAAGGTCGACAGACTGGCCCCGCTGGTAATGAGTGGCGTATACGTACGGCTGTTGAGTACGTGGTAACTCAGTATCGAGGTCAGGGTTGTGGCCGGGGTTCTGGCAATGGCCGCCGAGTCAATGCCTACGGCTCTGAAGGCGGCATCGGTCGGGGCGAACACCGTTAATGGACCCGTTGCTGTTAGCGAAGCTCCTATGCCTGCTTTCGCAACAGCCGCCTGAAGCAGCTTGAACGAAGCTGTTGGCAACAACAACGGAATGCTCTGAATCGTAGCGACAATGTTACCGAAGACAGGTGGCAACAGCACTCGGTCAATGGCGTGAATAGTACCGTTACTGGCAACGACGTCGGCTTGTAGGATACGAGCACCGTTGATGGAAACAGTAGCCGACGTGGCCGAGGTCGATGTAGCCGAGGTAGAGGTTACCTTCGACAAATAGAGGGGCAAGCCGCCCAGCGTTTGCTGGGATGTATTGATGGCTACCGGAATATCCGACGTGCCAACTCGGGTGCTAAGTACGTGGTACTGAAGAACAGCTTTGAGCAAATCGACCGGGGCCGCGCTGATAGCTGCAGCATCAACGTAACCAAAAGCTTTGAAGGCATCGTCAGTTGGGGCAAAAACGGTGTAGGTGCCCGCCTGGGTGAGCATTCCGTCTAACCCAGCCCGTGCAAGAGCGGCCTTCAGCAAGGTAAACCGGCTTCCGTTATTGATAAGATCACCAATTGTTGAAATGGCCGGGGGTGGGGTATCAGCTTGTTTACAGGCTGTGAACGAAAAAGTCAGGGTGACTAGCATGATGGCCAGTAAGGCCCACGTCCGCCCTGCGAATGCGTTTTTGATTAATAACATGAGAGATCAGGAGTTTGTAAACGAATGGTAGAGGCTACCCGTTCAGCAATCAACAACTGCTAAATTGTTTTGTTTACATTTCTTCATGTATTCACCCAAAAGCCCGTTTACGCTCGCAAACTATTGATCAGAGCAACGGTTAGTTCATAAACATCGCTCCATCCATTATGCGTAATTACTTCGTTATTGGCTTATTAGCGGGTACGCTTGCCTGCCGGAGCCATTCATCCGAACAGTCGGCAACGACTCAGGCAACCGAAAAAGCATCCGCATCCGCCGACACACTTTGCTTCCGCCAGGTTCTGAGCCGGGATACCACAACGCTCCAATTAGTTATCAATGGTGATCGGGTTACGGGGTATTTAGATAATAATCCTTACGAGAAAGACCGGGCACGGGGGCCTCTCGAAGGAACCGTTCAGGCGGGTCAGATTCGGGTTGACTGGCAGCGGGCGGGCGAAGGAATTACCCAGCCCTACGTACTCGATCTGCTTCGGCAAGGAGACAGCATTTCCTGGCTTGAGGGCGAACGAACCGAACAGCAGGGCAAATGGGTGCTCAAAGACCCCAAAGCTGGATATACATACGTACTGACCAAAATTGATTGTTCGGCAACACCGGTACACTAGTTCGTTTAACCGTTCAGTACAATCACCGATTCAACTACCCCTGGTGGCAAATCCGGGTCTTCATTTGTCGGTCTGCGTTTTTGGTCGTTGGTTTGTAAAGCCTAAAAAGGGCTGCCCTAACGCATCATCAACAAATGCCCCAACCCAAACATGCCCGCGAATCCATTACGGTTATGACCGAGATGGTATTACCCAACGATACCAATACGCTCAACAACCTGATGGGTGGGCGATTGCTTCACTTTATGGACATTGCGGCCGCCATTGCCGCCCAAAAACACTCGAACCGTCTGGTCGTAACAGCCTCCGTCGATAACGTATCCTTTTCAGAACCCATCCGACTGGGCAACATCGTTACCATGAAAGCTCAGGTAACCCGGGCATTCAGTTCATCGATGGAAATTTTTATTGAGGTTTGGGCAGAAGATATTCCAGCCGGGCATCGGGTCAGCACCAACAGCGCCTACTACACGTTTGTGGCCGTCGATCAGAGTGGCCGACCCATTGAGGTACCAGCCGTTATTCCCGAAACGGACGAAGAAAAAGACCGGTATATCAGTGCGCTCCGTCGGCGGCAGCTGCGTTTGGTGCTGGCCGGGCGCATGAGTGCTCAGGATGCCACCGAGTTACGGGAGTATCTGAAAGTATAGACAACTCGTTTGTTCGAGTCTCATTGCTGTATAGACTACTATCTGTCTTTGGACAGTTCGTGGTTTATACGGCTTTTTCAGGCAGTCAGGGCCACCATTTTTCGGATGAAGGCTTGTAACCAACCCGTTTTCTGTACTTGGTGAAAGAGGAGGATGCCCGTCAGCGCGCAGGTGATGCCAGCCAGTACATCCAGTACATAATGGTGGCTTGTGTACACAGCAGAAAACCAGATACCGACCATGATCAGACCGAAAAACCAGTTGGCCAAGCCCAGCCTTTTTCGAAAGCTGTGATACATAACAATTACCGGATAAGACGAGTGCAGGGAGGGCATAGCGGCAAATACGTTCGAGCTTTTAGCGTAAATAGACGCAAACACGGGGGCTCCCACATACTGATCGAACTTGGCCAGGCCAGCCGTATTGCCAGGTGTATGCGGCTCGAAATCAAACCCGTGCGTCTGTACGTACCAGGGGGGAGCCGCCGGATACAGGTAGTAGATGATGAAACCCAGCAGATTGACCAGAACAAACGTGAGGGCAAAAGGATAGAACGCAGGGCGGTCTTTAAAGAAAAGATAGGTGGCAAATGACAGCGGAATGGGTATCCAGGTCAGGTAGAACAGCCCGGTCAGCACGTTCAGAAAGGGGATCTTGTGCATCAGCCAGTACTCGTTAGGCGTCAGAATTGACGGGCCGACGTTAATACCGAATAGCCTCTTTTCCAGATTGTAAAGCGACTCGATGTGTACCGGATTGTACTGATAGTTGGGAAACGCTTTCATGTAATCGAAAACGATCCAGTAAACGGCGAATATAGAAAAACCCGTTACGAACTTACGGCTCTGACTGGACGCGTAATACAATCCGTTTACCAGGCCAACCAGAAAAAGCTGGTCGAATTTGAAGCCGACCAGTATGTACGACAAAAGCAGATAAGCCATTGAGGCCAGGCTTACCACCAGAACGCCTTTACGAATGGATGGGTTACTTATTTCCGTGGGTTGATTCATGTCTAGACCATGATCCGTTCGACCGTCGACTCACCTGTTGACGCGTTCGTACCTTCCAATTGAATGTATTTCACATTTGGCACCCACATGGTACCCCCTTCGATGTGGAGATAAATCCGGTTGAGAATCACTTTCTTCTGGTTCACGTTTGCGTAGACATAATAGCCAGCATCCCGATCTGACTTGACCAGATGCAGGGGCAATTTTTTGTAAGACACAAAGGTCAGCTCGTACTGCTCATTGGCCACCGGACGGGCTTTTACGCCATAAGCAAATGTGCGCTGAATGTAGGAAAGTTCTTTTTGCTGATTTTGCTCGGTGTAACGAATCCAGAAAATATGAACCGGGTCCTGCTTATCCAGCTTACCGTTCTTCACGTTAAGGGTACAAACGATCGTGTTCGAATTGGGGTCCCGCTGAAGGTAAAACAACTGGTTGGGAATGCCCTTTGGTACGGGGAAACTCACTTTTACCTTGTCCTGATGCGTATCGTCTGGCAGGACGCTGACCGCCAGAGCGCTGGCCGGCCCGGAAAAGCCCAGCATACTGCCGAGCAGGAAGAGCGTTACGATTAGTGTTTTTGCCGACGACGGTTTCTCTTTTTCTTCGAGTCCTCTTTTGGCATCCAGAAGCCGGTTATAGGCCGTTATATTGGTCATTATGGCCATTACCACCAGCGGCAGGGTAAAAATCGACATCGTTTCGAAGACATGGATCGGCACGCCGGGTATGTACACTTTGAAATCAGGCCCCAGCAGCGGAGCAAAACAACCACAGGCCAGTGCCGATACGCCAATGGTGATGACCCGTTCGGGGCGTTGCATAAGCCCCCCTTTGCATTCGATACCCAAGCCTTCGGCGCGGGCGCGGGTGTAACTGACCATCATGGAGCCGATCAGGGCAATAAAAGCGAACAGGGAACTGAAGAAATAGTGGTGCGAAATGAGGTAGTAGCAAATGCCCAGAAACATAATCAGTTCGCTGTACCGATCCAGCACCGAATCGAAAAGGGCACCGTACAACGAACTCATTTTGCCCAGCCGCGCCACCTGGCCATCCAGCATATCGAACAGACCGGCAAACAACACCAGAGCCCCGGCCCAGCCAATGTAACTGAAGTCACCCCGGTTTCCCTGCTCGGCCCCGGCAATGAAAATTAGGGCGACACCCACGTTCAGGACCAGCCCGATGGTGGTCACCATGTTAGGCGTTAAGCCCAGCCGGATCAGTAGTTTGACAAATGGGTTTATGACGGTGTAAATACCCAGTTGAATTTTAGTGCGTAATGTAAGTGCCTGTTGCATAGTAGGTAGTCGTTAAAAATCGAGCGTAGCACGAGCCCGGATACCCCATGACGACACATTGGGGTGGTCTAAATAATTGAGTCGTTTAACCAGATCGATCCGGAAAAACTTAAATACGTTGGCAACGCCCGCGCTCGCTTCCATGTAAGGTGTCTGGTTGAGCGTGTACGTATACGGAATCCCCCTGGCATCGACCGGAAACTGGTAAAGCGACGGGTGCTGTTGCGGATCATTCTCGCTACGCAATCCACCGTAAAGGGCTTTGAACGAGACCGCTTCCCGCCATTTCAACCGCTTGAACAAGGGGATTTTGTTGAAGAAAAACCCATTGAACGAATGGTCAACACTAACGCTGGCATATCGGTCGCTGACAAATTCGAGAAAATTCATCAGGTTGTAGGAGTTTAACTGATACGCATAGGTTTGGTTGGCCCGGTGAATCGTTAAAAGCGGAAATGGAACCTGACCAAAAATGTAACCGCCCTGGAGTGTCACGACTGAATAGCCTAACTGAGAGAGCCAGAAACGCTTGCTGGCCGTAGCTGTCAGGTTCTGATAATTGTACTCGCCCCGCAACAGCCCTTTTATTCCGGCAGCATAACGCACCGTAAACACAGGATAGCGTCCTACAATGGGGACCCGATAAATCTTGCCCTGATAAAACTGCTCATTGGGTGCCCAGCGGGCCTCCACCGAAAATTCGGACGTTGTTACCGTGGGCGATGGGGCATTATCTGCGTCGCTGGCGCGCTTAAACTGCAATCCTCCCGCGGGGGCCTGCTGCCAGTTTTTGAATCCCAGGCTGTAGGAGAAGTGGTTTTCAAATTCGTGTACATAGTCGATTCGCCAGGTGTCGTTGTAAAGCCACTTATCGTTTATTCCCCGTTTAAAGGACAGCAAGAAATTGTCTTCCTGAACAAATTGTAACTCCTGACCGGGAATTTTCGTGTCACGCTGGAAACTGGCGCGGATGTAATTTTGCGGAAACTGGTAAATCGACTTGTTGTTGAGGGAATACGTTCCACTCAGGAAATACTTCCATCGCTGGTCTTTGAACCCGTATGCTGCGTAGGTTTCAGCATAGTATCGTTTACTCAGTTCTGGTGTAGTGCGCCCGCCCACGCGCAGGCGAAATCCCTCGACGGGGTTAAAGCTGTAGAAGGTATTGGCCGGGCCAATTTCGAACGCGCCGAACGATTTATACCCGGCCAGAACAAACGTGAGGGCCTCCATTGTCCGCCGGAACGAGGGCATCCGCTTCAGACTGTCAATGTTGACGTATACTTTCGATTCGGCCGAAGACAGGGAATCGTGGCGGTTGGTCTTCCAGAATTCGTCGGGTTGGGTGGCCGCACTGGCATCCACGATCTGTTGCTGACCGTCATAAAACTGAGCGGGCAGAACCTCGTCCGTTTTATAGTTTCGGTAAGAGAGTGTACGTTGCCCGAAAATACCGCCCCCTTTGCTTTTATTAACACCGAAATCAGCCAGCAGATCGCTTTTACTCAAGAAGTAACGTCCGTCGGTGTTCTGTGCAAACTGCAACCGAATCTGCAAATCCCGAACCCAATTCAGGTTGATTCTGGGATTAATGGTCAGGTTGATTTTCTGAACGGCATAGTTGCTATCCAGCGTTACGTACATTTTCCCTTCAAACAGCATGTCGGTCGGGTTACGGGGCACAAAGTTTAACCCAACAAGTTTGGTCTTATCCACCACAATCGTGTCGGCCAGATAAAACTGGTAAAAGGTAGGGGCACTGTTAGCGATGGGGCTCAGGAACTGATTCGTCATCAGGAAAATCGAGTTCGAATAAATATCGACCTTCGAATACATCCGGTTCAGGTAAAGACTGAGCCCATTGTTGTCGAAATACTGCCCAAAATCGACCCGTTTGCTTCCTTTGATAACCACTTTATCCCGTAGCGGGCTTTTACGATAATAATGATCGGATAGCTTTTCTTCCAGATAAATGGGCAACAATGATTTTCCGGGCAGGGTCGTTGTATCGCGGTTGTCCAGCAGAAACCGGTATTTCTGAAAGATCTTCCGATCCGCTATTTTGGTCGATAAACTACTGAGCGAGAACTGCAACTTATCGTATTCTTCGTAAGCTGCATAAGCGTAATTCCCCAGTTGATTTTGCTCCTTGTGGCTGATCACATTCCGGATCAGCTCAACGGCCGGGTTGTTTTTGTTGCGGTAGCGCTCCTGCTTGCCCCGCCGAATTACGACTTCATTCAGCAGTTGCGAATCCGACTCCAGCTTAACAACAACGGTCTGGCTCGTGCCGGGAGAGATGGCTCGACTGGCCAGTTTATAGCCAATAAACGAGACCGCTATTCTGGTAAAACTTCCGGTTGCCGACAGGGAGAATCCCCCTTTGTCGTTGCTGGTGGTCCCAATATTGGTTCCGACAAAAATAATGTTGGCGAAGGCCAGGGGCTGGTTGGTGGCCGCATCGGTAATGGTACCGGTAACGGTAGTTGTCTGCGCTCTGGTTAGGCTACTGAAGAGTAGCAATCCGCCCAAAAGCAGGATTGGTAACCGGAGTGAGGGGTAGCGCAGCAGTATAGTCATGACAAACTGAAGACAAAGTCTTTCTGTAAAATGTAATTGTAGCTCACGCCAACCAGAATGGCTACGCCCGTTTTCGCTATCAGATACTGAACGCCCATAAACTGGGTAACGGCGAAAAGACCGGCAGCGTTGAGTCCGGCATTACCCAGCCAAACCAGAACAAATCGACCAAACTGTAAACCGATCGGCTGATTATTCCGGGCGAAAACCCACGCTTTGGATAAGCCAAAACTAACAATCCCTCCGCAGGCAGCCCCGATTACGCTGGCCGACATGTACCAAATGTGAATCAGACTGACGCAGGTAAATGTTGTCAAAAAGTCGACGCCCGAAGCCGTCAGAGAGGTAAGCTGAACCTTAAAGAACGTTTGCATTTATACGTTTATAATAGGCCTGCCAACCAGGCGGCCTGTAGCAGCACATTCGCGTAAACCCCCGCCAGCACGTCGTCCAGCATAACGCCCCAGCCTCCTTTCAGCTTCTCCAGCTTCCGGATACCGAAGGGTTTGACTATGTCGAACAAACGGAAGAGAAACAAACCTGCCAATAGGCTTTTTACGGTAATCGGCACAAACAGCAGGCTCATGCACATCCCTACTATTTCGTCAATCACAACCCGATAATTATCCTTTCCCCACTGCTCCTCAACCACATTAGCGGACCAAATTCCGACCCCGGCCAGAACGAGGGTAATCAACACTGGAAAAAAAACCGGAAAACCTCCGGTATGGGTTGCACCGGGCTGCGTCATGTACCAGACAAAACAACATGCAACCGAGGCTACCGTACCTCCGCCTTTGGGAATGTACCCAATGCCCAGACCCGTAGCAATCAGTTTATGCATGAACGGTACGAGCTTCCCCTTTTTTTATGACCTCCCTATAGAGGTTCGCCCCCGCTGCCAGGGCTTCGACAAACAAGACGTTTGATGTGCCTTGCGACGTTGTGTACTGTTGTTTCATCTAAGTAGTTTTTACGTTTATATTGGTGTAATACAATCCTTTAGATTAAGCGCCAACCAGGCTACTTCATTTCGAACCTTGTCTGACGACCCTCTTTCTGGCCTGTTAACTTCGTTTACTAATAACAACTATTACTGTCAATTGTCATTGTTTTCGTTATTCTGAAGCAAGAATCGTCCGTTTAAACAACCCCTTTAATCAGTTGTTTAAATCAATTATATAAGCTAGAAAATAGTTCACAACCGGGGTGACTTTTTATTGACTCTATGTAATAAAATAAGCTTTCCTTTTGGTTAGACTAGATTATAAAAAAACAGGCTTGCACTGTTTATATCTGAATAAAACCTGTTTCTTACGTCTTGCTGTAATGAGCAACTTCGTCCGTTTTGTCTTAATACATTCGGGCTTATACCAGACCAGTCCAGCAAAATCCTCAATTTGTACTATACTGAGAATCTACGTCTTGCTATCGAGGTCATAAAGGCCTGGGGCAATTCTACACTCTACAGAGGGCAGAGGACGCCTTCTTACAGGTTCATCCAGTTGAGAAATGGGCTGATACATCAGTATGCAGAATCCACTCATTAAATTGACTTGGCTATTTCCGATTGGTACCAACGCAAAAAAACCGGCCATTAGGCCGGTTTCAGTATATGTTTATAAAATCCTAAAGTTGAGATTCGGCTCGAATGGGGTTACTTCAATGTGCTTGTGATCTCGTCGGTTCGTGAATACTGAGCTCCATTGCGTAAAGCACGCGCTGTTGCCGAATAAACAAACTGCTTTTTACTAGTATCGAATGCGCCTGTGGCGGTGTAGTCTGAATCAATCTTACCACTGGGTAGTTCGATCTGATCAGTTGACTTATCGATAACCGTAAAAGTAGATTCATCTACTTCAGCTGTCACTCTCAGAGTATACCCACCAGTAAAGCCCCCATTGTTCGCTACTGTTGTTTCTATGTAAAGTTCTTTGCTATTTGACCCCTTAGTAATTGTTGTTGTAGCAACTCCAGGAATGGGTCCTTGGAGAATATCCGCAACAACATAAATCGTTCTGCGGGAATCTCCGACGTACGTACCTACATACTGATCACGGGGATCGACGGCATCGGCCCCACCCGATTTTTTACAGGCCGTAGTTAGTGAACCAAGAATTAGTAAGGTGAGAAATGCGTTTCTCAAGGAGGGAACGGCGTAAGTAGTTGACATACGTTAAACTATGTAATGGGTTACAGTCAAATGTTGTCTATCAAACGCCGTGCCGGGTTTGTGAAGTATACAGCTAGCACAAAACTGCCAATGTGCGTAGGTTTACACTGTAGTGGAACGATACCGCCATCCGCTCTCTTATAGGGAGAATTTCGCATACCATAGAGACAGAGTGGTCGAATTTCCAACAGCAATCAAAACGGACCAAGCTAGAAATAGCGTGAGCCTGTTTATTGATGGGGTAAAAGTAGATTTACTCGAGCATCGTTATCCGTTAATCAAACCCATTAGGGCAGAGTCAGGCATTCGATCTGGGTCAGTGGAAGATGTCATCGCCATGAAATTAGGAGCGGTTAGCGGACGAGGGATGGCCATATGTGAAGCAACGCGTTTTACAGGCCGTTCGAGAATTAGTGTAACGACGTCAACAGTCTTTTCACCCTCAGCCCTTTAGCAAAATCTTTCAAGAATCACTCTCCCTCATTGCTTCTGACCCGTGCAGTTTGCTTATTTTTACAGATAAACAAAATCTGGCGAATCAATAAAACCAGATAAATCCTGGCCGCGTCGGCGGTCCGATTAGATACTATGCAATTTTCCCATCTTCACTGTCATACTCAATACTCGCTGCTCGACGGTCAGGCCGATATTAAGAAGCTGATTAAGAAGGCTAAAAATGACAATATGCCTGCCGTTGCCATCACTGACCACGGTAACATGTTCGGCGTATTCGAGTTTGTAGCCGAAGCCAGCAAGCAGGGTATCAAGCCGATTGTGGGGTGTGAGTTTTACGTGGTAGAAGATCACCATAAAAAGCAGTTCACCAAAGAGCAGAAAGACGTTCGATATCACCAGTTGCTGTTGGCAAAAAACGCGCAGGGTTACAAAAACCTGGCGAAACTTTGCTCGCTGGGGTACATGGAGGGCTTGTATGGCAAGTACCCCCGCGTTACGAAGGCGCTGATTGACCAATATAAAGAGGGGCTGATCGCTTCGACTTGCTGCATTGGCGCATCGGTACCGAAGACCATCCTGAAAAAAGGCGAAGAAGCGGGTGAAATTGAGTTCAAGTGGTGGCTCGACCGGTTCGGTGAAGATTATTACGTCGAATTACAACGACACGATATTCCGGATCAGATCAAGGCCAATGAAGTGCTGATCAAGTTTGCCCGGAAATACAACGTCAAGATCATTGCGTCCAACGATTCGCATTACGTCGACCAGGACGACTGGGTGGCGCACGATATTCTGTTGTGCGTGAACACCAACGAAAAGCAAAGCACACCGTCGATGAAGGATTTTAGCGACGATGATGTGATGCCCAAAAATACCCGCTTCGCCTTCTTCTCTGACCAGTTCTACTTCAAGAACACGCAGGAGATGACGACGCTGTTTCATGACCTGCCCGAAGCCATCGACAACACGAACGAGATTGTCGGGAAGGTGGAAACGCTGAAACTGAAGCGCGATATCATGCTACCTAACTTCCCGATTCCCAGGGAGTTTCAGCAACATACCGACGACGTACTGAACCAGTGGGAATACCTGCGTCACCTGACGTACGAAGGTGCTAAGGAACGCTACGTCGATATTCTGCCCCATATTCAGGAACGCCTTGATTTTGAATTATTCACGATCAGGACGATGGGTTTTGCCGGGTACTTCCTGATCGTGGCCGACTTCATCAAAGCGGGTCGCGATCTGGGCGTGATGATCGGACCCGGTCGTGGATCGGCAGCGGGTAGTGCGGTGGCGTATTGCACCGGTATCACCAACATCGACCCGATCAAATACGACCTGCTGTTCGAGCGGTTCCTGAATCCAGACCGGAAGTCAATGCCCGATATCGATACTGACTTTGACGATGAAGGTCGTCAGAAAGTGATCGACTATGTGGTGCAGAAATATGGAAAAGCGCAGGTTGCCCAGATTGTTACGTACGGTACGATGGCGTCGAAATCATCGATCAAGGACGTAGCGCGGGTGATGGATTTGCCCTTGCAGGACGCCAACGCCGTCGTGAAGCTCGTACCCGACAAGCCGACGTACAACATGACGCTCAAGCGCATTTTCGAGGACCCCCTCGAAGGGCCGGGCGGCTTGTCGAACGTCATCCAGCCGGAGGAGCTGGACAATGTGAAGCGGATGCGGGCCCTGGAGTCGGGCGATAAGAGTGCGGCAGCGGCCATGCGGATCGTCGATTACGAAAAAGTGTCGGCGGTGCTTAAGCAGGCTCGCAAACTTGAAGGTACCGTTCGGAATACGGGATTACACGCGGCCGGAATTATCATTGCGCCCAGTGACCTGTCGGACATCGTACCCGTCTCGACATCGAAAGATACGACCCTCATCATTACCCAATACGAGGGGAAAGTCATCGAGGATGCAGGCGTAATCAAGATGGACTTTCTGGGGTTGCGCAACCTCACCATCATTAAGGAGTGCCTGCGTCTTCTTAAGCAGAACCACGGCGGATTACTCATCGATGGCGTTGAAACGGGCATCGATGACATTCCGCTGGACGACGACGAAACGTATAAACTGTTCCAGCGGGGCGAGACCAACGCGGTGTTCCAGTTTGAATCCGACGGCATGAAGAAGCACATGAAAGATCTGAAGCCTGACCGCTTCGGTGATCTCATTGCGATGAACGCCCTCTACCGTCCCGGCCCGATTGCCTACATTCCGAACTACATCAACCGGAAACACGGTCGTGAAGAAGTCAAATACGACATGCCAGAAATGGAAGAGTATTTGGCGGATACCTACGGTATTACGGTCTATCAGGAGCAGTTGATGCTGCTATCGCAGAAGCTGGGTAACTTCACCAAAGGGGATGCCGACGTACTGCGAAAGGCAATGGGAAAGAAAGACCGGGCCACGCTGGACAAAATGAAAGGTAAGTTTATGGATGGCTGCGCGGCCAATAAACTACCCCTCAAAGTCTGCGAGAAAGTCTGGACCGACTGGGAAGCGTTTGCGTCGTACGCCTTCAACAAATCGCACTCGACCTGTTACGCGTTCGTCGCTTACCAGACGGCCTACCTCAAAGCGCACTACCGTCCGGAATACATGGCGGCCGTTCTGACAAGCTGCCTGGGCACCATCGACAAGATTACGTTCTTCATGGAAGAATGTAAAAATATAAACATTCCGGTTCTTGGCCCGGACGTCAACGAATCCGAACGCTTTTTTGGGGTTAATCAGAAGGGGGAAATTCGCTTCGGGTTAGGTGGTATTAAAGGAGCGGGTGATGCCGCCGTGGAAGCCATTATCGAGGAACGCAAAGCAGGTGGCCCGTTCAAAGACATCTTCGATTTTGCCATCCGGGTCAACCTGCGGACGGTGAACAAGAAAACGTGGGAATCGCTGGCTTATGCCGGTGCGTTCGACAGCATCGACGAGTACCACCGGGCGCAATATTTTGAGTTGGCAGAGGGCGATACGTCACCGTTTCTGGACAAGATTATCCGGTACGCCAACAACTACCACGCCGAGAAAGCTGCGGCTCAACAGTCGCTGTTCGGGGCTATGATGGGCGGAGAGCCCATGCTCAACCGGCCTAAAGCTCCTCTTGTAACGGAGTGGAACCAGATCGAAAAACTGAAATTCGAGAAGGACGTTGTTGGCTTTTACATCACCGGTCACCCACTGGATGAGTTCAAGCTCGAAATGGATGGCTTCTGTAACGCTACATTGGCTAACCTCTTCGAGACCAAGCAGGCCGAAATTAAAGTCGGCTGTATTGTTTCCGCCGTACAAATGCGCGTCACCAAAAGTGGCAATCCGTTCTGTATTTTCAAAGTTGAGGATTACAACTCATCGCTTGAAATGGCCCTGTTCGGCGATGATTACGTCCGGCTGGTGCAATACATTGAGGTCGGGCGTTTTCTGCACATCACGGGCAAAACCCAAAACAAATGGGGATCGGAGCAGCTGGAGTTCAAACCAGCGAGCATCCGGCTACTCAACGATATGCGGGAAAAATTCTGTAAAGAACTTCGCGTGTCACTAACCATCGACGCCCTGAATGCACAGCTAGTGACCAAAATAAATGAGCTGGTCAATGCCCATCCCGGCACGTGTACGCTCTCGTTAAACGTAATCGACCATAACGAACGAATTGAAGTCAGCCTGCAGTCCAGAACGCTGAAAGTATCCCCCGCTAACTCATTCCTGCGGGCACTGGAAGCGATTGACGGCGTATCGTGTAAGGTAGCGTAGCGGATTACGCTACTCTTTCGGTTACTCTTTTTGGTGAAAAGAAAGCGGTTCCAGCCAGCGATCTATACGAGGTTTCTAGCTCGTCGAATGAGTTGGTTAACTGCTCAATCAGCGTTTGCATCGTTGCGTGCGCCTGCGAAAGTCTTCGAATAAGGGCTTCATTGGCTGATTCAGCACGAAGTTCCGCTACTTTTTCGGTTAGTATGAGGGCCAGCTCACCAAAAAACTGACTGCGCTGGTGCATGCAGTCGCGCAGGTACTGGCTCAACACGCTGAGATCGGTGTGCATCTTCCCGATTTGACTGAGTTGACGATCATAATTGCGGACGATAGTCCGGGAAGCTGTCACAAACGTTAACCAACGTTCATAATCGGCCCGGAGTACTATTGCTGAGAGGTTGGGTTGAGGAGTTGTCATTAGCTATTACCTGTTAAGACGATACAGCCTATACGTTATTTTCGGGGTAGTCGATGCACTAGACGGGAGACCCGTTGTTAAAAATTACTTCACCAACGAGGTAAGTTTCCAACTGACCAACGGTTCGAATACGCCACCAGTCTTCGTCGGGGATGCGAATGCTGAACCTGTCTTCAACCTGCAGCATCAAATCGGTTATTCCCAGCGAGTCAAGACCCAGATCCCGGCTGAAGTGGGCTTGATCAGAGAGTGCCGTTACATTCAGGCCAATGCTGGTAAATACGTCCAGCAGGCGGTTGTTTAGTTGTTGACGTGTCATACAGCAACGGGTAAAAGGGTTGATAAGGTCTACGAGGCACTTCACACGGCTGGTCACTGATGCAGCAACCGGCTAGTTCTACTTGTCGAGGCTTATTCGAGTTAGTACTTCCGGTAATGACTTCATTCCGCTTTATCAGGTCAATTTAACTAATCATTTAATTTAAACGTTTGATTAAATTAAGGACAAAAAAATCAGGTCTTTACCTGGGGCGAAAAAAGGTATTCGCAAAGCATTTCTCTGACATAACCCATGTGCTTCATGGCGAACTGATTAAAGCCTTCCTCATTGAAGCCCTGGGTCAGCATGGTCATTGGTTTGGAAACGAACAGAAACTGAATGTTGGCAACAATCATCGTCATAATATGATGAGCACTGATTGGAATGATGATACCTTCTTCCACAGCCTGCTCTACCTGCTGTTGAAATATGGATTCGGGTATTTTTTTGGCCATACCGATGGTAGCCGCCATTCGCTCCGGGTTCTTATGTAACTCGTTCATAACGAATATACTTAAGTTCGGATTACACATCATCATCTGGAACTGATGATCAATCAGTTTCGATATTTTTTCTTTCAGACTAATAGGCTGGTTGAATGTGACCAGCATGCCTTCAAACATCAGATGACACATGTCATCGAAAATGACCTGAAACAGCTTCTCTTTACTGCGGAAATAGTAATTCATCAGGGCACTGTTGATCCCGGCAGCCTGGGCAATATCGCGAGTGGTTGTACCGTCGAACCCCTTCTCCAGGAACACCGCTTTGGCGGCCTCCTTAATGCGTTCTTCAGTGGATAAAACGGTTTCGTTCATTTTTCGCCTTGTTGTTAGGTCAAAAGTAGATGAGTATACGGGCTAAAGCAAATGATTTAATCAAAAAATTTAATCATTTGCTTAAATTTTACTTTCCGTTCCGTTAGTTAATTAAAAAGTAAACTACCGATCAACTATAATGACTACGTGATGCTAATCATTTGCTTGGGGCAACCTGTCATCAATAACTGGTCCTGTTTATCAACCGGTAGTAGTATACGAACAATCCTGCGGGCAAACTGTCCGCGATATTACGACAAACAAGTATACTAAACAGGCAATTAAGAGTAAGTTTTCATCACTTTGGTGCACAAGCAACTACACCTGCTTTAATAGCTATGGCTCTCTAACGGGCAATCAGGACACCGCTCGACGTGACAACGGTTGAGTAGAATTTACCGGCACGGGTAGTTTGTTTCGGAGTATGGAGCAGGTCCACAAATAGTATTCTCACGGGTATATAGCAGTAGGTCTGCTTTAAAACGTTTCCCATTCCATACACCCATCGTATATGTTCAGACCCCTAGTCATGTCCAGCTTCACGAAGCGTCTTTCCCGTACATTCACCTTATGCCTGCTGGTTATAACAGGCAGCCTGGCTCAACCCAAACCGGTCGACATTCGGGTCGATCTATCGAAAACCAAAGAACCTCTGAAACCCATCTGGGCCTGGTTCGGCTATGATGAGCCAAACTATACGTATATGAAGGATGGTAAGAAATTGCTGTCCGAGATTGCCAGTCTGAGCCAGGTACCTGTGTTCGTTCGGGCGCACAGCTTGCTGGTTACGGGTGATGGCAAGGCTGCCCTGAAGTGGGGATCGACCAATGCCTATACCGAAGACAAAAACGGCAACCCTGTTTATGACTGGACAATCGTCGATAAAATCTTCGATACGTATGTTGAGCGCGGCATGAAACCGATTGCCCAAATCAGCTTCATGCCCGAAGCCCTTTCCACAAAACCCGAACCCTACAAACACAATTGGGGACCCGGCAATCAGTACAACGATATTTATACCGGCTGGGCTTACCCGCCCAAAGACTACAAAAAGTGGAGCGAACTGGTTTATCAGTGGGTCAAACATTCGGTGACGCGGTATGGCCAGAAAGAGGTAGAAAGCTGGTACTGGGAACTCTGGAACGAACCGAACATTGGCTACTGGAAAGGCACCGTTGAGGAATACATCAAGTTGTATGACTACACGGCGGATGCCGTTAAACGGGCGCTGCCTACGGCCAAAATGGGCGGCCCCGAAGTGACCGGGCCGGGAAGCGAGGGCTCAGCCAGGTTCTTTCGAGCCTTTATGGATCACATTGTACGTGGCAAAAATGCTGTTACAGGCAAGACCGGCGCTCCCCTCGACTTTGTTACGTTTCACGCCAAAGGTGCACCCAAACTGGTGAACGGGGTCGTGCAAATGAACATGGGAATTCAATTTCGCGATCTGGACAAAGGCTTCGAGATTGTGGCCTCCTACCCTACGCTGAAGCACCTGCCCATCATCATTGGCGAGTCGGACCCCGAAGGATGCGCGGCCTGTTCGGAGGACTTGCACCCGCAGAATGCCTACCGCAATGGCACCATGTACGCCAGTTATACGGCGGCAGCCTTTGCCCGAAAACACGATCTGGCCAACGCCCGCGGGGTCAACCTCATTGGCGCGGTAACCTGGGCGTTCGAGTTTGAAGATCAGCCGTGGTTTCGCGGGTTTCGGGACCTGGCTACCAACGGTGTCGACAAACCGGTCCTCAACGTATTCCGGATGTTTGGCATGATGCAGGGCAGGCGAGCGGAGGTAAACACGGACCTGGCCTATGATTTTACGAAAATCAAAAATGAGAGCGTTCGGGGAGAACGGGACATTAACGCGCTGGCAACCAAAGATACCAAATCGGCCGCGGTGCTGGTCTGGAATTACCACGATGACAACGTAACAGGCCCCGACGCACCGGTACAGGTGAAACTGAAAGGCATTCCTGCCCGACGGGTACTGGTCGAGCATTACCGCATCGACCAGCAATTCAGTAACTCCTACGAGGTCTGGAAAAAAATGGGCTCTCCCAAATCGCCTACTACCGGGCAGATTACAGAACTGGAAAAAGCCGGACAACTTCAGTTGCTGACTTCTCCCTCATGGCTCACGACTAAAAACGGTGTTCTGGCTATACCCTTTCTACTGCCTGGGCAGGGTGTTTCGCTGGTAAAATTATCCTGGCAATAAGCTATGCTTGTCTGCCAGGGAGCTTACCGGACCGTTTCCTCACTATTTTATTTATCGACCAACAAAGCTCATTTCAGATAGTAAATCGTTCCATTACAAATTCATTACGGTAAAATAGGACAGCCGCTATTTAGTTAGATAGCGGCTGTTTTTTACCCTCACCTTCTGTGTGACAGGCCTTAACGATAACTAATTACTCTTCACCAATACCTTCCATGAACATAACAAAAGAAGCCTACGATCGTCAGCCCTTGTTGATTCGACAGGGTGCGCTGAAACTCTGGGGGATACCCCTCGCCAGACATTCCGACCTTTACCGAACTCGCCAGCTTTATCGATTCAATGATTTTTTCGCTGAAGCCTGTTACGATAACACGAGTGGCCAGTTAACCTGCGTTTGCTCCTTTACGCAGCCGAAACGATTAGAGCCCTATTTGGATCAACTAGACCTTAACGACGTAAGAATTCTGCGCGCTATTCCGTGAAGAATGGCCTTCCGGAAAAGTTAACTCGTTAGCCGTGCGATACATCTGCCTGTGGGCGGTTTATTGAATCAGATTGGTCATACCAGGAGCGGATAATTTCTGAACCGCTCTTGGTATCTACTCCGGGATTTCGTAAATTAGCCAGATTCCAAACGGCAATAATGAACTTTAAACTAACCTCTGAATTTCAACCAACCGGCGATCAGCCAAAGGCCATCGAACAGTTGGTTAAAGGCGTAAATGAGGGTGAGCCATCGCAGGTACTTTTAGGCGTAACCGGTTCCGGAAAGACCTTTACCGTCGCTAACCTCATTGCACAAACCAACCGCCCCACGCTCGTCCTGAGCCATAACAAGACCCTGGCAGCCCAGCTTTACGGCGAATTCAAGCAATTTTTCCCCGATAACGCCGTCGAGTACTTCATCTCCTACTACGACTATTACCAGCCGGAAGCCTTCATTGCGACCACCAATACGTACATCGAAAAAGACCTGGCCATCAACGAAGAAATCGACAAACTTCGGCTGGCGGCTACCTCGGCCCTCATGAGCGGTCGGCGCGACGTGATTGTGGTGGCTTCGGTATCCTGCATTTATGGCATGGGTAATCCCGAGGAGTTCAAGCGAAACGTGGTAACAATTGGCGTTGGTCAGCAGATGAGCCGCAATCAGTTTCTGCACCAGCTGGTCAGCATTCTGTACAGCCGGACGGAAGGCGAATTTCAGCGGGGCAACTTCCGCGTCAAGGGCGATACCGTTGATCTGTACGTAGCCTATGCCGATTTTGCCTACCGTGTCATTTTCTTCGGCGACGAGATCGAAACGATTCAGCGAATAGACCCCGGCACGGGCAAAAAAATATCGTCGGAAAATATAGTAACGATCTTTCCGGCCAATCTTTTCGTAACCGGGCGCGACACCCTCAATGACGCCATGTACCAGATTCAGGACGATATGGTGTCGCAGGTACGCTATTTTGAGTCGGAGTTTCGCGAGCAGGAGGCCACCCGTATACGCGAACGGACGGAGTTCGATCTGGAAATGATGCGGGAGTTAGGGTATTGTTCCGGTATTGAGAACTACTCGCGCTATTTCGACAAACGCAAGCCGGGGCAGCGCCCTTTCTGCCTTCTTGATTATTTTCCGGACGATTACCTGATGGTGATTGATGAAAGCCACGCAACCATTCCGCAAATTCGGGCCATGTGGGGTGGCGACCGCTCCCGGAAAACAGCTCTCGTCGATTATGGTTTCCGCCTTCCATCGGCCATGGACAACCGGCCGCTCACGTTTCAGGAATTTGAAGACTTATCGGGTCAGTCCATTTATGTATCCGCTACGCCATCGGATTATGAACTTCGAAAAAGCGAGGGAGTGGTGGTCGAGCAACTCATTCGGCCCACAGGCTTGCTTGATCCCGAAATCGAGGTTCGCCCCAGCCTGAACCAGATCGATGATCTGCTCGAATCCATCGACGGCCGTATCAAAAACGGGGAGCGGGTGCTGGTTACAACGCTTACCAAACGAATGGCTGAGGAACTGACCAAGTACCTGGACCGGGTCGGTATCAAGACCCGCTATATTCACTCCGAGGTGAAAACCCTGGAACGGGTCGAGATTCTGCGGGATTTACGACTGGGTAACTTCGACGTACTGGTGGGCGTCAACCTGCTCCGGGAAGGTCTCGATTTACCCGAAGTATCGCTGGTCGCTATAATGGATGCGGATAAAGAAGGCTTCCTGCGCGATATTCGATCGCTGATTCAAACGATTGGCCGGGCGGCTCGTAACGTTAATGGCAAGGTAATTATGTACGCCGACCGCATTACGGGTTCGATGGAGAAAGCCATCGACGAAACCAACCGACGGCGGGCCATTCAACTCGAATACAATACGGATAACGGCATTACACCGAAAACCGTACTGAAATCGCGCGAAGCCATTATGGGTCAGACCAAGGTAGCCGATTCTCAGGCGAAACATTTCTACGTAGAACCCGACGAAATCCGGATTGCCGCCGATCCGGTCGTGCGTTACATGGGCAAAGGTGATCTGGAGAAAGTAATCAACGAAACCCAGTCGAAAATGGAGCGTGCTGCCAAAGACTTGGACTTTATGGAAGCAGCCCGCCTGCGCGACGAGTTATTTCAGCTACGGGATAAATTGAAGCAGGAAACGGCGTAGATTTCATCAAATCATAAAGATTTGTAATCAAATGAATTCGTAGTTAAAGACATTTGATTACGAATTCATGGCTGGGGAGAGATTCCAGGCTCTGACCTTGAGGTGATGCGGTTCGTCCGTGTCACCTCATTGTCGTTCATACCGTGATGGGTAATCCAAGACAGACATTAGCGTGTGACACGAACCATCCGAAAGCTAGCAAGTTATAAAAACTTCATACCTTGCAACCCGTCAGCATAAAATCACTGAATACCCATGAAACGTATCCTTATTATTCTTGGTGTTATTGCCGTAATGGCCTTGGTTGGCTTCTTTACACTACGCAGCTGGACCAAATCCAGCAGCCCCGAAGCTATAGCCCAAATTGATCAGAATGGTCTGCAGATCAAGGTAGATTATTGCCAGCCTTACAAGAAAGGGCGTAAGATTTTTGGCGGCCTGGTGCCTTACGGCCAGGTCTGGCGCACAGGTGCCAACGAAGCCACAGTGGTTGATTTCGACCAAAACGTAGTTGTCGCTGGACAACCCCTCGACAAGGGCGAGTACTCTTTGTGGACCATTCCTTCGCAAGATGGCTGGATTGCTATTTTTAACAGCGAAACCGGTCAGTGGGGTACCAACTACGACCAGACAAAAGATGTTCTGCGCGTGCCAGTCGTTTCCCGGAAGCATAGCCCCATGTCCGAACAATTTTACATCACCTTCCGGCCGGCTACCAACGGTGTGGATATGGTACTGGCTTGGGAAGAAACCGAAGCCATCGTACCTATTCAGAAGCGCCAGTCAGCGCAATAATTTACGATTGACGTTACCGGTGAAAACTAGTAGCGATAAACTTAAGCGCATCGGGCAATCCGGTGCGCCAGTATGTCCAGGTATGCGCCCCATCGCGAACCCGGTACTCGTGCGGAATTTTTCGATCAAGCAAAGCCAGGTGTAACATAGCGTTACCAACGGTAAGGGCATCATCGTCGCCACAGTCGATGTACCAGCGAACGTTTAACAGATCGCCTTCGGGTGCTGATTTAGCCAGAGTGATAGGGCTATTTCGTTTCCAGGCAACTGTAAGTCGCTCGTCACCTTTGGCAGGCCCACTAAAAACGGGAGCAAAAACCAGATTGTATCGTTCATCGGGAATAGCAGCAAACCCTTCATCCGTCCGAATCCCCGCACTAAGGGCCGCACACGAGCCGAACAGCTCAGGATGGTGCATGGCCAATGTTAAGGACCCAAAGCCACCCATCGACAGCCCGGAAACAGCCCGAAACTCCCGCTGCGTTCGGGTTCGGAACGACGAATCAATATGGGGAATCAGTTCCTGCACGAACATATCTTCGTACCGAACCTTGTTCTGATAGTCGTTCACAAACCAGGTGGCCCCGCCATTAGGCATCACAATAATCATGGGCGGCAACTCACCTGACTTAATATCAGTATCGGCAATCCGGTCAGCCTCCCCAAATTGCACCCAGCTCGTTTCATTATCGCCATACCCGTGTAACAGATAAACAACCGGATAACGCCGGTTCGATACGTAGTAGTCGGGGGGCAGGTAAATGGAAAACTTGATGGCTCGGTTCATTAACGAACTATTCATGATCATACTCTCCAGCAAACGGGCTTGCGGAGCAGCTACCACCGGAACCGGCCCATTGGTTTGAGGAGCCGTCAATTGGGCACGTCGGCGCGATTGAGCCGACACCGTTGGGGCCGCCGAAACCAGGACCAGGCAAATCAGTAAAATACGTATAGCCATCAGCATTAGAAGCGATTATAGTGCGGCAATTTAGAACGAAATGGTGGCTATACGCTTAGCCATCGGTTGAATTGGCAGCGGCCAGACCTGATCGAGCGTAGCCTCTTTACGTACGAACGAAAGCTCGTCGTGGTCAGGTACGATCAACCCGCTTTATAAAAAAATAAAGCAAATTTCAGGTACATCATAACCAATGCCGACTCAAAATCCCCTATTTTCGGGCTATACTACAATGTAGAGAATCGTTACTTCTTCACTAAATCAGTACTAATTAACCAGTTATTGCTAATTTAAGGATTGATGTTATTGGCTACCCGCCGGATTCACTGCTGCTACCCCTACTTAATAAAATTAATGTTTAAATACACTCCAGTTGTATGGCCAAACTGATTATCGTGGACGACGAAAAACCTATTCGGGCAGCTCTACGCGATATTTTAGAATATGAAGGCTACGATGTTGACGAAGCGAAAGACGGCGAGGAAGGACTGGACATGATCATGCGCACGAGCTACGATGTAGCCCTGTGCGACATTAGAATGCCCAAACTGAATGGGCTGGAATTGCTTATGAAGGTCAGCGAAGCCGAGAAAAGCACACAAATCATCATGATCTCGGCTTACGGTAATGTCGAAAACGCCGTTGAAGCAACCAAACGTGGCGCGTTCGATTTCATTACCAAACCCCCCGATTTGAATCGGTTGCTGATTACCGTCCGCAACGCTATTGACCGGGCCAAGCTGGTTCAGGAAACCAAAACGCTCAAAAAGCGCATCTATAAACTGAACGAGATTGTCGGAGAGGCCGATTCAATCCGGAAAGTTAAGGATACGATCAATCGGGTTGCTGCCACCGAAGCACGGGTACTCGTAACGGGTGCCAATGGCTCCGGTAAAGAGATGGTTGCCAAGCAGATCCACGAAAAAGGGAGCCGGGCCAACCAGCCACTGGTTGAAGTAAACTGCGCTGCCATTCCAAGCGAACTCATCGAAAGCGAACTATTTGGCCACGAAAAGGGTGCCTTCACGGGGGCAACTGCCCGGCGCATAGGCAAGTTTGAGCAGGCCGATGGCGGTACATTGTTTCTGGACGAAATTGGCGATATGAGCCTGTCAGCGCAGGCAAAGGTACTTCGGGCGTTGCAGGAAAGTAAAATTACCCGCGTTGGGGGCGATAAAGAGATAAAGGTCAACGTACGGGTTATTGCTGCTACCAACAAAGACCTGAGACAGGAAATCAGCAACGGTAATTTCCGGGAAGATTTATTTCATCGCCTGAGCGTTATCATGATTCATGTCCCCCCCCTCACCGAACGACGGGGTGATATTCCCCTATTGGCGGATAAATTCCTTCATGACATTGCCACGGAGTACGGCTCGCCTGCTAAAGAGATTTCGCCGGATGCTATGCAGTATTTACAATCGCTGCCCTGGTCGGGCAACGTACGCGAGCTGCGCAACGTTATTGAGCGCCTGGTCATTATGTGCGGAGACGAAATTGTGCTGGATGACGTGAAGTTGTATGCCTAGAGTACACTAAATGATACAGTTGCCAAGGCCTGATTAGGAACCTCGACAACTGTATCATTTATTTTTCAATTGATGGCTAACAAGTTACAGCCACGAACATCGGAATTATCGAAGCGACCAATAACCCGAAAGCTACCTGGTACGTGATTACCTTCATCGACGTATTGCCCTAAATCCTGCGTTTCAACGAATGAACAGGAATCCAGATTGGCCAGATCAATAACATTAATTCCGCCGGTGCGACGCTCGCCGGTGCGACGTTCGCCAGTGCGATCAGCGTCATCTGGGTAAATGCAAAAGGGGTCGTTAATGTCGCGCAGCAATACCCGCAGGGTTGAACTGGGCCTGAAAATGCCTTCGCCCGCGGAATAAGCCTGCGAAAGCAATTCGGTCATGCCGTATTCAGAATGTATGGTCGAGACACCCAGACAACTAGTCAGGATTTCATGCACATCTTCACGGAGAAGTTCTTTTCGACGGCCTTTCATGCCGCCGGTTTCCATCACCACTAGATTGGGAAACTGGCCAAGGAATGACAAATCAGCGCCCGACTCGGCCCAGTCCAGCAGGCCAAACGTTACACCAATAAGCAGGATGTGCTTCTGGTCGGGCTGTTGAGCAAGTTGGTTAAACCGTTCCGTTAGCTCCTGGTGATTATGGAGAAAAAAACCCGACTGATTTGAGTTCGTTTGCTCCATAAATCGCTGAACCATATACACGAGCGAGGAGTTATTTCGTTCAAGATAGGACGGCAGTAACGCCAGAATGTGGAAATTGTTGAGGGGCCCGTACGTCTGTTCAAAAATTCGGGTACAGACAAGATCGTACAGCGCCGGGTCGGGCACCCTATGCTGACTGGTCACAACGGGCCCGATACTGCGATCCGTAGTGCCACTGCTGGCAAAAGTTAGCAGTGAGTCAAGCTGGTCAGGTTTAACGTCTGCACCGCTACCCGTCAGTACCGTATGGGCTTTGAAAAAACCAATCGGCATGAACGGTATTTGCTGGATGTCGGTAACCGTTTCGGGCAGAACGTTCAGGTAACGTATATAGGATGCATAGAGCGGATTATAGACCGCCTGATAGCGAAAGACAGCCAGTGCCAGCGAATTGAACGATTCACGCACGGGCTGACTAGCGCAGAGTGCCAGAATTTGCTGCCGAAGTACCTGCCGATGGGCAGTGGCCTCGGCCGAGAGTGTTGATAAAAAAGACAAAGTAACAAAAGCGTTTATTGCACAACGAATACAACAGTATGCGACGGCAACTAATTCAACCGTATCTCTTCGTAGTGGGCATTGCGCTCACGTTATCTTCCTGCTTCAACGAGCCAAACTATTCCAATACACCTGCTATCGATTACAAAGGTATCTTCAAGTATACGATTGAAGCAGGCAAAGGTGTTGGTAAAGGAAAGCGGGACTCAGTTGTGATCACTATTGGGTTTAAAGATGGCGATGGCAACATTGGTAACAGCATACCCTTACCAAGAGCCGATTCGCTTCAGTACGCAACAAACGGCGGTTGGGGTAGCTACCGTATCCGGACGTTTCGGTTAGTAAACCGAGTATACGAAGAGCCAGATCTGGCTGTGAATAAAAACCTGTTCATTCCCGATCTGACGAAGGGCAAGCCTAAAGGAGCCATCGAGGGGTCGCTCGACTTCAACCAAATCTTCCAGTACGGTAATAGTTTCAGGCTTTACCCGACCAAATTCCAGATCGAAATACGGGATCGTACCTTGAACGTTAGCAACATTGTCGAAACCGACACCATTTCGCTTCCCTGGCCTTTGTAATTATCGACTCAACGCAACCCGTTGAAAGATCTATCAGGTACATGTCACGACAGGAAGTCAGTCAAACTTTGGGCAAACTCGCCTGATTTGACTGACTTCCTATTTTTTGTTTAGAATGATGCGGAACGTGGTGCCCTTACCCACCTCCGAACTTTTGACGTAGAGTCGGCCGTTATGGTACTCTTCCACAATGCGTTTGGCCAGCGTCAGGCCTAGCCCCCATCCTCTCTTTTTGGTACTAAAGCCCGGCGAAAACACCTTCTGCATATTGGCCTTGGAAATTCCCTTGCCGGTATCCGTAATGTCGATGGCTACCTCTTCGTGCGGTAACGGCACCATATTGAGCCGCAGTTCGCCCACACCTTTCATGGCATCAACGGCATTCTTGCAGATATTCTCGATCACCCATTCGAACAGCAACTTGTTTATTCTCACCATTCTATCTGGCGGTAGTTGGCTGGTAACGGTCATTTTCACCTTTGTCGAGATACGTCTTCCCAGGTAGTCGGTAAACTGCCGGACAACCTCGTTTACATTTTCCTCTTTCAGCGTCGGTACCGAGCCGATACTCGAGAAACGGGCGGTAATGGTTTCCAGCCGCTGAACGTCTTTCTCGATTTCGTCAGTGATGGATCCATCGAATTGGTCGGGATCGGAGCGCATATACTCGACCCAGGCCATCAACGACGACATTGGGGTGCCCAGTTGATGCGCCGTTTCCTTGGCCAGCCCAACCCAGACACGGTTTTGCTCCGCCCGTCGCGATGAGCTGAAGGCCAGGTACGCCAGTACACTCAGCGCAGCCAGAATCATTAACAGTACGTAAGGAAAGTACGTCAGTTGGCGCAACAGATTGGAGTTGGTGTAATACACCAGTCCGCGTACCCCGTTCCCCATATCCACTACCAACGGAGCGTGTTTCTTTTTCATATCGACGGTTTTCTGACGCAGAAACCTTTCCGTCTCTTCGGGGGTGTACTCGGCCGGTACTTCTATATTCCGCTGCATGGCGATCTGGCCGTCGGGGTCCATGTAAATAGCTGGAATTGTGCTGTTGGCTTCCAGAATCTCGCTGGTTACGAACGTCAGGTCACCGGCGTCTATGTGGCTTGTATCAACTAGGTACGCGATACTCTTGGCGTACAGCTGCACATATTGCTCCTCCCTGGCTTCGAGCTTAGTAATCAGCCGGTTTGTGTAAAGCACAGACCCTGTTCCCACCAGCAATAGATTGAGGGCAACAATAATTTTCAGAATATTATTCTGACTGTAAATATCAAATGATTTCAGCATAGCATACTGCTGCTTTTCCGTACCAATAACCTAAACGATTATGGTCTTAAAGCGACTCGGGTGGCAGTGTAAAAGTAGGCGTATCGGGCGACTAAACAGCTTACTGTTTTTCAGCGTTGAGCCCCCTCCTCCCTGCCCTTCTTTTATAAACGGCAAAAGCGCTTTAATTGTGTAAGATCGAACCTCTCGCCGATCCATTACGTTACGATTTTGAATAGGATAGAACGAAGAATTTCTCTATTTATTTGGACGAATTCTAAATAGCAAATTCGATTGCCGCTGGTATGCCTATGTACCGCAATAATGCCGTAATTTTGTAAAGGCTACTAGCCAATTTGCGTGATTTACCATAATGTTAGACACCTTCAAAACAATTAGTTTATCGCATAAAACGGCACCTCTTCAGGTACGTGAACTAATTGCACTTAACGAAGACGAGGCTAAGCGGCTTATGCTTCGGTTGCGGGATTTTTTCGGGCTATCCGATCTGCTGGTTATCTCAACCTGTAACCGTACCGAGGTCTATTATGCCTTTGAACAGGACCTGAACGCCGATATTGCCCGCCTGTTGCTCATTGAAAAAGGACTGACCGACACTGATAACTATTTGCCTTATTTCCAGTTTTTCGCAGCGCATGATGAGGCTGTTCGGCATCTGTTTGAAGTATGCGTTGGCTTGCATTCGCAGGTTATCGGCGACATGCAGATTCCAAATCAGGTGAAGCAATCCTATCAGTGGTCGGCTGATCTGGACATGGCCGGGCCATTTTTGCACCGGCTCATGCACACGATTTTCTTTACCAACAAACGGGTAGCTCAGGAAACGCCGTTCCGCGATGGAGCCGCTTCCGTTTCCTACGCGGCTGTCGAGTTAATCGATGAGCTGATTGGTGATAAGCAAAACCCGAATGTACTGGTTATTGGTCTGGGTGAAATCGGTGCCGACGTTTGTAAAAACCTCGAAGCCCGGAACCTGACGAATATTACCCTTTGCAACCGCACGCAGGCTAAGGCCGATGTGCTGGCCAGCCAGTACGGATTCCGCGTGGCTGATTTTTCGAACCTGGTCGATGAGATCCGGCAGGCTGATGTGATTATCTCGTCCATCATGCGCGATGATCCACTGATTACACCTGAATTATTACGGGATGTGAACGTACTGACGTTCAAGTATTTTATCGACCTATCGGTGCCGCGCAGCGTCGACTCAGCGGTCGAGCAGATTCCGGGAGTGCTGGTGTATAACATCGACCACATCCGTAACCGTGCCGACGAAGCGCTGAATCAACGCATGGCGGCTATTCCTAAGGTCGAAGCCATTATTACCCAGACAGTCGCTGAGTTTGGTGATTGGTCGAAGGAAATGGTTGTGTCACCGACGATCAATAAACTGAAGAATGCGCTGGAGCAGATTCGTCGCGACGAAATTGCCCGTCACTTGAAGCATTTGACGCCGAACGAATCGGAGAAGATAGAGAAGATTACGCGGGGGATTATGCAGAAAATCATTAAACTACCCGTTCTTCAACTCAAAGCCGCCTGTAAGCGGGGCGAAGCCGAAACACTGATCGATGTGTTAAATGATCTGTTTGATCTGGAGAAACAACCGGTCGAAGACCATAAGCACACGTATTAATTTACTTAGTTTTCCGTTAATAAAACTCCTGAATCGGTAACGGTTTGGGAGTTTTCCGTTTTACAGGGTTTAGATAAATCACCATCCACTTACCTATTCACGACGGCATCATGTCCCGACTTATTAACGCGCTCTTTCGTCTGTTCCTGCTTTTCGTACTTGTCGCTGGTCTGATCGCCATTTGGGAGCAGATACGCGGAAACACACTTATGAGCCGCTTTCGAAAGGGCAACAACACGACGCAAAGCATTGTCCTGAAAGAAATCAAGACTTTAGGAAAGCTGGAGTTGGTCCGGTACACGTTCAAAGACATTGTCGAGCATGAGCAGGTCAATGCGTTTCTGCCGAATGCCAACGCCGTTTTGATTGTAGAGGGAGAAGCCACGGGCTGCCTTGATCTGACCCAGATCAACCTGGATGACATTACGGCCACCGATGATTCAATAACGGTTCAACTGCCCAATCCCGAACTTTGCGGCTGGAAAATCAACCACGACCGGTCGAGGGTGTATGATACTCATTTCTCGTTTCTGAACGAATCACAACTGGTGAGCGATGCCTACCGCAAGGCTGAGCGTCAGGTTAAACAAGCGGCATTGACCGGGGGTATTCTGAACCAGACCCGGCAGAACGCCAATCAGCTGTTGCGCCCGTTGCTGGAGCGAGTTTCCGGCAAAAAGGTGGGGCTTACGTTTCAGAATCAGGCGAACTAATACATGATCCACCGCAAAACGCTTGTCAGGATACCGGAGTAGACCATACCGGATTGGTAAAAATCGACGGACTCTTTCTCGCGCTTTATATACCATCAAAACAACGCAAACGGTAGTGTCGTAGCCGACCCGCAGAACCGGCCACAGAACGCTACTGAGACAGTTTATACCATTGAACACTTTTCAATGGCTGACGCCGGAATGTGCCGATACTCGCTGCGTTTTCGGGCCCGTAATGCTTTTCGAGATAGTCTAAAACTACTTTCTCGGATTCGCCCAAATCCCAAAGCTTATGGTATTTCTGCATCCAGCGGATACGTTCTACCCAGCCCGCCCGCGTAAAGCGATGCTGCAAAATAAGTTTGGACGAGTGGCAGGCCGTACATTGTGCCTTGACCATCATCAGGTTAGGATCGTTGATCATCCCTGATTCAGCGTCAATTCTGGCCGTATCGGCCATTGACACCGACAAACCGCCAGTTGATGGCTTCTGATCAACGGAGAGGTTCCGAAAACTAGCCAGGCTTAGTAGCAGGACACCTATCAGAAAAAATGCACGTATCTGCGTCATGGTATCGTAGGTTGATAAATGAATTAACTGGCTTTTACCGCGATTCGATGGCAGGCATTGTTTAGATAACCGCCGGGATTCCATTGCGGAATAACGACCGGCTGCATGATGCCATTACTATCCGTGGCGCGCACCCATACCTCATAATAACCCGGCTGGGGAAACGTCAGTTCAGTTGACCAGTGCTGCCAGGCAAGCCGGTTTTTGGGCGGTTGCAGTTTACTTTTCTGCCAGGTAGCGCCGTAATCAATCGACGTGTGTACATCACTGACCGTTCGGTCACCCGCCCAGGCATGCCCTCGTAACGCCAAGGATTTTTTGACGTCGACCATAGCGCCCGTTTTAGGGTAGGTAATCAGTGACTTAACGGGCATTGATTCGATGATCCGAAAGTTCTCGGGTGTTTCCGGAATTTTCTCACCGGGTTGTACCGGCCGAATAGGCATTTTATAGCTATGGCCTTCCATTTTGGCACCGTCATGGATTTTGTCCCGCACGGCAATCGTGTGCAGCCATTTGCCCGATACCGATGCAGGCCAGCCCCCGATCACCAGCCGCAGCGGGTAGCCGTGGGCCAGCGGAATATCGTTTCCGTTCAGGGACCAGGCAATGAGGGTTTCGTTTTCGAGGGCTTTTTTCATGGGTACACCCCGGGAAATGGCCACTTTGGTGGGGTCCTGGCTCAGATGCGGATCTTTGCCGTAATACCCAATGTAAACGGCATCATCTTTCAGCCCGACATCAGCCAGAATATCTTTCAGCCGCACGCCAGTCCACTCAGCGCAGCTAACCGCCCCCTGATCCCACGGATTGCCCGTCGTTTGCGGCTCGAACCCCGACCGGCCATTACCTCCACATTCGAGCACGAGCTGGTAGGTGTACGGTTTAAATCGTTTTTTCAGGTCGCTCAGGGTGTAGATCTTGGTTGCTCTTACAGACTCGCCTTTGATGGTCAACGTCCACGTTTCGGGGTTGATGGGTTCCGTTGGAATCAGGCCATTGTTGCGAATAAACATTTTTTCAACGGGCGTAACCGCGTCGTCCAGCAAATGAACCGGCGATTCCACGTTCCAGGGTTTATCACCCAGCACCTTCATATCCGGGCTTTTTCCCTTAAGCGGGTCATAATCAAACCCCAGCGGTGTATAAAAGAGAGGTATGCGGTCAGCAAAAGCGATAGGCGTACCAACCAATGTTGTTAGCGTAGCCAAAGCACTTTTCCGGAGAAATCCCCGCCGGTCGTGAATCTGGTGATCCATAAATCCAGTTTAATGTTTCTTGAGTAGACAAAGTTGGCGAATACCAGCTTAACAACACATAGTAAGTCCTTCGACTTTTCGATTTACCCCTAGTGAGAACGTAAATCTGCCAGACCAGGCACCCGTTGGCAGCACATTCCCATCACTGTTCTTTGCCGAATAAGCGTTTCGTTGAATTTCTGCAACCGCATGAAGTAGAGAGATTTGGGGAGTTACACACCGGACTTTACCCATCAAAGTAACCAGTATTTCACCCAATAGCGGATAACAAGCCCTGTCGATAAATTTTTAACGGGAACTCGCCCTTTACCACATCATTAATGCGTCAACCAGCGTATTTAACAGTTTTTAACCAATATCGCCCGCCAAAAAGGCGTTTTGGTAGTATCAATCGTTAACCGTTTTATGACTCATGAATACGTCTCCGCAACCTGTTAAGAATGGCGACTTGCTGATTGCCGAACCCTACATGGGCGATACTAATTTTGACCGTAGTGTTGTCCTGATCTGCGAACATAATGCGGTTGGCACGTTTGGCCTGGTCCTGAATCAGCTTACCGATATTCACCTTGGTGATGTTATTGAGGATATTTACTCCGATCTGCCGCTGTTTGTCGGTGGACCTGTTCAGCAAAACACGCTTCATTTCATTCATCGTCGCCCCGATTTGATCGACGGCTCCATCCGGGTTGTCGATGATCTCTACTGGAGTGGTGATTTTGAGCAGATCAAGCAGGCCGTCAATCTGGGTACGCTTACCGAGCGGGACATCCGTTTTTTCATTGGGTACTCGGGCTGGGATGAGGGGCAGCTCGACAGTGAACTCGTTCAGAAAGCCTGGATCATCAGCCGTACCAAAGCCGATTTCCTGTTCGATACGCCAACAACCGAATTCTGGCGGGAAGTGCTGAAGCGCAAGGGGGGTGAATACAAATCCATTGCCCATTATCCCGTTGATCCCCGGCTCAATTAGTCTGTCGGTGTACCCGCTCGGCAACGGTTAAGAACGATTTATTAACTTTTTTCACCAATTTTACAACCGTCCGCCGTTTCGGGCGGTCCGTTAGTTCAGATAAAACTAGTTATTGAAGGTAAGTTGCCTTCCAACAGTCCCGCATGCATACATCTCGCTTACTACTCCTTCTTCTTTTAGTTACCTCCCCTCTCCTCATCCAGGCCCAAAGTGATAAACCGATTGGTGGCCATTTTGGGGTAAAAATCGGGGCTTCATTTACCCAGGTGTCTATTACCGGAACCACTGTCAACATTCCCAAACGATCGCTGGCGCCTAATCTTGGGGTTATGTACCGGTATCGGTACAATCGGTTGGTATTTCAGCCGGAAGCGCTTCTGGCAGTTAAAGGCGGCACGTTTCAGCAGGAGCAGGTTGGCGGACGAACAACTACCAGCAATTCGTATTATTATGTCAGCGCGCCCATTCTGCTGGGCTATATCCCGACCGAGGGTCTGACTATACAGGCCGGTCCGGAGTTCAGTTATGCGCTTAATTCGGGCTCAACAAACGGTCCTGGTGCGCAAAATGACCTGGGTGCCGTCTTGGGCGTTCATTATGATTTCCTGGACATGCTGAGCAAATTCAGTTTACACGTTCGCTACGTATATGGGTTCACCAACGTCTCCAACGAAGCAACGGCCGCCTATTACAACCGCAACCTTCAGGTGAGTATCGTTTACAACCTTTTCCCCAAGAAGAAAAAATAAGCTAACCGATTGCCCCGTCCATCCGTATCTTCATGGGCTACCTATCCGCCAGGCCATCGTAAACTGCTCCCAACCGTACCTGCGTATGCTTTCCGACTTCGGCATCATCTTACTGTTTATTCTGGCAGCTTTTGCGTTCATTGCCGTCGTTTTGTTTGTGGCACGCCTGTTACGCCCAAACAGACCGAACATCGAGAAAAATAGCACATACGAGTCGGGGGAAGAGCCCATTGGTAACGCCAATATTCAGTTCAACATCCGGTTCTACGTTGTTGCACTGGTTTTTGTCCTGTTCGATGTCGAGCTGGTATTTCTGTTTCCGTGGGCTACCGTATTCGGGCAGGAAAAACTGATCGCGGAGACAGGCGGTTTGTGGGGCTGGTTTGCGCTTACTGAAGTTTTCCTGTTTGTGGCGCTGCTGGCGCTGGGCCTTGCCTACGTCTGGGCGAAGGGTTACCTGGACTGGGTGAAACCTCAACCCAAACTACCAACAGTTGAAACTAAAGTACCGGTTCAGCTGTATCAGCAGGTAAACGAACGCTACAAACGTTGATCCTGTACGCATCCCCCAGGGTTGTCTTCTGTCGACACAACCGACAAAATTTTACTCATCATCTGCCCAGCTATGACTGCTCCGACAACTGATAAAACCGGCGAAGCCAGCGTCATCCTGATGCATTCGGAAGACCTGCTCAACTGGTCGCGCGAGAAATCAATGTGGCCTATGAGTTTCGGTCTGGCCTGCTGCGCCATCGAAATGATGCAGGCTTTTGCCGCCAGTTATGACCTCGAACGATTCGGTATTTTTCCGCGCCCATCCCCCCGGCAATCGGACATTATGATCGTGTCTGGTACGGTAACCTACAAAATGGCCGACCGCATCCGGCGACTTTACGAGCAAATGGCCGAGCCCCGGTACGTTATCTCGATGGGTTCCTGCTCGAACTGTGGCGGACCTTACTGGCAGCACGGTTATCATGTCGTGAAAGGCGTGGATCGCATTATTCCCGTTGATGTCTATGTGCCCGGATGCCCCCCCCGTCCCGAAGCGCTGATTGACGGCTTCCTTAAATTGCAGGAGAAAATCAGAACTGAACATCCTTTGTCCGGCGATAAAGACGATCAGGCTAATTCCTAGAACCGTGAACGCACTCCGCACCTCCTTCCGACAAACGTATCAGTCGTTTCGACTGCTTTGGCTGATGTACGGCATTACGCTGGTCCTGGGATTGCTGGTTGCTTTACCGTTCTACAACACCCTTAAAGCAGAAGATCAGAATTCGCTGGCTTTCATGAATTTGCTAGAGGGGTTCGATTATACCGTTTATTCAGATTTCATGCACCGCAGCGAGCGGACAATAACTCCCCTTTTGAGCGTAGGGCGCTGGTTGGGCAGTCTGTACGTATTTCTGAGTTTGTTTTTCGCAGGTGGTATATTTCTCCGCTTTTCCCAACCCTACAATGCCTTTAGCAGTGGGGTATTCTGGCAGGGGTGTGCGCATTATGTAGGCCGGTTTCTACGGCTGTTTGGTGTCACGTTACTCTTCGTACTTATTGGCGCCGGGCTTTGGCTGGTCATTGGTACACTGGTTAGTATAGCGGTCGACGATAGCTTTACGGAGCGTGGTCTATTCTGGATTGGCGCTGTTTTTTTTGCGCTCTTCGCTCTGACGGCCACCCTGTTCCTCTGCATCGGCGACTACGCCAAAGTGCTTATGTTTCGGGAAGATGAACACAGTGCCTTTCGCGCATTTGGACAAGCCGGCCGTCTAGTCCTGCAGAACCTGCCCCGCACGTACGGGCTTTACTGGCTGACGATCTTGATTGGCTCGGGCCTGTTCGGGATTTACTTCCTGCTCGATGACCTGATTCTGATGAATGGCTGGCTGACGATCCTGGTCATGTTTATCATTCAGCAACTGCTGATTTTTGCCCGAGTAATGCTGAAGGTATGGTGGTTAGGGACCGCATACACCAGTTACCAGACGCTTCCCAAACCCATACCCGTCCCTCGGCAGGCGCCACCCAGCGTATCCGCTCCCGAGCCGCCGTTGAATCCCCTTATTTCCTGACGGCTCCATGACGGGTGAGTAATATCCCCTTTTCAAAAACCCCATTTTGCCAGAATCAGTATGGACAAGACGGTGTAACCAGCTACGACCAGGCAGGTACGGGGGTTAAGAAACCTGGGGAAAAGACTAGCTATCGTGTAGCCAATAAACGGCCACGGATGAATCAGATAGCGATCATAGAACGGATGGTTACCACCCACAAAAGCCTGAGAAATAATAAACAAGCTAACAAAAACGACGGAGAATAGCAGATCGGTATTCGAAAAACCCGTATCTGTGATAGACGCCATGATTCGTTTTGTCATAAAGACCAGGCTACTCAGGCCAAAGCCGTAGAGAACCAGCAGGCCTACTGGTACCAACAGATCATTTTTGGTTTGCAGCCAGGCTAAACTATGCTCGATGGGGCCGCTATACACGGTATCAATTGATAAAGAATCGTGGAAAAGATTCACCCGAAACAGGGCAAGTGATAAAGCCGCCAGCCAGACAACCAGCATTTTACGAGATAGCATCTCGGATGCCCAGGATACATTCAGCAGCACAAAGGGGGCCGTGTAGATGCCAACCATCGCCAGCGCCGAGAAGGGGCGGAAGGGATTGAAACTAACGCCCAAACGCAACTCCGACCATTGATTGAATCCGGGGGGCGTCAAACCTCCCCAAAGGAAGATCAGTCCCCCGAGTGGCAGCGCGCTTATCGCCACAGAAAAATACAGCAGAATACGATGAGTCAGGTCGGCACGAACGCCGTACTGCCGGTGCTGCTGCCAGCCGGACAGGAGCAGCACGATGAATAGGGTTGGCAACAGCGGAATAAAATAAAAGCGCGCTATCGTAGTTAGCCCCAGCAGTAGGCAACCCAAGCAAAAGGGAAGCAGGCGCTGAAACCGGGAAACGAAAAGAAACAACAGGCCCGCCCCCAGAAACAGCAGCGACGGACCCTCGGTCATGAGAGTCGACACACTCAGGAAGAAATAAGGGAACGCCAGCATAAACAGCGTAGCCGCCAACACCGTTTTCTGAACGGATAGTCGAACGGAGGCAAGCTGAGAAAAGGCAAAAACGGCCAACACACCAAGGGCCACGCAGGAGATAAGCCGAAGACCAACGTAGTCGATTCCCGGAAATAACCTAAGCCATAAAGCAAACCATATGTGACTAGACACGCCCGTCGGTGGTAAATGATGGTACAGGGTTGCCTTGGTTACCCCACCCTGGGCGAAGGCCCGGATGGCAGACAAATGAAAATCCTCGTCCATCACACCGTATCGAATCCGCACAGCCAGTACGCTGGCTATACTGACATACAGTAAACAAACCATGAGCGCGTATTGCCGGTAAGGCGGGCGGCCCTGCACAACGGGAAAAACGATACGTGAAGGAGGTGAAAGGGTCTGTAATTTCATCAAAAAGAGGAGTTAAGTTGAATACATTCCGTCTAAACTGTCCACACCGATAGTAACCCTCCTGGGGCTAGCCTGTCGTTGACGTTCGTTAGCGTATTGGATAACCCACCGGAGAAGCAGGTACTAAATCAAGTATGAACGATAAAAACGTTATCGTTTCATACGTTTATGACCCGTATGGCTTTTTGATAAGCCGACACTGCCACTAATTTATTTATTTCGACGGCATACCGGCAAAAAAAATTAGTCAGTGACAACTCATCTTCGTAAGCGGTCGGTGCATTTACATCCCGATTCGGATTTCCTGTCTGCCATTCTGCACAATCTTCTTTGGTCCTTTCGTATACTTGCAGAACTGTTTTGTTTTTCAACCTCCGCTTTTTGCCGTATGGCTATTCCTGCTGTTTCGCCTAAACCACAATCCCCTACCATTGGCTACTTCGGCCTGCCCGTCATTGTGGCGGCCCTGGGTTACTTCGTTGATATTTACGACCTGCTGCTTTTCGGTATCGTTCGGGTACCCAGCCTGCAGGATCTGGGTCTCTCCCCCGATCAGATATCGACCGTTGGAGCCAGTATCATCAACTGGCAGATGGGCGGGCTACTGCTCGGCGGTATTTTATGGGGCGTTATCGGCGACAAACGCGGCCGCCTGTCGGTGTTGTTCGGTAGCATCATTACCTACTCAATTGCCAATATTGCCTGTGGTTTTGTCAAGCACGTTACGTTCATGGATCCGGCGATGTATTACGCCCTGATGCGGTTCGTGGCGGGTATTGGGCTGGCCGGTGAGCTGGGGGCGGGCATCACACTCGTGAGTGAAGTACTCCCCAAAGAAAAACGCGCGATCGGCACATCACTGGTGGCGGGCATCGGCCTTTTTGGTGCCGTAGTCGCTTATTTTACCGTAAAATTATTCGATTGGCAAACCGCTTTTTTCGTGGGAGGTGGCTTGGGCTTTGGGCTATTGCTGCTACGGGTCGGCGTCGTTGAATCGGGCATGTTCAAAGATGTGTCCGATCAGAAACACGTCAACCGGGGGGACTTCCTTTCGTTTTTCACCAACGCAAATCGCCTGAGTCGTTACCTCAAGTGCATCGGTATCGGGTTGCCCACCTGGTTTGTTATTGGTATTCTGGCCACGTTCGCCAATGAGTTCGGCCGGGCGTTTGGCATTGCCGAAGAAATTCAGCCGGGCCTCGCCATCATGTGGTGTTACGTCGGGCTGGCTACCGGCGACCTGGCCAGTGGATTTATCAGCCAAGCAATGGCTTCCCGCAAGAAAGGGGTTGCTTTGCTCATGGCCATTGCGCTGCTGTTCAGCCTCATTTACTTATATACCGGCATCAAGTCAGCCACGGCCTTGTATGGCCTTTGTTTGGCTATGGGCTTCGGCATTGGCTACTGGGCCATGTTTGTTACCATCGGAGCTGAGCAGTTTGGCACCAACCTGCGGGCTACCGCGGCTACCACCGTACCCAACATGGTGCGCGGCCTGGTTATTCCGATGACGCTAACCTACCAGTTTCTCAAACCCTCCCTGGCGGTTGTCAACGCCGGAGCTGTCGTTGGCCTGATCTGCTTCATCATCGGTTTTTACTCCATCCTGACCATTCCCGAAACCCACGGCAAGGACTTGAACTACCTGGAAGAATAATTCTGACTGCATCTATAGTCCGATCAGATCAATGCAAACCCTACCCTCTCCCCGCGTTTCCTTTCGCCCGTTGTTTGCTTTACCCGTCATTGTTTCAGCACTGGGTTTCTTTGTCGATGTGTATGACATGCTGATTTTCAGCATCGTACGAGTACCGAGTTTACAATCGTTAGGCTTATCGGAAGCGGAGGTTTCGCGGGCAGGCACGTTTATTCTCAATTGCCAGCAGGCGGGTCTGGTCGTGGGCGGTTTTCTGTGGGGAGCCTTGGGCGACAAGCGTGGGCGCATGTCAGTACTGTTCGGTAGTATTGTTACGTATTCGGTCACGAACATTGCGTGTGGCTTTGTGCAGGATGTCAACGTATATGCGTTGCTGCGATTCGTGGCAGGTGTTGGGCTATCGGGCGAGATAGGTGCGGCCATGGTACTCGTATCCGAAATATTACCGAAAGCCATCCGAAGCTACGGTTCGTCGATGGTCGCGGGCATCGGCTATCTGGGCGCGGGCGTGGCTTACCTGACGGTTGAGTATTTCAACTGGCGAACGGCGTTCTGGGTAGGGGGCGGCATGGGCATTGCCCTGCTCCTATTGCGGGTAAGCGTGTTTGAATCAGGGGTTTTTAATCGGCTGAAAACCGATCATAAAGAGGTTAGTCGGGGCAATTTCCTTTATTTCTTCAGCAGTTGGCCGCAGTTCATCAAATACATACGGTGTGTATCAGTCGGTATTCCGACCTGGTTCATCGTGGGTATTCTGGCTACATTCGCCAATGAGTTCGGGCAGGCTCTGGGCATTGACGAGGTGGTAAAGCCAGGGCGTTGCGTCATGATGATCTACGTCGGATTGGCGGCTGGCGATCTGCTTTCGGGACCCCTAAGCCACTGGCTGCAATCGCGGTTGAAAGCCATCACGGGTCTATTGATCTTCAGCGCCTTACTGAGTGGCGTTTATTTGTTTGGCGGTATCAAGACAGCGGACGGTTTGTACACGGTTTGCCTGCTGGCTGGTTTCTGCACAGGCTACATCGCCATGTTTCTGACGATGGTCGCCGAGTTGTATGGCACCAACCTCCGCAATACCGCCACCACCTCGGTACCGAGCGTTGTTCGGGGCATGCTGATTCCCATGACCCTTCTGTTCCAGGCCCTTAAACCGTCGATGGGCGCTTTACTGGCGGCTGCATTGTTGGGTCTTGTGGTGTATGGCCTGTCGTTCTGGTCGCTGAGCCGCATGGACGAAACATTTGGTAAGGATTTGGATTTCGTAGAATGACCGCGAACCGTTCATCATTTTTATAAACCGTTGCTCCAGAACGGCAGCGTTTAACGGGTGCACCGGCATCATTGGGTTGACAGCTAAAGGTTTCCATTTAATCCTTTTTCAACTCCATGAAAACATCCATCAAATTGCTCGCCAGTGCCCTTCTCGTTGCCCTAATGGCCTCTATTGCATCGCCTACCCTGGCCGATGATCACAAATCGCAAAGCAAAGTATTCTCAGCCGCCATGTTTCCGGCGGCCAACGCCAACAAGCTTTGGTTATGCCTGGAAAAATACAAATCGGAGAACCGAGTTGATCTGACGTTGATCAGTGACAAGGGCGAGGTTCTGTTTCAGGAAGTTCTGTGCGGGAAGAAAAATAAGCAGAATGCGTATCGGCAGCAATTTGATATGAGCGATCTCAAGGATGGAAATTATACCTTCCGGATATCGGCAGGCACGCAAAAAGAAGAATTCTCCTTCAAACTGACGACGCCCACCGTAGAGGCCATGCAACCCACGCGGCTTGTGGCGATCAACTAAACGCCCGATCGTCTCATACATCACCAAAGGCACGGACTCGAATCCGTGCCTTTTTTATTATGGTCAGTATATTTAGCATGGTCAATTTGGCCGTGTTCGTGGTCCGTGTCCTCACAGACCATGGATACTAGTCTGACGTTGCGAACCGCTAGACTTACCTACCCGATAAGGGGTTCATGAAGACACGAACCACGGCTATGAACGATCGTGTCTGTTTCGGCGAAAGAAACTACAGTATCTGATACTAATTATACCAATCTGCAAATGATTTTGGCCGATAGTAAGCCTATTTGGAGAAATAATTGCTTTTTTACAGGCTGAATCCAAAACTCATTCTATACTTGCTGAAATGAACCAACTTAAACAAATAGACTACATTATTTTCCTTCTGTATTTCATTGGTGTCTCTTCGTACGGCTACTGGATCTACAAACGAAAACAAACAACAAAGCTTGACACCAAAGATTTTTTCCTGGCCGAAGGATCGTTAACCTGGTGGGCCATCGGCGCATCCATGATTGCGTCCAACATTTCGGCTGAGCAGTTCATCGGTATGTCGGGCAACGGGTTCACCTTCGGGGTCGCCGTAGCGGTGTACGAATGGTTCGCAGCTATTGCCCTGATTATTGTGGCGGTCTGGTTTATGCCGATCTACCTCAAGAATCACATTTATACCATGCCGCAGTTTCTGAAAACGCGGTACAACGAAACGGTGAGTCTGATCATGGCCATCTTCTGGCTGTTTCTCTACGTATTCGTTAACCTGACGTCCATTCTTTTTCTGGGTGCACTGGCGATCAGCACCTTGGTTGGGGGCGAATCGTTCCACCCGATCGTTATTGGTCTGAGCATATTCGCCATCGTGATTACGCTGGGTGGGATGAAAGTTATCGGCTACACGGACGTTATTCAGGTGGCCGTTCTTATAATTGGGGGTTTGGTAACGTCTTACATCGCGCTGACGTTGGTTAGCCAGCAATTTGGCCTGGGTAACGATGTGCTGGCGGGCTTCTCGGCCATGATGGGCGATGCCGACGATCACTTCCACATGATTTTCGAGAAACCAGGCCCCAACACTTCACAGGTCGATATTAACAAATACCTCACCCTGCCTGGTCTGGCCATGTACTTTGCGGGTATCTGGATTGTGAACCTGAACTACTGGGGCTGTAACCAGTACATCACCCAGCGGGCGCTCGGTGCCGATCTGAAAACCGCCCGGACGGGGATTCTCTTCGCGGCCCTGCTGAAAATCTTCATGCCGCTGATCGTTATGCTGCCGGGTATTGCCGCTTACGTGCTGTACAAGAACGGCAGCCTGCAAAATGAAATGGCTCCGGGCGGCAAGCTTCTCGCCGATAACGCTTATTCGGCCATTCTATCCTTCCTGCCCAATGGCCTGAAAGGTCTTTCAATGGCCGCCCTGACAGCCGCTATCGTGGCATCGCTGGCGGGTAAAGCCAACTCCATATCGACCATCTTCACTCTCGATATTTACCAGAAGTACATCAAAAAGGACGCTACTCAAACCCAGCTGGTATGGGTGGGCCGGATTACTATTTTCGCAGCCATGCTGCTCTCTATTGCCTTAACGTGGCAGGATGCGCTGGGTATTGGTCGCGAGGGCGGTTTCACCTTTATTCAGAAATACACGGGTTACCTAAGCCCGGCCATCTTCGCGGTGTTCATTCTGGGCTTCTTCTGGAAACGCACCACAGGAACGGCTGCGGTAGCGGGTATTTTGGGTGGATTTGGCCTGGCCGTGCTGTTCAATAATTTTGCACCGGCGTTATTCGGTAACGAAACGATTCTGTACACGGCTTATCCTAACGGCAACGGCGGGTACGAAATTCCCTTCCTGATCTGTATGGGCTGGGCGTTTTTCTTCACGGTGCTGATGATGGTTGCCATCAGCCTGGTTGGGCCACGCATCAACCCGAAAGGATTCGCTATTGACGCCAGTATGTTCCGGCTGAACCCATCGGCAACGGCATTGGCGGTTATTATCATGTTGCTTATCACCGTCTTATACGTTCGACTCTGGTAAGAAAGCAATGAGAGAAACGCTGGAAGCGGGACAGCAGGCTACTGAATTAGCTGATGGTCCTGTTTCCAGCGTTTTTTATGTAGCCTGACCCATTCCGCCATGCTCCCGAATACTACCTCTACCTCCCTCCGTCCATTATTCGCGTTACCCGTCATCGTAGCCGCCCTGGGTTATTTTGTCGATGTCTATGATTTGCTTCTCTTCAACATTGTGCGGGTGCCAAGCCTGAAAGAGCTGGGGCTATCGGAAGCCGACATTTCGCTGATCGGTGGCAGAATCCTGAACTTTCAGCAGGCGGGTTTATTACTCGGTGGCATTTTCTGGGGAATACTGGGCGACAAACGGGGGCGTTTGTCGGTGCTGTTCGGAAGCATTATTACGTATTCACTCGCCAACATTGCCTGTGGCTGGGTGCATGATCCGCAGCTATACGCTGTCCTCCGCTTCGTGGCCGGGCTGGGTCTGGCTGGCGAGTTGGGCGCTGGCATTACCCTGGTGAGTGAAATTTTGCCGCCCCACCTGCGTGGATATGGTTCCTCTCTGGTGGCGAGTGTCGGGTTGCTGGGTGCCGTAGTCGCCTATTTCACGGTCGCGCTCTTCGACTGGCGGACAACGTATTTCATCGGCGGTAGCCTGGGGCTGGGCCTACTAGTATTGCGGGTGAGTGTGTTTGAGTCGGGCATGTTTAAGCGGGTACAGCAAACGGGGGTAGCCAGGGGCAACTTCTGGGCGCTGTTTCAGAGACGCGAACGGCTGTTGCGGTATCTCCGGTGCATGGGCCTTGCTCTCCCCACCTACCTGGTTATCGGCATTCTGGCCACGTTTGGCAACGAATTCGGGAAAGCGCTGGGCATTACCGAAGCCATCCAGCCCGGCCGTTGTGTCATGTTCACGTACGTAGGCACGGTTATCGGCGACCTGACGAGTGGACTCCTTAGTCAATACCTTCAGTCGCGTCGGAAAGCCATTGGCCTGATGATGAGCCTTACGTTCGTCTTCATCGTCATTTATTTGTTTGGCGGCATCAACTCTACCGGTGCTTTCTACGCCGTTTGCCTAGCCATGGGCTTCGGGATTGGCTACATCGCTATGTTCCTGACCATTACAGCCGAAAGCTTTGGCACTAACCTTCGGGCCACGGCGACGACATCCGTTGCCAATAACGTGCGGGCTACTACCTTGCTGACTATTCCGGCTTTTCAGGCCATGAAGCCAAGTCTCGGTGTTCTGGAAGCAGGTGCCGTTGTCACATTTTTCTGCTTCGCCATTGGCTACTGGTCATTATCGACTATGGAAGAGACGTTTGGTAAAGAACTGGATTACAGTGAATAAAGTGTAAAGCAAAATTCGTAACTATGTGAAATCGGCTACTTGTAACCGACTTGGGAGGTTTCTAAAAACCTCGTGTTACTGAATTCTGGAAATTTCTGCAAAACGGTCAATCGTCAAATCATCACTTGTTAGACCCCAAACGATATGAAAAACACAAACTCACCTACGAAGCTGAACCAGTTGAAGACAGAGCTAACGAAATTTCTGACCAGCGTGCTTCGCGGCCTGATCAAGATTGACGTCGTCTAAATATACGTTACAGTACCGCCATCCGGTGAAACCAGGGGCGTTCCTGTTCCAGTTGCCCGGCTAATCGAAGCAAGGTAGCTTCGTCACCCTGGCGAGCGGCAAACATCACTCCAATCGGTAAACCGGCCGACGAACCTTCGTTCGACCAGTAAAGGGGGACCGACATAGATGATTGACCGGTCATGTTGGTGATAACAGCAAACGATATGTAGCCCAGCGAGCGCTCGGCCAGATCGTTCACCGTTTTGGTGCCGTTCATGTATTTCAAACCACCCAGTGAATCGACCAGTTTGAGCAGCCGTTTTTCGGCGTCTGTGTTCTGAAACGTGCCGATAGCAATGGGCGGACGAGGCAACGTAGGGGTTAGAAACAGATCGTATGTTTCGTGCAACTGGCCCATGCTTCGGTTGAGCGTGTTCCAGCGACGTTTCTGATAGGCCGCATCAGCTGCCGAAAATCCCTCCGCCAGCCGGGCCTGCGCCCAGGTGTTCAGCTCCACATCGTCGCGCCGGACGGGCCTGCCTAAATAAGTGCCTAAGTCCCGAAGTGTGGCGGCCGTTTCACTCAACACGCTCAGGAAAAACGCCTGCGTCACCAGTGTTTTTTCATAAGGCAACGGTACCTCTTCGACCGTATGACCCAGGCTTTCCAATAAACGCGCGGTTTCCTGAACAGCCTTAATACAAACCGGATCAATGGTCTGGGAAGGCATCAGTGCCTGCGTTGCGTAAGCGATTCGCAACGAACCCGGCTCGCGATTCACTTCGTCCGCAAATGGGCGCACCGGCGGGGCAATGCCATAGGGATCACCCGGCAAGGGTCGATACGAGGGGCCACCCGCCACGACATCCAGCAAACGGGCACTATCCCGAACACTGCGCGTGAGTGCATGCGCGGTCACGGCACCATTCCATAACTCGCCATAACGCGGACCAAGCGTAATGCGTCCCCGTGAGGGTTTCAGGCCAAACAAACCGCAGCACGAGGCCGGAATACGAATGGAACCTCCGCCATCGGAAGCCGTTGCCGCCGGCACAATGCCCGACGCTACGGCCACCGCCGACCCACCACTCGAACCACCCGGCGAGTGGGTCATTTTCCAGGGATTGCGAGCGGGTCCGTACAGTATCGACTCGGTATAGGGCGTCAGACCAAATTCGGGTGTGTTGGTTTTCCCGAAAAAGACAAGCCCGGCGGCTTTCAGTCGCTTGATGAGTTCACTATCGGTCGTCGAGACATAGTTTTTGTAGCCTTTACAACCTGATTTCATCGGTGTTCCGGCCCATTCGAATTCCAGATCTTTCAGCAAAAAGGGAACGCCACGAAACGGCCCTGTCTCCGGTAACTGGTTCGCCATCGCTCTTCCCTTATCGTACAAAGGCGTGACAATGGCATTCAGGTGTGGGTTTACCGCGTCGGCACGAGCGATGGCCGTTTCCAGCAGTTCCCCCGGCGTCACCTCACCCGCCCGCACCAGTTCAGCCAGTGCCGTTGCGTCGTGTTTAACGTACTCCTCGAATGACAGCGTTTGTGAGCGAGATGTCTGCATACGTTTGGCATTGTGATGGCTAATGGCGCAAGGCTCCCTATTATTACCCGGCCTCTGGCCGATATTAATAAATAATTATGGAAATACTTAAGTGTCTGTACCGACCGAAGGCCGAGTAATAGTCGGCACGAGGCTGGAGCCTCGCGCCATCATAACCATCACACTCGTTACTGTTTCGCGATGGCTACTCCAATCTTTGAATCAGCGGTTCCATAATACAGAAACCAGCGGCCCCGGAACGGAACCATGCCTTCCAGAAAACAAACCTGATTGACCTGGCCAACCATTTCATAAGGCTGATCGGGTTTGATAAAATAGGTTTCTGACCGGTCGATCAATTTGGTCGGATCCTGCGCATCGAACAACAGTTGGCCCCCGGCGTAAGCGCCTTCCGGTAAGGATTTATCCCCGTTCTTTGCATCGTTCATCCCGTTATAAATCAACAGGATACCTTTATCCGTCAGCATAGCGTACGGGCCGGGCTCGATCAATCGAACATCGTGCTTTCCTTTTCTTGACTCAGCCGCGACCGTGGGCTGGCCCGTGCTGGATTCGAGCGGTGTCCAGTGCAGCAAGTCGGTGGATGTGGCCAGGCGAAGCTGCGGCTGGTCACCCCAATACATCCAGTATTTCCCATTTATCTTCTGGGCGACAATGCGGCTACCGATTCGTTTGCACACAATAGCGCCCGACTTTGACCAGCTGTTGCGGTATTTTCCGTTTTCGACATCGCCAAAAATCAGTCCCTGTTTCGTCCAGCTCATCAGGTCGCGCGATGTGGCTACGCAAAGGCGGGCTTTGTCGCCGTCGTAGGCCGTGTAGGTCATTACGTACACGCCGTTGGGACTCTCAACCACGCGTGGATCTTCGCAGCCCCCCTCCCACTCGTACACTTTCATGGGATCGTTATTGGGGTAAAAAACCGGCTTGGGCATTCGCTTGAAGTGAATACCATCCGAGCTAACCGCCAGTCCCAGCCGCGACGTTCCGCCAACTATCCGAACGGTGTCTTCTGCCCGGTAGATCATGTACACTTTATTGTTGCGAACCACCGTAGCCGGGTTATACACGTCTTTTTCTTCCCAGCGAACGTTTTTCTTGCGAATCGGACAATAGAATTCGGTATTGGCTTTAGCCTCTAGAATTGGATTATGTGCATTCTCCTTCTGGAACGGGCCAAGCATCCAGGGCTTTTCGGGTTTGGGTTGTGCCAGCAGCAAGCTCGGCAGGAGAAGGAAAAGGAATGGCAAACGATTCATCATGAATAGAACAGGTAAGTATATAAGGGGTAAAGCAGACAGATGGAATTAGATACTAAAGGAATAAGTGACGACGTTGCGGGAACAGGTCCAGGACCTTGCGCCACCAACGTTAGCACTCATTTGGCTACTGCGCTTTTACCAGCCTTCTCGTCGGGTATAGGCTGTAAATGGCCCTTTGACGTTAATTCGACGAGTTCACCCTTGAACCAGCGCGCTCGTTGCTGGTACCCATTTACGTCATCCAATTCGATCAGGCGAATGCCACCAGGCTGATCGGACGTAGGCTCTTCATAACCCATAGACAACCCTACCCACGCCAGGTATTCATTTAGTTTAGCGTCAAGCGGCTGGTTACCGAAGATGCACAGGTCGTAGTACCAATCCAGCGACTCATCCGCTACCAGTTCGGTTATAGTCCGGTAATCGGCTAAGGTGTACCCAATGTAAGGTTTTCCAAAACGCTCCCACATCAGGCGCATGACATCATCCAGCGAGCGGGCATGATCCGTCAGTCGCCGAATGTGCAGATCCAGAATCAGGGCGGCAATGGCTCCTTTATGATACACCGATACTTTCCGGTCGGGAACGCCTTTGTCGTACCCATCCAGCCACAGATCCCAGGATGACTCCGTCAACGACTGAAATGCCCGGCCGTTGTGCTCAAAATGTCGTTTGACTAATACCTGCAATTCTTTCAGATACGCTTCATCCGAAAAAACCCCCGATTGCCGAAGCATCAGGTCACCGTAGTAGGTGGTTACACCCTCGGCGACAAAACAGGTTGAAAAATAATTTTCTTTCGTAAAATCGTAGGGAAGCAATTCGGTGGGGCGAATGCGGATAATGTTCCAGGCGTGAAACAATTCGTGCGACGATACACCCAGCAAATCCTGATAAAGCCCTTCTCCCTCATCATTTGGCCCCAGCACCAGCATGGTCGAATTCCGGTGTTCGACGCCGTGATAATAGGGAATCGGTAAAATGATGGTTAGAAAGTGATACTCCCGCTCGGGGGATTCACCGTAAAGTTCGAGTTGACTGGCTGAAAACCGGCTGAAATCGTCAATGATTCGTTGCGCATCGAATGTCGGATTGCCGTCCGTCCGCCGACCGCCCTGAATCCAGACATGAAACCGTATGTTCTGTACCGTATACTGAATGTGCTGGATCACCGGTGCCGCCACCAGCGGGCAATCGACCAGTTCGTAAAAATCCGAAGCTTGCAACAGCCTGGTTCCTGTATGATTCTGGCTGGATTCGGCTAACCCGCAGGCAATTGTCCAGCTATCCGGAATGGCTACTTCAAGAGTACAGGGTTCCAATAGCCGACCTTCGGCATACACACAGAGGTTCACCGGATTGACGTATAGAAGCGTATCGCTCAGAAAACTACTGCCCGCATTTAATTGGTTGGGCGTTCCCAACAGCGCGTAATAATTGTACCGGACCATTAACTGCGTGGCCCCATTGGTCTGCACCCGCCAGCGATCTTTGGTCACTTTACGAAACGCCAGGGGATTTCCGTCGCCATCAACCACCTCAAATCGCTGAATATTTTTAGCAAACTGTTGCAGCTCATAGCGACCAGGACGCCAGGCGGGCAGTTGTAAGTCAACCGTAGGCGTCGTAATATCCGTCAATCGGGCATCAACGGCAATATAATGGGCAGCTTGAGGATCAGCCGATAAACGATAGTGCATAGCGATGAAAGCAAATAGATTCGTACAAAAGTAACTACCAGCTAATCAAATCGTTTTTATGAATTGACGCTTGGTAAAATCGGAGCATTCTCCTATCTTTGCGGACTCATTTGGAAAATTAAAGGTTTTAGGTAACATATATCATGAAAAGAACGTACCAACCATCGAACCGGAAGCGGAAAAACAAACACGGCTTCCGCGAGCGGATGGCCTCTGCGAATGGCCGTCAGGTTCTAGCCCGCCGTCGTGCCAAAGGCCGCCACAAGTTGACTGTCTCTGACGAGAAAAAAGGCGAACGCTTCAAGATCTAATCTGTTTATGGTTTTCGGCTTATGGCTGACCGGACGACCAACCGTATCAGCACCCATAAACTAAAATCAGTGAACTGAATTCATGCCACAAACCTTTGCAAAATCTGAGCGGCTTTGTAGCAAGAAAATTCTGAGTGAATTGTTTAAAAAAGGTAGTACTTCCGTGCGGACGTTCTACCTTTTTCCGTTTCGGATGCTCTATATTCCTCAATCCGAAACCAGTCCCGACAGCGAGACGCCCCTACCCGCCATCGTCATTACCGTTCCCAAACGCATCTTTAAACGAGCCGTCGACCGTAACCTGATCCGTCGCCGGGTCCGGGAAGCATACCGGCTGAACAAAGATCGAGTAGCCCCCGAAAGTAGCCCGCCAGCGTACATCGCCTTTCTTTATACGGCCAAACAAATAATTTCGTTTGAAGAGATAGAAAAAGGTATGAAATTAGCCTTGAAGAAAATGTAATGCGGGCGGGCCGCCGTTGTGGCCCGTGCATTTTGCTAACTGCGGGTTTTACCCGTGCTACTCCTATGCGCTTCTCGAAACGCCTTACCCTGTTAGCCTCCTCGGCCCTTGTGGCAGGCGGCATTGGCTTTTTTTCGTTCAAGACCGATGACCGGTTTTTCGAGATAGCCCGTAACCTCGATATATACGCCACGCTGTTCAAGGAACTCAATCTCTACTACGTAGATGAAGTGAACCCGAATCGGATGGTCAAAACCAGCATTGATGCCATGCTGAAAGCCCTCGATCCGTATACGAACTTCTTCGCCGAAGACGAGATTGAAGACTATATGACCATGACCACCGGCCGATACAATGGGATCGGTGCCCTGATTGGGCAACGGCAGGGGAAAAGCATTGTCTTGATGGTGTACGAAGGTACCCCCGCCGAAAAGTCGGGACTCCAGATTGGCGATGAAGTCATTAAAGTGGATGGCGTGGACCTGAAAAGCCGCAAAGACCGAGACGGCGCACCGCTTGATCCCGGAAAACTGCTGAAAGGACAAAACAACACAGCCGTAAAACTGGCTGTTCGGCGGTACGGACAAAAAGACCCCGTAGAACTCAGCGTCATTCGGGATGTAGTGAAAATGACCAACGTGCCCTACTACGGTATGGTTTCCGACGATGTTGGCTACATTGACCTCAAGGATTTTACCGCCACGGCATCGCGTGAAGTGCGGACTGCATTTCAGGAATTGAAGGGCAAGGGCATGAAAAAGCTCATTCTCGACGTTCGCGAAAATCCGGGTGGCCTGCTCAACATGGCCATCGACATCTCCAATGTCTTCATTCCAAAGGATTCGGAGGTGGTTACGACAAAGGGGAAAGTAACGGAGTGGAACAAGACCTACACCGCTATGAATCCGCCGTTGGATCTTGACATGCCTATTGTTGTCCTGACAAACAGCCATAGCGCGTCGGCGGCCGAAATTGTATCGGGTGTTATTCAGGATTACGACCGGGGTGTTTTGATCGGCCAGCGCACGTACGGAAAAGGCCTTGTGCAGACCACCCGCGAATTGTCTTTTAATACCAAACTGAAAATTACCACGGCGAAGTACTACATCCCCAGCGGACGTTGCATTCAGGCGATTGATTACAGCCACCGGAACCCCGATGGCAGCGTTGGTAAAATTCCGGACTCGCTCAAAACCGCGTTTAAAACCAAAGCAGGCCGGGTCGTTTACGACGGTGGTGGTGTGTTACCCGATGTTGTTGTCGACGTTCAGACGCCATCGCCGGTTGCACTTAGCCTGACCAACAAGGGTCTTATCTTCGACTACGCTGTCAAGTACCGCCACGAGCACGCCAGCATCAAGCCCGCCCGTGAGTTTCACCTGACGGACGCCGAGTACAGTGATTTCGCCAAATGGCTGGGTGATAAAGAATATGACTACACCACGCAGGTTGAAAAAGACCTTGGCACTCTCGAAGCATCGGCCAAGAAAGAGAAGTACTTCGACCAGATTCAGGACCAGTTGAAGTCGCTCAAAACCAAAATGTCGCACAGTAAAGACGCTGATCTGAACACCTTCAAACCGGAGCTGAAAGCCCTTCTGGAACAGGAGATCGCGGGCCATTACTACCTGCAAAAAGGACTGAAAGAAGCGTCGTTCTCAACGGACCCCGAAATGAAAGCCGCGCTTACTCTGTTCAAAGACATGCCCCGCTACGGGACAATTTTGAAAGGAAAATAGGTTTGGCATACAGATTCATAACCAGCAACGCCAGCTACTAGTAGCTGGCGTTGCTGGTTATAAAGCATACTGATAGAGGCTACGTTTATTCCTCCGTGGGTCGTGAGAACACGACCTACGTGTCCGACAGGTAAGTCCGGCTGACGCATGAATGGGCCGTGAGAACACGACCCATGGGAAAATCATAAACCTATCTTAACAACCATAAAAATCAGCGTTCCATCAAGGCAGTATGTACACCACCAACGAGCGGGCACCGTGGGCACCGATGACCAGACTCTGCTCAATGTCAGCCGTTTTGGATGGGCCACAGATAAACGTGCCGAAGCCGGTTTCATCGACGGTCAATAGCTTGTAGGCGTCGTGCATGTTAGGCACAATGGTCGACTGCCGGATGATGATGACGAGATACTGGGTGATCATGGGTACAACCCGTTGCGGAATCTGACGCTCATCGACCCAGATGGCCGCGTTCTCGGCTACCGCCAATGGCCCTTCAATAATGGCCAGATTCAGTCCAGCCAGTTCGTGCGGGTCATGAACGTCCATTGTGACGTCGGCCAGATCTGCCAGTTCCGGACAGGTCGTTGCCACGTTTGTTAGCCCGGAATATTTCTGCTGTAAATCCGCCCGAATCGCGTTGTAGTCGGGCACGATAACCGCAGTGCCCCCCACAAACGTGAGCACATCCATGAATTGCTTTGTCAGGTCAGGAAAAGCAGACGTAAACGTAAATTGAGTTGGAATAGGCCGTAGCGAAGGCTGGTTGGTCTGGATACTGGCTAGCATCCGATCGCGGGTGGTCATGCTTTTTTCTGGTTAACGTACCAATCATGGAAACTTTCGGCGGGTGGCTCGGGCATGTCACGCTGGTTGTACCAGGGGTTGAGGCCATTCTCGACCGTGATCGGCGCAAACCGCAGTACCCCCCGCCCCACTTTGCCCGCCATCCGGAATAAACGGGGCGACTCCAGCACAGTCGCCATCGCTTTCATGGCTACCGTTTTGGTTGTCGGGCCGTAGCCTTCCTGCATCAGGACCTGCCGCCATTTGTACAGTTGCTCATGAATATCAATCTTCACCGGACATACGTTGGAACACGATCCGCAGAGCGTGGAAGCAAACGGCAGATCGGCGTTTTGTTTCATGTCCAGGTTCGGGGCCAGAATAGACCCGATTGGCCCGGCTATAGCGCTATGATAACTAAACCCACCCGACCGCCGGTAAACAGGACAGGTGTTCAGACAGGCCGCGCACCGAATGCATTTAAGCGAATTACGAAAATCAGGGCGACCCAACTGACGGCTTCGCCCATTATCCACAATAACGATGTGCATCTCCTGACCCGGTCGGCGGGGACGATGAAAGTGGCTGGAAAATGTCGTAATGGGCTGGCCGGTTGCCGAGCGGGCCAGCAGCCGCAAAAATACGCCCAGGTGTTCGGCACGGGGAATGACTTTTTCGAAACCCATAGCGGCAATGTGTACATCGGCCAGATGAGCGCCCATATCGGCGTTACCCTCGTTGGTACAAACCACAAACCCGCCCGTTTCGGCAATGGCAAAATTAACGCCGGTAAGGGCTACTTTCCGTGTCAGGAATGTTTCGCGCAGGTGTTGCCGGGCCGCTTCGGTCAGGTATTGAGGATCGGTTGCGCCTTTGTCGGTGCCCAGATGCTGGTGAAACGTTTCGCCCACATCGGCCTTAGTCAGGTGAATGGCAGGCAGAACAATGTGGGAAGGTGGTTCGCCCCGCATCTGCACGATCCGTTCCCCCAAATCGCTGTCAATGACCTCTATACCTCTGTCGACCAGGTATTTGTTCAGATGACACTCCTCCGTCAGCATCGATTTCGACTTAACCATCTGGGTGGCGCCAGCGTCTTTGATGATCTGGTGGATGATCGCATTGTGCTCCTCACCATCGGCTGCCCAGTGAACCTTGATGCCATTACGGATCGCGTTTTGCTCAAACTGAATTAACAGATCGTGCATGTTAGACAGCACATGATTCTTTATCTGCGAGGCTGCTTCGCGTAGCTGCTCCCACTCCGGTATCTGGGCAACGGCCCGGTCGCGTTTGGTGCGCACGAACCAGAGTGTTTCGTCGTGCCAATCAACTTTAGCTTCGTTTTTATTGAATTCGACAGCCGCGCCGGCATGATCGAGAATAAGCTGTTTGTTCATCGGGTTTTGCTGTTTTAAAACCAGTTGCTCCCCCCTCTTTCAAAGGGGTAATTCCTAGAGTGTAGCCGTCAGGATTTCGGCGATGTGTTTAACCTGCACGGCTGAATTCGCCCGTTTCAGGATGCCTTCCATGTGCATCAGACACGATACGTCCACGCCGGTAATGTAATTCACGCCATGACGAAGGTGATCAGCCACGCGATCTTTCCCCATCTTGACCGAAACGGCTTCTTCGGTTACGCAGAAGGTCCCACCAAATCCGCAGCACTCATCACGTCGGTCAAGTTGCACTAATTCCAGTCCATCGACCAGGTTGAGTAACTGCACCGGTTTCGAAAAAGGCGGTGCTACCAGTTCCGACATTTGCGCCAGCCCTAACCCGCGCTGGCCGTGGCAACTCTGGTGCAGGCCCACTTTGTAGGGAAACGTGGCATTTAGCGCCGAAACGTGCAGCACATCCGTCAAAAATTCAGTAAGTTCATACACCCGTGACCGGATGCCCGCGGCAACCGCTTCGTTGGCCGAATGCAGGTGGTGCTTGATATGCAGGGTGCAGCTCCCCGACGGCGAAACGATGTACTCGTAGTCAGCAAAATTACGAACGAAATTCTCATTGCAGCCTCCCGTCAAATGCTCGAAACCGGAGTTAGCCATGGGTTGGCCGCAGCAGGTCTGCTGTAGCGGATACGACACCTCACACCCTACTTTTTCCAGCAGCTTAAGGGTGGCAATGGCGACTTGCGGATAGAACTGGTCGATGTAACAGGGAATAAACAGGCCAACTTTCATGGTTGATTCAGACTAAACAATTGCCCCGAAAACAGCGAAAGAAACAGGGCGACTTTACATAACAAATGTAACGATCATAAAGCTACATCCTTCCTGTACTTTCCCACTCGACCTGTAACTTTTTCCGCTAACAGGTCAACCGACTAAGTATATTCAGCACTGGATTTTCTTACTTGAACAGCTTACTTTTCAGTAAAGAAACCACCTTACATGAAAAACCAACGCCGAACTTTCCTTCAACAGGCCGCTAGTCTGCTGGCTTTAACGGCTTCACTCCCTCTTGCTGAGACGTTGGCCAATGCGTCGCCGACGGCCAACGCCAAAAAGCCGTACGTCGTTTTCGTTACCGGCGATCATGAATACAGTGGAGAGCTGACGTTACCGTTCATTGCCGCCGAACTGGAGAAAAACTACGGTATGCGTACGAAAGTGCTGAAGGCTTATCCCGATTACAATGGCGAAAAAGATATTCCCGGTCTGGAAGCGCTGAAAGAGGCTGACCTGGCCGTTTTTTACCTCCGATGGAGGCAACTTCCTCAAGATCAATTGAATTACATCGACAATTACCTTAAATCGGGTAAGCCCGTTATGGGATTTCGAACGACGACCCACGCTTTCAACTACCCCGACGGCGACGAGCGGAAACACTGGAATTCATTTGGCGAGTTTGCCTTTGGGGCACCGCCGGGCTGGGGTGGCAAGGCGCAGCATACGCACTACGGCCACAACAGCACAACCGACGTTACGATCATTCCCGAAGCGGCCAAAAACCCGATTCTGACGGGTGTTGCCCCCAGCTTCCATGCCTCATCCTGGCTGTATCGGGTGCTGCCCGACTATCCGGCCAAAGGCGCGGTTCCGCTGTTAATGGGCAAGTCGGTCAACCCCGACAAAGCGGCCATTGATAACCCTGTGGCCTGGACCTGGAAAAACCAATGGGGCGGTAAGGCATTTCTGACCACGCTGGGTCACCCCGAAGATTTCCAGGTCGAGTCGTTTCAGCGCCTGATCATTAATGCCATTCATTGGGAGCTGGGCCTGCCGATCCCCAAAACATGGAAAGGAAAGTTAGCCATTAACGTACCCTACGGCCATCCGAACAAGTCCTGATAAATCTCCGCAAGCCACTCACGTATAAGCAGTTGACTATCTTTTAAAATCATCATGTCGCTACCCAGAAAACATACACTCAATGGACTGCTACTCGTATCGGCGCTGTTGCTCGTTGCCGTCAGTGCATTTCAATCGAACCGGGGGCTCATTAACACCATCGAACCGATAGCGGTCAGGGAGGGATCGCACATCATGCTCCTGGGTGGCAATCTGGGGTCGCGGATGATGAATTATGGTCATTTCGAGACAGAAATGCAGGTTCGCTACCCTAACGACAGGCTGTACATTCGGAATATGTGCGATGGGGGCGACACCCCTGGCTTCAGACCCCATGCCAGCCGAAACACGCCCTGGGCGTTTCCGGGAGCCGAAAAATTTCAAACAGAATACGCTAACAAATCCGAGAGTGAAGGTCATTTTGATTACCCCGATCAATGGCTCACCCGGCTCAAAGCCGACGTGATCGTTGCTTTTTTTGGGTATAGTGAGTCGTTCCAGGGCAAAGCAGGCGTTGCCAATTACAAGGCCGAACTGGATGCATTCATCAAGTGGACGCTGAAGCAGAAATACAACGGAACGACCGCCCCAAAGCTGGCTATTGTGTCGCCGATTGCCTTCGAGGACTTATCGACGCTGTACGATCTGCCGAATGGCAAAAAGGAAAACGAAAACCTTTCGCTCTACACGAAGGCGATGAAAGAGGTGGTCGATAAGAACAACCGGAACGCCGGATCGGTATTATTCGTCGATGCCTTCACGCCATCGCAGCAATGGTATAATGCCAGCAAGGAACCTCTGACCATCGACGGTTCTCAACTGAACGAGGCTGGCTACGAGAAATTAGGCGTTTTACTGGCCGATCAGATTTTTGGCAAGGCGACTCCAAAGGCCGAAGCCAACCGAACGCTGGTGCACGAGGCTGTGCTGGAGAAGAACTGGATGTGGCACAATGATTATAAAATTCCGAACGGCGTTCATGCCTACGGACGTCGGTACAATCCCTTCGGGCCAGACAATTACCCGGCCGAAATTGAGAAGATTCGGGAGCTGACCGACATTCGGGACACAGCGGTTTGGCTGGCGGCCGCGAAAGGCGAAAAAATGGACATTGCCGCTGCGGACAAGAAAACGAAGCAGCTCCCTGTCGTAAAAACCAATTTCAATCCGGAGAAAAATGGTAGCCTGACCTACCTCTACGGACAGGACGCGTTGAGCAAGCTGAAAGTACCGCAGGGTTATAAAATCGAGCTTTTTGCGTCCGAAGAAGCGTTTCCGGACCTGGCAAAGCCCATGCAGATGTCGTTCGATAACAAGGGGCGACTATGGGTGGCCGTCATGCCAAGTTACCCGCATTACAAGCCGGGGGATGCCAAACCCGATGACAAGATTCTGATATTTGAAGACACCAACAACGACGGAAAAGCCGACAAGCAAACCGTTTTCGCCCGTGGCCTGCATCTACCCCTTGGCTTCGAAATAGCGAAAGAAGGTGTATATGTGTCTCAGGGTACTAACCTGAAATTGCTCGTTGACACCAATGGCGATGGCAAGGCCGACAAACAGGAAATTCTGCTGAGCGGGTTCGATGACCACGATACGCACCACAATAGCCATGCGTTTACGGTCGATCCGTCGGGGGCTATTTATTCGGGCGAAGGCGTTTTCCTGCACACCAACGTCGAGACGTCTTACGGCACCATTCGGGCCACCAATGGCGGCTTTTATCGATACAGCCCGCAGCTTCGTAAGCTGGAACGGACGGCTCAGTTGTCCATCCCGAATCCCTGGGGCATCGCGTTCGACGACTGGGGACAGCCGTTTTTCGCCGAAACATCCAGCCCCGACATGCGCTGGATGATGCCCGGATCGGTATTGCCGCGCTACGGCGAAGCTACCCACAAATCGGCGCAGCTAATTGAAGACGCCCATCGGGTTCGGCCAACTTCCGGGCTGGAGTTTGTGTCCAGCCGCCATTTTCCGGACGACATTCAGGGCGATTTTCTGATCAACAACACCATTGGTTTTCTAGGCACGAAAGAACATACCCTGAAAGACGATGGCACGGGGTACAGCAGTAAGCATCGGGCCGATCTGGTGGTAAGTGAAGACCGCAACTTCCGCCCGGTCGATATGGAGTTTGCCCCCGATGGTTCGCTGTATCTGATCGATTGGCACAACATTCTGATCGGGCACATGCAGCACAACGCCCGCGACCCGCTACGCGACCATTCGCACGGTCGGATTTATCGGATTACCTACCCATCCAGACCCCTGGTAACACCCGCCAAGATAGACGGTGCCAGCATCGAGGAGCTTTTGGATAACCTCAAGCTACCCGAATACCGCACCCGTTACCGCACCCGGAACGAACTTCGCGGACGGGATGTCGCGCAGGTACTGGCCAAGCTGAACACCTGGGTTGCCAAACTCAACAAAAACGACCCCCGCTACGAACATCACCTTTTAGAAGGTCTGTGGGTGAGCTGGGGCATGGACAAAGTCGATCAGAAACTGCTGCGCCAGGTGCTCAAGGCGAACGATTTCCACGCCCGGGCCGCTGCCGTTCAGGTGGTGCGGTACACGGGTCATCAGGTGGCCGACCAGGCCGATCTGCTCATGCAGGCCGTTCGGGACGACAACAGCCGGGTTCGGTTAGCCGCCATTGTTGCCGCTTCCTGGATCGGCAAGGAAAAGGGCCTGCCTATTTTGGCCGAAGCTGCTAAAAAGCCACTGGATGAGTGGATGATTCACGCCCACGAAGCGGCTGTTGCCCACCTCAACGGTGTTAATGTGAAGAAAGTCGAAGAAAAGGTCGTAAAATCGACGCTGAAGGGTGAAGAACTAGCCCTGTACAATATGGGCAAACAGATTTACGCAAAAGAAGGCTATTGCACGACCTGTCATCAACCCGATGGGAAGGGGCTTACGGCCTCTGGTTTCCCACCGCTTACGGGCACTAACTGGGTATCGGGCAATGAAGAACGGTTGATAAAAATAGCGCTCAAAGGACTCATGGGGCCGATTGACGTAGTCGGTAAAACGTATCCTGGTCAGGTGCCGATGACGCCATTCGGTGGGTTATTGAAAGACAATGAAATTGCCGCTGTACTAACCTACGTTAGAAACTCATTTGGCAACCAGGCCCCTGCCATTTTACCCGATCAGGTCAGGAAAGTACGGGCCGCTACGGAACGCAAAAAGGATTTTTACTCGCCACAGCAATTGCTTAAAGAACACCCAATGGAGAAGTAACCATCTGTTTTCGGCCCGCATTCGAATTTATGCAATGGATGCGAACCACTCGTTCACTCATTCGCTCTTTCACTACCAATGGCATCTACTCTCCCTTTTCGCTTCGGTGCCGAAGCGTACACCTGGTTCATGAACAACAACGGTCAGACCCACGCGAACCGGCAGGGGCACATGATCGACATTACGGCGCAGGCCGGTTTTGCGGGCATCGAACCCATTTTCAACTGGATGGGCGATCTGCCCGACGCCGACAGTCTGGGGGCCAAACTAACCGAACAGGGCGTTGAGCTGGCCGCGATTGCGCTAGCGCTGGACTGGAACGGAACCGACGAAACCGAGCAGGAAAAATACGAAGCCGATCGGGCCATTGCCCTGCTGAAACATTTTCCGGGGGCGTTACTCTGCACTGTGCAGAAACCAACCGGACGACATGACCTGGAGACCCGACGTCGGAACCTGGTTAATATCGTCAATCGGGTATCGCGCCGGGCGGTCGATCAGGGCGTTCCCTGCACGTTTCACCCCAACTCGCCCCACTCCTCTATCACCCGCACCGAAGACGATTATCGGGTCATTCTGGAATCACTCGATGCCTCGGTAACGGGCTGGACACCCGATGTCGGGCACCTCATCAACGGCGGCATGGACCCCCTGTCCAAGATGAAAGAATACGCATCGCTCATCAACCTTGTTCATTACAAAGACTGGAATGGCGAGCCCGAGTTTGCCTTGCTCGGTAAGGGCAAAGTCGATTTTGTCAGTATCACCCAATGGTTGGTCGATCAGCAATACAGCGGCTGGATCATCTGCGAAGATGAAGGCCCCGAAGCCATGGACGACCCGGACGGCGTAACCCTCCACGACGGGCGCTGGGTGTACGAGACGTTGCTTCCAACGGTAATTAAAGAGCGAAAGAATGAATGAAAGAGCGAATGTCATTCGGCAGACCCTTCACTCTTTCGCTTTTTCACTCATTCACTCTTTCGCTCTTTTTTCATGCCAACTATCCAAACCAACGGTATCAACCTATACTATGAGGAGCGGGGCTCGGGAGAGCCGCTTCTGCTCATCATGGGTATTACGGCTCCCGGCTCTGTCTGGGAAAAACATGCCGACGACTGGCAGCAGCAGTTCCGGTGTATTATGGGCGACAACCGGGGCGTCGGGAAGTCCGATAAACCGCCCGGACCCTATACGACCGCGCAAATGGCCGATGATTATGCCGGACTGATCGACGCGCTCGGTCTGGACTCTGTACGGGTTGTGGGCGTTTCGATGGGGAGTACCATTGCCCAACAGCTGGCGCTGCGGCACCCCGGCAAAGTACGTTCGCTGGTGCTCATGTGTCCGTGGGCGCGCTGCGACCGAACTGCCGAAGCTATCTTCCGGCACATGGCCACCATCAAAGCCCGACTCCGGCCCGACGAGTTTGCCCAGTATATTCAGTTGCTGATTTACGCCAAACGAAGCTGGGACGATGACGCGATGTTCGCCGATTTTCTAGCGGGCCGGCAACAGGCCGCTGTTGATTCGTCGCCCCAACCCCTGCATGGTCTAGAAGGGCAGGCCGACGCCTGCATCACGCACAATACACTGGCCGAACTAGGGTCAATCAACAAGCCTTGTCTGGTGATCGGTGGCCGAAACGATATATTCACCCCCGTCTGGATGAGTGAGGAGGTGGCCGGAGCCATTCCCAGCAGTGAGCTGCACCTCTACAATGACGCCGGACATGCGTTTCACTGGGAATGCATCGACGACTTCAATCCGCGCGTTCGGACCTGGTTAGCTGCCCATTAACAGCAATGACCCGGCCAGATACTATCTGGCCGGGTCATTGCTGTTTTTTTTTGTTACTGCTTGTTGCTGTCGACAACCAGGCGTTCATCGCGGTTGGCTATTTCCCAGGCGGTGTAGAACACAAGCCGGGCGCTTCGTTCGGCCAGTTTGAAATCAATCTTCTCGACATCATCCGTTGGCTTGTGGTAATCGCCGTGCAGCCCGTTGAAGTAAAAAATGATGGGAATCTGGTGCTTCGCGAAATTATAATGGTCGGAGCGGTAGTAAATCCGTTCGGGATCTTTAGGATCGTTGTACTTGTAATCCAGCTCCATTTTCGTGTTTTTCTCGTTCGCAGCTTCGCTGATTTTGTGCAGATCGGAGGAAAGCTTGTCGGAGCCGATCACGTAAATATAGTTGTCGGATTTTCCTTTGTGCAGGTCATCTACCCGACCCACCATATCGATGTTCAGGTCGGCCACCGTTTTGTCGAGCGGAATAACCGGGTTCATATCCGCATAATATTGTGACCCCAGCAATCCTTTTTCTTCGCCCGATACCGTCAGGAACAGGATGGACCGGCGAGGGCCTTTTCCATCAGCTTTGGCTTTAGCAAAAGCTTGTGAAATCTCGATCACTGATACTGTGCCGGAGCCATCGTCGTTGGCCCCATTGTTAACCTGGCCATCGGCACTAACGCCAATATGGTCGTAGTGCGCCGAAACAACCAGCACTTCGTCTTTCTTGTCGGTACCTTCAATAAAGCCCAGCACGTTCGATGACTGAGCCTTCTCCTCAATCCGATCCGCTTTGACACTGACACGGCCTGCGAGCGTTGATGAAACAGGAGCAGCCGATTGAGTAACCTGGGCTGTCGTCTGCGCAAGGGTGGAGGCTGATATGTTGAGCAAGGTAGCGGCCATATCTGCCGAAACCAGAAACACCCCCATCGACCCTACATTTTCCGTACTTGGCTTGATCGTCAGCCGGTTGAACCGTCCCTGCAACGCGCTCCGCTGGGACACTACCTGCTTGAACGCTTCCGGCGAATCGGCCGAAATGATGAATACCTGGGCCGCTCCTTTCTCCTTTGCCAGCAGACTCTTGGCACGCCAGCCATTGGGACCACCCCACTTGGAGGCTTCGATGGTTCCGCTTATAACCAGTTTATCGCCCGCGGCTTTCGGTTCACCGTCCAGCATGACTACGGCCTTCCCTTTTACATCCCGCCCGGCATAGTCGTCATAGTTCGTTTCACCGATCCCATAACCGACAAATACCGATTCTACGGTTGTTTCGGTAGGCTGATAGAGCAGGCCGTTGACCACAAAGTCTTTCAGGTATTCGAACCGCTTGCCATCGGCGCTGACGTAAAAGTCGCCCCAGTTTTTCTTATACAGCGTGAAGGGCTGCTGATACACCAGTTTCCCATCATCTGTTTTCACGATAGGCTTTAACTTTTCGGCCGCAAACTGTTTGGCGATGTATTCGGCCGCTTTGCGCTGCCCGGCCTGGCCCGTTTCGCGACCTTCCATATCGTCGGCCGCCAGAATACGAAGGTGTTTTTCGAGATCGGCAGCGGTGATGGTAGCCGCGTATTTACTCTGGCCGACACTTAGAAAGGGCAGGCCAAATAATGTGGCCCCCAGCACAACCTGTTTATATGTCATTAAATGAAGTGAAGATCACCGGATAATTTTAAGACTAAGATACAACGCAAAAATCGAACAGCCATTGAGCTGGTCCAGGCACGCCTTAAAAATCATGATCATTTGTGAATAAACGATGATGATCTCAGGCTTCAGTCGCACGCTATTTGGCCTTGAACTACCTAATAAGCTAAAAAATAGTCTAAATAATTACATTTTTTAGTTTGTTTAAACGGTTAAGCTTATATTTGGTCACTTATCACCCCAATAAGGCTCTATCCACAACATCTGTGTGCATTTACACACATTGATCACATGAACAAGGGAAAAGTATCGATCAAAGATATAGCCCAGAAAGCTGGTGTTTCTACAGCTTTAGTGTCTTATGTATTGAACGGAAAAGAAAAAGAGAGTCGGGTTGGGCAAGAAATTGCTTTAAAAATCAGGCAGATAGCCGCCGAACTAAACTACCAGCCCAACCATCTGGCGAAGAGTTTGCGGAGCGGTAAAACACATACCATAGGTTTGATCATCGCCGATATATCAAACCCGTTCTTTGCGAATATTGCCCGGGTCGTTGAGGATGAAGCAAAACGGCATGGATACACGGTCATTATTGGTAGTTCCGATGAGAATGCGAGTAAGTCACAGGATTTACTGGATGTCCTGATTAACCGGCAGGTAGATGGTTTTATCATTGTTTCGGCCGAAAACGCCGATCAGCAGGTTCACTTTCTGAAGGAGAAGCACATTCCGTTTGTGCTGCTGGACAGGTACTTCCCGGAAATAACGACGGACTTTGTTTCGACAGATCATTATCAGGCATCGTACGACGCTGGTACGCACCTGGTTGGCAACCGGTACAAACACATTGGCATGATTGCGTATGATTCGCAGCTTTTTCATATGAAGGAGCGGATTAGAGGGTACCAGGATGCACTCCGCGATAACCATATAACGAGTCATCCATCCTGGCTGAAAAAGGTCAAGATCAATGCCATTGATAATGGTGTAGAACAGGCCCTGGACGAAATGCTCGCGGCTGACCAACCCATTGACGCGCTGCTGTTTGCCACGTATAGCCTGGCGGTCAGTGGCTTGAAATACATCAACAAGCTGGGCCTGAACGTCCCGAATCAGCTAGCCATCGTCAGTTTCGGACAGGCCGAGGTTTTTGAATTGTACCATTGCCCCATTACTTACCTGAAACAGCCTATTGTGCGGTTAGGCCAGACAGCCGTTGAACTCCTGACGAAAAAAATAAAAACCAAATCCGATGAACCCGCCCAGATACTCATGAAAGCCGAACTGGTCGAGCGCGCATCGTCAAAAATAAAGAAGTCCGTAAGAGCTTAGTTTTAATTTATTGCTTAAACGATTAAGCTTTTTTAATTTTTACCTATTCCTTACCCTTAACTCATTGAACTTACCCTCTCGTTAGTCTATTCCTAGCCCTTATCTTTTATGGAAAGAAGACATTTTCTCAAGTCTGCACTAGTGGGTTCCATGGCGGTCTGCGCTGGGCTGCCGACGAGTCTGGCGCAGGCAATCCCTAAACTTAAAATCACTAAAATCAGGTATTACAGCGCACCCGGTTACAACAAACCCCTCTTCAACCAGGCGCGCGGGATTGTTGAAATTCAGACGGATGCGGGCCTGGTCGGCATTGGCGAGGGCGGTTCGAAAGACATGCTCGAACAGTGCGCCCAGATGATGATCGGTGAAAACCCGTTTCGCATCGAGCACATCTGGCAAAACGTATACCGGGGCATGTTCTATCCGCCCGGTCGCGAGAAGCTCCATGCCCTGGGGGCGCTGGAAATGGCTCTCTGGGATCTGAAAGGAAAAGCGCTGGGGGTTCCCGTTTACGAGTTGATGGGGGGAGCCACCCGGGAGTACGTTGAGTGTTATGCCACCGGATTTCGGGCGTCAAAAGCCAAAAACGAAGAAGATCGCGCCCGCGACTGCATCGAAGCCGGTTTACGGGCGTATCGCATCGGGCCAACCGGCGGCAACGGCGAAGAGCCTTTCGACTTTTACGACAACGCCAAAAAGACCATCGAGTTCTGCAAGCGCATCGACGCGGCCGTGGGTGGTGGCGGCAAATGGGCCATCGATTTACATACCCGGTTCGATACCACCGAAGGCATCAAAATCTGTAAGGCTATTGAAAACCTGGAGCCTTATTTTGTCGAAGACATTGTTCGGTCCGAAAATCCGGCGGTGTACAAAACCGTTCGCCAGATGACCACCGTACCCATTGCCGTCGGGGAGCAATTCGGTGATCGGTGGGACATCAATGAATTCATTGAACAACGCCTGATCGACTACACGCGGGTTACGTTACCCAATACGGGCGGCCTTGGCGAATTCAAAAAGATCGCGTCTTTGTGCGAGACGCATTATGCTGGCATGATTCCTCATTTTACCGGACCGCTGTCGACGGCGGCTCTGGTTCACGTGCTCGGTTCCAGTAGTCCAACACGCTGCCTGATGGAACTGGGCGGTGGCGAGCCCGAACGACCGGCTTACTTTAACGAAGATTATATAAACTTCAAAAACGGTAAGTTGTACCTGAATCCGGAACCGGGTTTAGGCGTCAAGTTCGATCCGAAGAAAGCTACTTTCGTGATGGAAGTTACGGCCAAAACCCCATTCCCCCACCCGATTTTGAAAAGTCCGGATGGTGCCATCCACAACTGGTAACAGTATCCAGTCGCCCCAAGAATTCTAGCCTGATTACTCAACCACCAGCAGGTGTTTGGGCTGGGCAAACTGGTCTCAGACCACCCCTAAAACATAACTATACCTACTATATATATCACTCTTCCTAACAATCAACACAACCAAATGACGCTCCTCACATGAATGAACCCAATCAGAACCGCCGTGATACGCTCAAAATGCTTGGCTTCGGCTCATCGGCTGGTATTCTCAGTCTGTTTGGCGGCCTGTCAACTGCCGAAGCCCGCGAACGGCAGAACAAGCCTGCCTACGCCAACGGGTTAGCCCCCATCAAGATAAAGAGTGTCAAGGCCATTGCTACCGCACCCCAGGGCTCTAACCTGATTGTGGTAAAGGTCGAAACCACCGAACCGGGCCTTTACGGACTGGGCTGCGCCACCTTTACCCAGCGTGCAGCCGCCGTTGTCGTCGCCATCAACACCTACCTCAATGAGTTCTGCGTGGGCAAAGACGTCGACAACATCGAGGACATGTGGCAGGCCGCTTATGTAAGCTCCTATTGGCGCAACGGCCCCGTGCTGAATAACGCTCTGTCCGGACTCGATCAGGCCCTGTGGGATATTAAAGGCAAACGCGCCAACATGCCCGTTTACCAACTGCTCGGCGGCAAAGTCCGCTTCGCTATTCCCTGCTACACGCATGCCGGTGGCAATACGCCCGAAGCCTGCGCCGATAGTGTCAAGAAGTTTATGGAGCAGGGGTTCAAATACATCCGTATTCAGCAGGGCGGCTATGGTGGCGTAGGCAGCACCGTCGATAAACCCGATTTCAAAGCGGCCAACTTCGGCTACGAAGGTGACGCCTACATGAACGTACTGGGTTACCTGAAATCGGTACCCAAAATGTTCGACGTGGTACGCAAACAGTGTGGCGAAGAGATCGAGTTGCTACACGACGTTCACGAGCGGGTACAGCCCATCGAGGCCATCAACATGATCAAACAGGTGGAAGAATACCGGCCTTTCTTTATCGAAGACCCCTTTTCGCCCGAAAACATGAAGTGGTTTGCCCAGCTACGACAAACCACCACCGTGCCGATCGCAATGGGTGAGCTGTTCAATAACATAAACGAGTTCAAGGAGCCAATGGTCAACCAGTGGTTCGACTATATCCGCATTCACGTGTCGCAGATCGGGGGCATTACGCCAGCCATGAAAGTAGCGCGGCTGGGTGAGTGGTTCAACATCCGCACAGCCTGGCACGGTCCCGGTGATGTTTCGCCGGTAGGTCATGCGGCTCACGCGCATATTGACCTGGCCGTCTGGAATTTTGGCATCCAGGAAGCGGTGCAATTTTCGGAGAAAACGCAGGCCGTTTTCAGCGGTTGCCCGACCATGAATAAAGGGTACATGTCGGTCAATGAAGTGCCGGGCCTGGGTGTCGACATCAACGAGAAAGAAGCCGCTAAATACCCTATCACGACCAAATCGAACTGGCAGGTGCGTAAGATGGATGGCACCATTATCAGGCCGTAAGTCTGGGGTTGACAGCTTCCACGGTCCGTGTCTTCGCGGAACGCTCACGCATCACCAAAACACAATCAACTAAAAACCAACCCTTTACCCTTAATTAATTCCTATATAATCAATGTTCACCATGAAAAAAGATGTAACATTTTTCTTTCTGGTACTGCTTCTGTGTCAGGGTTATGCCTTTGCGCAGAATGCCAGAGTGACCGGTACGGTGACCGGCCCTGACAACCAGGGGTTGCCGGGTGTTAACGTTCAGGTTAGCGGCACCACGCTGGGTACGGCGACCGATGCGTCGGGTAATTTCACGCTGAATGCGCCGGGTACCGGCTCACTGGTCTTTTCGAATATCGGGTATGTTAGTCAGACGGTAGCCATTAACGGACGCTCAGTTATTACAGTGCAGTTGGCGGAAGACCAGAAAACGCTGAACGAGGTTGTGGTGGTCGGGTACGGAACCCAGCGCAAGACCGATGTAACGGGAGCCCTGACGGCTATTTCGACAAAGGAGTTTTCGCAGCAGCCCATCACTCGTCTGGACCAGGTATTGCAGGGGCGGGCCGCCGGGGTTCAGGTGACCCAGGCCAGCGGTGCACCCGGTGGCGATGCCCGGATTCGGGTGCGGGGAGCCAATTCAGTATTGGGTGATAACAACCCGCTGTATGTCATCGACGGATACATCGGGGCTGACTTCAATTTCCTGAATCCCAACGATATTGAAACATTACAGGTCTTGAAAGATGCCGCGTCGACGTCCATTTACGGGAGCCGGGGTGCCAATGGCGTCGTTATCATCACGACGAAACGAGGAGCAAAAGGCATCAAAGTTACCTACGAAGGGCAGGGTAGCGTATCGAATGTCATCAAGAAATACGACGTATTGCCTGCCGGTGAATTTGCCGACATCGTTAACGCACGGGCGCTGGCTACGGGCTCCAACCAGCCATTTACGGCCGATCAGGTGTCGGCGTTCAAACAGAACGGCGGCACCGACTGGCAAGGCCTTGTTTACCGGACCGGCCACGGGCAGCAGCACCAGGTTACGGTTTCCGGGGGTGGCGATAAAACGACTTTTCTGGTGTCGGGCAACTACGTCAATCAATCGGGCATTGTCCAGAACAGTGACTTCAACCGCTACATTTTCCGCTCCAACCTGAACACGCAGATCAATAACAGGCTGGCCTTCCGGCTGAATCTGTCGGGGACGAAAACGAAAAACCATAATACCAACGGGGGCGGGGCACTCATTCAGGCGCTGGCCTGGGCACCTACCACCCCGGCTTACGGAGCCGATGGGCAACCCACCTTCATCGACCCGATTGGTTCTGTGTACCGGAATCCGCTGGATTACCTCTACGATCAATCCATCGTGTCGGAGCGCACGACCTTCAACGTGAACGGAGGTCTGAACTACCAGCTTCCCATCAAAGGGCTTACGCTGGATCTACAGTACGCCATCAATTACCTGAACGCGCAGGATAAGAACTTTACGGGGCAGCGACTATCGAACTACAACCCCAGCGCGTCGCGGTATTCGTCGGAACAACTCACGCTGCAAAACACCAACAACCTGAGTTACAACCTCACTGTCGGCGACCACTCGATCAATGCGGTAGCCGTGCTGGAAACCCAGCAGTATACCAATACGACCTTCAACGCGGTGGCTACGGGCCTGCGTTTTCCACAGCTGGGGTATGATAATATCGGCGGTAACTCGGCGTCTTCGGTCGGCTCCGGTTTTCAGAAATGGACACTGCTTTCTCTGCTGGGCCGGGTCAACTACGCCTACAAAGATAAATACCTGGTCACCGCTGCCGTTCGGCGGGATGGCTCGTCGAAATTCAGCCAGGCCAATCGATACAGCGTATTTCCGTCGCTGGCTCTCGGGTGGCGGTTATCGGAAGAGAAGTTTATCAAGGACATGAACATCTTCAGCAACCTGAAACTGCGCGGAAGCTGGGGTATGACCGGTAGCCAGGCCATTAATCCATACGCTACCCTATCGCCCTACAACACCACGTTCGTCGCCTTTAACAACACGGCGGCCGTAGCCGGTGTCATCCAGGGCAACCAGGGCAACACAAACCTGAAGTGGGAAACGACCCGCCAAACGGATGTTGGGCTGGAGATGGAGTTCTTCAGAGGCCGTCTGCGTTTCGAAGCGGATTACTTTCACAAAAACACGTCCGATCTGTTGCTGAATGTGGCGCTGCCGAACTATGCGGGCGGTGGCACGCAGACCCGCAACGTAGGGGCCGTTGAAAATAAAGGATTCGAGTTTTCGCTGGGCGGCACACCCATCGACAAAGGCGGCTTCCGCTGGGAAACCAATTTGAATCTGTCAACCCTCACAAACAGAGTTCTTAGTCTGGGCGGACTGGCCCGGCTCGGTACGGGTACGGGCGTTGGCGCAGGTATGTCGACCACCAATGAATTCATGCTGATGCCCGGCGAGCCGCTGGGTTCGTACTGGGGCCTGAAATACCTCGGCACCTTTAAACCAAACGAAGCCGATCTGGCCGCCAAATTTGGCCGGGTTCCGGGCGACCCCCACTACCAGGATTTAAACGGCGACAACTCCATTACGACGGATGACTTCCAGATCATTGGCCGGGCCTTCCCCAAACTGACCGGTGGCTGGAACAACACCTTTACGTATAAAGGCTTGACCCTGAATGTATTCTTCAATGGGGTGTTCGGCGTCGACAAGCTCAACTACACCCGGGCTGCGGCCCTGTCGGGTGCCGGTGACGCGCGTCAGTTCATCCTGTCCGAGATTAGGGATTACTATCGCTCGGGCAACGAAACCTCCGATGTGCCCGCCTTCACCAAAACCTACCAGCCATTTACCCAGTCGAGCCGCTTTCTGGAAAATGGGAGTTTCGTGCGGTTGAAAAACGTGAGTTTGTCGTACAATTTACCAGCGTCGGTGCTGCGCAGCAAAGGGAATATCCGGGTGTTTGCCAGCGCGACCAACCTGCTGACGATCACAAAATACAAAGGTCCTGATCCGGAATCGAGCAGTGTCGGCTCCACAACGGATACCGCAATGGGTATCGACTACGGCTCCTACCCGAACTCAAAAACATACACCCTCGGCTTAACTCTTGGCTTCTAAGCGCCTTAACCCATTTGACATCATGAAAAAGTTACTAGTCTGTTTGGTTGCGGCCGCTTTGGCAGCGGGTTGCAAAAATTACCTGAACGAAGACACGACGGGCCTGCTCTACGGCCCTAACGTGCTGTCGACGCAGGATGGGCTGGAATCGGCCCTGACGGGTGCCTACAAGGGACTGGGTTCGCAGTGGACGTATGGTTTTATTCACCCCTCGGCCAATGCGGCTGTGCTGGGAGCCGACGACGTAACCACGCACCCTGCCAGTAACAAAGCCGACTGGCGGGAGTTCGACCAATTCAACGTATCGACCACCAACCAACGGTCGGGGGCGGTGTACAACGGCTGCTATAAGGCCATCCAGGGAGCCAACAACGTGATCAACAACTACACCAAAACGGCGGGCACCAAAGCAACGATTGACATTATTGCGGGAGAGGCCTACTTCATCCGGGGGTTCTCCTACTATTGGCTGACCCGCTTTTACGGCAACATTCCACTGGTTACGGCCGGGGCGTATTCAGACAGCCTGCTCACGATCAAAAAGTCGACACCGGCGCAGGTGTATGACCTGATCGTGTCAGACTTAAAGAAAGCCGAAACCATGCTTCCGGCAACCAAACGTGATCCGGGTCGGCCCAATGCCGGGTCGGCGAAGGCTTTCCTGGCGGATGTGTACCTGACGATGGCGGGCTGGCCGCTCAAGCAAACAGACAAATACGACCTGGCAGCTGCCAAAGCCAAAGAGGTGATCGACAACCGGGCAACGTATGGCTTTCAGTTACTATCGACCTTTGCCGCCGTTTTCGACAATGACCCGGCCGTAGCCAGTACTGCCGAAGCCGTTTACCAGATCAGCGGATTTGCGGCCGGTAGCGGTACCGCCAATGCAACCTACGGCAACACGGCCATGCCCGGCGAAGAAGGTGGCTGGGATGACATGTTCGCCGAACTCAATTTTTTCAAAAACTTTCCCGAAGGTCCCCGCAAAGACGCGACATTCCGGACCGCGTTCGGCCTGGGTTCCACAACGATTCCCTGGCAACAGAGCCTGACGAAACATCCGTACTACAAAAAGTGGTACATCAAAAACAACATCGTTACCTCCAGCATTTCGTTGCCGTCGGTCATGATGCGTTACGCCCACGTGCTGACCATCTACGCCGAGGCCAAAGCACGGGGCACAGGCGGGCCAGACCAGGCAGCCTATGATGCCCTCAATCAGGTGCGGCTACGGGGCTTACCCTCCGGCACCAAAGCATTAGCGCCGGGCGATGGCCTGACAGCCGCCCAGTTTGCCGACGCCGTGGTTCAGGAACGCGCCTGGGAATTTGCCGCCGAACGGACCCGCTGGTTCGACCTGGTGCGGCTGGAGCAGGTCGAAGCCGCCAATGCCGCTAAAAGTCCCGACGACCTTCAGCCAATCAAAGCGATCACCAAGGCAAATTATTGGTTCCCATTGCCCTATACAGACACCTCGCTGAATCCGAATTTGAATTAGGTTGGCATGGGTGATTTTTTCACTGTGGTGTCAGTTTTAAGAAACTGACACCACAGTGAAAATTATCCGATAACTCGTTACAGCATTGAACAAACTACTTATCTCCGCTTTTGCCGTATGGGCTTTGTGCGGCCACACGCTACCGCTGGCAGAATGGCCGCAGGCAGACCTGTCGAATGGGGTTTTGCAAACGACGCTGTACCTCCCCGACGAGCAGCAGGGGTATTACCAGGGCACCCGGTTCGACTGGGCGGGGGCCTTTAAAAGCCTGACCTACAACGGGCATAGTTTCATTGAGCAATGGTTCGAGCACTACGACCCCAAGATGCACGATGCCATCAACGGGCCCGCCGAGGAGTTTACCCCGCTGGGCTATGCCGATGCTAAACCGGGCGGTACATTCGTGAAGATCGGCGTTGGTTCACTTCGGAAGCAGGACGATGAAGCGTACGGGTTTTCAAAACACTTTGAGGTAGCCGATTACGGAAAATGGACGGTTAAACGCCACAAAGACCGGATCGATTTTACGCATGAGCTGACCGATCCAACGGGATACGGATACCGGTATACCAAAACCGTTCGCCTGACCAAAGGCAAGCCCGAACTGGTATTGGAACATAGCTTCAGAAATACGGGCCGACAACCCATCCAGACCAGCGTGTACAATCACAACTTCTTTATTATCGACAAGCAGCCTACCGGACCAACCGTTACCATTCAGTTTCCATTTGCGGTGAAAGCCGAGGGCAAAGGATTTGGCACGACCATTCTGGCCCAGGGCAACCGGTTAATCTATGCACGGGAGCTGGAGAAAAAGGAGCAGGTGTATAGTGCGGGTTTGCAGGGATTTAAACCTACTCCCGGCGATTACGACATCCGCATCGAAAATCAGAAGACGGGAGCGGGCATTCATGTTACCAGCGATCAACCCATGGAGAAGCTGGTGTACTGGGCCTGTGCTACCACCTCCTGCCCGGAGCCGTACATCCGGCTGGAAGCCCTGCCAGGACAGGAAGTCACCTGGAAAATCGCGTATGACTTTTATGAGAAATCGAAGCAATAGTCAGTTGTGTCCTTCCTCTGACCCTTCAACCAGCTCAACAACCCATGAATTTTATCCTGAAATATGTAGTAAGCCTGTTGGTTCTGGGAAGTTTCCTCTCCCTGAGCGACGACAAGCCGTCGGTAAAACAATCTCTCCGAGACGCCGACTGGCCGACTTATGGTGGTAACGCTGCCGGAAACCGCTATTCACCGTTAACGCAGATCAACACCAGCACCGTAAAAAACCTGAAACTGGCCTGGCGTTACGATACCGGCGACAATAACGACCCGACTCAGCGAGGGATGGATATTCAGTGCCAGCCTATCGTTGTGAAGGGGGTGCTTTACGGCACGTCGCCGAAATTAAAGCTGTTTGCCATTGATGCCGCTACGGGCAGGCAACACTGGCAATTCGACCCCTTTGCTGATCCGGAGAAAAAACCCCGTTTCCATCCGGTTCGCGGGGTTATGTACTGGGAGGATGGCCAGGACAAACGCGTGCTGTATACGGTTGGGTCCTTCCTCTATGCCATCAATGCCGAAACGGGTAAGTTGGTGGAGCGCTTCGGCAAGCACGGAACGGTCGATCTGCACGAGGGACTTGGCGATAAAGAAACGCTGGGCCATGAGGTAGCCAACCTGTCTATCCGGGTCACAACACCCGGCGTCATTTATAACGATTTGCTGATTACCGGCTCGGCCGTTAACGAGGGGGGCGATGCCCCTCCGGGCTACCTGCGGGCGTTCAACGTACGCAGTGGCAAGCTCGAATGGGTGTTTCACACCATCCCGCTGCCCGGTGAGTATGGCTACGAAACCTGGGCAAGCGATTCCTACAAAAAACTAGGCGGTGCCAATTGCTGGGCCGGTCTGGTGGTCGATGAAAAGCGGGGTATCGTCTATGCTGGTACGGGCTCTCCTTCTGTCGATTTTTACGGGGGTGCCCGACCGGGGCAGAATCTCTTCGCCAATTGTGTCATTGCCCTGAATGCCAGAACAGGTAAACGAATCTGGCATTTTCAGACGGTTCACCACGATCTGTGGGATCGTGACCTGCCTTGTCCGCCCAACCTCATCACCGTAAAGCATAAGGGTCCGGATGGTCGGCTCCGACTGGTCGATGCGGTGGCACAGACGACCAAAGATGGCTACGTCTTTATCTTCGACCGGGATACGGGCAAACCTCTTTTCCCGGTCAACGAAGTGCGGGTGCCTACCTCGCCCGCCCTGCCCGGCGAACAGCCCTGGCCTACACAGCCCGTTCCGACCAAACCAGCTCCGTTTGTTCGGCAGGAATTAACAGAAGCCGACATCACCACCCGCACACCCGAAGCGCACGCCTATGTGCTGGACCGCTACAGGAATAGCCAATACGGCAGTAAATACATGCCGCCCAGCCTGGAGGGTACTTTGTTCTATGGGTTCGGTGGCGGGGCAGAGTGGGGTGGCAATGCCGCCGACCCCGACGGTATTCTGTATCAGAACGCCAACACGATGCTGTGGTGGCTTAAAATGCGGGATGTACGTCTGCCAGCCGACGGGGTAGCCCTTACCAGAGGAGCATCGCTGTTCAATACCAACTGCGCGGTTTGTCATGCTGCGGGTGACAAATCAGGCGGAGGTAGCCAGACCGCGCAGGCCTATCCCGATCTGACCGATGTAGGCAAGCGACTTACCAAAGATCAGATTGCCGGTATTCTATCAACAGGCCGGGGACGGATGCCTTCTTTCGCTCACCTCTCCACGGATGACCGGGAAGCCATCATTCGATTCTTGCTAAAGCTGGATGCCAAACCGGCTACTACTACGGTGGCCTCTACCGATAGCCACAGCTCGGCGGTTAATACGCCTACTCCTGAAGGGGCCGACTTCCCGTACAGTCCTCCTTACTTGAATAACGGCAATACCCAGTTTCGGGATCAGGATAACTACCCAGCCATCAAACCGCCCTGGGGCACGCTGAATGCTATCGACATGAATACAGGCGAGTACCTGTGGCAGGTGCCGCTGGGCGAATACCCCGAACTGACAAAGAAAGGTATTCCCCAGACCGGTACCGAGAACCACGGAGGCCCTATTGTAACAGCGGGCGGATTACTCTTTATTGCGGCCACGTACGACGAGAAGCTTCGGGCATTCGACAAAAAAACGGGTAAAGTTGTGTGGGAGTACAAGCTGCCGGCCGGTGGTTTTGCCACGCCCATTACGTACATGGTCGATGGAAAGCAATACATCGCCATTGCCGCCGGGGGGACCCGATATGGCCTGAAACCCGGCGGATCGTACGTTGCCTTTGCCTTACCGTGAGTCGTACAAAAAAGGAGAATCAATGAAAAACTATTTATTAGGTTGTGACTGGGGAACCACCTCGTTTCGCCTACGACTCATCGACACAACAGATCTTCAGCTCATTGGCGAAGTTACCTCGCAGGAAGGCGTTGCCAGCACCTTTACCAACTGGAAAGCGACTGGCGACCAGCAGGGTATATCCAGAAAACACTTTTTTCGACAACAGTTAGCCCGTCAGATTACTCTATTATCCGCCAAAACAGCCATCGACTTAGTGGGAGTTCCGGTGGTTATTTCGGGAATGGCCTCCTCCTCTATCGGTATGGACGAAGTGCCTTATGCCAGCCTGCCTTTCCCAACGGATGGTAGTCTGGCCAGCACCCGGCGGCTTCTGGCGCAAGGTGATTTTCCGCACGACCTTACGCTGATTTCAGGTGTCCGAACGCAACACGACGTTATGCGTGGAGAAGAAACCCAGCTCATTGGCTTGCTGGATTTGCTGGACAACCAACAGCTTTACGCGGATGAGTCAATCCTGATTTTTCCGGGTACTCATTCAAAGCATATTTATATTCAGCAACAGCAGGTTACTGACTTTCGCACCTTCATGACGGGTGAGTTATTCAACCTGATGGCCTCCCACAGCATCCTCAGTGATTCGGTAGACACCACCGATCTGCATGCGTTATCGGAAAGTGACAGAAGCGCCTTTGTATCCGGTATCAACGATGCTGATTCGTCGATTCTGAATGATTTGTTTAAGGTCCGGACAAACCAGTTATTCAACAAACTGACCAAAAAACAGAACGCACTCTATTTAAGCGGCCTGTTAATCGGCGACGAGTTAAAAACGCTCGTCCGGCAACCGCAGTGGCAGCTGATTTTATGCAGCGGGAACAACCTGTACGAACTGTATAAACTCGCCATGGAGGTACTTGCCTTAAGCGACCGAACCCTACCAATTTCGGCCAGCCTGATCGACAAAGCTACCATGGTCGGCCAACTAAAAATAGCCCAACATCAACACCTACCCCTGCCCAAATGAGCCAGCTCCCCTTCTCCTGGGAATTATTTTCGCAAGCACCCGTGGTCGGTATTATCCGGGGGTTGCAACCGGATGACATTGACCGCATTCTGCCCATTTATCGGGACGCAGGCCTGACAACCATTGAGATAACGATGAATACGGCGGGGGCTGCGTCCATCATTCATCAGGCTGCACAGCTTCATTCCAAAGGCCTTAATATCGGAGCCGGAACGGTCTGCACACTCGATGACCTCGACCGGGCGCTGGATGCGGGCGCTCAGTTCATTGTTACGCCCGTCGTCAGTAAAAAAGTCATTAAAGCCTGCGTAAAGCGTGGCGTTCCTATTTTTCCGGGGGCCTTCACCCCTTCCGAAATTTACAAAGCCTGGACTCTGGGCGCATCGATGGTCAAGGTTTATCCGGCTACGTCACTGGGGCCTGAGTACATCCGGGACGTGAAAGCCCCCCTAAGCCAACTCAGGCTGATGCCAACGGGCGGCATTAGTCTCGATAATATGGCGGCCTATTTCAAAGCCGGGGCCGATGGTCTGGGCATCGGTAGTCACCTGTTCAATAAAGCACTGATTCAGGCGAAAGACTGGACGGAACTACGAACGCATTTGCAGGGTTTTGTCGCCCGCATGCAAGCGGCTATGGGACGGGAGTAAGTGTGTGTTTTCAGTACACTTGGTTATCAGTTCTTAGTTCGTCAGGACACGAACCATGGTTAAAAATTCCATTATACCTTAACCCCTCCCTCTTGTGACTAGCCATAAACCCACTTATTACCGGTGGATTATCGTCGTTTTGCTGTTCACGGCCACCACCATCAACTACCTCGACCGGCAGATAATAGGCTTGTTGAAACCTATTTTAGAAGTCGAATTTAGCTGGACCGAAACGCAGTTTGCCCGCATCGTCATTGCGTTTACGGCTGCGTATGCGGTTGGCTTACTGGCCTTTGGCTGGTTCATCGATAAGGTCGGCACAAAAATGGGGTACGCCGTCACCATTATCTGGTGGAGTGTAGCGGGTATGCTGCACGCGCTGGCCCGAAGCGCGTTTGGGTTCGGGCTGGCCAGAGTAGGCCTGGGCTTAGGCGAGGCTGGTAACTACCCGGCCGCGGTGAAGACCGTATCGGAGTGGTTTCCCAACAAAGAACGGGCGCTGGCAACGGGTCTGTTCAACGCGGGCACCAGCATTGGCGTCGTGGTTGCTCTGTTCATCGTACCCTGGATTTTAACCCGTTACGGCTGGCAGGAAGTCTTCTGGATTACGGGAGCCCTGGGATTCGTCTGGCTGATTTTCTGGTTTTTGTTCTACGACGTACCCGCCAGACAGAAACGCCTGTCGGCAGCGGAGTATACCTACATTACCAGCGGACAGACACGCGAAGACGAGAGTAAAATTGCCATAAACTGGGTCAGGCTATTTACGCTTCCGCAAACCTGGGCGCTTATTACGGGCAAGGGGCTCATCGATCCGATCTACTGGTTTTTTCTGTTCTGGCTTCCCTCCTATTTCTCGTCTACGTTCAAGCTGGATTTGAAAAAGCCAAGTCTGGAACTGATGCTGATTTACACCGCCACCACCGTTGGCAGCATTGGCGGAGGTTACCTGTCGTCCTGGCTGATCCGACGCGGCTGGCCGACCCTGAAGGCCCGTAAAACCGTACTCATCGTGTTTGCCGGCCTGGAATTGTCGATCATACTGGCTCAGTTTGCTACGGATGTGTGGGTCGCGGTGGGCCTCATTAGTCTGGCGGTCGCCGTTCATCAGGCCTGGGCCACCAATGTATTTACAATGGCGTCGGATCTGTTTCCGAAACAAGCGGTCAGTTCGGTCGTTGGTATAGCAGGCATGGCCGGGGCAGTGGGCGGCATTTTCTTTCCCATGCTGGTGGGCAGTCTGCTCGATTCGTACAAAGCAGCCGGGAACCTGTCAGGGGGCTATAACCTGCTCTTTACGATTTGTGGCTGCACCTACCTGCTGGCCTGGGTCATCATCCAGTTGCTTACCCGTAAACCGAAAGTAGTCGAGATCAGTCAACTCATCTAATCGCACAATCAACATGAACGAGCCACTAAATCCGGCCTTGATTCCCGTAGGCATCGTAGGGCTGGGTCTGATGGGCTGCAGCATCACCACCTGTCTGTTACTGGCCGGGCATCCGGTAGTGGCCGTTGCCCCGTTACCCGCCGACATGGAAACGGCGGAGCCGCGTATCCGGGAACACCTGCTGAAAGCCCATCAGAAAGGACTGATTACCCGAAGCCCCGAGGAATACGTTGAGCAACTGACAATCACGCAGGAGTATGGTCTTCTGAAAGACTGTAAGCTGGTACTGGAGTGCACGCTGGAAGATATTGCTATCAAAAAAGCAGTTTATGACCGCATTGAGGCCGTAGTCGCCGACGATACCATTATTACCAGCAACACCTCGGCCATCCCGATCAGTCTGCTTCAGCGCCAGATTCGTTTGCCCGAACGTTTCCTGGGTCTGCACTGGGCCGAACCATCGCACACGACCCGTTTTCTGGAAATCATCTGTGGCGATTTGAGCGACAGCCAAACCGCCGACTGGCTCTATGCCCTGGCCCATTTCTGGGATAAAGAGCCGACCCTGGTTCGCAAGGATATTCGGGGATTTATTGCCAATCGCCTGATGTACGCCATGTATCGCGAGGCTTTCAATCTGGTCGAAAATGGCTATGCAACCGTCGAGGATGTGGACCGGGCCTGCCGCAACAACACTGGGTATTGGATGACGCTGGTGGGCGTTTTTCGGTGGATGGACCTGACGGGCGTACCGGCCTATCATACCGTTATGAAGGATTTATTCCCTACCCTGAGTAACCAGACCGAAGTCCCAAAACTAATTGACGACATTGTGAAAGCAGGTGGTAAAGGCGTTCAGAACGCGCAGGGCTTTTATGACTACACCCCGGAAGAAGCCAGGCTCTGGAAAGAAACCTACGAAGATTTCAGCTACGACATTCGCCAGCTGGCCCAGAAATACCCCGCCGATGTGGTGAAGAAGAAATTAGCGAGAGAGAGTGGCGATTTGAGTGAGTGAGCCGCCGTGCAGCCGGTTTTAAGAAACCTCTAAAAATTGAGTACTCACATAAAAATAGTTTAGGCTATTTCGAAAAGTGGTTTTTGTTATGCTTCGGCCCCGGCGACCCGGCTAACCACACGGACTAATCTGAAAACAACCTGCTTCAACCCTTATGTTTATTATTGATGCCCACCTCGACATGGCACTGAACGCCATTGAATGGAATCGCGATTACCGACTGACCGCCCACCAGCTTCGGCAGGAAGAAGCGGGCATGACCGACAAAATTGACCGGGCGAAGGGCACGGTCTCCCTACCCGACCTGCGACGGGGAAACATCGGCCTGGTCGTTGCTACGCAAATTGCCCGGTTCAACCAGAGCAACGGCAACTTACCCGGTGCGGGCTGGAACTCGCCGGAACAGGCCTGGGCCATGACGCAGGCGCAGCGGGCCTGGTACGAGACGATGGTTGATGCGGGTGAGATGGTCCAGATTCGGGACCGGGCTGGTCTCGAAAGCCACCTGGCACTCTGGCTCGATGACCATACACCCTCGGATAAAAAGCCGGTTGGCTACATACTCAGCCTGGAAGGAGCCGACTCGCTGGTTAATCTGTCTTATCTGGAGAAGGCTTATGCGTACGGCTTGCGGGCGCTTGGTCCGGCTCACTACAGCACCGGCCGGTATGCACCCGGCACCGGATTGAGCGGCCCATTAACTCCCCAGGGGCGCGAACTGGTCAAAGAAATGGATCGGCTGGGCATTATCCTGGACGCAACCCACCTCACCGATGAAGGCTTCACCGAAGCACTTTCGCTGTACAAAGGACCCGTTTGGGCCAGCCACCACAACTGCCGGGCGTTAGTACCGCACCAACGCCAGCTAACCGATGATCAGATTCGGCAGTTGACCGAGCGCGGGGGCGTTATCGGGGGTTGCTTCGACGCCTGGATGATGAAACCCGGCTTCACGCAGCGGGTCAGTAACCCGGCCCGCTTCGGCATCAGCCTGGAAACGATTATCGACCACTACGACCACATCTGCCAGCTCACCGGCAACAGCCAGCACATCGCCATCGGCAGCGACCTCGACGGCACCTACGGCATCGAGCAATCTCCCAGCGATCTGGATACCATCGCCGATCTGCAAAACCTAACCGGTTTGTTAACGAAGCGAGGGTATTCTTCGGAAGACATTGAGAATATATTCTACAAGAACTGGCTCCGGTTTCTGCGGAACGCTTGGAAATAGGCAGAGTCTGTTGCACATGTTTGTGGTGTGGTGTCCGTTTTCAGAATTGCACCGACGACCCGGCTGACACCAGGCTTTGGAAAAGAGCCCTGCTTTCTTTTTAAGAAGCTATACCCCCATTCTACCGACTATTTCAAAAAATTTAAAATAAAATTTCGAAAAATAGAGTATTAACCGGCTACTCCTGCATCTTTCCTCCAAATTTACAAATACCGTATGCAGGCGTACCGGGATTTTGCCCCTGAAGAATTAGCCCTCGACGCATCCTTCCAGCGCTGGCAACTAGACCATGACCCAGCCGCTACCGCTTTTTGGCAGAAATGGCTGGAGCAGTATCCCGACAAAGCTGAGCTCGTCGACAAAGCGGCTGCGTTGCTTACGTTGCTGCATAACACCTACGGCCAGCAGTTCACGGAACGCCTGCCTATTTCGGACCAGGAAATTCAACAGGAGATCAGTCGGCTTCATTATTCGCTCGATAAGCCAGCTACGTCGGTTGTTTCCAGAAAATGGTTTCAGTTCGCGCCAATTCGCTACGGCATGGCAGCCAGTATTCTGGTGGTACTGGGCTTATTTGGCTGGTACCTGCTTCACCCGACCAGCCCAAAGACCGGGGTTACCTACACCGATCTGGTCGCTCAAGTAGCCGAGCCGCTTTCTGAAGTCAGCAACACGGGTAATGCCCCCCAGCTGGTAATCTTACCGGACCAAAGCACCATCCTGCTCTATCCGAAAAGCCGGGTGAGCTACGCCAATCAGTTTGCCGGGAACCGCCGGGAAGTTTACCTGTCAGGAAAAGGTTTTTTCGAGGTTACCAAAAACCCGACGAAGCCGTTTTATGTGTATGCCAACGGGCTCGTTACGAAGGTGTTGGGAACCAGCTTTACCGTGCAGGCTTTCGATGGAGACCGGCAAATGAAAGTAGTTGTCAAAACGGGCCGGGTGGCGGTGTATGCTCAGAAACAGTTACCCATCAACAACCAGCCGGAGTCGTATACACTGGATGGCATCGTTCTGACTCCCAACCAGCAGATTGTCTTCTCGCCGGAGCGGACCCAGTTACTCAAGAGTCTGATCGACAACCCCGTACCGCTCGAAGAGACCCTACCTAAACAAACATTTGCCTTTAAACGGACGCCCATCGCCGACGTATTTTCCGCCCTTACCCAGACGTATGGCGTAACGATTGTTTTCGACGAAGAGGTTATGCGGGCCTGTTACCTGACGGCCTCCTTTGCCAACGAGCCCCTCTTTGAGAAACTGGATTTGATCTGTCATACCATCAATGCCAGCTACAAGCAGGTAGATGGCACCATTATTATCAGTAGCAATGGCTGTTAATACCCGCTGTCAACCAAAACTCATTTAACCCCTCTGACTGCCTATGACCAACAACACTCCGATTCTGATTTGCCCATAAAAAAAGCGGAGATGCGCTAACACCTCCGCCGTCAAAATCGCCCCTCATGTACGCTTAATACGATATCCGCCTGTGTAGCGGACTGGGACTTTATTGTGCCGAATTTTTCACCCGACCAAAGCCAAAACTATGTTAAAACGAGTACTTTGTCAAAAGACCCTGCAGAAAATCATGCGCATTGGATTCTACCAGGCCTTTCTTTCTGTCGCTTTTGTAACCTTAGCCCACGCCTTCGAGGTGAATGGCCAGAAGGTACTGGAGCAGCGCGTATCTATCCAGCTAACCAATACTGACGTAGAGCAGGTACTGGATAAACTGGAGACCGTTGCGCATGTCAAGTTCCTCTATAACCCACAAATTTTTGGGGCCGAACGTAAACTCAATTACAAGTTTCAGAACGAATCACTGTCCGACGTACTCACCAAAGTTCTTTCACCGTATCAGGTTGCCTACGAAGTTTTTCAGGAACGTATTATCTTAAAACGGCAGGAATTACGCCCTGACAGCCAATCGAGTACAAAACAGGAAGCGCCAAAGCGCCGGATTACGGGCGTTGTTCTGGACGAGAAAGGGGCGGGTCTGCCGGGCGTGAGTGTCATCATAAAAGATGCTCAGAAAGGCACAACGACCATTGCCGACGGTACGTTTTCGCTGGATATTCCGGACCAACCATCGGTGCTCGTATTCAGCTTTGTGGGCTATAAACGGCAGGAAGTCGCCGTCGACAACCAGAGCAGCCTCTCGGTAAGCCTGACTCCTGAAGCCAGCACGCTGGGTGAAGTAGTCGTAACCGCTTTCGGTATTGCGCGGGAGAAAAAAGCCCTGGCCTATGCCGTGTCTGAAGTAAAGGGAAGTGAATTTACGCAGGCCCGCGAAAACAACGTAGCTAACGCCCTGACCGGTAAAATTGCCGGGGTAAACGCAACCGGTATGTCAACCGGCCCCGGTGGGTCGAGCCGGGTCATTATCCGCGGAAACGGCTCACTTAACGGCAATAACCAGCCCCTGTATGTCATCAACGGGATGCCGATGGACAACAGTACTCCCGGTGGTACAACTGCTGACGGAAACGGGCCGAACGTTGACCGGGGCGATGGTATTGGCGGCATCAACCCCGACGATATCGAATCCATCAGCGTCTTGAAAGGGGGACCGGCGGCTGCGCTTTACGGGGCCCGGGCTTCCAATGGCGTTATTCTGATCACGACCAAAAAAGGACGCGCTCAGAAAGGTGTCGGTGTAGAGGTCAATAGCAACACGACATTCGAAGACATTGCCGTTATTCCGAAATGGCAGTACGAATACGGACAGGGAGTCGATGGTAAAAAACCGACAACCGTTACGGAGGCAAAAAGCACCGGTCGGCTTTCGTACGGTGCCCGGATGGATGGCCTGCCAACGATCCAGGTCGATGGGCAGTTGCACCCGTATTCGCCCCAGAAAGATAACCTGAAAAACTTTTACCGTACTGGCAGCAACTACATCAACTCGGTTGCCTTCACGGGTGGCAGCGAGACGGTAAACTTCCGCCTGGGTCTGAACAATACCCAATCCAATAGCATTGTCCCGAATTCATCTTTCTCCCGGCGTATTGCCAACCTCAACTTAAATGCCTTTCTGGGCAAGAAACTGAGCGTTGAAACCGTGTTTCAGTACAACGTGGAAGAAGGGATCAATCGCCCCAAAGTTGGTTATGCCGATTTTAACCCGCACTGGGCTACCTACCTGATTGCCAATGTAGTTGACATCCGCAGCCTTGCTCCGGGTTATGATCCGGTTACCGGCAAAGAGATGGAGTGGAATCCCGTTCCGGCTGCGCCAAACCCGTATTTCGTGGTCAACAAGTTTAAGAACAACGATATAAAACACCGGTTTATCAGCCAGGGAAGCATCCGATACGATATTCTGGACAACCTGTTCCTGAAAGGCAGCGTGAGCCAGGACTTTTACAGTTTCTCGTCGGAGTACATTCAGCCAACAAACAACGCTTACCAGCCATTGGGGTCATACCAGGGTCGCAAAACGACTTCTTCGGAAACCAACGGGATGCTGACGCTGAATTACAACACCACCTTTTTCAAGGACCTGAGCTTTTCGGCCCTGTTGGGTGGCAATGCACAGAAAGCCATCTTCGACCAGACGCTGATTGAGGGTAGTGAGTTCACCGTTCCGTATTTCTATAGCTACACCAACCTGGCTACCTCAACCACGACGCCGACGTACTTCAAAAGCGCCATCAACTCGGTATTCGGTTCAGCTGACTTTGGCTATAAGAACATCGCTTACCTGACCGTGTCGGGTCGCCAGGACTGGTTCTCGGTTCTGAATCCGAAAAGTAACCATATTTTCTACCCATCGGTGGGTGGATCGTTTATTCTCTCCGATGCCGTCCAGTTACCGAAAGCGATCAATTTTGCCAAGGTACGGGCCTCCTGGGCACAGGTGGGTGGTGCTACCGTCAACGCCTACCAGATCTATCAGTACTACGCCATGCAACAGGGTGGTCACAACGGTCGGCCGGTGCAGGTTTTATCCTCATCGCAGGTGCCAAACCCGGACCTTAAGCCATTGACATCCACCACCTACGAGGCTGGTATCGAAGGTAAGTTCCTGAACAACCGGGTTGGTATTGACCTCACGCTGTACAACCGGAAAACAACGAACGACATCGTCACGTCGAACATCGCCCTTTCGTCGGGCTACACGTCTGCTCTGCTGAACGTAGGCGCATTGAGCAACAAGGGTGTCGAGTTATTACTGACGGGTACCCCCGTAAAAAAAGCAACTTACGGCTGGGATGTTAGCTTCAATATGGCTTACAACAAAAGCAAAATTGAACAGCTGGCCGAAGGCATCACCGGCGTCGACATCGGCCAGGGTGTTGGGGGCGGACTGGTGCGAAACGTACTGGACAGACCGTATGGCACAGTCTGGGGATACCGGAAGAAAACCGACGCCAATGGAAACGTTGTGTTCAACACAGCCAGTGGTTACGCCGTTCGGGGAAATCTGGAAGAAATCGGACAGGGCACCCCGCCATTAACGATGGGCATCACCAACAATTTCCGGTACAAAAACTTCTCGCTGAACCTGCTGATCGACGGTAAATTCGGTAGCATTGTTTATTCGAACCTGTACCAGTACGCCTATCGGTTTGGCCTACCCCAGGAAACACTGCCCGGCCGCGAAACCGGTTTGACCGTAACGGGTGTAACCCCGGAAGGCGCTCCATACACAAAAACCTGGGCCAAAGAAGATGTTGACACCTACTATGACAACGACAAGAACTACACGGCCATGTTCATGTTCAACAACGACTTTGTAAAACTGCGTCAGGTGGTTCTGAGCTACAACCTGCCCGTTGGCAAACTACCCTTTCTAAAGCTGCAATCGGCCACTGTTTCTCTGGTAGCCCGTAACCTGGCCATCCTTTACAAGGACAAAAAGAATCAGTATTTCGATCCGGAGTCGAGTTACACAAGCACGAACGCACAGGGTCTGGAAGCATTCGGCGTACCCAGAACCAGAAGCCTCGGGGTAAACTTAATGGTAAAATTCTAACCGGCTAACCTACTGACCATGAAAAATCTGATCCAAAAACTAAGTTATATAGTCCCGTTCGTTCTGCTCCTGTCGGCCTGCGATAAAGGCTTCGAGGAGATGAACGTAGACCCCAACAAATACGCGGAAGTAGTACCGGGCTACCTGTTTACCCGAGCTCAGTTAGACGGCGTAAGTACCAACTTCACCGGCGCGGCCTACCTGACCATCGGCCAGTCGATGCAGCAGTTCGCGACCTACAAGGAAGTACCGGCGGCCGGCGATAAATACTTTAATTACAGTTACTCGTCCGGCAACTGGAACGCCTACGCGGGCACCGCTGCCGGGCAGGGCGCCGTGATTTCTATTCAGCAGGTGATCGACGCTGTGTCGACCAACCCGATCGATATTAACAAACGGTCGGCGGCCCGGATCTGGAAAGCCTACATTTTCCATCGCCTGACGGACATGTACGGCGACATCCCTTACTTTGACGCGGGGAAAGCCCTGTCTACGAAAAACTACAGCCCTAAGTACGATACCCAACAGGCGATCTACGCCGATCTGCTGAAGGAGCTTGACGAATCCATTACCGCCTTCGATGCAACCAAAGCAACGTTTGGTACGGCCGATCTGATGTATGGTGGTGACATTACCAAATGGAAAAAATTCGCGTACTCGCTTATGCTGCGGCTGGGTATGCGCCTGACCGAAGTAGATGCCACTCTGGCTAAAACCTGGGTTGAAAAAGCCATTGCCGGTGGTGTTGTGCTGGACGATGCCGACCGGGCCATAATCGCCTACGTTGATGGTTCACAAACGGCCAGCCGGAACTTCATTGCCAATGGCCTGATCAGCACCGACTACATTACGCCCGGTGGCGATAACGTGGAGGGTGGCAAATACGCCAAAACGTTTATCGATTACCTGAAAAACACCAAAGATCCGCGCCTGAACGTCATCTCTATTGTGTGGACCAGTACGGATGGCAAAACGTTTACCGCCGATACGACAACCGCTTTGCAAAGCGGCATGCAGAATGCGGCTTACAACAGCCTGCCTGCCAATTTCAACTCGTTTTCTGAGCCGAATCCCAACACGTTGCTGAAATACAGCAACCCGTTAATTGTAATAGGCAATGCCGAAACGAACCTGCTGCTGGCCGAAGCATCGGTACGGGGCTGGGCCAGCGGAACAACGGCATCGGCGGCCTACACCAATGCCGTAAAAGCCGGGATGCGCCAGTGGTCATTGTTCGGAACGGGCGGTACCATTTCGGACGCCAGAATCAACGCCTATCTGACTGCGAACCCATACAAAACCGATGGAACCGTAGCCCAGCAGATGGAGCAGATCCAGACGCAGAAGTGGGTATCTCTTTTCCTGGAAGATGAGTATGAGATATTCTCCAACTGGCGACGTACGGGCTATCCGGTTCTTACCCCAACCAATTATCCGGGTAATCTTACGGGGGGCAAAATACCCACCCGCTTTGTTATCCCCGATTCGGAAGAAACCTATAACCGAACCAACTTCCTCGAAGCACGGACTCGGCAGGGTGGCACCAACACACTTTCCAGCGTTGTCTGGTGGGATAAGTAACCTGAGTATCACTTTGACTTTCTTTCTATAAAAACAACGCCATCTTCAGCCCATGAAAGCCCACCGCCGATCTATTCTGAAACGCCTTTTTACCACGCTGACCAGCACTGCCGGAGCAGGCGCATTTTCGGCTGCATTAGCCGACAATGAACCAGAGAAGAACACCCCAAATACAGACACGGGCGTATCCGGTATGGACGTATCCGGTACGGATGTACCCAGTACGGATGTACCCAGTACGGATGTACCCAGTACGGATGTACCCCTCTATTCCGGGTCGACACGGCTGGGCAACATGATCTTTGTTTCCGGGGCGGGGGCTCACTTCGAGGGCGACATTAAAGCGCACACGGATCATGTGCTCAAGGAGATTGAAAAGGAATTGATTAAAGCAGGCTCTTCGATGGATAAAGTCCTGAAAGTAAACGTTCTATTGCACGACCTGAACGACTACAAGGCGATGAACGAGGTATATCAGGGCCGGTTTGGCAACAAGCCACCCGTGCGCACGACGGTATCTACGCACGCGGGCGTGCCCGGCGACTCGCTCGTTGAAATTGACTGCATTGCCTACGTGTAAACGGGCGTCCCCCACGGCCAGTCGGTGCTGAACCGTGGGGGACAAATGACAACAACGGATGAAACCTGCCTTTTTCTTTGTCGCTATTTTACTTAGTCTGATCGGTACTCGTGGGTTTGCTCAGAAAAGCGATTCGACGAAACTGATCATTCGCCGAACGGATGATTTTCAGGTCAATGGAATTGGCGATCATGCGAACTGGGCAAAGACCGACTGGGTACGCATTACGCCCCAGGAAGCCGCCGGTAAGCCCTATACCACAAAGGTTAAACTACTGTATTCAACTACCGGTGTCTATTTTTTATTTCAGAATGAGGACGAGAAACTAACGTCGACCATTCAGGAAGATTACGGCTCATTATTTAAAGAAGATGTCATCGAGGTATTTCTCTGGCCCGATCAGTCCGTGCCCATTTACTTTGAATATGAGCTGTCTCCCCTGAATTACGAATTAGCCATCCTGGTCCCGAACATCAATGGCGACTTCCACGGCTGGAAACCCTGGCGGTACGAAGGCAACCTGAAAGTACAGCACGCCACCAGCACACAGGGCGGCCCCAGAGTGAGCAAGGGCAATGTAACCGGGTGGACAGGTGAGTTTTTCATTCCCTATCGCTTGCTGAGACCTATTGTTCAGACAACGCCCGCTCCAGGTACCCAATGGCGGGGAAACCTCTACCGGATCGATTACGACCACAGTTACGCCACCTGGTCATGGCAAAAGACAAGCGGAAGCTTCCACGAATTCAAGAAATACGGAACGTTTATTTTTGAGTAACAAAGGCTTAGCCTTCAACCCCAGCTTACCATGCTCTCCAGAAGAAACCTTATCAAAAACCTATCGGCCATACCCGTTCTGGGCGGCCTGTTCGGGGGTGCAGCGCCCCTGCAATCGGTACTTGCAGCGCCCGCAACAGCGGCCTCCCGGAATGTGCTGAAAGAGCTTGGCCTGCGCACCTTCATCAATGCCGCCGGTACCTACACAGCCATGACGGGCTCGCTGATGGAAGATGACGTTCTGGAAACCATCCAGGCATCCGCCAAAGAATTCGTTATGCTGGATGACGTTCAGACCAAAGTCGGTGAGAAAATTGCCGCCCTGACCCATGCCGAATCGGCGGTGGTAACGGCGGGGTGCTTCTCCGCCATGACCCTCGGGCTGGCCGGGGTGCTCACCGGCATGGACCAGAATAAAGTGGAGCAACTGCCGCATCTGGAAGGCACCGGCATGAAAACCGAAGTCATTGCCCAGAAGGCGCACAACATCGGCTATTCGCACGCGCTGACCAACACAGGCTGCAAAATTATTCAGGTAGAAACACTGGAAGAAGCCGAGAAAGCCATCAATGAGAAAACAGCCTTGCTATGGTTCCTGAACATTCAGTCCGACAAGGGGCAGGTCCAGCATCAGGCTTGGGTGGATTTGGGCAAGAAGCACAACATCCCGACGATGATCGATATTGCGGCCGATGTGCCGCCCGTCGAAAATCTCTGGAAATTCAATGACATGGGTTTTGATCTGGTGTGTGTATCGGGTGGAAAAGCCATGCGTGGCCCCCAAAGCGCGGGTATCCTGATGGGCAAAAAGCAATACATCGCGGCCGCCCGGCTCAGCATGCCTCCGCGCGGTTCCACCATTGGCCGGGGCATGAAGGTTAATAAAGAAGAGATTCTGGGTATGTATGTCGCCCTCGATAAGTTCATCAAACTCGATCATCAGAAAGAGTGGAAAATGCTGGAAGATCGGGTGGCCGTTATTGCCAATGCAGTGAAAGGAATAAACGGGGTAACGGTCGAGACGTACGCGCCCGCGCTGGGCAACCACACCCCATCCATGCGGGTAGTATGGGAAGCCGGAAAAGTAAACCTGACGACCAAGGCCTTACAGGAAAACCTGCGTAACGGCAATCCGTCGATCGAGGTCGTTGGCGAACCAAACGGTATCAGCATGACAACCTGGATGCTCAAACCCGGCCAGGATAAAATTGTAGCTGCCCGACTGAAAGAAGAACTCACCAAAGCTGCTGTGTAACATCGCGTGGTGGTCCGCATTCGACATCCTGTCCGTATACCGAACCACCACGCGATGATGCATTACTCCTCTATGAAACCTCTATTCCTACTCCTTTTCCTTCTTACCAATTGGGCCTGGGCACAGCCATACAGTCTCGTTATTAAAGGCGGGCGTCTGATCGACCCGAAAAATAACATCGATGCGCTCATGGATGTCGCCATTACCGACGGCAAGGTGGTTCAGGTCGCTAAAACGATTGACGCCAAACAGGCCAAACAGGTTGTCGATGCCAAAGGCATGTACGTGACCCCTGGTTTGATCGATATTCACGGGCACGTATTTTATGGCACCGAACCTGACCATTATCTGAGCAACGGACTCGTGGCGGTTGCTCCCGATGGTTTCACCTTCCGGGTGGGCGTTACGACCATTGTCGATGCGGGTGGCGCGGGCTGGAAATCATTCGAGACGTTTAAGAAAAACATTATTTTCACGTCGAAGACACGTGTTCTTTCCTTTCTGAACATTGTGGGGGAAGGCATGCGCGGGGGTGTGTTCGAGCAGGACACGACTGATATGGACCCGAAAATGGCCGCCAGAGTCGCCCTCGAAAACAAAAATGATGTGGTTGGTTTCAAGGTAGCCCACTTCCAGGGGCCAAGCTGGGCTCCCGTCGATCATGCCGTAGCGGCCGGAAAACTGGCCGACATGCCCGTCATCATCGACTTCGGCGGCAACAACCCACCCCTCTCGCTCGAAGAACTGTTCATGAAGCACCTTCGCCCCGGCGACATTTTCACCCATGCCTACACGCTTTTGGAAGGGAACGTCCGCGAAACGATTGTGGATGAAGCAACCAAAACGGTGAAGCCGTTTGCGTGGGAAGCCCGTAAAAAAGGGATTGTATTCGACGTCGGCTATGGCGGAGCCAGTTTCAACTATTCGCAGGCCATTCCGGCCGTGAAGGCTAAGTTTTACCCCACTACCATCAGTACGGACTTACACACCGGCAGTATGAACGGCTCCATGAAAGACATGCTCAGCATCATGTCCAAATTCGTGGCGATGGGCGAAGACATTCCGAGCGTGATCAAAGCCAGCACCTGGACGCCCGCCCAGGTCATTAAGCGCGAAAATCTGGGGCATTTATCGGTTGGTGCCATTGCGGATGTAGCCATCTTTTCGATGCGGCAGGGTACGTTTGGCTTCTACGACAAAACTGGTTACAAGATGATGGGCAAGCAGAAATTCGAATGCGAAATGACCATTAAAGGCGGCAAAATCGTGTATGATCTGAATGGCATTGGTATTGCCCATTCGAACTAGTAAATCACGAGCAAATTAACCTTTTCATACTACGTCGGACCGCTGATTTTAAATTCCTTCATTGAGCTGTACTGTTCAGGTTTCCGTCGTGTAAAAAAGGCTGATAAACTATTCTTTTCCCTACCCAATGACAAAATATTACACCAAAGGCCTCCTTCTTGCCTTGCTGGCTTTTGTCGGATTTACCCAGCGTACTACACGGAATGGTCTGCCGGTCCAGACAGACGCCAACGCGGGGCTGTTTCTGCCCGAAGGCTTTGAAGCAACGGTTGTGGTGGATAGCCTGCCCGGTCGGGCCCGGCACCTGGCCGTTAACGAGAACGGCGACATTTACGTGAAGGCTCGCTTCGCCCGCGAAAAAGACGAATCGGTCATTGCACTGCGCGATACCAACGGCGATGGTCGCGCCGATATCATCAAACGGTTTGGGGGCATTGGCCGCGAGCGAGCCTACGGCACGGCCATGCGTGTCTATAAGGGGTATCTTTATTTCAGCTCCGAAATGAACGTATTCCGCTATAAGCTCAAGCCCGGTGAACTGGTACCCAGCAGCCCCATGGAAACCATTCTGACCGACGACCACAAGCACGGTATGCACGAGCACATTGCCAAGCCCATTACGTTCGACAACGACGGGCACATGTATGTAGCGTTCGGAGCACCCTCTAACGGATGCCAGCCCAAAAACCGGACGCCCAACATGGCGGGTATTGATCCCTGCCCGATGCTGGAAGATCATGGCGGTATCTGGCAGTTCGATGCTAACAAGAACGGGCAGACGCAGAAAGATGGGCATCGGTACGCTACAGGTTTACGCTCGGTGGTTGGTATGGACTGGAATCCAACCAACAATAGCCTGTACGCGCTTCAGCACGGACGCGATGATTTTCTGATGCTGTGGGCCGAGAAATACACGCCCTGGCAAAGCGCCGTCTTTCCGGCGGAAGAGCTTTTTCAGGTGAAAGATGGCATGGATGGTGGCTGGCCGTATTGCTATTACGATCAGGCGCAGGGCAAAAAACTGCTCAATCCGGAGTACGGGGGTGATGGAAAAACGGTTGGCCGTTGTGGCAACTACGAAAAACCAATAATCGGATTTCCGGCTCACTGGGCACCCAACGACATGTTGTTTTATCAGGGCACAACCGCTAAGAACGGCTTCCCGGAACGGTACAAGAACGGAGCGTTCATTGCGTTTCATGGCTCAACTAACCGGGCTCCGTACCCACAGGCGGGCTACTTTATCGGGTTTGTGCCAGCAAAAGCAAACACACTCGCCAGCGATTGGGAAGTTTTCGCCGACGGCTTCGCGGGTGTCGATCCTATTGTCAATGTGAGCGACGCTGTCTACCGCCCAATGGGTATTGCGATGGGCCCGGATGGCTCTCTGTACATTGCCGAAACCGAAAAAGGAAAAATCTGGCGGGTTACCTACAAAGGCAACAAACAGGCATTTGGCCCGGCCCAACTGGCGCAGATGGAGAGCCGCAAAAAGATGTCTAACATCCGTGACCCGGACGTTGTGGCCGACAACCTGGACCGCGACCAACCCGTTGCCGGTGGTAAAGTGTACGGCGTGTATTGCTCGGCCTGCCACCAGCGCAACGGCCTGGGCGATTCGCAGCGGTTTCCACCCCTGGCTGGTTCGGAATGGGTAACAGGCGACAAAAAGAAACTGATTACGGTGCTGCTCAAGGGGCTGGAAGGCCCCATTGATGTCAAGGGGCAATCGTACAACAATGCCATGCCCCAGCACAGCTTCCTGAAGAACGAAGACCTGGCTGAAGTCCTAACCCACATCCGGCAGAACTTCGGCAATACCGCCGATGCTATTACGGCCGGAGAAGTCAATGAAGTCAGGCTTGCGATAGACAAAGAAGCAGCTCCTAAGCGTAAACTCAATACAAAAACCAAACGATAACAACCAACCTGTTTATTTTCTCATGGAAACACAACGCCGTTCTATTCTAAAACGCCTTTTCGCTTCTGCCGCCGGTATCGTTGGGCTAAGTACTGCCAGCAAAGCAATGGCCGAAACAGCCAGCACCGCATCAGCTGAACCAGCCGCCCAGAAAGAAGTCTTCAACGTCGTTACGCAGGATGACGTCCCGCTCTTTTCGGGTTCAACCAAGCTGGGTAACCTGGTTTTCGTAGCGGGCAAAGGTTATCACAAAGACGGCGACATTAAAGTACACACCGACGAAGTACTCAAGGAATTGGAAAAAGAACTGATCAAAGCGGGCTCGTCGATGGACAAAGTTTTGAAAGTGAGTGTCTTTCTCCACGACCTGAATGATTACAAAGCCATGAATGAGGTGTACAAAGGCCGGTTTGGCAGCAAACCACCCGTGCGGACGACCGTGGCCGTTTATGGCGGTGTACCGGGCCAGTCGCTGGTTGAAATGGATTGCATTGCATACATCTAACCTCCTCAACTCTCCTCCATGTTAAGCCGACGCAAACTCATTAAGCGCCTGTCCAGCGTCCCCATTCTGGGGGGTCTGGTTGGCGGTATACCCCTATCGCTGGACGCAGAAGCGGCCCCACTAGTGGCGCCCAAACGCGATTTATTTAAGGAATTTGGCATCCGGACGTTCATTAACGCGGCTGGTACCCTCACGTACATGACCGGCTCGCTGATGCACGACGAGGTGCTGGACGCGATCAATTACGGGGCTAAAGAATTTTGTCTGCTGGATGAAATTCAGGATAAAGTAGGCGCAAAAATCGCCCAGATGGTTCACTCCGAAGCGGCCGTTGTTACGTCGGGGGCGTTCTCGGGCATGACCCTTGGCCTGGCCGGTATCCTGACCGGTATGGACCAGAAGAAGGTGGAACAACTCCCCCATCTGGCAGGCACCGGCATGAAAACCGAAGTCATCTGCCAGAAAGCGCATGACATCGTCTATAACCACGCTCTGACCAATACCGGCTGCAAAATCGTGGTGGTCGAAACGGCAGCGGATGTGGAGAAAGCCATCAACGAAAACACGGCCCTTATGCACTTCCTGCACATCGAAGCCGACAAAGGCAAGATCATGCACGAAGAGTGGGTGGCCCTGGGCAAGAAGCACAACATTCCGACCTCCATCGACATTGCCGCCGATGTGCCACCCGTGGAGAACCTTTGGAAATTCAACGACATGGGCTTTCATTTTGTCGTGATTTCGGGTGGAAAAGCCATGCGTGGCCCGCAAAGTGCAGGCCTGTTAATGGGTAAGAAAGATATTATTTCGGCCGCCCGGCTTCATATGCCGCCCCGTGGTTTCAACATTGGCCGGGGCATGAAGGTCAATAAAGAAGAGATTCTGGGTATGTATGTCGCCCTGGAGCGGTTTATCAACGAAGACCACGCCAAAGTGTGGAAAACCTGGGAAGAAGGAACCGCTTATGTCGAGAATACCGTAAAAACCGTAACCGGCGTAACCACCGAAGTCCATGTGCCCCCACTGGGCAATCACACGCCGACACTACGCATTGCCTGGGATCCGGCCAAATTACGCATCACGGGCAAAGAGCTACAGGAAGCCCTGCGCAAAGGCGACCCATCCATTGAGGTTGGCGGCAGTGGCCCCAGCCACATCGGCGTAACCGTCTGGATGCTTAAGCCCGGCCAGGAGAAAATAGTCGCCAAACGCATCAAAGAAGAACTCACCAAAGCTGCCGCGTAACGTAGCGTTTTTGTCATTCCTCGGCACGGGCCGCCCCGCTTCGTCGGAATGACAAAAACAACCCTCAACCATGAAACTAGCCTTTCTCCTCTTTTTCGCGCTTTGCAGCACGCTGTGCCTGGCGCAGTCCTATACTGTCGTTATCAAAGGCGGGCATGTGATCGACCCGAAAAATAATATCGATGCGATCATGGACGTCGCCATTGCCGACGGAAAAATTGTGCAGGTCGCCAAATCCATCGACGCAAAAGGTGCTATTCAGGTAGTCGACGCCAAGGGGTTGTACGTAACGCCCGGCCTGATCGACATGCACACCCATGTCTTTTTTGGGACGAATCTCGACCAGACGTACAGCAACGGACCGAACGCCCTGCCGCCCGATGCGTTCACGTTTCGCAATGGCGTAACCACCATTGTCGATGCAGGCTGCTCGGGCTGGCGCGATTTCGAGACGTTTAAAAAGCAAACCATCGACCTGTCGCAGACGCGGGTCTTATCGCTGCTCAACATTGTGGGCAGCGGTATGCGGGGCGGTAAATTCGAGCAGAATATCGACGACATGGACGCCCAGCAAACGGCAGATATGGCAAAAAAATACCCCGAGTTTGTGGTGGGTGTTAAGCTGGCCCATTTCAATGGCTACGACTGGACGCCGACAAACCGCGCCGTTGAAGCCGGGAAACTGGCCAATCTACCGGTCATGATCGATTTTGGCGGCAGTACCCCTACCCTGTCCATCGAGGAGCTGTTTCTGAAACACCTGCGCCCCGGCGATATTTTTACGCATTGTTTCGGTCAGTTGAAAACGCGCGAACCGATTCTGGACGTGACCACCAATAAAGTGAAGCCGTTCGTGTGGGAGGCCCAGAAGAAAGGAATCATCTTCGATGTAGGCTACGGTGGCATCAGCTTTGCGTTTTCGCAGGCCATTCCGGCTATCAAAAGCGGCTTTTATCCCAACACGATCAGCACCGACATCCATACGGGCAGCATGAACAATGCCATGAAAGACATGCTCAACGTGATGTCGAAATTTATGGCGATGGGCATGAATCTCCCGAGTGTCATCAAGGCCAGCACCTGGAGTCCCGCGCAGGCCATCAAACGCCCTGAATTGGGCAGCATATCGGTCGGGTCCGTAGCCGACGTGGCCATTCTCAAATTACACGAAGGTAAATTCGAGGTGCGCGATACGGGCTATTTCGGTTTCTTCGATTATACCGGCCACAAAATTGAAGGCAAACAAAAGCTGGAATGCGAAATGACCATTCGCAAGGGTAAAATCGTATATGACCTCAATGGGATTGCCAACCCTGTTGTGGTGACGCAGCAACCGCGTTCGTAGTTCGCAACGGTATCTTTCTTACTTTTGGCCTTACGGGCTGTCGTCAGCCCGTTTATAGCCTTACGCATCCGTTATGTTCATGTCAATACATCGTTTTGCCAGCCTCGCTCTGGCCGGTGCCTGCCTGCTTTCCCTATCAGCAGCAACTGTTCTGCCAACCGTCGACGATATAGTCAAATCAAGCCTTTTTACCCCGGCCAACGGCTTTACATCCGGTGTCGAAGGGCCAGCCGTCGATAAGGCGGGCATGCTGTATGCTGTAAATTTTGGCAAACAAGGCACGATCGGCCAGGTAACGCCTGAGGGGAAAGCCAGCGTGTTTATTGAGTTGCCGGACGGCAGCATCGGCAACGGGATTCGGTTCAGCAAACGGGGCGATATGTTCATTGCCGATTACCCGAAACACAACATCCTGAAGGTAGTCATGGGCACCAAAAAACTCAGCGTTTTCGCCAATGAGCCCCGCATGAATCAGCCCAATGATATTGCCATCGACAGCAAAGACCGGCTGTATGCTAGCGATCCGAACTGGAAAGACAATACCGGCAATATCTGGCGCATTGATACGGATGGCAAAGTAACGCTGCTGGAAGCCAATATGGGCACGACCAACGGCATCGACGTCAGCCCGGACAACAAAACCCTGTATGTCAATGAATCCGCGCAACGCAAGGTATGGGCGTATGATCTATCGGCCGATGGGCAGGTGAGCCACAAGCGACTACTCATCGAGTTTCCCGATTTCGGCATGGACGGTATGCGGTGCGATACAAAGGGGAACCTGTACATTGTCCGCTACGGGAAAGGCACCGTCGTCAAATTATCGCCAGCGGGAAAGGTACTTCAGGAGATTCAGCTGATCGGCAAGAAACCGACCAATATTGCGTTCGGTGGCAGCGATGGGCGCACGGCTTATGTCACGCTACAGGACCAGGGAAACATTGAAACCTTCCGCGTCGATACACCCGGCCAGGAATGGGCCACGCGCCGGAAGTAATGGCTGGAGCGGGTCTTGAAACCTGTTAAAACGCTTTATTCCAGCTTTTTTATCTTGCTGACGCAGGACAAAAACTATTTCCCAAACGACCTCTGAAGCTATTAAACTTAGTAGAGTAGTTTCTTGGCGCGTCATGCCGAAACAAGTTCGGCATGACGCGCTACCTAGCCAAATTATGACTAAGTAGCGCGTTTAAACAGACTGCTCACCGGCTAACAGAGCGCGCTCGATCTTCCGGCCGGACGCCCCAGTCGGTACCGGGTTTGTTATCCATAATAATCGTCAGCGTACCACCGTCCAAAATGGTTTGGTGCGTCAGATACGCTTTCGTATAAGGCTTACCATTTAGCGTCATTTGTTTGATATAATGATTCGCGCCACGGTTGTTTTGTACATTGATCCGAAATGTCTTGCCGTTTTCGAGTGGTAAGCTTACTTCGTCAAAAACGGGACTACCGAACACGTAGGCTCCATTGGCGGGATTGACCGGATAGAAGCCCATGGCCGACAATACGTACCAGGCCGACATTTGCCCGACATCTTCGTTACCAATCAACCCATCGGGGCGGGTCGTGTACATGCTGTCGAGGACAAAGCGCACCTTTTCGGCCGTCTTACCCGGCTGCCCGATGTAGCCATAGAGGTAGGTGATGTGATGACTGGGTTCGTTACCGTGGGCGTATTGCCCGATCAGGCCGGTTATGTCGTTCGACGCTTCCTTGCCCATATCGCCTTTGACAACGAACAGCGAATCCAGCTTTTGCGTAAACGCTTTTTCACTCCCGAACAACGCAATCAACCCTTCGACATCGTGCGGCACCAGCCAGGTGTATTGCCAGGCGTTTCCTTCGGCAAAATCGTCTTTCATGTGCCGGGACACGATGGGACTGAATGGGGTACGCCGTTCAGTATCCGACACGCGACCGCGCATAAACCGGGTTTCCGGGTCGAAATACTGCTGGTAAGCCTTGGCTCGTTTGCTGAAATAGGCGTAATCGTCCTGCTTACCCAGCTTTCTGGCTACCTGCGCAACGGCCCAGTCGTCGATGGCGTATTCGAGCCCCTGCGCTACACTTTCTACCAGACTATCGGCGGGTATGTAGCCTTTCGACTTCACGAATTTTAGTCCCCGATCATCCAGCATGGCGCTTTTTTTCATGGCCTCGAATGCCCGGTTCACGTCGATGCCCGCAACGCCTTTCAAACAGGCGTCGGCAATAACAGGTATGGCACTGTTACCCGGCATGGTGTTGGTTTCATTGCCAACCAGGTGCCAGATCGGAAGTTTTCCCTGCTGATCGCAGATCGCCAGCATGCTGTTCACCATGTCCGATACGCGCCGGGGCTGGGTCAGCGTAAACAACGGATGAGCACTCCGGTAAGTATCCCAGAGTGAGAAGGTGGTCATGTTGGCAAAGGTGGCCTTCGTGTGCACCTGCTTATCGGCCCCGCGATAATCGCTGTTATGGTCATTGAACAAAGACGGGGCCACCTGTGTATGAAACAAGGCGGTGTAGAAGATTTTCAGCCGGTTCTGGTCGTTGGTTTTCACGACAATTTTACCCAGCTCACGGTTCCAGGCAGCATCGGCATCGGCGGCTACGTTGGCGAAATTCCAGTGGGGCAATTCAGCCCGAATATTCGCCAGCGCATTGGTTGCGCTAACGGGCGAAATCCCCACTTTCACCAGCACCTTTTCATTGGCTTGTGTGGCAAAACTGATCACCCCCTTTATTCGAACCCCTTTGGCCGACGAGCCTGTTACAGCCGTCTGATCGCTGTAAAGCACCAGCTGCCGAATCGGTTTGGCCAGAATGATCGCAAAATACAACCGCTGATCGGGCGCCCATCCTTTCGAAAAACGGTATCCCGCCAGCGTTGAATCATTGAGTTGTTCCAGATACGTTTCCGTTGGTCGATCACCCACGCCTTCGCCCAGATCGATGGTAATATGCGCGTCGCTGGCCTTGGGAAATGTGTACTGATGCAGGCCAACTCGTTCGGTGGCGGTCAGGGCAACCCCGATGTTGTAGCGCTGCAGTCTAACGGCGTAGTAGCCGGGCCGGGCGGTTTCTTCCTTGTGCGAAAAACGGGATGCGTAGCCACTCCGGCTGTCCTGCGTCGTGCCTCGGGTCAGTTTGACCGGGCCGGTTGTAGGCATCAGCAGCACATCGCCCAGGTCGCCAATACCGGTTCCGTTCAGGTGAGTATGCGCAAAGCCGACGATCAGCGAGTCCGAATAATGATAACCTGAACACCAGTCCCACCCCTGCGACATTTGTGTAGGGCCCAGTTGAACGGCTCCAAATGGGACGTTTGCCCCCATGAACACGTGCCCATGAAAGCCGGTGCCAATAAACGGATCGACGTAGCGGGTGAGTCCGGCTGGTTTTTTTCCCGCTTTAACCGACTGGCTTATAGCAGCCAGCGGCTGCATTCCCAGACAGACAGCAACGGCGTAAACGAGTATTTTGGTCAACGATGTCAAGGTAATTGAAAGTTAAGGTTGTTATAAACGCATTTTTGCCATACTGACAACAATGAATCCATGTTCTACGGGCCATCCGAGGAGGGAAAGCCGTATTACCATGAAAAGGGTATGGCTACTTCGTCGTGTTCAGATAGATACTGTCCGGCAAGTCAAACGCTTTGGTGAGCCGGACAACATCGGATGAGGGGCCTACCATAACGGTAAACGCACCTGCTTCAGCCACCCACTGCATGGATGCGTTGAGTAACTTGAGATCATCGGGAGTCAGGTCGAAATCGATGATTTTCTGTTCCCCAACTTTGAGCGGAACCCGTCTGAATTTCTTCAGTTGCTTGATGGGTCCCACAACGGAACTAACCTTGTCATCGACATACAGCTGAACGACCTCGTCGCCATCCCGGGTACCCGTATTTTTAACCGAGAACGAAACCCTGGCCTTGGTATTCTGCCCTGAGCCCGTTACCTGTATGGCTAAGTTACTGTAATCGAATGTACTATAGCTCAGGCCGTACCCAAACGCAAACAATGGCTTGGCGTCGACTTCAACATAGTCGTGGCTGGCCGGTTTCTTGGCATTGTAGTAAACGGGCAACTGACCCACCGATTTGGGTATCGAGATGGGGAGCCGACCAGCCGGATTGTAGTCGCCAGCCAACACATCGGCCAGCGCGTTGCCCCCTTCCTGTCCCGGATACCAGGTCGTTAGGAGGGCTGATACGTGCGCGGCTGCCCAGTTCATGTTCAGCGGACGACCCTGAACGTGTACCAGCACAACAGGTTTGCCGGTTTTGACGACGGCCTCCAGCAGCTGTTGCTGGCGCCCCATCAAATCCAGCGACGACCGGTCGAATCCTTCGCCACTTTCCATATCGCTGATTGATACCTCCGTTGCTTTGACCGAAGCCGCGCCGGTTGTCTGGTACTCGGTTTTGAAATCGCGCGCGCTGGAACCACCCAGCACCAGCACCACCACATCAGCGGTCTGGGCCGTTTGTACGGCTTCGGCAATACCCGCCGATGACGTATCCCGAATGCTGCATCCTTTGGCGTAGGTTACGCTGGCACCGGAGCCAAATTTTGCCCGGATACCCTGTAGCATCGTTATAACCGAACCGTCGGGCTGGGGCGCGGTATAATCGCCCAGCTGGTTATATACATTGTCGGCGTTAGGGCCAATGACGGCAATGCGTTTGGTCGTTTTAGCCAGAGGCAGCAGGTTATTTTCGTTCTTTAACAAGACAATGGCCTCCTGAGCCACCTGGCGAGCCAGCTTCACGTGACCATCCGTTTTTACCCCCGCCGACGCTTTCTGAACATCAACATAGGGATTATCGAACAAACCCATTGCAAATTTCTGGCGTAAGACGCGGCTTACCGCCGTATCCAGCACCGCCATACCCACTTTTTTCTGCCGAATGGCGTCCAGCAGGGCTTTACCAAAACCGTAGCCACTCAAATCATCGTCCAGCCCCGCGTTGATGGCCAGGGCAGCGCCATCAGCGGGCGTAGCCGCTACCCGGTGCGTGCCGTAAAGACCCGAAATACTGGTCAGGTCAGACACGGTAAAGCCTTTGAACCCCCACTGATCCCGCAAAATCGTTTTCAGCAGATAGGGATTGGCCGAGCAGGGAATCCCATCGATGGAATTGTAAGCCGTCATGACCGACAGAGCACCCGCCTTTACGGCCGCTTCGAACGCCGGTAAGTAAGACCGTTGTAGTTCACGCATGCCCGGACTGACGCTGCCACCATTGTGCCCCCCTTCGGGAACGCCATACGCGGCAAAATGCTTGAGTGTCGATATAATGTTGACGCCACTTTTCAGGTTTTTCCCCTGAAAGCCCCGCACCATGGCACTCCCCAGCTGACTCGTCAGCACGGGATCTTCTCCGTAGGTTTCCTCCACGCGCGACCAGCGGGGTTCGCGGGCCAGATCGAGTACAGGGCCGTAGCCAATGTGCGCGCCCTGAAGCCGGGCCTCCTGTGCGATGACGGTAGCCATCTGCTCGATTAAAGCCGGATTCCAGGTGCTGCCCTGGCCGAGCGCCGTTGGAAACACGGTGGTGCCGATGGCCATGTGGCCGTGCGGACACTCTTCGGCCAGTAACAACGGAATGCCCAACCGGCTGTGTTCCACGGCGTATTTCTGGAGAGCGTTCGTGGCTTGGGCAGCCTGGGCCGGATTCAGGCCATTGGTCAGGGTTTTCTGGGTCCAGGGATCGGCACGCAGGGTGGCCCACAAAGCACCGATTTTCTGTTCCTGGACAGCCTGCTCGAACTTCTTACTGACCTGAATGGTAGCCCCCTGCTTGTCATACATTTCCCAGCCCAGTAACGTCGAGAGCTGGCCCACCTTCTCGTCGACAGTCATGCGCTTCAGAAGATCCTGTACGCGTCTGTCGATGGCGGCTGATGGATTCTTGTATAGGGGAACGGGTTCTTTGGGTGCGCTGGCCGAGAGCGCCAGCAGGGCAACGACTGTGGTGGCAACGACTAATGGATAACGGAAAAGCTTCATTCTAGGTCAGATAAAGTAAACGAAAAACAGAAATAGCTGACGTATCTTCTGTCGCATGCCTCAATGCGTGAACCAGCTATCGGGAATGTCCATTGGCTCGGAGCCGTTCAGACTGTATTTCAGCTTGAGGGTAAAGCCGCCCCCGCCTTCTATGAAGTCGGCCTCGAACGGGTGAGCCCCTTTCTGTAAAGCAACCTGACCGCTTTTTTCGATTGGAAAATGGTTGCCGTCATTATCGACCACCATCCGGTCGGCGATGCGCAGAATGCCCCCATCGTCGCAGGTGTAGAAGAAGCTGTATACGCCCGTTGCCGGTACGGTCAGGAATCCCCGAAACTGAATGCCGAAGCTGGGCGCGTTAACTAATTTCGGAACAACAACGTTGTTGATCGTGTACGTGCTGTCGGCGGTTTGCTGCTTCATTAGCTTCGTTTCTTTAAACGATTTCTTAAAATAACGGCACTGTAAACCAGCCTGAGAACTGGCAGCACTGGCGGACGTGGCGTAAGCTTGCTGCTGGTAACGCAGTGAATACACATCCCCCCGAATGCCCGATGGGGTGAAGGCTGCCACGTTGATCGTTTGCGGTTTTGTGATGGCTAACCCGTTGGGTAATTCGGCCGAGGTCGGAACTGGCTGCGTACCATCGGTTGTGTACCGGAGAATGTAGCTGGCCAATGGTTTTTTGATCTGCAACGTTGCTTTATCGACAAATACGTTCTCTTCCGCAAAGCCGGTCAGGTCGGGCAGGCGGTAATGAATACCCATTTTCTCCATCCGCAGGAAATGCTGAAGGAGCCGTTCCTGGTACGACGGAAAATCTTTTTTCGCCGTCCAGACCACCTCCGACAGCGCCGTCATGCGGGGCATGGCCATATAATCCACGCGATTTTCGGTTGGGATGTACTCCGTCCAGATGTTGGCCTGAGCGCCCAGAAACTGTTTCGTCTGGCTGGCGGTGATGCCCTCGGGAACAACCGCAATGTTGTACACATTTTCTACCGACCGAATACCCGGAGGACTATCGAAATAAAGGTTACTAACCGGCGTCATCACCACGTCGTTGCCGTTTTTCGCAGCTTTCTGAGGGGCATCTTTCACCCAGCTGCGCCAGTACATAACGGCGGTCGATGGCTTTAATCCTCCTTCGAGGGCATCGTCCCAAACCATTAGTTTCTTACCTTTCGACTGCACGAATTTTTCGATCCGATGTACAAAATAGCTCTGTAGTTCCTCCACGTTCTTAATGCCTTCCCGCGTCATCAATTCTTTACAGGCAGCTGATTCCGACCAGGTCGATTTTTCAACCTCATCGGCTCCGATGTGAACGTATGGACTGGGAAACAGGGCAATGATTTCGCCCAGGACGGTTTCCATAAAGGTGTAGGTAGGCTCGTTGCAGGGGCAAATGGGTACCGAAAACGTTTTGCCCATTCCCGGCTGACCCGTGCAGCTCAGAAACGGATACGCTTTGATGGCAGCACTCAGGTGGCCGGGCATATCAATTTCGGGAATGATCTCAATGTGGCGGGCGGCTGCATACGCAATCAGGTCGCGCATCTGCGCCTGTGTGTAGAAGCCGCCGTACTGCGTTTGGCCGTTTTGCTGACGGATAAATTTCTTGGGCAAATCGAAATCGGGGTTGGTAACGGCCCGTTTCAGCATCACCGAATCCTGATTATTGAACGTCCGCCAGGCCCCTTCGCTGGTCAGTTTAGGATACGCTTTTATCTCCAGCCGCCATCCCTGATCATCGGTCAGGTGCAGGTGAAATTTATTGAATTTATATAGAGCCAGCCGGTCGATGAACAGCTGAAGGTATTCCATCGAGTAAAAATGCCGAGACACATCGAGGTGCATACCACGCCAGGCGTAGGCAGGCTGATCCTGAATCGTCACGGCGGGCAGTGTCAGCGAGGCAACGGTTTTTTCGAATTTCTCGATGCTGACAGGCAGCAGTTGCCGAACCGTCTGTACAGCCCGGAACATCCCAACCGGTTGAGCGGCTTTTAATGTCACCTGTTTTGGCGTAATCGTCAGGGCGTAGCCTTCGGCAGCGGTAATGGTAGGATCGCGTTGCAGTACGATGCGGGGGTTACTGCCCGTTTTGGGCAGGTGCTTGCCAAAACTACCTTCCAGCAATACCTGCAATTGTCTGGCTTCACTACCAAACTGGCGGTCTTCCACAACGATGGGCGTCTGCCCTGTAATCGTGAACTGACCCGTTGCCGGGCTAAGCGAGGTTGGATAGGGAATGAGCGGATACCGCCGGGCCAGGTCCTGCGTTTGACCGGAAAGGGTACTTAGTAAAGCGATGAGTAGCAGGAAACAGAATCGAATCATCAACATAGTGGGGATACCCCTTTTTTTGGCAAATATAGAGTTAAGTTATTGGGTAGAGGTCTCACGCAACTATCGACATGCGGACGCTTCATGAGCCATTTATGTTGGCTACCCGTTCGACGCGACGGCAATGGGTTTTCCGGCTGTTTTCCGGATGGCTATTTCGGCCGAAAACATCAGACCCGGATCATGGCGGCTCGTAATGGTTTGCTGTAATGTACCAGCTGTCCGTTTTACTCTGGTGTTGAAAATACGCTTCCCATCGTAGAAAATCTCGACGGGCTTATCCAGATTCATCATCTTGTCATTCAGGCGAATATGTAACGTATCGTAGTCGTTTTTCTCGATTCGGATGGTGTTGCCTTTGTACGAAACAATGGCCTCCCGACCGGCTTTCTGTTGATTTTCGGGCGCGGCCAGCCAATAAAAGTCAGGAAGAAGCCGGTCGTCCTGCTTCCACACAACCTTGTCGGGAATCGGATTACGCCGAAACTGCATCATCCAGGGAACCGCTACCGTATCTTCCCGTTGCATCCAGTGGCTACGACCCTCGTGCAACTGAACCTGGTGCTTGTACCCACCGGGATCGGCGGTTTGCAGACTATCCAGCCAATGGCCCCAGCGTTCGGCAATTTTGTTCCGGTCATAGGCCTTGTCCAGCGCGCCCATATGAAGGGCAAACCCGATGTTGCGGAGATTTACCGGCGTTACCTCATTGGGGTGGCCTGCCATCATCGCAGCTGCGGCCCAGCGGTCGGTCATGCGGGTTGCCAACTGATACACCCCATCGCCACCGGCAGAATAGCCCATGATATACACCTTGTCGGGGTTAACGCCCTCGGTCAGTACCGCGGCCTGAATCAACTGGTCGAGCAGGGGATCGATGTGCGCTTCGTGCCAGAGATTCCAGGTGTTGGTGGGTGCACGCGGAGCAACGTAAACGCCCTCCGATGGCTTGTAGAGACCAATCTGATTTTTCCACTGCTGGTCATTAACCGCAGGTGGAGCATTGCCTCCACCGTGCAGGGAAATAAACAGACTTCGACCATCCTTTGGTTTTTCGCCAAACAGGCGGTAGTCAAATTTGAGCACGTGTTCGCCATCCGTCAGAGCCTTTTCGGCCCAGCCTTTCTTTAATACGGCAGCCTGCTGGTTACGGCTATCGGCCAATAAGAGCGTGGCGGCCTGGTCGGCTTCCGAACGCGTCAGTCCGGCATGGCTGAATGGTTCGGCCATCAGGCTGGGTCGCTGGTCAGGGCGCAAAGCCAGCCATTTGGTTAGCGAATTAACGGGTTGCGCCATGCCCGTTGCCGATACAGTGATACAGACCAGCAAGCCATAGAAATAATTTTTCACAGTGATGGGTTTGTTAACGGCCACTCGTTTGGCCATTGATGCTGTATTGCTCGGGAGTTAATTTCCAGTTGTTATCAAAGAATCCCGCCATCCGAACGCCCTTGCTACCCGTCCGAACCATGTCCAGGCCGAAGATCATGAAATCAGGGAAACCGCTGGCGCCGGCAAAATACTGGTTCGCTAAAGCCGCCCGCATGCCTTTTACGCCCGTTCCGCCAACAACGGCGACCGACGTGATGGACGATCCTTTGATGGGCCAGACGAAATAAGCCGCCAGGTCATCACCCTGCCATTGCTGATCGCCTGCCCGCATACGATTACGCTCCAGTTGAATCGGGCAATCGGCCAGGAGCGGTTTCCAGGCTGCATTGTTGGTGGCATTGCCGAACAGCACCACGCCCCGGTTGGCGTACGCGGCCAGCGAATAGTCCGTGTCGGCCACGATGTCGATGGAACCGTTGCCCCGGTAATACCAGGTTTCGGCATCGTAACGGGCTTTCTGTACGTTCAGATCGTTTTCCTCTTTCGTGCCTTTCGTACCGTACACAAAAACCATTCGATTGGTAAACGCGTCTTTGAACGTACCGTTGCGATGCGGTCCTTTCTGAGCAACAGCGGGCCGTCGTGTGGGTTGCCATTGTCCGTTTTCCCGGCGGAGGAACAGCGTATCCTGCGCACTGGCCGTAGTGTAGGCAATGGCCGTTGTACCGTCCAGTGTGATAGTGAGCGGTGTTTTTGCGGCAAACTCATTCAGCGCCAGTTTCAAAACAGCCACGTTTGCCGTTGTACCGGTAATGGCTTTGCTCGTGCGGTTGAGTTGCATCCGGCTGTAGAGCAGGGGCTGCGATTGCTGCTCAATGGACGCCCAGCGATAGGCTGACGAAATGCCCGGATTGGCCGTTACGAAATCGATGGTGTTGACCGACGAGTCGACGGCAATCTTGTGCCATTTAAAAAAGTCGAACAACGGTTTCCAGTCGACGCTCTCATCACCGAACCAGTGGCTGCCCCCCGGATATTCGTAATAGCTTATGTCGGGCTGCGATTCTCCCAGCAGTTTTCGCATCTGCCGGGCGTAGGTTACGGGGACTGTCCGGTCGGCGTCGCCGTGCAGGACATAGACCCCCAGCGGTTTGTAATTGCTCGTCAGTTTCAGCACATCGCTCTGGTTACCGGCCCGTAACAGCATTTGTTCGAGCGGATCATTGCTGGTATCCGGAATCACGCCATCGGCAGAACCGTACTCCTTCAGGGTCGGGTAACCCGCGCAGGGGGCAATGGCCGCCCATTTATCGGGGTACGTCGCTCCCAGAAACCAGGTGCCGTGCCCACCCATCGAGTGGCCGGTCAGGTAAACGTGCTGCGGGTCGGGTTTGAAGCGATTTTTGGCGATAGACAACACTTCCAGGGCATCTAAACGGCCCCAGTCTTCCCAGTTGAAACCCCGGGGCCGGCGGTTGGTAGCCGCCACCAGGTTTCCCCAGTCCTTGGCTTTGTAGGCCCGTGCCTGACCGCTGGCCTCCACCCCTGCCCCGTGCACCGACAAAAACAAAGCCGATGGAGCGGTGCTGGCCGATGATTGTGGCGTTACCGCATAATACTGCAAACTGCCATCAATCTGACTAACGAACGTCTGGCTGTAAGACGCTCCCGCCGGAACGGCCTCTACCGAAACGGTACCAGCGTCGAGTGACTTTCCTTTCTGGGTGAGGGTCAGTTCACAGGTCTGTGGTCCTTTCGCGCTGACACTACTTCCATCGAAGGTAAAGGCCACTTTGCGGCTCGATAGCGCCGGAATGCTGGGCAAGGTGGTGGTCAGGGTTTTGCCCGACAATTTACTGGTCAGTTGTAGACCCGATAGCGGTACAGTCGAGGTATTGACAACAACGATAGCGCCCTGCAACGATGCATTCGATTCGCCCAACCGGATGCTGGGTAAGGTTGGATCATCGGTCGATACCAGAGCGGGTTTGTCCGGGAAAGCCAGGTTTGCGGTGATCGTGACGCCCCGCACGTAAAACTCGTTTACTCCTTTTTTGAGTTTGACCGGAATATGCAGATACCCCATGCTGTAGGCATCGCCCATGTGCAGCTCACCGTTTACGTAGACGTTGCTGTTGCCTTTTATCGTGAGTACAGCTATCTGGTCACGCGTTGATGAGTAGGTAAGGTAGGTATAGCCCCCGCCCCCACCGATGCCGCCCCGCAGGCTACCGGCTACCACACCAGGGCCAGCGGGTGCCCCGCCGTTCCCCCGGAATCCACCCCGCAGCCGGAGCCGGTTGAGGCTATCCGCCGTTACGGCCACCCACTTGATGTCACCACCCTGCTCGTCGGTACCAAATACGGCTCCTTCGGCGGGTTGTTTGAGTGTTCCGCTATATAGTTGGTAAGCCAGCGGATCGGTGTAGATGGCTTCCCGACCGTAGCGGCTGCCGGTCAGGGCAACCAGCCCTTTTGTAAACGCGTACGTTTTGGTATCCGTTGGTTTTGGGGCTGTCTGCGCCCCGGCGAAGCCCATCGGGAGTAGCGCGATGGCCAGGCAGGTAATTGATTTCAGCATGGTTGAGGTATAAGAGGAAGGAATTAAAGCTGACGATTATCGGGTTATTACGCCTAACTCGGCAATAGAAACAGTGGCATCGTTACCAGCGGTGGTTTCGAACGCATCAAATTTCAGGTAGCGCCCCGAACGCACCTGATCGAACCGGACCGACTGCCCGACGGGGTTGTTGTTGATGTTGCTGAACGTGCCCTGACTCACCGGAGCCGACCAGGTTTTCCCATCCTGACTTACCGATACAGCATACCGATACACGATCCCATCTTTTTTGCCGTCCTGCCGGGGCAGGTAAGTAAACCCACGCAGGGGCAGCGTCTCGCCCAAATCCAGAATGACCGACGTAGGTTCTTCGCCTGCTTTCCGCTGCTGCCAGAAAGTATCGGTATTCCCATCAATCAGGCGGTCGGCTCCCTTACTGGACGCAGAACCACCCGCCGAACTAACCGTCCAGTTAGCCGCGCTGATGTCGAACTCAGTTGAAACGGGGCTACTGGCTTTTCTCATGTTGTCGATAAAGGCGCGGGCCTTCACGGTTCCGCCCTGTGCCAGGGCAAATGGCTTGCTGAACCGGGGGCTGCTGGCCGTCGGTTCCGACCCGTCGGTGGTATAGGTAATGACCGGGTCGGTCGTGCGGGGGCAGGCAATGGTAACCAGCCCCTCTTTGCTCCGGCTGATGACTGGCGTAACAATGAGTTCGGGCGCATTGTACACCTCGATCAGCCGAATGATGGGGCTCGCTTTCGACTCTTCGATGTTCACCCGGATTTTGCTGGTCGTTATGGCCGGGAAGCGTAGAATCCGTCGGTTGCCGATGGTCGTTCCCTGCGCAACGGTCTGGTATTTACCCGCCTGCCAGGCCGATACCGAAAATTTCTTTACGCGCTGCCCCAGGGCAATGTGCTCTTCAATGAGCAGCCGGTTAAGCGTAGTGGCTTTGCCCAAATCAATGTCAAGCGTGGCCTGCTTAGCGCCATCGGCGGCTGCCCAGTAGGTATCCCGGCTTTTATCGAGGATGTTCGTAGCCGCGTAGGCCGGGGCTTTACCGAAGACGCTACTGGCCGTGATTGTCTTCCCACCGGCCAGATTCACCGACGCCTTATCGGTATAGGTTTTCAACTCCATGAGTCGGGCAGCATCGTTTTCGTGAACCAGCCCCCGACGGTCAACGGGCAGGTTGAGCAGCCAGTTACCGTTACGGCCAATTGAACTGTAATAAATATCAACCAGGTGTTCCAGCGATTTTACTTTGTTGTCTTCATTAGCGTGGTAGTACCAGCCGGGCCGGATCGAGCAGTTCACTTCGGTAGGCACCCAATGGGTACCATCTTCGTGGCCAAGTGTCAGCTCCCAGTAATTCGGGTAGGCCGGATATACCTTATCCCGGTTGAGCGTACTCCAGTTGGTTTCTCCCGCATACCCATCTTCATTACCCACCCAGCGAATATCGGGACCGGCATCGCTAAAAATAACGGCGTTGGGCTGATACTGGCGTACTGTACCGATAAAGCCCGGCCAGTCGTACACCTGTTTTTTCCCATTGGGTCCTTCGCCGTTGGCCCCGTCGAACCATACCTCGAATACGTCGCCATACTGCGTCAGGACTTCCTTGAGGGTATTTTTAAAGATGTCGTTGTATTCGGGCGTTCCGTAGGCGGGGTGGTTTCGGTCCCAGGGCGAGAGGTAGATGCCAAATTTCAGGCCGTATTCTTTACAGGCCGCCGACAGGTCTTTTAGGACGTCGCCCTTGCCGTCGCGCCATTTGCTGTTTTTAACCGAGTGCTCGGTGAACTTCGATGGCCACAGGCAAAAACCGTCGTGGTGCTTGGCGGTAATAATGATCCCTTCCATGCCCGCTTCTTTGGCTACTTTCGCCCACTGCCGACAGTCGAGCTGGCTGGGATTGAACTGATTAGCCGTTTCGGTACCGTGTCCCCACTCTTCGTTGGTGAACGTATTCATGTTGAAGTGAACGAAGGCATAGTACTTCATTTTGTGCCACTGCAACTGCCGGGGCGATGGAACGGCCCCAAAAGGTGCTGGCCTTTGAGCAGGAGCCAGCCAAGACAGACAGATAAAAGCAGCAATCAGGGGGAAAAAGCGCATAGCAATGAGTGAATCAGGATTCTTTGAGTACATCTAAAATGGGAGCATCGACCGTTTTTACTGCCGAAAGCACCGTTGGGTTCAGTTGGTCGAAGATCAGGATATTGTTCTGGCCAGGTTTCAGCCAGCAGCCTGGTACATAGAGCGTTTGCTGCGGCCCTACGTTCCAGAAACGGCCCAGGTTATGCCCGTTAATAAAGACGATGCCTTTACCCCAGTCGCTCATATTCAAAAATACATCGCCCGGTTGCTTCACCTCAAAAGTGCCGCTGTATAGGGTTGGCCGACCAGCTTTGGCGGGTTTGGCCGTAACCTTGCTCAGGTCGGGTACCTCGCTGAACGGTAGCCGGATCATCTGCCAGTCGCCGGTAATTTCCTGATCGTTGATGATAACCGGCGAGATGATGCCTTTTGTATTCTGGTTGATGTTCGCCCCGTAGTTGATCCGGCCCATGTTCTCGACCAGGATTTCCAGGGTACTGTTAAACGGGATATCGATGGGGAGTTCGTACTGTTTCTCGATGCGATTCAGTTCACCCACTTTTTTACCATTGACATATACCGTAGCGAAATCCCGCAGGCCCTCCAGTTTGAGTGTACCCTGCGTTGGCTGCGTAAACCGCCGACTGTACAGTACGTAGCCGTGGCCCTGATTCAGGTCTTCGAAGGACAGTGGTTTGTCGTTAATGACCGGCTTGATACTCTTTTTGAAATCGGTAAGGTCAACCGTTTTCATGAGGGCGATGGGTGGCAGCGTAATAACGGGAAGTCTGGCCGGAACCTCTGGAATAGCGTAGGCTGCGTATTTCTTCAGCAGTTCCCGAATGGCGGTGTATTTGGGGGTTGCCCAACCGGCTTCGCTGACGGGGGCGTCGTAATCGTAACTGGTAATGTCGGGTTGTATGTCGTGGTCATCGTTGTAGTTGGCTCCGGCCGTAAAGCCGAAATTTGTGCCACCGTGGGCCATGTACAGGTTAAAGCTTACTCCGTTTTTCAGGTAAACTTCCGTCTGTTTGGCAATGGATTCCGGCCCAATGCGCGTAAATGGTTCAGCCCAGTGGTCGAGCCAGCCCGGGTAAAATTCGGCCACCATGTACGGACCTTTTCCATTGTGGTGAGCGTCGACGGCTTTTTTCAGATTGTCGATATTGCCTTCACCGTTTGCCGTGGGCAGCACACCCGGCAGCGAACCTCCCTCAAACAAATTAGACCCATCCGAGGTGAAGAACGGAACCGTAAAGCCAGCCTCCGTAAGCATCTGTTTAATAGCCCGGTTATACTGCTGGTGTTCGTCGAGCGGGATGTCTTTGCGCTGCGCTACGTACGAGCCGAATTCATTTTCGGCCTGCACCATAATGATCGGTCCGCCCTGGCTTACCTGCAGCGACGTTACCTGTTCGGCCAGCTTGCCAATGTACACCCGGCACGAGTCCAGAAACGGCTTGTTATTGGTTCGGATAACGAGGTCCTTGTTTTTTTGCAACCACCACGGGTACCCGCCAAATTCCCATTCGGCGCAGGCGTAGGGACCGGGGCGCAGCACCACGTACAACCCTTCTTCCTGCGCCGTTTTGACGAATTCCGTCAGGTTGTGGTTGTCACGTTTGAAATCCCAGACGCCGGGGGCCGGATTATGAAAATTCCAGAATACGTAAGTGGCTACCGTATTCAGGCCCATCGCTTTCAGCATCTTAAGCCGGTGCCGCCAGTAAGGCTGTGGAACGCGGGCGTAGTGCATCTCGCCCGCATGAATCTGGGTGGGTTTACCATCGTACAGAAACTGCCCGCCGGCAATGGCGAAGGTGTGCGTTTTCTGCCCAAAAGCAATGCCCGAAAACAGGGAAAGAAAAAGAGCAAGGGTTTGAAAATACAGCGGTATAGGACGAATCATAAACGGAAAAACGGCCGTCAGGGTGGTAAACGGCCAGGCTACAGGGGTCGAAACGAAGCAGATAACAAAGATACCTATATTTTAAATTTTTTATAAAATAGACGGTTTTTTGCTAAAATAATTATTAATTAGTTTGACAAATAATAGAAAGCCCAGCAAACCTTTGGTAGCGCTTAGCACGTTAACCAGTCGGCACTTAACCCATTTCCCCAATGCGCTTGCTTAAAACCGGTTTGCTCCTGGTGGTCTCTCTCCTGGTGGCGTCGTTTTCCATTCGACCCAATACGAGTGCACCCATTGCCGAGAAAAAAAAGCAATCACTGGCGAATGAACCTGTTCCTACCGGCAAACAACTGGCCCTGAAGCATTGCAGCAGTTGCCACTTGTTTCCCGAACCCGAACTGCTGGACAAAAAAACCTGGGTTACGGGGGTTTTGCCGAATATGGCCCGGCGGCTTGGGCTCAAACTCCCCGATCAGGACACCCTGAAACCACTGTCGCCCGAGGAAGAAAAGGCGATTCGGGAACTGTTGATTTACCCGGAAACGGCTGCGCTTTCCCGGAGCGACTGGAACAAAATTGTGAGCTATTACGAGCAGGCAGCACCCGCCGAGCCGTTGCCGCAAAAACCTCATCCGACTGTTACAAGCGGGCTTCCCCTGTTTACACCAAAGGAACTGACTCTCAGTGACAAACCGGTACCCCAAACGACGCTATTGACGTATGATAAAAACACCGCCCAACTGTATGTGGGGGATGCCCAGCATGCGTTGTACGTACTCAATACCCAGCTTCAAATGGCTGATACGTGGTGGATTGACACCCCGCCCACGGATATGGATTTTCCGGAAAATGCCGCTCCCCGACTTCTCACCATTGGGGTATTTAGCCCATCCGATCAGCAGCTGGGTCGACTCATGACGCTGGAAAAATCGGCGAAACCCGGTTCCAGCCCGATCAACATTCGGGGGCTTCCCCGGCCTGTGCAGTTTGCCGCTGGCGACCTGAATGCCGATGGGAAGGACGACGTGGTTATTTGCGGATTCGGGAACAATGCCGGAAAGCTGTTCTGGTACGACGGATTTGAGCCAACGAAGGAACACGTACTCAAAGCCTTTCCCGGTGCCCGGAAAGCAGTGATCGCGGATTTCAACCACGATAAGAAGCCCGATATTATGGTTTTGATGGCGCAGGCGCGGGAAGAAGTATCCATTTTCTACAACCAGGGGAAGGGGAAATTCAGCGAGAAAACCGTTCTGCGTTTCCCGCCCGTATTCGGCTCCAGCTATTTTGAACTCGCCGATGTCAATAAGGACGGGTTTCAGGATATTTTGCTGACCAACGGCGACAACTGGGACTATTCGGCTATCAACAAAAACTACCACGGCGTACACCTGTACCTTAACGACAAAAAGGACAACTTCCGCGAAGCCTGGTTTTACCCCCTGTATGGTGCCAGCAAAGCCGTAGCCCGCGACTTCGATAACGACGGCGATCTGGATATTGCCGCTACGGCTTTTTACACCAGTCTGGACCAGCCGGAGCAGAGCTTTCTTTACTTGGCCAACGAGGGAAATTTAATGTTCAGGCCATTCAGCACACCGGAAGCGGCCAACGGTAAATGGCTCACGATGGAGGCCGCCGACATTGATCAGGATGGCGATATGGATATTGTGCTGGGCTCCTATTTCCACACGGTTGGCGAAATGACCCAACTGCTGTTCAAAGGCATTACGTCTTTCCCGCAACTGCTGGTGCTGGAGAATCGAGGGAAGTAAGCGTAAATTACTACCGCCTAAACAACAAAAATGGGCAAGCCAAGCGGTTTGCCCATTCTACTTCAAAAAACACTTGTTTATCTAATTTTATCGATAGCCGGACTGTCTACTTTACATCCCAGAAAATCTTGGTTGTCAGGTTATCCGTTGATTTTACAGCCGCGTAGTTTGTCGCGTTGTAGGTTATCTCGTTGCCCGGAATCGTCCACCGAACGGGCGGCAACGTCTGGTTATTCGCGTTGTCGACCTGAAAGCTCAGCGCCGGGTAGTCCAACCGGCGAATGTCAGCCCAGTTTTCGTAAGGCTGAACCAGGTTGTAGTGCAGCCATTTCTGCGTCGCAATCAGCTTCAGTTTGTCGGTGTTGCTGGTCGCGCTGCTCCAGTTCACTCCCGATCCGGCGATGTACGTCGAGATAGAAGCCGACGTTGCGGCCGTCGGAAGCGCCGATGTGGTGATACCCGTAGCGTTGGTCAGCGCCAGGATTCCGTTGTAGAATTGTACCGACTGCGTGATGGCGGTCTCGTAAGCCGTTTTCGCCGATGCGTCGTTGCCCGTTCTCAGATAATACTCCGCTTTGATCAGATTCATCTGCGCGGCATTGATCAGAATACCGGGAAAGAACTGGTTGCGGCTCAACGTATACCGGTTGTAGATCGCAATTTGTCCGGAACTCACCAGATTCGTCTGCGTTGCTTCGGTAGCCGTCGGATCGATGCCATTGTATTTTCCGGCAGCGTTAACGCCTGGCTCGAAGAGAATTGGCAGCCGGGGATCTTTGTTGGCATTCATGTTGTCGATAATCGCCTTACCTGCCGTATTACCATACCAGCCATCGCCTTCGATACCGTCTCTGAATCCTTTCGAGTTGATATCCGTGTTGATGTCGTACACGTTGATCTGGATATTCTGCGCGTTGGTTTCTACGACTGGGTAGGTCGTTGTGTTCGCTAGGATCTCGGCTATTTCGCTGTTCGACCGAGACTGAAAACTGGCCACATCCGAGACCCGATTCAGGATCCGCAGGCGAAGTGAGTTCGTGTAGCGTTTCCAGGCCGTTATGTCGCCTTTGTTTATGAAATCCTGCGTCTGAAACGACTTCTGGTAACCGGCGTTCAGCGTGATGCCATTTAGCTCAGTAGCAATCCGTTTCAGATCGTCCAGCAGGAACGTATAGATACTTTCTGCCGTATCGAATTTAGCGGTAGATGCCGTGTATTCGCCACCGTTGGTGCTCAGCAAACCCGCCGTGCTGAAGGGAATAGCGCCGTGCAGGTCAACCATTTTCTGCGTGTAATCATACACATAAACGGCTGCCGTCAGCATGAAAATTTTCAGACTGGCCTGTTGGTCGGCGCTCTTGGTGGCGTATACTTTTTGCAGTTCGCGGTACTGCGCCAGCATGTTGTAATAGCTGTACCACACGTCCTCTACCCCCGACGAACCCGGAACGTATTGGCCGGATGCGTTCACCCAGCCTGTTGCCTGGGTGTAGTGGTTGATGGACGTACGCAGGGTGACGAAGTAGTACCGATAGCCTGGCAGTACGTAATCTTTGTTGGCGTACAGTACACCAGTAAACTGCTTCTCGACGGTTGTCTGCGCAATTTTGGCCGGGTCTGGGTACGCTTCGCTAAAATCAGACTCCTTACACGACACGTTTGCCAGCAGAAGAGCACCTAACAACAAACTAGCTATTTTTTTCATCTTCATGATTGACTTAAGGTTAGAAGCTGGCCCGTAGCATGACCCCCATAGTGCGGAACGATGGGTTGTTACCAGCATTATTGATGTTATCCGACCATTTGGTACCGACGTTGGTTTGCTCCGCATCCAGATCTTTGATGGTTCTGTAGATGAAGAACAGGTTACGACCGAATACCGACAGGGTCAGGTTCTGCGTACCGATTCTACGAGTAATGCTGGCCGGAATCCGGTAGCCCAACGAGATCTCTCTCATTTTGACGTAGGTGTTTTCCTTCACATACAACTCGTATCGGGCATTGCCGTACTGCGGACCACCCCAGTTGTAAGTGCTGTTGTAGTACGTGGCTTGTGAGATCACGTTGGTATTGGCTTCGCCCGTTGGCAATACACCGTTCATCAGCATACCGTCGTTGTACACAACTTCGCCGTTTGGTCCGGCAGAACCCGTTGTCTGAACGCCTTTACCGTTGGCATCTTTGTAGTAGCGGAGGCCACCGTGTTCGGCGTCCATCGCGTTTAGACTTTCTTCGGTCAGGCCCCGTGAGGTAAGCCAGTTGATACCGGTCGGCATAATCGAGCCGCCGTAACGGAAATCAACGACGACGTCCAGGTTGAAACCTTTGTAGCTGAAGTTGTTCAGCAAACCACCCGTCAGTTTCGGCATGGCGTTACCCGCTTTGATCCAGTTAACACCGTCCAGCTGGTAAAGGCCGTTCGGACCAACAACCTCGCGGCCATCGGCATTTTTCAGGATACCATGCACGTAAATGTCGCCCATTGGCTGACCCACAACCGAACGCAACTGAGCCGCATTACCGTCGTAATCAGCGTGTAATAGTTCGGTCGAGTTGTTGGCTAGTTTTTCTACTTTGTTACTGTTCTTGGCTAGGTTCAACGTCATATCCCAGTTCAGGCCATTAATATCGCTGCTTTTTATCGGCGATACGTTCAGGGCCAGTTCCAGACCCTGGTTCCGCAGCGTACCGATGTTAGCCAGAATGGTGCGGGCACCCGAGCTGGCGGCAATGGTCAGCGGAAGAATCTGATCGACAATCTGCGCGTTGTAATACGACAGGTCTATGCCCAGTTTCCGTTTGAACAGTCTGGCTTCGAAACCGAATTCAAATTCACGCTTCTGTTCCGGCCGTATTTTATCGTTACCGTAATCGCTGCTGATGTTCGTGTACAGCACCGAGCTACCACCGGCCTGCTGGATGCTCAGGCTTCCCTGATTATAGGCGTTGTTGGCACTGTAGATAGCGGGATAGTTACCCACGATACCCCACGACCCTCTCAGTTTGGCGTAATCAATAACGGTTGGTAACCGGAAAATATCGCTCAGCACAAGGCTCGTATTAACCGACGGGTAAACGAAGGCGTTGTTTCCTTTGGCAAGCGTTGATGTGCGGTCTCTCCGGATTGTACCTTCGACAAAAAAGAAATTTTTGTAATCGAAGTTTACCGTACCCAGGAAAGCATCCCGCACGTAGCGGTTGCGACTGTTGGTACCATTGGCGGTATTTACCGACGCCGATACATCAAAGAAATTCTCCGTGCTCAACCCACCGTTCGTCGACCGGCTCATCAATGTATTCAGCGTTTTGTTGGCTGTGTAGCCTCCTCTGGCCGATACCGTAATGTCTTCGTTTACCTTTTTGGTATAGTTCAGCAGAATATCCGTGTACACGTTTGTATACAGGTTGTTGCTCATCGCGAACGAGCCCGAATAACCGAAAGCTAACGGGATAGAACTACGTTGTTTGTCTTCAAGACGCTCCGAAGTAAAGTCCGTTCCAACCCGGCCGCGCAGCGATAGCTCGTCCGTGATCTGCCAGTTCTGGGTAACGCTGGCGATGATCCGGTTGCTGTATTCGTCGTAGGTATTGGCACGGGTGCTCCAAACGTAATCACCAATGTCTCCTTTGAAACCATTGCGGATAATGTTCTCACTTGGCGTCAGACTCTGGTTGGTTCCTGTTACGTATTTATACCCCAGGCTCGTTTGGTACTTGTTGAAATACCAGTCGGCCGATTCGAACCGGTTCATCATCCCCGAAAAGCTGTTGATCATGCGATCCACTTTAAACGGGCGATTGTGTGTGTACTGGTTAACGTAGTTAATCATCAGATCCGTTTTCAGCTTCTTGTTGGCATTGAAGCTGGCGTTCAGGTTCATGATGTTCTTTTCGTTCTTGGCCCCGTAGCTGATCATACCATTGTCCTGACGGGTGTACGAAAAACGCAGGGTAGAGTTCTCCGACGACTTGGATACAGCCAGGTTGATGTTGGCGCTGTTCGCGTTCTGAAACAGATCGGCGTAGCTGTTACCCGACGGCGAATAAGGTCGAATCACACCATCGAACGACATAACGGGCTGCCCATCGAATTTAGGGCCGAAGTTAACCGTTGCCCCAAGCAGTCCGCGGGTATCGCCTTTGCCGTCGCCATCCGTATCGTAATAAATGAACCCGTTGGCATCCTGACCACCGTTGTTGTAGTTCAGCATATACCCAGGCCCCCGAACGTTCTGGTAACGGGGCAGGTAGGCAATTTTATCGACGCTGTAGCTGGCGCTGAAATCGACACCCAGGCCTTTTTTCCCTTTACCGGTCTTGGTCGTCACCAGGACCACACCGTTAACGGCTTCGGAACCATACAGCGCAGCCGCCGAAGCCCCTTTCAGAATCGAGATGTTTTCGATGTCGGCGGGGTTCAGATCGAGCAGACCGTTACCCCGTATACGTTGATCGCCCCAGTAGTCGTTGTTGCGTACTTCACCGTTCCGAATGGGGATACCATCCATCACGATCAGCGGCTGGGTGTTCCCCGTAATGGAAGCCAGGCCACGGATGCTGATGCTCACGGCGCTGGTAGCTCCACCCGGCGTCGCGTTGATGGTTACACCCGGTGCTTTTCCGTAAAGAGCGGTAGCAAAGTTGGGCGATGCCGTTTTAACAAGCGCTTCGTTGTTGACAACCGCCGTAGCGTACCCAAGGGCACGCTCTTCTTTTTTGATACCAAACGCCGTGACAACGACCTCATTGATGTTAGATGCATCCTCGTCCAGCGAGACATCAACCGTCGACCGGTTATCGATCGCGACTTCTTTTGATTTATAGCCGATAAAGGAAAATACGAGCGTTCTGTTTTTGGCAGCCGTGATCGTATACTTACCGGCAGCATCGGTAATGGTACCGGAGGTGCTCCCTTTTACTACGATGGAAACACCGGGTAATGGCTGGCCATCATTGCCACCAGTAACCCTACCCGAAATGGACTGAGCCCATGCGGATGTGCTTATCACTGATAAAAAGATAATAAGCCTGAGTAAATCTTTTGCCATAGATAAATTCGTGAAAAATGATTAACAGGGAAGTTTAATACAATATTAATAAAATCCCGGAACTTAACCTTACAAAATAAAAATTTTTAAAAACAAAGTACGCTACTCAGTAGTTAGCCACGGCTAGCCACGGATTTTTACCTAACTGTATACGGGTTCAGAAGGTCGACATTGGTATCTGATGGCGGTCGAAAACTGTCTTCAGGGTGTCGTTTGTGTTGTCAGCCGGGTCGCCGGTGCGATTCTTAAAACGAACCGACGACCCGGCTGATAACACATCTAACGTTTGCCCCGGACAAGTCCGCAGCTAATATGAGCGGAGCCCTACAGCAGAGGAAAAGCAAGAACCAGCCAATAGGTGTAAAACGCTACCTGGCTTTTGAGGGCTCCGAGGGCTTTGTAGAGCAGATTGGCAACAGACTGCCGATTGATTTCCATTAACTCAGCGATCTGATCGTTCTCCAGTCCGTTGTAAAATTTGAGGAAGATCACCTCCTGCTGGCGCTTGGGAAGCGTGTTGATAGCCTGCCGAACCTTAGACTGGCTTTCGGAGTCAGCCTCCCCTTGTTCGATCTGTGTCTCGATGGTCTGCCAGTCCGATAATTCATTTACTTCCGGGCTGTTCAGGGGGGACTGGAATGGTTTACTCCGGCGGAATTCCTGGAGAAGCTGGTTGCGGAGCGATTTGAATAAATAAATGGATACGTACTGAATCGTAATCGCTGTTCGCTTTTCCCAAATGCGGATAAATAACTCCTGAATGGAATCTTTTATGAAATCACGGTCCTCGGTGAAGTTGGTGGCATAGGCAAACAAAGCCCGGTACTGTTTCTCGGCCAGTTGGCAAAAGGCGGCTTTATCGCCGTTTTTCGCCCGTTGCCAGAGGTCCAGTAAGTATTCGTTCTCTTCGATGATGCGGTGCCGTTGCTCCAAAATACCTGTTTTGAGTAAGGAAAAATAACAGTTAAATTCAGAAAAACATAGAAAATTGCGTTGTTCACCCGATCAGGCATACAAATCAGACGCTAGAGCAAGCTGGCACAAAGACTTATTTTGCCAGCGTAAATACCCGTACTGCTTTCCCCGTAGCCCCTACGAGCAGTTCGGTACGCCCGCCCACCGTGACCGGCACAAGATCCCGAACATCACCTTCCCACAGCAGGCCCGACTGCTCCATGGGCACGTACGTAAACAGGCCTTTCCCCCGGTTCAGAAACAGTTGTCCCCTATTGGCGTCATCTTTCCCCAACCGCACCCGGTTCAATTCGCGGTTACCACCCATGATCAGGTCGGGTAAGCCGTCGTGGTTAACATCAACGGCCGCCAGCGCATAAGCCGGAGCAACCTGCGCGTCGAGGGGCAACGGCTGCATGATAAAGGTGGGACTTGCCTCTCCGCTGTTTCGGAACAATACTGTCTGCAACGTGGTCGCGTCGAGTTTTTCGGCTCGTTTCAATTCATCGGGATCGAACAGATCGGTGATCGTTGCCTTCGAATAACTTGTGTAATCCGTGAATTTCTTCCGCAGATTCACCACCTGATCAAGCATTTCATCACGGGCATTGAATGGGCGGGGCTGTTTGTCCGCGCCGTTGTTCCGGTCGTAACCCACCAGAATCGGCAGCAGGGCACCGGCTACATTTTTGATACCATACAGCGTTAGTGGTCGGTCGGTCGTAGCCTGAAGCTGGCTGTTCAGTCCGGCGTTGGCGGCAATAATATCCAGTTTACCATCTTTGTCGAAATCCTGCACCAACAGCCGATTCCAGCAACCAGTTGTCGCTGGCAATAGGTTATCCAACGACTTTATCTTTCCCTTGATGAAGGAAAACGCCCGAACGGGGCCAAAGTCCGTAGCTACAATCAACTCCGGACGGCTATCACTCGTAAGATCCGCAAAAGCGACATCCGTCACCATACCGAGATGGGTCAAAGCCGGTTGCTGGCTCGTGACATCCGAAAAACGCCCTTTCCCGTCATTCAATAAAAGGTGGCTGACGGGAATTTCGGGGTAACGCCCCGGCACGACCCGCGCGCCAACGAACAGGTCGCGGTCGCCATCCCCATCGACATCCGCCGACCGGATACAGGACGCGCTCACCCGAACGTCAGGAAAAGCAGTCGCTTTTGTCAGGTGCCCTTTCCCATCATTCAGGTACAGGCGCACCTGCAACCGGGGGTCATCGATGGGCAGTTCGTACCCGGCGCTGGCCACCACCAGATCCAGATCGTTGTCCCCATCGACATCGAGCCAGTCGGCTCCGGCGTCGGCACAGGCGCGGTCGGCGAGTAGCGCTGGTTGGGGCATGGCTGTGAACCCATTGGCTCCGCCCAGGAATACCTGCCCGCCCTGCCCCCGGCCACCGCCCGCAAATACGTCGTCGCGTCCATCCCCGTTTGCATCCCCCACGGCAAAATGCGGCCCCACCGGAGAAAGCATATACGGCAGCAACGGTTGGATTTTGAAATCATTGACCACTGGCTGCTGGTGCGTCCAGACCAGCCCACCGGTAGCCTGCCAGAACGGTTTGGGCAGAGCTGTGGGTGGCGTGTCAGCCGTTGGCGCATACGTGACGATCAGTTGACCATTCGGCGCTTTGTTCAAACCAGCCTTACCGACAAACTGCGTTTTGCCATTGGCCCACCGAATCCGTATCGAATCCGCTACAGCCGCTTTACCAAGTCCGAACAATAACGGCCCGTACATAGCCGACTGAAATCCCCGAGCCGGCATAAACTCCTGCACCTGCATCCGGCCAGCCGCCCAAACGGTTGCGCGTGCACCCATCATTTGTCCTGGATTGGCACTTTTCAGCTGAAGGCTCAGGTGATGATTCTGGCCCTTGGTATCGGCATGGTTTTCGTAAATGCTTGCTTCCGTATTGACGTTGTTGATCACCAGATCCAGATCCCCATCATTGTCCAGATCCGCGTACACGGCCCCATTCGACTGGTTTTTCTCGTCAAACCCCCAGGCCTTGGTTTCGTTGGCAAACGTTAACGACCCTTCCGAAACGCCGGACCGAGCATCGCCCGACCGATTTCGGAAGATAAAATTTGGCTCGTTGATGCTGGGCATTTTGGCAATGACGGCCAGTGGGTCCGATGAACTGGCTGACTGTCCGGTCTGGCGGGCTTTCAACTGCTCATCCATTGTGAACTTCAGAAACTCCATATTGGTGTAGTCACGGGCGTAGCCGTTGCTCACGAACAGGTCTTTCCAGCCATCATTATCGAAATCGGCGAACAGCCCGGCCCAACTCCAGTCGGTATTGGAAATACCCGCCAGCTGTCCTATTTCGCTGAATACCGGAACGCCAGCCACCGACTTGTCAGACTTTTCCTCCCCTACGTTCAACTGGAGCATGTTGCGCATGGTCTGGTGATGAAAACCAGATCGTAGCAATTGGGTATACTTGTCGTAATTATCATCGCCCGAGGTTAGCTTGATCCGCTCGTTTCGTTCGGGAAGCATATCCAGTGTCAATAGATCGATGCGGCCATCGTTGTTCACATCGGCCGCATCGGAGCCCATCGAGTAGAGCGACGTGTGCCCCATCGACTCCCGTACTACTTCATTAAATTTACCGTTCTGTTGATTTATGTACAGATAGTCGTTTTCGTTGTAGTCGTTCGATACGTAAAAATCGAGCCAGCCATCGTTGTTGAAATCGCTGACGGCCACGGCCAGCCCAAAGCTCAATACATTGGATGTTAAGCCAGCCGCGGCCGACACATCCACGAATTTACCGTTCTGGTTCTGGTACAGTTTGCTGGAATAGTTAGCGTTTGTCTGCTGCTTGAAGTTGCTGATCATCCGGCTAAAACCAGCGTACTCCTGCACCGAATGGTTTAGGAGAAAACAGTCCAGATCGCCATCCCGATCATAATCGAAGAAAGCAGCCTGGGTTGAATAAGCCGAATCATCGAGGCCATACTCGGCAGCTTTTTCCGAAAAGGTTGGATATCCATCCCGGAGATTTTTATTGTTGATGAAAAGCAGATTCCGGCGCAGTCGGGCATCGGTTGCCGCCGACCGGCATACGTAGATGTCCAGCCAGCCATCGGCATTGATATCGACCACCGAGACACCCGTATTCCAGCCCTCGGCTGCCCCAACCCCGGCTTTGTCGGTAATGTCGTCGAAGGTGAGGTTTCCGGAGCCGGGTTCAGTCTTGTTCAGGTAGAGTTTATTGGCGTTAAGATTACCCGTGAAGTACAGATCCACCAGGCCGTCGTTGTTGAAATCGGCAGCGGCCACGCCCCCGCCATTGTAAAAATAGCCATACTTCAGCACGTTAAATTCCGGCGCTTCTTCCAGCGAGTTTTTGAACGTGACATTGGTTTGCGAGGACGGTAATTTTTCAAAAAGCGTATCCTGGTTGTCGCAGGATGCGAGAAGCAATACCAATAAGCAAAGCGTAAGTAGCTTCATAAACAATAACCGCAAGGGCGCAAAGGAAAACGCAAAGTACGCAAAGATTGTCTCCGCGTGCTTTGCGTTTTCCTTTGCGCCCTTGCGGGTAAGATAAACCTAGTTTTTATCCCACCATAGGGGCGTCGTTACCTTATCGGGACCGCTCAACAGCGTAACCGCTTTGGCCGCTTCTACCGCATTTGTTTGCTGTTCAACCAGCAGAATCGGAATTCGGCGCAGAACGCCACCAGCCGGAATATCGGGATTATCAGAGTTGACGACCGGGTACAGTTTCGGGAAACGGGTCCGGCGGTACTCGGCCCAGCCTTCAAACCCATCCGGGAAAACAGCCAGCCATTTCTGGGTACCAATCTGCTCCCGTTGTATGGCTTCGGTGCTTCCCCAGGCAATCGGAATGTTGCTCAGCGCTGCCGATTTCAGATAATCACCCGGCGCAACAGGCGTCTTGGTACTGTTCTGATACGCCGTGATGGCGGCAGCGTCCGTTACGCCCCATTGAGTCATGGACATGGCAATACCTTTGTTGTAGAAATCCTTGGCCGTTCCCCCCATCGCCCAGCCATTGAGGGCTCCTTCAGCGCGGAGGAAATACGACTCGGCAGTTGCCATTACGTTCTGGGGTGTCGCCAACCCGGTCGATGTCCAGCGCTGCCCAACGTGCGAGTTGTAATCGGCCGTATTGACGGTTTCGGTTAACTGCGTCGTAGCCAGTCCGTTCCGTAAGCCTTCGTAGGTATTGGTTTTCACCGCAGGCAGGAAATAGGTCGGCATTCGTGGATCTTCGTAACCTTTCAGCACCGATTCCATAGCGGCACTCATCCGAAACTCGTTCCAGTCCGACATGATCGAGAGGCCATTCCCGTCGTTTCCTTTTGTGCTCCGTTGTACCAGAGCATCGTCGTCGGGGCTGGTCGTGAGCACGCCCCCGGCCACGGCTGCTTCGGCTTCCGTTTTGGCGCGGGTCGGGTCAACCTTCGAGATGCGCATCGCCAGCCGAAGCCGGAGCGTGTTGGCGAACTTAATCCATTTGGTGGCATCACCCCCGTACATCAGGTCGAACGCACCAAATGGTTTCTCGGATGTTTTGCCTTTCAATACCGTTGTAGCAGCCGCTAATCGCTTGAAGAAGTCATCGTAGACTTTATCCTGCGCATCATAAGCCACCGATGTAGCGGGCTCCCCCGCCTTAAAATACGGAATAGGGCCAACCTGATCTGTCCAGCGGTGAAACGTATATACCCACCAGATACTCGCCAGCGCGTACTCCGCCGAATTGGCATCGGTACTCGACATGATGGTTTTTAACTGGGGCACCACCTCGGTGTACATCTGCGTCCAGGGGCCTTGCAGCCAGTCCATCCGAATCACGAACCGGTCGGAGGGGAAGTACGTGGCGACACACGCGAAATACTGGGCGTACTGATCGGAGAAGAGGTTCTGTCCGACCTGATACGTGTACTGGCTCAGAATACCCGCCGACTGTGCCTTTGAAAACAGGTAAGGCACCTCGCCCGCGCCGATGACCGTTATCTTGGTTTTGTTGGTATTAATATCTTCGAAATTATTGGTACAGCCAGCCGCCCACAACAGGGGAGCCGCCAGACCAGTCGCCAGGAGTGTTTTCCGTAAGCGCAGTTTATAGGAAGTCATATTGACGGTGGTTTCGGGTTAAAAAGAAAGTTTCAGGTTCACGCCCAGGCTCCGGTTCGATGGTAACGTACCATATTCAACCCCCTGGAAGTTGCCATTACTGATGTTCACGTCGGGATCGAACCACATTTTCCGCTTGCCGATACCGGGAATATCCAGGATGGAGCTTCCGCGATAGATCCAGAATAAGTTACGCGCGACGAACGACAATCGGGCCGATTTGATGAAAAAATTGGAGGGTACTGGAATGGCATAGCCGATCGACAGTTCACGCAGGCGAAAATTGGTGGCATCATAGGCAAAGAACTCGCCCCAGCCATACCGCTTACCTGATACGGTTTGCCAGAATTGCTCAGCCGTAATGGCCGTCGCGTTTGTTTTACCGGCACCAATCATCGTCACGCCATCGGCACCAGCTACTCCAGCCGTAACCCCCGGCAACACCCAGCCACCATCCCGTTTTTGGGCGGTCGCTTCCGGAATACCGCTGAACGCCAAGTTCATTTCGGTACCCGATACGGCAATGCCGCCAAACCGACCATCGAACAGTACGCGGAGCGAGAAGCCCTTAAACGTGAATGTATTTGTGAAGCCCAGCAGCATTTTCGGGTTAAAGTTGCCGATCAACTCCTGCTCTTTCGTGGCAACGGGTAATCCAGTCGAGACAACCGATGCCTCCGAAACCGACGTACTATTCGATTGGGAGCCAATCAGGTACTGCCCCGTTGTCTGATCTTTCGCCCATCGGTACGAGACAATGTCGCCGTACGAACCTCCTTCGGCTACAATCGGTGAGGCTGACCGGCCGTAACCTCCCGACAGGAATGCCGTTTTGATGTCGGGCGACAGGCTGATGATTTTATTGCGGTTCAGGCCCATGTTCAGCGTCAGATCCCACGAGAAACGGTCGGTTTTGATGGCCGTTCCATTAACCACCACTTCAAGACCCATGTTGCGAATGTCGCCCGCGTTGATGTACTGGTTGCTGAATCCCGATGCCGGAGCCAGCCCCAGTTTCAGCAACTGGTTGATCGAATTCGTTTTGTAGGCCGTAACGGTTGCCCCCAGGCGGTTGCTGAAGAAGCGGGCGTCGAGACCGATTTCCACGCTTTTCGTAATTTCCGGTTTCAGGTTACCGATGGCCTGCGTACCATCCCGGCTGATGAATCCGGAACCGGCACCCTGGCTGTATGAATAAACGGTCTGGAGCAGATAAGGATCAGCTCCGTTACCCACCTGAGCAAACGATCCGTTGATCTTCAGGAACGAAAGCGGCCCCGATAATTTCAGCAAATCCGACAGAACAACCGAAGCCCCCACCGACGGATACTGGAACGAGTACGGCTTGGGCAAGGTCGATGACCAGTCGTTCCGTAGACTGGCATTCACGAAAATAGCATCCCGCCAGGCCAGCGATGCCTGACCAAACAGCGACTGCGTCTGAACGCGCGAGTAATCATCACCGAGCGTCTGGTTAGTCCCAAAGTTCAGGTTATACCGGTTCGGTATGTTCAACCCATCGGCCAGCGAACTGGTCAGCTGATAGCGGGTATCCTGAATAATAGCCCCCGCCTGATAATCGATGGTAAGATCCTGGCTAAGTTTATTTTTCCCTTCAATCAACAGGTCATACCAGCTTTGGGTATTGACGATGTTGTTCCGGGAGAATTTGCCACCCGCCTGATTGGCCCACAGAATCGTGCCCTGTGCGTAGTTCTCTTCATTTTTATCGAAGTACTTATCAAGATTGGCCCGGCCCTGAATGCTCAGAAAATCCGTTAGCTGATACTTCGCCAAGACAAACCCGATCACCCGGTCGCGGTACTGGTTGATGGCTGTTTGGTTAGTCATCCAGTAGGGATTCTGGTAGATCGACGACAACGTGGAAGGCCAGGTGTTTGGCGTTGGCTGACCGAACGAATTGGGCGATGAATAGTTCTGGGCCGTACTTAAACTGACGTTGCGCGGAATCTGGTACAGGTCAATAACCGGCGCGTTTTCTTCACCTGTCCGTGGCTTGTTTACAACCGATTGATTGATGTAGGTCACTTTCGCATCGGTCGAGAACTTCGAACTGATCTGATTCGACAAACGCAGGTTGATGGTGTGGCGGGTCAGGTCATTGCCCGGCACGGTTCCCTGCAATGTGTTATTGGTATACGACAGGTACGTTTGCGACTTATCGGAACCGCCCGTAATGCCGATGGAGTTATTGAAACTGACCGCCGTACGGAAGAAATCGCGAATGTTGTTAGGCTGCGCTGAATAAGTATCCGGCTGACCCAGGTAGTTCGTGTAAGCCTGACCCGTCATGGCCGCGCCCCAGCTGGCGCCAACGGCCGGATCTAGTTTCCCGCCAACGCCCTGCCCGTACTGATTTTGCACCATTGGCAAGGCAAACGGCTTATCGACCGAAACGCCCGAATTTACATCGACCGTAACCCGGCCCGCTTTGCCCCGCTTCGTCGTGATCAAAATAACACCATTAGCCGCCTGACTACCGTAGAGTGCAGCCGCCGACGCACCGCGGAGTACGGTTACGTTCTCAATATCGTCGGGGTTAATGTTCGAGGCACCATCCGAATTGGCAACGCTACCAAAATCGCTGGTGGCCTGCCCGAAGGTGCTGTTATTGATCGGAACCCCATCGACAACCATCAGGGCGTTGTTGGTTCCCTGGATGGAGCGGTTTCCCCGCAGTACGATTCGGGAACCGGTACCCGGCCCACCCGAACCCTGGGTAATGTACGCCCCGGCAATTTTCCCCTGCAGGGTATTCAGTACGTTACCGTCGCGCACTTCGTTGATCTGCGCCGGCTTGATCATCTGGGTAGCGTAGCTCAGGGCTTTCGCTTCCCGTTTGATGCCCAATGCCGTTACGACCACTTCGCCCAATTGACGGTCATCGCTAACTAGCGTCACCGTGATTTGCGTCTGGCTGGCCGAAACCGGGACGTCTTTTGCCGTGTAGCCCACCGATGAAACAGTCAGCGTAGTCGCTTCGTTGGGCACCGATAACCGGAATTCACCAGCCGCATCGGTCGTTGTGCCCCGCGTGGTTCCTTTAATAACCACGTTTGCCCCCGTAATCGATTGGCCCTGCTCATCCCGTAGAGCACCCGTTATTTGTCGGGTTTGCGCCCGGAGCGATCCGGTTGCCGCAAATACCAACAACATACAGCAAAGTAAGTGTTTAAGCATAGTTTAACTAAGGTTAGATTGAGCAACACCAAAAGAGAAAATACCAACTTATTGGCAAAATTCAGAATTTTAGCTCAACATACGCTCACTAATCAAAAAATTTATAAAGTATCCTCTTATTTAACCTCACTTTAACAATCTAAAGAAAGATTGGGTAACTGCGGTGATGTCAGTTTCTTAAAACTGACTTAGGCGGGCGAACCGGTTGCGATTCTCGGAACCGCATCGACGCCCTTAGCCGGTAGGTTTTGAGAAACCTACCAAGTCAGTTTTAAGAAACTGACCTCACAGACATTGGCGACGTACCGTTACCACCTACTTTTGCCAGGCAAAAGCGTCTGCCCTTTTCCCCATGAAAAAAACGTTGATTTTTTACGTTTGTCTGTTGTCTGCAACCAGCCTGGTTTCTGTTGCCCAAACGACCGCCGGGTACGTATGGTGGAACCCTACGAAAAACGATTTCCCCGTTATTGAAGGACAGGCCTGGACCGGCAAGGACATTCAGAGTCCCTATGATCGCCTGCCAGCCGCAGCCGAAAAAACCGTTCGCAAGGAGGTCTGGAATCTGTCGCATCATTCGGCGGGGCTCATGATTCGGTTTCGGGCGACTACCGATCAGGTGGTTGTCCGGTATGGGGTGAGCAACAAGCAGCAGGCGCTCCCTCACATGCCTGCCACGGGCGTCAGCGGGGTCGATCTGTATGCCGGAACCAGCGATGGCGACTGGCTGTGGGCCGCCGGAAAATATACCTTCGGCGATACGATTCAGTACCGATTCGCCAACCTTGAGCCAAACGACGCCTACAAACGGGGGCGCGAATACCGGCTCTATTTACCGCTATACAATGCTGTTCAATGGCTTGAAATCGGCGTTCCAACAGGCGTAACGATAACACCCCTACCCGTTCGGCCCGAGAAACCGGTGGTTGTTTACGGTACGTCTATTGCACAGGGAGCCTGTGCGTCGCGGCCCGGCATGGCCTGGACCTCGATTCTGGGTCGTAAACTGGACAGACCGCTGATCAACCTGGGCTTCTCGGGCAATGGCCGGCTCGAGAAAGAGGTCATTGACCTTGTGTCGCAGGTGGATGCCCGTTTGTACGTGCTGGACTGCCTGCCCAATCTGATTGCGACGGTGGGCATCAAACCTGAAGATATCAAAAGCCGGATTCTGGAATCGGTGAAAACGCTTCGCCAGAAACGCCCGGCGGTACCTGTCCTGCTGGTCGACCACGCGGGCTATACCGATGGTAGCCTCAGTCCCATCCGCCAGCAATATTACAGCGACGTAAACACGCTGATGCACCAGGCCTTTGTGCAGTTGAAAGCGGAAGGCATCAACGGAATTTACCTCTTGCCCAAATCGCAGATCAACCTGAGCCAGGATGCAATGGTTGACGGGACACACCCGACAGATCTGGGGATGCAGCAGTACGCCGATGCCTACGAAACGAGTATCCGGACCATCCTGAACGAACCAACGGGCGACCTCTCGACTATGAAGCCCCGCACCCAATACCGCGACGGGTCGTTTGACTGGGAGATTCGCCACCGTGACATGCTGGCCCGGCTGAAAGCGAAGCCACCCCGAATTATTTTTCTGGGCAACTCCATCACGCATTTCTGGGGGGGCGATCCCAAAGGCTCACGCATCAACGGTGCTGATTCCTGGAACAGCATTCTGGAGCCGCTGGGCGCGCAAAATATGGGCTACGGCTGGGACCGCGTCGAGAATGTGTTGTGGCGGGTGTACCATGGCGAGCTGGACGGCTACAAAGCCGATCAGGTAGTACTGATGATCGGTACGAATAACATCCAGCTCAATACGGATGCCGAAATCGTAGCCGGGCTCCGGTTTTTGATTCAGGCTATCAAATCCCGTCAGCCCGGTGCGGAGGTTCTGATGGTGGGTATTTTACCACGGCGGGACGGCGAAACCCGTGTGGCCGCGCTTAACGAAGCCATTGCCCAGATGACACCCGACGTGAATGCCACATTCGTGCAACCCAGTTTCGTTTTTCTCAAGCCTGACGGCAAAATCGACGAGTCTTTATTCTCAGATGGTCTCCATCCCAACGCCGAAGGCTACCGACGACTGGCCGGAGCGCTAAAGCCGTATTTGGTGGGAGGAAAAAAATAGCGCCTTGGCGGACAGAGGTGTTTTTCCTGATAAAATGCCTACGTAGCCTACTTCTTTAGACTGAATCGAAAAGTTGAAAATCCTCACGAGTTGGTTATACGTAACTGACAGTACGTACAACTAAAAACTACATGAAACCGAAACCGCTTGTTGTGTTAATGATCGTGTCTATTCTTTCAGGCTGTTCGGAAGCACCCCGTACAAATGAAGCGAAGACTGCCCCCCGAGATACGGTAGATACACGAATCAGTAAGGTTCTCAGAGATTTTATCAGCAGACCTATTTACCGAAGGCTAACCGAACAAATTATTGATTCAACAGCCGACGAAAAACTGGTACAAGTCGTTTTTGATAACCTGACGCAAAAGCTACCCGCCGACTACACGAAGGAATACGAAACCGTAATGGGCTGGAATAAGGAAAGGCAGGCAGTCTACATGATCTGGCTATTGGAGTCGGAACTAAACAACGGGGGGTATAACCAATTCTACACCAATTCGAGCACCCCCTTTTATACGTATTTACCAGGTGCCCTAAAGCTGGTAGGCGCGGATGGGTTATCCGATCTGACCCAGCGGGCAAACAAAACATTTGAGGAACAAAACGAAAGACTCGAAGAATTGCCCGACAGCACCCGCGACGAGTTCCACAAGGCTTACGCCAACGACCTGCTCACTACATTCGATAACGAATTTTTCAAGCTTGCTGAGGTTGAGAACCTGGACCAGCTCCAGGTTCACTTTATTCGCGAAAACAAAGAGAAATTCATTGATAACTAACCCGGAGGTAAAGGCATACGATAATACGCCTACCGCTACTGCACTTTCTTCTCTACGACCGGAATCACTACTTCCACCATTTTTCCAATGGGTTTTCCATTTTGGTAAGCGATCACCTTCACCCGGTCAGCGCCTTTGGGCATCAAAAATGGCTGGGTGTAGAGGGGAAAATGATCATCAGGGACGGTATTATCCGTTGTGTAGTAGAGGTATGTATTGGGCAGTTCGTGGCTCAGCATAACTTCGGTCAGACCCATCGGATGCTTTTTCAGCGTAACAATGGGATTGTACACACTGCGGGCGTAGTTGACATCCTGCGCGTCGAACCGCTTGAAATGAGCCTCTACCCGATTCATGAATGCCGGCCAGTTACGTGGCCCTTTGGGTGACCAGAAAACCTCTGATAAAGCAAAAGCCCGCGGCCAGGTCATGTATTCGGCATGCCGGTTGTTGGGTACCGACTCCGTCCAGAGGTTGCCCTGCCCACCCAGAATCAGATCGGCCCGTACGCTATCGGGGACGGGTTCGAACGAGTAGGATGTACTCAGCCGGGCCATGCTGTAGGTACTGGGCTCGGCCGATGGTTCGCCCTGGTAGAGGTCCAGGTAACAATACTGAGCGGGTGTCATAATGACCGGATGGCCTTGCCTGGCCGCTTCGATGCCCCCTTTCATCCCCCGCCAGCTCATGACGGTAGCATTAGGGGCCAGGCCGCCTTCTAAAATCTCGTCCCATCCAATGAGCTTTTTACCCTTCGCTTGCACAATTTTCTCAACCCGCCGGATAAAATAGCTTTGCAGCTCTTCTACCGTTTTCAGGTTATTAGTCGCCATTGTGGTCTTGCAGTCCGCACAAGTCGCCCAGAAGCCTTTGTAAGCTTCGTCGCCCCCGACATGAATGTAGGGACCAGGAAACAGCTGAGCGACTTCAGTCAATACCTTATCGATGAACAGGTAGGTGCTGTCGTTGCAGGGGTTCAGCGTGTTATCTTCCAGCTTGTAGAATTTACCATTGGTCGGTACCAGCACCTGTTTTTTACCACAGGTCAGGCTTGGGTAGGCGGCAATGGCTGCCATCATATGGCCCGGCATGTCAATTTCCGGTACAATCGTGATATGCCGATCCTGCGCATACTGCACAACTTCGCGAATATCGTCCTGCGTGTAGAACCCGCCGTACGACGGCACCTCACCCGGCTGCGCACTTTCAATATCATTCCAGTGACCACCCGTCCGGGCGGCTCGCCACGCGCCAACGTCGGTGAGCCGGGGCAGACTATTTATCTGGATACGCCAGCCCTGATCGTCGGAAAGATGCCAGTGAAAAATATTGAATTTATACTGCGCCATCTGGTCGATGTAGCGTTTTACAAACTGCTTGTCAAAAAAGTGGCGGCTCACGTCCAGCATGAGACCCCGCCAGCCAAAGCGAGGCTGGTCGCGGATGTGCAGGGCCGGAATCGACTGCCCGCGAAACGTTTTGGCCACCGGCATCAGTTGCCGCATTGTTTGCAGTCCATAAAACAGGCCGGCGGATTCAGGGGCCGTCAGGGTAATCCCCGTTGGCGTTACGACCAGATCATACCCCTCCGGCCCGACATCCGTTATCGGAGCCAGCCGAACGGTGATCGCTTTCGTGAGTTTGGGAGCATCCGATGCCGGAATACCGGGAAGATTGTCCATAACCATCCGGCGCACATCGGCCACCGGGGTCAGAATAGCCAGCCGGGTCTGGGCCGTAATCGCGAATGTTCCGGTTCCGGGTTCGAGGGTTTGCGGAGCCGGAATCAGGGCTGGAACAGGCATTTGAGCCGAAGCCGAAAACGCCAGAAAGAGCAACGTGATGAGTTTATGCATTAAGTTTAGCAAAGGTAGTACCGATTAGACAAGCCAATCGAAGCAGCGTTTAAACTTCCCGGACTTTGCCAGGTATTCATGGGTCGATGTCTACACGATAAAGCCCGTTTACCAGGACTCAATATGTAGCACGCCCGCCCGACAGATCAAAAATAAAACCCGTATTGAAACTCGCTTCTTTGGACAAAACCCAGGCGGCAAGGGCAGCCACTTCCTCCACAGTCCCCAGTCGTTTCATGGGTATTTTAGCCGTCATGTAGGCCAGTTGATCGGGGGCGGTATGCTCATTCAACGCCGTTCTGATCACCGCCGGGGCTAGTCCATTGACGGTAATTCCCGTTTCGGCGTACTCTTTTCCCACGCCTTTTACCAGTCCGATTACCCCCGCTTTCATCGACGAGTACCCCGCCATAAACGGATTTCCTTCTTTACCGGCAATCGACGCCATGTGCAGTACACGACCGTAGTTGGCTTTTTCCATAACCCGGATAGCGTACTTTGTCATCAGAAAGGCACCCCGTAAATTGATGCTGTAAATACGGTCATAGTCATCAACCGGGTAGTCCGTAATTCTGGTGCTGGTTGGGCCCACAATGCCGGCGGAGTTAACCATTATATCCAGCCGTTGGTAGACCTGTTCCACCTGGCCAACCGCGTTTTGGACCGCGGCCTCGTCTGAAATATCGACAACGTACCCGGCTGCCTGGTAGCCCTGACTGACAAACTCAGCTACCGTACGGTCGAGCAGCGCGCCATTGATATCGAACAAAATCACCGTGGCGCCTTCCGAAGCGATTCGTTGGGCAATGCCTTTCCCGATGCCCTCGGCACCGCCCGTAATAATTGCCACCTGATCGGCAAATCGTGTCATCATAAACAAGTGGGTTTTACCAGTGGACAAACCATTGTGCCACGGTTCTGTAGGTTTCTCTACCAAATAGAAACACGGCAGTCTGTCTATTTTACCAAAATCCTGGGGTATCTAACCAGAGCATTTAAACAATAATAAGGCGTTTATATACTGTTTTAACAGCGCAATGAGTCCATTGTGAAATTTCTGGAAATAGTAGTAGTATTTGTGATCACGCAACCGCTTTTCAGGACAGCAGCTGCTGACAAAGACAACGTTATACGAAACGTCATCAAGTTGCCTGTTCGCCATGATTAAGCCCGTTTATTCCGCCTGTATTCTGGGAGCCGCCTTTTTCTGTCTGGTAAGCTTTACCGGTAAATTTGGTCGTTTGCTGGACGATGGTCCCTCGCCTGCCCGAACGCCCGCCGAGGAGTTAACGACATTTCAACTCGAACCCGGCCTGAAAATGCAACTCGTTGCCGCTGAGCCAATGGTGCAGGACCCCGTTGTGATCACCTTCGATGAGGCCGATCGGCTGTGGGTTGTTGAGATGCGGGGGTTTATGCCAAACGTTGAGGGCGAAGGTGAAAATAAACCCGTTGGGCGTATCTCCGTGCTGGAAGACACCAATGGCGATGGACAGATGGACGTCAGCCAGGTTTACCTCGACAGTCTGATAATGCCCCGGGCGCTGGCCCTAGTACCGGGCGGGGTGCTGGTGGTTGAAAACAATGCATTGTGGATGACCAAAGACCTGAACCACGACGGGAAAGCCGATACAAAAACACTTATTGACAAAGACTATGCAGGCAGTGGTCTCCCCGAGCATGCGGGCAACGGGCTCTGGCGCAGTATGGATAACTGGCTCTACAATGCCAAATCGCGTTTTCGCTACAAAGAGGTTAACGGAACATGGCAGCGCGACAGTACGGAAGCCCGCGGGCAATGGGGCATTAGCCACGACGACCAGGGGCGGCTGTATTACAATTACAACTGGTCGCAGCTGCACGCCGATCTGGTACCGCCCAATTACCTCTCCCGCAACAGACATCACACGCCCACAACGGGCATCGACTACGGCCTGACCCTTGACCGTCGGGTTTACCCGATCCGGCCCACCCCAGCCGTTAACCGGGGCTACATACCAGGCACCCTCGACAAAGAAGGGCACCTGCGGGAATTTACGGCCGCCTGCTCGCCCCTCGTTTACCGGGGCGCAGCCCTGCCCAAATCGTTCTATGGCAACGTATTCGTCTGTGAGCCAGCCGGAAACTTGATCAAGCGAAACATCTCCGAGAACAAAGAACTGCTTATTGCCGCTCATGACCCGCACCCTGGCCAGGAGTTTCTGGCCTCGACCGATGAACGATTCAGACCCGTTCACCTGGCGACGGGACCCGATGGAGCGCTGTACGTAGCCGATATGTATCGGGGACTGATTCAGCACAGCGCGTATGTAACGCCCTATCTGAAAGAACAGACAATTGCCCGCGGCCTCGTAAAACCCATCAATTATGGTCGTATCTGGCGAATCGTTCCTGAAAACTGGCAGGCATCGAAACCCAGGAAATTAGCAGCGGCATCGTCGGCCGAGTTGGTTACCGAGTTATCCAGCCCCGATGGGTGGCACCGGGATGTAGCCCAGCGCTTGCTGATCGAACGCAACGATAAAAATACCCGGCAACTCCTGATGAATGTAGCCCAGAAAGGCCCGAATCAGCTAGGCCGTTTTCATGCCTTGTGGACACTGGATGGTCTACAGATGAGTAGTCCGGCGGTTCTGCTTGGCCTCCTGACTGATAACAACACCCTCGTCAGAACAACGGCCCTTCGGCTACTCGAACCGTTTGCCAAAACGGATCGGGCCATCCGCGCCCAGCTCGGCGATAGACTACTAAAAGACTGGTCGAAAGCGCCTATCGAACAGGTGCTGCAAATGGCCTTTTCGGCGGGCGTTCTTGATCAGAAGGCAGCGCAGCCTTTGCTGGCAGGCATCCTCAACCGCTATGGTGAATCGGCCCTGATTCGGGATGCGGCCATGAGCAGTCTTCAGGATCGGGAGTTTTCCTTTTTACAAAGCCTGACGAAAGCACCGGCCTGGAAAACTGTCCAACCGGCCAAAGAGATTTTTCTGGAAATGCTGGCCACATCCGTCATCCGTAAGCGGGATCCAGCCGAACTGACGGCCCTGCTGGCTATGCTGAATACGCCCAATGCAGCATTATCCTGGCAGGAAAAAGCAATCCTGACAAGCCTGTCTATCCAGGGAAGTACCAGCAAACTAAAACCGATTCAGCTGGCTACCGCCCCACCCGTTCTGATGCAATCATCGGGAAAAATCGACCCGACCCGACTGGCTACCCTGAACGCTATGTTCGAATGGCCGGGGCACATTGCCAGCCGCGACAATATGCCCAAAAAGAGTCTGTTGAGCGACGATGACCAGAAACTGTTCGCGTCCGGACGTCAGCATTACCTCAGTACCTGCTCCGGTTGCCACGGTACTGACGGTGCCGGCCTGAAACGGTTTGCCCCGCCCCTCATCGGTTCAGACTGGGTGCTGGGCGACGAAAAACGCCTGTCGCTCATCATTCTGCACGGCATAGAAGGCCCGATTGAGGTTGCCAAAAAAGTGTACAATGCTCCCGAAATCTTACCCGTTATGCCCGCTCACTCGACCATGGACGATGGCGCGATTACAGCCATCCTGATGTACATCCGGAACGAGTGGGGCAACAACGCCGGTCCCATCGGGAAGCGCGTAGTGGGCATGACACGAGTCACCTCGCAGGGTCGGGTCGTGCCCTGGACGGCCAAAGAACTGAATAACTATATCGCTGAAGGCAAGGCGACCAGCAGCAAATAACCGGACAAACCTGGTCAGCTTACAGGCATGGAAAGACGCGATTTCATTCAAAAAGCATCTCTTGGTGCGGTTGCCCTGGCACTGCCGAAGTTACCGGCATTTGGCAAAGGTACGCGCATGGGCATCGTTGTGCATTCGTACTGGAGTCGCTGGAATTCAAAGGCTGACAGCAAAACGTATCCGGCATTTACCAATGCCATCCAGTTGCTCGATCATTGCCATCAGCTGGGTGCGGGCGGGGTACAGGTAATCGTCAATGGCTGGTCGACTGATTTTGCCAAAAAAGTACGCGACGAACGGGAGAAATACGGCCTCTACCTGGAAGGCTCCATCAGCCTGCCCAAAAACGCCGACGATGTTCCCAAATTTGAACAGGATGTCGTTAATGCCCGGGAAGCCGGAGCCCAGGTGTTACGAACAGTTTGCTCCACCGGACGACGCTACGAAACGTACCATTCGATCGAAGCTTTCGACGAACTGAAAAAGAGCGCGCTGGCATCCCTGCAACTGGCCGAACCCGTTCTGCGCAGACACAAGGTTAAACTGGGGGTCGAGAATCACAAAGACTGGCGGGCTCCGGACCTGGTCAACCTGCTGAAACAGGTCAACAGCGAATGGATCGGTGTTACGCTCGATTTCGGCAACAGCATGGCCTTACTCGAAGACCCGATGGAGGTTGTTCAAACGCTGGCCCCTTATGTGTTTAGTACGCACGTCAAAGACATGGCAGTGGAGGAATATCGAGATGGCTTTCTGTTATCGGAAGTGCCCATGGGAAAAGGCATCCTGGACTTAAAAAAGATGGTTGCCCTCTGTAAGCAGCATAACCCTGCGGGCACCTTCAGCCTGGAAATGATCACGCGCGACCCGCTGGAAATTCCCTGCCTGACCAATGCCTATTGGGAAACCCTGACTACCGTACCGGGCACTGATCTGGCCCGCATGCTGCGTATGGTCCGGCAACATAAATACCCCGGCGGTCTTCCCCGTGTGGCCCAACTCAGTGCCGATGCTAAACTGGCTCTCGAAGAAGAAAACATCGTTGCCTGCATTCAGTACAGCAAACAGTCTCTAGGGCTTACATAAGGTGAATCGATCCATACCCTGGTTCGCGAAGACATGAACCAGGCAGAAAACCCGATTATGAAACGATTCAACAAAACCATCAATACAACCGACAACTAACTGAAGATGAGTAAAGAACTGCTTCCGGGTATCCGGCAATTTGACCTCACCGGCAAATCGGCCATCATTACGGGTGGCTCCAAAGGACTGGGTCTGGCCATGGCCGCCGGACTAGCCTCCGCAGGAGCCAGTCTCATGCTGGTAAACCGCAATGTCGAAGAAGGCGCAGCCGCAGCCCGGGAATTGAGTGCTGACTATGGTGTGAATGTCATCTCCTTCGCGGCTGATATTACCCAAGCCGATCAAACCGAAGCAATGGTCAACGCAGCACTGGCCGCTTTTGGCAAGATTGACATCCTGATCAACAGCGCGGGTATCAACATTCGCGGGGCTATTGACGAATTGACGCTGGAGGATTTCAGTAAAGTCATGGATGTCAACGTAACGGGCACCTGGCTGTGCTGCCGGGCCGTTACACCAGCCATGAAAAAAGCGGGTCGGGGCAGTATTATCAATCTGGCCAGCACGCTTGGTCTGGTTGGGTTATCGAACCGGACACCCTACACGTCCAGCAAAGGGGCGGTGGTGCAGATGACCCGCGCGCTGGCGCTGGAACTGGCTCCGTTCAAGATTACCGTCAACGCCATCTGTCCCGGGCCGTTCCTGACCGAAATGAACCTGCCCATCGCCGATACCGAAGAGGGTCTCAAATTCGTGGTGGGGGCTACGGCACTGGGCCGCTGGGGACTGCTTCGGGAAATCCAGGGCGCTGCGATCTTCCTGGCCAGTGATGCCGCCACTTTTATGGTCGGCTCGATGCTTACGGTAGATGGCGGCTGGACGGCCCGATGAGTACGGTTTGTGGGTTACGGCATTCGGTTCACCGTAACCCACAAAGTATAACCCGAATCCCCTAAACACAGCATGGAGCAAGCAATCGGCAAACGCAAAAAGACGCAGGTACGCTACGGCATGTTAGCCCTTGTCTTTGTCAATGTAGTCATTAACTATTTGGACCGCAGCAACATATCCGTGGCGGGCGCGGCCCTCAGCAAAGACATGAACCTATCGTCGGAAGAACTGGGATTCATTTTTTCTGCTTTTGGCTGGACGTATGCGCTCCTCCAGATTCCCGGGGGGCTAATCGCGGATCGGTTTGCCCCCCGGATTCTGTATGCCTTTTGTTTAATTACCTGGTCTATTGCCACCCTTTGTCAGGGTTTCGTGAAAGGATTTGCCAGCTTGTTTTCCCTTCGGCTGGCAACGGGTGCCTTCGAAGCGCCCTCCTACCCCATCAACAACCGGATCGTAACGAGCTGGTTTCCCGAACACGAACGGGCCTCCTCCATAGCCCTCTACGTATCGGGGCAGTTTATCGGCCTGGCTTTTCTCACCCCGGTACTGGTCAATGTGCAGCATCTGACCGGCTGGCAGGGGCTGTTTATTGGAACCGGAATCGTTGGCTTGCTCTGGGGGGTGATCTGGTATGTTTTCTACCGCGATCCGCTCGACCACCCTACCGTGAGCGAAGCCGAATTAACGTACATTGAAGAAGGCGGTGGCTTGTTCAGGGGTCGAAAACCGGGCGCAAGCCAGGCAACGGTCTGGAAGTGGACCAACGTAAAGCAGGTATTCTCGACCCGCACATTATGGGGTGTTTACATTGGTCAGTTTGCCGTTAATGCTACTCTCTGGTTTTTTCTTACCTGGTTCCCGACGTACCTGGTCAAGTACCGGGGGCTGGATTTTATCAAATCGGGTTACTTAGCCTCGGTGCCTTTTTTGGCAGCCTGCGCAGGCCTGCTTCTGTCGGGCTTTGTCTCCGACCGATTGGTGAAACAGGGAAAATCGGTGAGTATGGCGCGCAAAGCCCCGATCATTATCGGACTGCTGTTATCGATCAGCATTGTGGGAGCCAACTACACCAACGATACGGCACTGATTATTTTTTTCATGGCCCTGGCCTTTTTTGGGTCAGGCATGGCGCTGATTTCCTGGATCTTCGTGTCCATTTTATCGCCCAAACATCTGATTGGCCTGACCGGGGGCGTCTTTAATTTCATGGGCAATCTGGCCTCCATTGTGGTGCCCATCGTTATTGGCTTTCTGGCCAAGGACGGCGATTTCAAACCGGCACTTGTTTTCATCGGCACACTTGGCCTGATCGGGGCGTGTTCCTACATTTTCCTGGTCGGCAAGATAGAACGGGTCGTTACGCAGGACGCGACAGAAAGCGTCGTTGCCGGGGATTAAAATAACAGCCTGATTAACCTGGTTCAGTTACGGATGCGGTACATAACGGGCTTGTGACCGTTAATAAAATACAGCCAACCAGACCGTTTCTTCGTCTTCTTTTGTCCACTCCACCCGATGTTTTAGATGGGCAGGCAGGTTGATGTGCATACCAGGCAACAACTCAACGGGCTCATCAATACCGTCTATTCGAAGCCGGGCGGCTCCCTTTGCCAGTAGCACCCATTCGTGCTGTTCCTGGTCGTACCAGAACCCATCGGGCGACGCATGCCCTTTCGAGACGATGCGTTCGACCCTAAACCCATGGCCCGTTACAAGATCCTCGACCAGTTCGTCGGGTAGCGAATCAGGAATGGAAGCGAATAAATTACCGATTATCATGGTCAGACTGGTAAGCCGGTAAGTTACTACTTTTCAACGTACCCTACTCGTTTGCGTATATCTGCGAAAAAAAACGCTTTATGGGATAATGGAAAAGACATTAGCCCCGACTCGCTGGTATCGTCTGATACCAATTGCCTTCATCACGTACAGCCTGGCCTACCTCGACCGCGCCAATTTTGGCTTTGGAGCTGCCAGCGGCATGGCTACGGACCTGAACATTACCCCATCCATGTCGTCTTTGCTGGGGTCTCTGTTCTTTCTGGGCTACTTCTTTTTTCAGGTTCCCGGCGCGATCTATGCCGAAAACCGGAGTGCCAAGAAACTGATTTTCTGGTCGCTGATTCTATGGGGAGGGCTGGCCATGGCAACGGGAATTATCAGCAACGTAAATTTATTGATCATTATTCGCTTCATGCTCGGCGTTGTTGAGAGCGCGGTGATGCCGTCGATGCTGCTTTTTTTGAGTAGGTGGTTCACCAAAGCCGAGCGGTCTCGGGCCAACACGTTCCTGATTCTGGGTAATCCGGCTACCATTCTCTGGATGTCGGTACTGTCCGGCTATTTGATCAAATCGGTTGGCTGGCGGTGGATGTTTATTCTGGAAGGACTGCCCGCTATTATCTGGGCGTTTTTCTGGTGGCGGCTCGTTGCCGATAAACCCAGCGATGCCAACTGGCTCAACGAACGGGAAAAGCAGGATCTGGAAGCCGAACTGCAGAAAGAACAGCAGGGCATTAAACCCGTTAAAAATTACGCAGCCGCGTTTAAATCCAGGATTGTCATTTTGCTGAGTCTGCAATACGCCCTGTGGAGCATTGGGGTGTATGGGTTTGTGATGTGGCTTCCGTCCATTATCAATGCAGCTCCGAATATGGACATTGTCAAGACCGGCTGGCTGTCTTCTGTTCCGTACGTACTGGCCATTATCGGTATGTTGAGTGCGTCTTATTTCTCGGATAAAACCCTGAACCGAAAAATCTTCGTATGGCCGTTTTTGCTACTGGGTGCCGTGGCCTTTTACGGATCGTACCTGATTGGAGCGACTAATTTCTGGTTGTCGTTTGTGCTGCTGATCATTGCGGGGGGGGCAATGTATGCGCCCTACGGCCCCTTCTTCGCCATCATCCCCGATCTGTTACCCAAGAATGTAGCGGGTGGAGCCATGGCGCTCATCAACAGTTTCGGAGCATTGGGCTCGTTTGCAGGGGCCTATCTGGTTGGCTACCTGAATGCGTCAACGGGTGGTTTCGGAGCCTCTTATATTTTCATGGCTGGTTCACTTTTGCTATCCGCCCTCATCACCCTGATCGCCGTCAAGACGCCGGATAAGCCATTGAGCATCGAAGCTGTTCCGGTTCAGTAAATTTTGTTTTACACTGTTTCTCACTATTAATGTGGTGTCAGCCGGGTCGCCGGTGCAATTCTTAAAACGGACACCACGAAGCTGTTTAAACGTCTGTGTGATAAATATTTTTGTCATCTCCCCTGCGTCAGGATGACAAAAAAAACACTGATCAACACTTGATTTTAGAAAGTTCAAACAGATTCCACATCAGTAACTGTAAGCTGGCCGTACTATTCGGAACGTAAGCCCCGAGCGGTACGGCCAGCTTGCCTTTATTGATTGAACTGGATACTGTTCAATTGAATAATGCTGTCGTTGGGTTTATCGCGTTTCACTACGATGACATACACGTCGTGTTTACCCGTGAACGGCTTGTCGAGGGTACCCGTTACCTGGTTATTTTTTTTCCAGTCGCCGGTTGCTTTGTAAGGAGCGCGACTTACCACCGGCCCCGCGTAGGAATCCAGCCGCACTTCGATTTCACCTTCTTTGTTGAGCGACGAATAATCGTAGGTCAGCGACTTGATGGTTGTCATGTCAATGCCTTTCAGCAATACATACGCCTTGTGCCCTCCCGCATTCAGGCGACTGCCAAATCGGGGAAAACCCACGTACGCATCGGCATTCAGCGTCTTTACTTTGGCATTGCGTAGGGTAACAACCTCCGTGCTGGTAAGCGGCCCGACGGCTTTGGTGCCATTATCTGTATAGGTTGCCAGCAGACTGTACTGCCCACGGGCCTCTTCGGGCTTATGTTCATTGAGGGCGAGACTTCCCTGCACGGGTACGGCTTTCTGTTTGCGGGCGTCGGTCAGCGAGAAAATGTATTTAACCATTTCTTGGGCGTCCTGCACCGGAATCTGCGGGTGTGCACTCATCAGGTGGTCTTTGCTCCAGTTGCCGCCACCGCCTTCAATGATCTTCCGGGCCAGCCGCTCCACACTACCAACGTCTCCTTTATAACGTCCGGCAACGGCCAGGAAGGTCGGCCCGACGGATGGTTTATCGATGGTATGGCAGGCCTTGCAGTCACTACCGGCGATCAGGGTTTTCCCCAGCGATCCGGCACCCACCTGGGCAACCTCCTGATGTCCCTGTTGCGGAGCAGCCATTGGTCCACCGTTCGGCTGAGCGCTGTATTCATAATATACCTTGATGCGTCTGGGATCAATTTTCTTGTCCTCTTTATCGGTCACCTTCACCGCGTAGGTAAACGGTTTATTCTCCCAGTAGAATGATTTATTGTCGGGGGTTACGATGGCCAGTTCGGGTTTGGCATTACCGACTTTTACCGTGACGGTGTCCAGGCCTACCAGCCCCATCCGGTCCGTTACCTTTAAGATGGCGTTGTACACACCGGGTTGCGTGTAGGTATGGGTCGCCATTGGTTTGGTTGACCCAACCGTTTTCCCATCGAACAACCATTGGTAGGTGACCTGATCATCATCGTCCAGATCGGTACCCCGTCCGCTAAATTTAACCCGCAGCGGTGCCTGCCCTACGGCTTCGTTCAACTCAGGTGCGCGCGGGTCGGAAGTCAGGTACGAGCGGGCATCGCGCTGCGCCACGGCTACTGAATCGACCACGCCCGCTTTGGCAATAGGCGCCCGGTTACCGGTATTGTACTCAATTTTCACCAGACGGGCATCGTCGTTATCGGCCCCGTAAACGGATCCATATTCGAGCATATACATAACGCCATCCTTACCGAAACCCAGGTCGATCGGGCGCCGGAAATCACCTCCACCGGCCATAAACGGCTCACTGCGAATGAAGTTGTCGTCTTTATCAATCCGAACGGCCATGACCCAGTTTCGCATCCAGTCGAACACAAACAGGGCACCGTCATAGTAATCCGGAAATTTGCTCTTCGACGATGAGTTTTTGTCGTAGGTGTAGAACTCGCCAGCCATCGCGCTACGTCCCCCCAGACCCAGCTCCGGAAACTCTTTCGAGGCTGCGTACGGGTACCAGATCATGGCCGGATTGGTTGGCGGCAGGTTCTTCAGGCCATTGCTTTTGGGCGAGTTGTTCACGGGTGCTTTCGGGTCAAATTTCGGACCCGCTACATTGGTGGAAAAATCCAGATCACCATAGGGCTGACTGTTGCCAATAAATAACGGCCAACCGAAATTACCCGCTTTCTTGGCCTGATTGAACTCATCGTATCCTCGTGGCCCCAGTGTGCTGCTGTCTTTTCCGGCATCGGGGCCAATTTCGCCCCAGTACAGTACCGACGATTTCGGATTGAGGGCAATGCGGTAAGGGTTCCGAAGTCCCATCGTATAAATTTCGGGGCGGGTCTGGGCCATTCCTTTCGGGAACAGATTTCCCTCCGGAATGGTGTAAGTGCCGTCGGGCTGGGGCCGAATCCGCAGAATTTTACCCCGCAAATCGTTGGTATTGGCCGCCGTACCCCGTGCATCGGCGGCCGGGTGGTCGGGTCGGGTATCAATAGGCGCATAGCCGTTAGACGGAAACGGGTTTGTATGATCGCCCGTAGAAAGGTACAAATTCCCTTCCTTATCGAACGCCAGCGAGCCCCCGTGGTGCGAGCCCGGTTCAAAGAGACTGGGAACGGTCAGTAATACTTTTTCGGAGGCCAGATCAAGGGTATTATCGTCATTGACAACAAAACGGGACAGATTGTAGAACGGATCTTTCTCGACATCGGGCGAATAATAGATATACAGAAAATGGTTCGTCACGAAGTTCGGGTCGAGGGTAACGCCCTGTACGCCATGCCCCTGTTTGGTGGGTACAGCAAACTTGTGCATCAGCTTCTGCTGATTCGTTTTCGTATTGTAAACCGATAAATTGCCACTCCGCTCGGTGAAGAAAACCCGGCCATCGGTCGCCACGGCGAGTTCCATCGGCTCGTTCAGATCGTTGACCAAAACCGTTTTCACAAACCGGTTTTCTTCCGGCATCGTCACCGCGTACGCCTTTTTGTAATCGAGGGGTTGGTTGCTGCCCATAACCCAGGTGAGCGCCCCCAGCAAATGGTCCACAAATAAAGGCTCACTGAAGCTGGCATCTTCGTGGCCGCCACCCGTATAATACGCCCGCCCACCATCGAACTCATGGTACCAGGCGATGGGGTGATTACTTCCGTTGATGCCGCCCTCATACGTATTTTCATCCAGATTGGCCACCACCGTCAGATCGGTGTATAGCGACCTGTAATTGTACCATTCGTCCGTACGCTCCCAATGATCAGGCAGATGCGCCGTAGAGGGATGGTTTTTATCGGTTACGTCGACGGTCGCTTTGCGTACATTGGATTGGCTCGGGTGACTGGCAAAATACCCACCGACCAGTTTGTTGTACCAGGGCCAGTCATACTCGGTATCAGCCGCGGCATGAATACCCATGTAGCCGCCCCCGGCCTGGATGTATCGCTCAAAAGCCGCCTGTTGCTTCTGATTCAAGATGTTACCGGTTGTACTCAGGAACACAACCGCCTGATAATGCCGTAAGCTATCGTCATTGAAGTAGTCGGCGTTTTTCGTGGTGTCTACCCCGAACGCGTGCTCCCGGCCAAGTTTCTGCAGAGCCGCGATGCCAAACGGAATAGACGTGTGTTTCCAGCCCTTGGTTTTCGAGAAAACAAGAATACGCTTTGGTCCGGCCTGGAGGGACCCGGTCTGGAGAGACCCGGCCTGGAGAGACCCAGTCTGGAGAGGTGCGGCCTGTGTAGCCCTGTCATTTGTTGACTCATCAGCCGATGTTGCCTGAAAAACGGTTGTCGGTGTTGTTGTAAGGTTTGTTTGTGTGCTGGCTTTCGGCGTATTCAGGCAGGCGTACAGCCCAACCGAAGCCCCGGCTGCCCCCAATAAGCGAAGTGTATGCGTGATCGATGTTGACCAGATCATAAAAGAAAAATTGAGCGTTAGGCTACACCATAAGGTGTGATCGGTCATAAACTACCTACGATTTGCTTGTATTCAGGTCTTTAGACAACGATAAACAGGTACACAAACGATCGGACAAAGACGGCTTACCTACCTAATGTACGTTATTGACACCAGAGGCACACAGAACCCGGATTTTTTGAATTTTCTTTGTGTTTTTCGGGCCTTTCAATAACCTATTATTCATGAATCGTCGTCAGTTTATCCAACAGTCAGCCGGGGCAAGTGCAGGGCTGCTGGCTGGTCAATCGTTATGGGCCGCCCCGGTCATGGCCTTCCCCGTTGTTCGGACGGTAGCGGCTAAACGCAATTTTACCAGCTCGGCCGTCGAGCAGACCATCGAGCGGATGCACAAGACAATCAAAGACCCGGAGTTGGCCTGGCTTTTTGAGAATTGCTTTCCCAATACGCTCGACACAACCGTTCAGGTTGGCACCACCAACGGGCAACCCGACACGTTTGTCATCACGGGCGATATTGATGCCATGTGGCTGCGCGACAGTACGGCACAAGTCTGGCCCTATCTGCCCCTCACCAAACAGGATCAGCCGCTACGCCAACTCATTGCGGGGGTTATTCGACGCCAGAGTCTGTGCATCCGGCGCGACCCGTATGCCAACGCTTTCTACGCCGATGCGACCAAAGAAGGTGAATGGAAGAAGGACGTCACCGATATGAAGCCCGGCCTCCATGAACGAAAATGGGAACTCGACTCGCTTTGCTACGCCATACGGCTGGGATACCACTACTGGAAAACGACGGGCGATACCAGCCCATTCGACGCCGATTGGCTACAGGCCATGCAGCTGGTGCTGAAAACCTGCCGCGAGCAGCAGCGTAAAACCAACCGCGGTCCTTATCATTTTAGTCGCAATACGGCCTGGTCGACGGATACGGTACCGGGTGATGGCTACGGCAACCCCACTCGCCCCGTTGGGCTGATCAACAGTACGTTCCGTCCTTCCGACGATGCTACGATTTTTCCGTTCTACGTACCTTCCAACTGGTTTGCGGTCGTATCGCTCCGGCAACTGGCAACGATGGTCGAACAGCTTCGCCCGACTCCGGCGCTCTCTACCGACTGCCGGGCACTGGCCGATGAAGTCGAACGGGCGCTGAAACAGTATGCCGTCTACACGCATCCCAAATATGGTAAGATGTATGCGCTGGAGGTTGACGGCTATGGCAATCACCTCCTCCAGGACGATGCCAATGTACCCAATCTGCTGGGGCTCCCCTACCTGGGGGCAATGCCGGCCAGCGACCCCGTGTATCGGAATACCCGCCGGTTTGTTCTCAGCCCGGATAACCCCTATTTCTTCAAAGGCAAAGCCGCGGAGGGCGTCGGCAGTCCGCATACGCTGGTGAACAACATCTGGACAATGAGTTTAACGATGCGTGCGCTTACCTCCACCGACGATCAGGAGATTCTGTCGCAGTTGCGTTTGCTCAAGACGACCCATGCCGGAACGGGCTTTATGCACGAATCATTCAATCAGGATGATCCTGCCAAATTCACCCGGAAATGGTTTGCCTGGGCTAATACGCTTTTTGGTGAGCTCGTGCTGAAAGTAGCCAACGAGCGCCCGCATTTATTGAGTAAGCCGCTGTAAGTCTATTCTTGCGGGAGGTATGATGTGAGATCAGTAGGTAGACTAATTTTTGTACCGGCAGTGGCCGCCTAGTCTGAACAAGGATCAGGTCAGACCGAATCTGGAACCTGTATCAGCCCACAGCTTTACTCGTGGGCTGATACAGCCTGGCTAGCTGTTGGCCGGGCCACTCCCTCGTAGTCCGGGGAGATGGGGGAGCGCCGGAATTCATTAGGCGTTACCCCGGCGTATTTTTTAAAGAACTGACTAAAATTAGGTTGATCAGCGAAGCCAATGATCTGGCTGATTTCCTGCAATGTCCAGTCGGTCTGAACCAGCAACGCTTTACTCTCCTCCAACAATCGATTTTTGATTAAGGTACTGATGGGCTGACCGGTATGCCTTTTTACCAACCCATTCAGGTAACTGGGGTTGAGGTTTAATGTCTGTGCGTATTCTTTGGCCGTACGCATCCGTATCGGGTTATCGAGATTAGCCAGATTCGTTTCTTTTTCCAGCAATTTGAAGAAGTCATACACATGCCGATAATCGGTGCTAATCTCGCTGGCGGGCTCGTAATCGGCACCTTTTAAACTCTCGACCAGAATAAGCTGGACGTAGGCCTGCATGGCTTCTTCGGCCAGTTCCCCACCCGAAGCCGCTTCTGCTTTCATCTGGGTAAGCAGGCTATGAATCATCTGCGCCGAGAGTTGGAGTATCTTCTTCTCAGTAAAGAATTTGTATCGGTCAATAATCAGTTTCAGCGAGGGGTGCTGATCCAGATACCGCTTTTTAAACATGCAAAAAATGCCCCCGCCCACCGTTGGTGTGGCATTACGCCAGCACACGATTTCGTTCGGATGGAGAAACAGAATAGTCCGCTCGTTGATGCAATAATTGTGGTTGCCCATTGTTTTAAGCCCGGTCCCACTGGTCATGAACATGATCTTGTAAAAGTCCCGGCGGTTCGGCGACAGGTAATTATCGCAACCACTCTTTTCCCGATCAACAATCTTAATATTCCAGTCTTCGTAGTAGATCCTGCTCACCGGCGTTGTACCGGGTGGTAATGACGACGGGCTGTCATAGACCATCGTAATGGGCTGTGCGTTGCCAGTTCGCCGTGATTGGGTCACTGCATCTCCGGCAACCCGGTGCGGTTGTGTTTTCATACATTCAGCATCTTCTTACAGGCACAAAGGTAATTGACGTCTTTAACAATTACCGCTTACAATTTCGATAACATTCTGTTAATCAGAACGAAAAAATAAATCTAAAGCGTTGGCATCGTACTAACACGACAGTGGGTTATTAATTCATAAAATGCGTTATTCATAAAAAGAGCTGTGGTTTTACTATAGATAAAGGAATTTCATGTGGGTAGCTTTGTCGGAAAACGCAACGTATGAAAGCGCAAACTGGAACGTTAATCAACGTACTTGCCTACAGTCTTTTAAGTACAATTAGTTTATTACTCACAAATCCCGTTATGGCTCAACAATCAAAAATAGATGGCTCGTCGAAAGCAACCCGCGGACCTGCCTCCAGCTTTAGTGGAACGGTCTGGGTTACCACGTTAGTAGGCCCTAATCCGGAAACGGATTGCCTCGTAAGCAGTGTCGCCTTCGACCCGGCAGCGAGAACGTTTTGGCACCAGCATCCCAATGGTCAACTACTGGTGGTTACACAGGGAACCGGTTATTATCAGGAGAAGGGTAAACCCGCTCGTATCATTCGGGAGGGAGAATCGGTTACTATTGCCCCTAATGTCGTGCACTGGCATGGCGCAGGGCCTAATGGCCAGTTCGTCCATACGGCCATCAATCCAAATGTGAGTAAAGGGGGAGCTGTTACCTGGCTGGAGGCCGTTACGGATGAAGAATACCCGGCATCCCATTGAGGCAAACGTAACCGCATAACCAGGTAGCGTAGCGATGAAAAGCTCATTTCGCGTCTTTTTTCCAATGGCCCTCTTTTCATCGGCCTCATGGCTTGCACCCCGGATACGAACATGGTTCCTGATCAGACTGACCCGGAACATAACGGCCGTGACTCAAACAGTACCACGAGCAACTGACTGCGAATCAGGATCAGTTCGCGCTCATTGACGGCAACGCTGCTGGATAACGTGACGGTAACGACAGTCAAAGCCAGACTCCCGATGACCGGTTCGATGAGCGAATTAAACGGTAATGAGAAGCTATACCGGTTCGCTGACAACCTGCCGACCCATGCATCGCCCCCCCGAACGATCCATACGGGCGACCTGATGCTCGACGGTTCCAATTCGCTGGTCCTTTTCTACGAAACGTTTCCGACATCCTACAGTTATACTAGTCTTGGACGTATCGATAATCCGTCAGGACTGGCGGCTACTCTTAGCTCGGGAGAGGTAACGGTTACCTTCGAGGTAGACAAAACGAAGTGACCAGGCTATTGACATTTTCTCAACGCTACTAAACTTGATTTTATGATTGAGGATGAAAACACAGGGGGCGAGTTGACCAACCCAAGCCCCTCCCGGCGGAATTTCCTAAAACAGTCTTCTGCACTGGCGGCTTTAGCCATGACCCCGCCAGCCGCCGTAACCGCCATCGATAAGGGCCTGGATGAAAAAGTAGCCGCTGCTTTTGAGCAACTGCCGCTTCAGATCAACATCAACGGAACGATGCGCAAACTGTCCATTGAGCCGCGCGTCACCTTACTCGATCTGCTGCGTGACCAGTTGGGCCTGACGGGTACGAAGAAAGGCTGTGACCACGGCCAGTGCGGAGCCTGCACGGTACACGTTGACGGTATACGGGTCAACGCCTGCCTAACGCTGGCTATGACAACCGAAGGGTGCCAGGTAACGACCATCGAAGGATTGGCCGGTGGCGATAATAGTCGGACCAGTCGACTGCACCCTATGCAGGAGGCCTTTATCAAACACGACGGTTTCCAGTGCGGATACTGCACCCCCGGACAGATCATGTCGGCGGTGGCCTGCATTCGGGAAGGACATGCCGAAAACCCCGACCAGATTCGGGAGTACATGAGTGGCAACATCTGCCGTTGTGGAGCGTACGCCAATATCGTTAATGCCATTACTGACGTAAAAAAATCCGGAGCCAGGGTATGAATCTATTCCAATACACGCGGGTAACGACCCCCAAAGCGGCTATATCGGCGCTTACGCAGGAAAGCGGCACTTATTTTCTGGCGGGCGGCACCAACCTTATCGACCTGATGAAACGTGAGGTCGTCGTTCCGGAACGCCTGATCGACATCACTAAATTACCCCTGGCGACGATCGAAAAAACGGCGACGGGCCTGCGGATCGGGGCGATGGCGAAGAACTCAGCCGTTGCGGATCATGAGCTGGTAAAGAAACACTTTCCGCTGTTATCGCAGGCGCTGAACGCGGGAGCCTCAGCTCAACTTCGGAACATGGCTACGGTGGGTGGGAATATGATGCAGCGCACCCGCTGCGCGTATTTCTACGACAATTCGATGCCCTGCAATAAGCGTAGTCCTGTGCAGGCGGGCCCCGACAAGGGGCAACCCAACGGGCCTTCGGGCTGCGGTGCCCTTGGTGGGATCAATCGGATGCACGCCATATTCGGTACCGAAACGTCGGGGGAGCGGTCTACAGATCGCTCCCCCAAGTGCATTGCCGTCCATCCCAGTGATATGTGTATCGCACTCGTTGCGCTGGATGCGACGGTGAATGTGTCGGGGCCGAAGGGCGACCGCAAAATCCCGTTCAGCGAGTTTCACCGGCTCCCCGGCGATGCACCCCAGAAAGACAACACATTGCTGCCCGGTGAGCTGATTATGTCCGTCGATATACCAACCAATAAATTCGCTGATCATTCACACTACCTGAAAATACGCGACCGGGCTTCGTACGCCTTCGCGCTGGTATCGGTGGGTGTAGGTGTGCAGCTGAAAGGCGATACCATTCAGGACATCCGGCTGGCAATGGGCGGGGTGGCTCACAAACCCTGGCGACTGACCGAAGCCGAGCAATTTCTGACCGGAAAACCCGCTACCGAAGCCAACTTCAGGCAGGCCGCCACACTGGCTATGAACGGGGCCAAAGGCTACGGCGAGAATGACTTTAAACTGACGCTGGCTCCCAACTCCATCATCGACGCGCTGAAAACCGCCACAAAAACTGCCTGATCATGACAAAAGACACCAAAAACCCGCCGATCGACCGGATCGACGGACGATTGAAAGTGACCGGCGGGGCCAATTACTTCGCTGATTTTGAGTTGCCTAACATGGCCTACTGCGTGCTGGTCGGCAGCGAGATTGCCCGGGGAAGCATCACGGCTATTGACACCAAGAAGGCCCAGGGGTCACCCGGTGTACTCGGCGTGTTCACGCACCAGAATATGCCCCCCATTCCGGGCTGGGATGCTCCCGTGGGTGGCGAAGCTGACGGACCAGCCCCCAAACCCAAAACGGAAGAAACGTACCGCATACTGAGCAGCCCAAAAATTTTGTTTGACGGGCAACCCATTGCGATGGTCGTGGCCGACAGTTTTGAGCGGGCTACCTACGCGGCTTCACTCGTGAAAGCAACCTACGCCAAACAATCGGCCCGCACCGATCTGGCGAAACACGTTGCCGAGGGCATTGCCCCGAAAGGGTCTGATGGCGGCAATTACCTACGGGGTAAAGCCGATGCCTATCAGTCGGCCCCCGTCACGCTGGAGGCCAATTACACCATTCCCATCGAGGTGCACAACCCAATGGAACTGCACGGTATTCTGGCGCACTGGACTGGTCCGGATAACTTGATGATCTACGCCAAAACGCAGGGGGTGAATGCCACCCAGCAGGCGATGGCGCAGGCCTTCAAGCTCGACCCGAAGAATATTCGTGTGCACACCGAATTTATGGGGGGGGGCTTTGGTATGGGATTGCGTACCTGGCCGCAGGAAACGGCGGTGGTAGCCATTGCCAAGAAAATCGGTCGTCCCCTGAAACTGGTCATAAACCGGAGTCAGATGTTTACGCTGGTAGGTCACCGGCCTACTACGGTGCAGACCATCAACATGGGAGCTGACCAGGACGGCAAGCTGATTGGTCTGGCCCACGCGGCTACCGCCGAAACGGCCCGTTACGAAGATTTCACGGAAGCCACGGTCAACATGACCAAGTTCATGTACGCCTGTCCGAACGTAAGCACCCGTTACCGCATTGTGCGGCTCGACCGGAGTGTGCCCATCTGGATGCGCGGACCGGGCGAAGCAACGGGTGCGTTTGCCCTTGAATCGGCGATGGACGAAATGGCTCATAAGCTGAACCTCGACCCGATTGAGTTTCGGCTGCGCAACTACACCGAAACCGATCCGGAACATAACCGACCGTATTCGAGCAAGCACCTGAAAGAAGCTTACCAGCGCGGAGCCGAGGCCATTGGTTGGAGCAATCGGAAGAATGAGCCGGGTAGTCAGCGCGACGGCAATTGGCTGGTTGGCTACGGCATGAGTACGGGCGTGTTCAGCGCCTTCCGGTGGGAGGCTACTGCCCGGGCGCTGCTGAAAGCCGACGGCTCTTTGACCATTCAGAGCGCCGTAACCGACATTGGACCGGGTACCGGAACGGCCCTCACGATGATTGCGCACAATGTGCTGGGCGTTCCTGTAAACCAGATCAACGTCGAATACGGCGATACGTCCTTGCCCAAAGCACCTACCCAGGGTGGTTCGGCCATCGTCTCGGCGGTTGGGTCTGCGGTGTTCGATGTTTGCACAACCATCAAAAAGTCGCTGATCGACTTAGCGATCAAAGACGGCGGCCCATTGGCTGGTCGGCAGGCCGATGAACTGACATTGGCCGATGGTGTGCTTTCTGTCGAGAAGGAACCCGGCAAAAAAGTAGCCGTAAGCGACCTGATGCGAACCAATAACCTGACGGTGCTGGATAAAACGCAGGATTCGAAAGGCGGACCGAACCAGGAGAAGTACTCGATGTACTCGTTCTCTGTACATTTTGTGCAGGTACGGGTTAACCCCATGACGGGCGTGGTGCGCGTGAGCAAAGCCGTTAGCGTAGCCGATTCCGGTCGGATTGTCAGCCCCAAAACGGCCGCCAGCCAGATGATCGGCGGGGTAGCGGGCGGCATTGGGATGGCCCTAACAGAAGAAGCCCTTATTGATCACCGGTTTGGGCGGTTTGTGAATAACAACCTGGCCGACTACCACGTAGCGGTTCACGCCGATGTACCCGCCATCGAAACGATCATGATCGACAAGCCCGACCCAATCATTAACCCGATGGGGGCAAAAGGGATGGGAGAAATTGCCCTGATCGGTTTTGCCGGAGCGGTTGCCAACGCGGTTTTCAACGCCACCGGGCAGCGCGTTCGTGACTTACCCATTACCCCTGATAAGCTGCTGCGGGCTGTTTAAAAACACGTTGATGTGATTATAATGGGGGCCTGTTTAAACTTACTGAAAATAGTTTCCTGGCGCGTCATGCCGAATTGTTTCGGTATCTTCGATTCACTTATGAGTCAAGTTGGAGATACCGAAACAAGTTCGGCATGATACGATACCTAGTAAATCCTCTCAGATAGAAACCTCAACCAGTCAAGATTAAGCAACCAGTATGTCCATTGAACAAACTCGTGCCGATATTTTTCAACGGATGCAGGCAGGTGAGCCACTCCGCAAGGATGATCCGGAGTATGCCCGCTTCGGGGAAGTCGTTTCGCGCACTATCCGGTTGTGCGTCGAGATGAACGCAACGGCAACCGACATCGACCAGGTACGTACTCGGTTAAGTGAGATCATTGGTATGGAGGTGGACCCGTCAACGACGGTGTTCCCGCCGTTTCACAGCAACTTTGGCCGGTCGATTCGGCTGGGTAAAAACGTGTTTATCAACCACACCTGCTCCTTTCTGGACATTGGCGGCATCACGATTGAAGATGACGTTCAGATTGGCCCAAGAGTCAACCTGACGTCCGAAAACCATCCGTTAGACCCCGCTAACCGCAAAACAGTTCTTCTTCAACCGATTCTGATCAGGCGGAATGCCTGGATCGGGGCAGGAGCAACCATTTTGCCGGGCGTTACGGTCGGAGAGAATTCGATTGTGGCAGCGGGTGCCGTGGTGAGTCGGGATGTACCCCCTAATACAGTCGTGGCGGGTATTCCGGCCAAGGTTGTTAAAGCGCTTTGAACGGTTGTTTACATATTATTCTGCCAATCTTTTATTATCCCGAGGAACGAGAAATCTTCGCTCGCAAACCGAAAATTTTGTCTAACGAAGAGCCCTCGTTCCTCGGGATAACAAAAACCAGTTGGTTAGGTATGGCGCACATAAAGTTAAACCCTGCGTTGAATCAGCGCTCGGTGAGTAACCTGAGTAGCACCCCGTTTGTCCAGCCGAAACCGTCCTGATTGGGGTACTCGCCCCCTTTGGCTGCCGCCGTACTGACCACGTCGTATTTTTCGACCATTTTGCCACTGGCTTTGTATACCCGCAGGTTCTCGTTCACCCAATTCGTTTTCACCTTGTTGGCCAGCGGTATCTGGTTGTAATTACGCAGGCCCTGAATGGCTAACCACTGCAATGGAGCCCAGCCGTTTGGCGCGTCCCATTGCTCACCTGTCCGTACCAGTGTGGTGGTCAGGCCACCGGGCTTTAGAAACGACTCCTCCAGCTTACGAGCCACCGCCATCGCCTGACTCGCCGTAGCAATCCGGACAAAAAGCGGATAGACAGCGGCCATCGAATAGACAGAAGACGGTTTTTTAGCGACAAAATCATAGTCGAAAAAGAACGCACGCTTGGCGTTCCAGCAGTAGCGCAAAACGGCTTCACGTCGTTGCTGAGCCAGTTTTGCGTACTTCTTCGACTGTGCCTGGTCCCCTTTCAATCGGTAGCCATCGGCCAGCGTCTGTTCCAGATTGACAAGCAGCGCATTCAGATCGACCGGAATAAAGTCCGTGGTATGAATGGTTTTTAGATTCTTCCCATCCCGAAACCAGCGGCTGCTGAAATCCCAACCCGACTCGGCCCCGGCGCGAATGTGCTGATAAAGCAACTGAGGGTCTTTGGCGCGTCGGGCCAGCAGTACATCTTCCCGATACGACTCCGGACGCGGAGTTTGCTTATCGTCGTAATAGCGATTCAGATACACGTTTTCAGCCAGACGGACCACCCGACGGTGAGTTGGCTGCTGGGCCGTCAGCTGGTCTTTTCCATCCATCCAGAAATCATATTCCTGCTGCAACTGAGGCAAATACGTCAGAAGCACACGACGGCCCTGCACTTCCGTCAGCAGGTTGACCATAAGCGAAAAAAACGGCGGCTGCGACCGGCCCAGGAAGTAAGTCCGGTTACCATTGGGAATAAAGCCAAACGTTCGGATCAGGTAGGCGAAATTATCGACCATGTTCCGAATCAGGGGCGTCTTCCCCGATGCTCTCAGGCCCTGCATCGTAAAGTAACTATCCCAGTAGTAGATTTCGCCGAAACGGCCGCCCGGCACAACATAGGGGTTGGGCAACGGAATCAATGATCCCGTCGGGGCATCGGTTTTGGCATGAGTCGCAGCGGGTCGGGTCAGTACGGGCCATAAGTCAACCAGGTGTTGCTGAGCCGATTGGCCGGCTTGACTGATGTACCCCGAAGCCGGCTTGACGGGCGGTGTAAAATGCTGCATGACAAAAGCACTAAGGTTAAAATCGCTCCGTTGCCGGGCGGTTTCGTAGTTGGCCAGAATGGTGGCAACCGGGAATTTGGGCGTACAATCGGCAAACGTTTTAGAGTCCGGGAAGACCGATTTTAACTGAACAGCTTCGAATAACTTCCCGAACTGTTCGTCGGGGCCGGGGAGCGTTTTACTGATCGGGGCAGCTTTCGGGAGTGTCGGTTGGGCCCAGCCCGGTGTCAGGCTCAGCAGAAAAATGGCGAGTGTCAGCCGCTTCGCGATGGATTGCTTCATCATGTCGTTCGTTAGACCTGATAACCCCCAGGTCTGGTATAAGTATAGTAACGAAACACATAAAATAAGATTTGTATGGTGGTATTACCTAATTTTTTCTGTTCCCGCGAAGACGTTACCAGAAGGGCGATTCGTTTGAATTACGCAAATCACCTGTTTCCCGTATACCAATCGGTATGCTTTATTCTGACTTATCAGGCCGAAATTACAGCTTCGAACTACCCAGACAAGGACAGCAGATAAAGCGCCGATTCAGCCCACTAACATGAGCAATTCGTGCAGGAGGCCGATCGGTAGAAATACACCTGATTTGTATTTTTACAACTTAACGATACCCATCAGTTACCATGAACCGTTTATTTGTCTGCTTTTTCTTCTTAACGTCCCTCTATGCTCCCCTTTTCGGTCAGCAGGCCCGTGATGTTGAACCCGGCAAACCCGCGCAGTTTAACGGCATCGATTATGGCGTCGAGATCACGAACGAACGTCGCGTCGACATTAGTGGTGAGCCATTCATGCGCTATGAGCTGACGGTATACGCAACGAACAGGAGTAACTGCATGAAGATATTACTGCCGAAACAGGCACTGCTGGGGCAGGATGACCAGAACGAACTGGCCAATTTCGATTGTCTGAACGCTACCGGAAAGCGCTTGACCTCCAAGAATGGTAAGGTGATGGCCCGCCCTTTTGTGGTGCCGTACCGCCAGCGCGTTAAAAACGCGGAAGGAAAAGAAATTGTAACAACAACCAATATTCAGGCGGGTCATATGCTGCGCAATGGCGAAACGGTCAATAATTCATTTGTCGTGATTGTTCCCAACGGCGAGCGCCCGATCATGAAGGTTCGAATCGTGGAAATTCCTGACTTGTAACTATTGACTAATGTGAGGTTCGATTTAGAAATCGGACCTGGAAAGTGTCTCAAAACCTCGTTTTGTCTGGTTTTGAGACACCTCACCTGTCGGCTACTTATAACCGACAGCACGCACAAAAATTAATCGTTTCTCCTATACCTGCCCCCTTCTCAGAAAATACACATTGCCGGGTAAAACCCGCGTCGGGAACGCTTTGGTTAGCATACTCGCAAATACGCAACTCCTATGCAATCCAATAGACGAACCTTTATAAAAAGCTTGTCGGCCGCTTCGGCAGTAATCGCCACGGAAGGTATTGCCAAGCCATTTGGTGCCCCCGCTTACATCCCGAATCTGATGAAGGGTAGCCCGAACGATAAAATCCGCATTGCCACCATTGGCATGGGCATTCAGGGCAATTACGATACCCAGGCAGCGTTGCGGAACCCTGATGTAGAACTGGTTGGTGTTGCCGACTTGTACGACGGTCGACTCGAACACGCCAAAACAGCGTACGGAAAAGACAAAAGCCTGTTTGCTACCCGCGACTACCGCGAAGTACTGGCTCGTCCCGATGTTGACGCCGTGCTTGTTGTGACGCCGGACCACTGGCACGATCACATCACCATTGCCGCCCTTAACGCTGGTAAGCACGTGTACTGCGAGAAACCGATGGTGCAGCACCTGAACGAAGGCAAAGCCGTTATCAACGCCTGGAAAAAGTCGGGGAAGACCATGCAGGTGGGCAGCCAGCGGATCAGCAGTGCGTCGTTTAAGGAAGCCAAGCGGCTGGTCGAAGCGGGCGACATCGGTCAGATCAACTACATCGAATCCAACAACGACCGATTCAACGCCATCGGGGCGTGGCAATATTCCATTCCGCCCGATGCCTCGACCCAGACCCTCGACTGGGATCGGTTTCTGGGTGATGCGCCCAAACGGCCATTCGATGAAAAACGGTTTTTCCGGTGGAGAAACTACAAAGATTACGGCACGGGCGTAGCGGGCGATCTGTTCATTCACCTGATTACGGGCGTCCATTTTGTCACAAACACGATGGGACCAACGCGCATCTATTCGTCGGGCAATCTGGCGTACTGGAAAGATGGCCGCGACGTACCCGACATTATGGCCTGCATTATGGATTACCCGAAAACCGAACAGCACGAAGCGTTCCAGATGGTACTGCGGGTTAATTTTGCCAATGCCGGCAAGATCAACGATGTAACCCGGATCATTGGCAACGAAGGGCAAATCGAGTTCTCGGAAAATAACCTGATCATGACGAAGAAGAAGCTCCCTGTGGCGCCGGGGTATGGCGGGTACGATAGCTTCTTTACGTTCACAGAACCGGTTCAGCAGGAGTTTGTCAAAAAATATGACGCGGCCTACCCGCCTGACACCCGACAGTCGGAACCGGTGAAGGAGGTTAAATTTGAAGCGCCCAAGAACGACGATGCCCATGCCAAACACTTCGGCGACTTTTTCGATAACATCCGTAAAGGCAGTCAGGGAACCGTCGAGGATCCGGTCTTCGGTTTCCGGGCAGCGGCCCCGGTGCTGGCCTGCAACGAGAGCTACTTTGAGCAAAAGGTAGTGCACTGGGATCCCATCACCATGACACAGCAAAACCCGACAACGAAGCCAGGGGGAACACCATCGAAAAAGAAGACGATGGCGTCGGCCAAGACCGCATCCAAGAAATCATAATACGACAGGGTTAACATGCCATCGAAATTGCCTGCCCAAAACGGGCAATTTCGATGGTTTTTTGTACCTTAACCAGTCCAATAACGCTACCGCCACGCCCGTGAAAACCCCGCCTGCAAAACCAGTTCCCTCCCGGCAAACCGGCTCGAAGAGCTTATTCTGGCGGGCGGCACTGGTGGCACTCGTACTCTGGATCACGATTGACGTCTTTGTACCACGACAGCACAGCATCCGGCAATTCGACGCGAACGAAGTGGCCCGGCTGGAAACCGCTATGTGGCAGTCCTATTACGATAAAAATCCGGCGCTGTTGTTCTGGCAGTTAGCGGGTGGGCTACGGCAACAGTTTCATGCCCCCTTCTGGCGATCATTCGGCCTGGCCTTTTTAGCAACTAAAGCCGCTTTTGTTTTCAAGAAGGGCCATTCACGTGCCGATTACCAACAGGCAATGCCCGGCCTGATTACGTATTACGAAGCCATTCAGAAACTGACCGTGGAGCGTTTCGATGTGCAGAGGGTTGCTTCGCTGGAACTGGACTGGTGGATTATTCATCGCCAGCGGGACCGGTATTCTTACGCTGACCTTGCCAAAGCACTGGCAAAAACATCGGCAGCTTTGTACAGTCAGCCCGTTTCCTCTTTCTCCAGCTACGCCACCCTCCGGGCGAATGCCATGCGCCTGTGCGATGAAACCGGCCACAAACCCAACGCCACGACGGAGGCTAGCTGGCAGACAATCGAACAGGAATTAGACCGGGCCTGGCATGTGTTACACACGGTTGTCCGTCCGGCCAACAGAGGGTAATCGCCTTACACTTGTGGCTGCAACCGCAGTTGCTGCACGGCCAGCCGCAGTTGCTGCCGGGCAGCTTCCTCGGGAATTCCGATCGTGCGGGCAGCTTCTTCGGGCGTGCATTTTTTAAAGAGGACCGAGTCGAGCAGCTCGTTTAATTGAGAATCAGTCGAGTTTGTCTTGAAACTACTTGACGCTATGGGCCTGGTAGCCGAGATCGTCACCTTCCCCGTAGCGGTTAACTGAACGGCTGTGTGGGAGACTTTACTGCGCGCCTGTAGCGCATCCGTTACAGTTTGGCGGGCAATCGTTAACAACCAGGCAAATACCGGTTGCTTTTCAGGACGAAACTTGTCTAGCTCCGCATGAACCACAGCAAACGTCTTTTCCAACAACCCTACCGCTTCGTCTTTATCGGAGACCGCCTTCGTAATAAAGCCGAACAGGGCGGGCGCATACCGATCGTACAGGGTGCGAAAATCGAGTTTATTTATTGGATTATACCCACCGAACAAGTCGAGTTCCGGGGGTATAGTTGCTGCACGACTCATAACAGGTATAGACTAACTTGCTGGAAAATCAGTGGGGGTAGACAGACCGCAGACATTGCTGGCTCTACGTACAGACAACCCGATACGTACGTTTAGGTTTATAAATTTTTTATTCGGTAGGTACGTTAATAGGTACCGAATCCGGTACGCAAAAAAATGGCCGTTGCCAGGGTTCTTGTTACCTTTGAGTACTGATCTAAATTTTATATGAAATACCAAAAGCACGTTTTTATTTGCAGCAACCAGAAGGCAGCCCCCAAGAAGTCTTGTGGCGAAGCCCATGGCAATGAACTGGTCGATGCGTTTAAGGCCGCCCTCGCCGAACGCGGCCTTTTGAAGGAAATGCGCGCCCAGCGTACCGGCTGTCTCGATGCCTGTGGCTTCGGACCCGCTCTGGTGGTTTATCCGGAAGGGACGTACTACGGCAATGTTCAACTATCCGATGTTGCCGAGATCGTAGATAGCCACTTGGTCAATAACCAGCCTGTAGAACGACTTGTGCTCAATGTCTAGTGCTTTCGGCAAGTGGTTTACAAGACTCGCTGGCCAACGTAAAGCGAACCTGTAAGCTACTTGTCGCAAACCCATGCTCATGTACAAACACCTTTTTTTCGACCTTGACCATACACTTTGGGACTTTGACCGCAATTCGTCCGAGTGCATTACCGAGTTGTTCGAAACGCATCGGCTGGCTGATCTGGGCATCCCGTCGGCCGCCGAATTCAGCCGCCATTTCATTCGTATAAATAAGCAGCTCTGGGCCGATTACGACAAAAATCTGATTGAACACAGCTACATCCGGCAGCACCGCTTCCCGATGGTTTTTCGGGAGCTGGGCATCGACGAATCAACCGTTCGTACTGATTTGAATGCGGAGTATCTCCAGATGCTACCCCGGAAACCCCACCTGCTGGACTCGGCGAAAGAGTTACTGGATCACCTCCACGGACGGTATACGATGCACATCATCACCAATGGATTCGCCGAGATTCAGGCCGTTAAGATGAATAGCTCTGCCATTGCGCACTACTTTACTCACGTGATTACGAGCGAGAACGCCAACGCCAAAAAGCCGGATCCGCTCGTTTTTCAATACGCCATGGCAATAAGCGGCACCACGGCAGCAGAGAGTCTAATGATCGGCGATAATTACGAAGCCGACATTATGGGCGCAAAAGGCGTTGGTCTGGACACGGTTTTCTACAACCCCGACAACCAACCCGCCAGCGACCCGCCAACGTACAACATCCGCCACCTGCAGGAATTAATGGCTATCTTATAATGGACACGCGATGCAACTAACCAACGCAACGGCTATTGTTACCGGAGGAGCTTCGGGGCTTGGCGAGGCAACAACGCGCCTGCTGGCAGCCAACGGCGCTAACGTGGTTATTCTGGACCTGAACGACGCACAGGGTAACGCATTGGCGGAGGAACTGGGCACCCGTGTCCGATTCCATAAAACCAACGTGACCGATGAAGCCGATGTGCAGGCTGCCATTACTCTAGCTATTGAAACGTTCGGGGGGTTACACATTGCGGTCAACTGCGCGGGGATCGCCGAAGCCCGAAAAACGCTTGGCAAGGTCGATGGCGTCTACGGAGCCCACTCATTAGCGGTCTTTCAGAAAGTGATTTCCATCAACCTGATCGGTACGTTCAACGTCATTCGGCTGGCGGCTCTGGCCATGGAACGAAATGATCCCAGCCGTACCGACGGACCGCGTACCGACGGATTACATGGCGATGGCGAACGGGGCGTTATTATCAATACGGCTTCGGTAGCAGCCTACGACGGGCAAATGGGGCAAGCGGCCTACGCGGCTTCCAAAGGGGGTATCGTCGGCATGACGCTTCCCATCGCCCGCGATCTGGCCCGCTCCGGCATCCGAGTCATGACCATTGCACCAGGTCTTTTCGAAACGCCCCTCCTCGCCAGCTTACCCGAAGAAGCCCGGCTCTCCTTAGGTCAGCAGGTACCCTTTCCATCCAGGCTCGGTCGGCCAGGCGAATATGCGCTGCTCGTAAAAAGCATCCTCGAAAACCCCATGCTGAACGGTGAAGTGATTCGGCTGGATGGCGCTATCCGGATGGGACCGAAGTAAGGAAATGGTAAAACCAATGACAAAATACAGGCCGCCGGGATAGTTCACGGCGGCCTTTGTGTAAAACAGGGTACTCCTGAGTGGTTAGAACGCTACGTTTATACGTCCAAAAACATACCGGCCATTATTCCCGCCCTAGTTTGGCTGATATAGGAAACGCCCCCGGTTTGAGTTGTCGCGGCCGGATGCGTAATCGACACTGCCCAACGCGTTACGGGGATCGATATGAATCTGATCGGGATACACATCGAAAACATTATTGGCACCAATGGTTAAACCAACGGCTTTGGTAGCAACGATACATCAACGACTTCAGTACCTGTGGCCGACACCGTAACGGGAACATTTTTCGTGTTAAATCCGACGAAACTGACCCGCAGGGTGTAGCTGCCCGGACTTACGTTGACGGTGTACACACCATTGGCATCGGCGGTCACCCCGGTTTTGGTATCGACAATGATAACCGTTGCCCCCGGACTAGCCGATTCGGTCGACATGTCTGTCATACCACCCTGACTACCCTGAGCCATACCAGCCGTCAGGGTGGTCAGCCAGATAGCTACGTACCCGATAGACTAATTTACTGTAAAGACGTTTCTCGTAGATGATTTTGCTAAACAAATCTTAATATATACTAAAATATACATATTAATGAAAATGTTATAATTAGTACTAAGCTTTTATCTTTTTTCAAAATATAATTTGTTAGTCGTTTGTAAGTCCCGAACTTTGTCGAGACATATGAATTACACAATGGCCACCTATCATCAACTGTAATACCCTTTGCCAGAAGCTGTTACTCATTGATTAACACCAGGCAGACTTACCTTTTTGCCTATCTTACAAACAACTTATTCCTCCTCAACAATGCGCTATTTCTCCAGTCTACTTATCAGTACACTGCTGCTTGGCCTTACCATAGTCCGCGCACAAACCATTCCGTCGCCCAAGGAGCATTTTGGCTTTGCCATCGGCGATGACTATCAACTGGCCACTTACACCCAAACGGAGGCTTATTTCAAGAAGATAGCGGCTGCCTCCGACCGGGCTAAACTGGTCGATATTGGCATGACCGAAGAAGGTCGGCACCAGTACATGCTGGTTGTGTCCTCACCGGCCAACCTCAAAAAACTGGATCGGTACAAAGAGATTTCCCAGAAGCTCGCCCGCGCCGAAAACCTTACCGACGAGCAGGCCCATACCCTGGCCGACGAAGGCAAAGCCATTGTCTGGATTGATGGAGGGTTACACGCCACCGAGACCGTTGGGACGCACCAGCTCATCGAAACCATCTATCAGCTGGTGAGCCGCAAAGACCCGGAAACGGTACGTATTCTGGATCAGGATGTCATTCTGCTCACCCACGCCAACCCCGACGGACAGGAACTGGTAACCAACTGGTACATGCGGGAAGCCAGTCCCGAAAAACGCTCGCTGGACAACGTACCGCGTTTGTATCAGAAGTACATCGGGCACGATAACAACCGGGATTTCTTCATGCTGAACATGAAGGAAACCCAGAACATCGCCCGTCAGCTGTTCGTCGAATGGATTCCGCAAATCATGTACAATCACCACCAGAGTGGCCCGGCGGGTTCAGTACTGGCGGGTCCACCTTATCGGGATCCGTTCAACTACGTGTTCGATCCAATGATGGTGACGGGCATCGATGCCTTGGGGGCAGCCATGATCAATCGGTTAAACAGCGAGAACAAACCCGGCTTCACCCGGTTGGGCGGATCGGTTTTCTCGACCTGGTACAACGGCGGCCTTCGGACCACCACGCACTTCCATAACATGATTGGTCTGCTGACCGAAATTATTGGCGGCCCCACGCCCGAAGACATTCCACTGGTTCCCAAACGCCTGATTCCGAACGGCAATACACCGTTTCCGGTTACGCCCCAAAAATGGCATTTCAAGCAGTCGATCGATTATTCGGTGTCGCTCAACTACGCGGTACTTGATTATGCCGCCCGCCAGCACGACCAGTTGCTCTACAACATCTACCGCATGGGTAAAAACTCCATTGAGCGGGGCAGTAACGATTACTGGGCCCTGTCGCCGAAGCGAATCGACGCCATTGATGACGCCTACAAAAATGACCCGAAGAAAGTGGTCTCTCCCACCTATGCGGCTCTGGCTCAGTACGGTTACATTCCAAAAGGCGGTGGTATGCCACTCAAATACTACGACACCATCATGAAAGCGCCCGTGTTGCGCGATCCGCGCGGGTTTATCATTCCCGCCAATCAGCCTGATTTTGCCACCGCCGTCAAGTTCATCAACGCGTTGATCCGAACGGGGATTCAGGTTCAGAAAGCCACTGCCGACTTTAGTGTAGCGGGTAAGAAATACCCGGCAGGCTCGTACGTGGTAAAAACCGATCAGGCGTTCCGTCCGCACCTGATCGATATGTTTGAGCCCCAGGATCACCCGAATGATTTCCAGTATCCGGGTGGCCCGCCCGTTCGTCCGTACGATGCTGCTGGCTGGACACTGGCCTATCTGATGAACGTTAAATTTGATCGGATTCTGGCTGGCTTCGATGGTCCTTTCCAGAAACTACCCTATGGCGAACTTCAGTCGCCCGAGGGGCATATTACGGGCAGCACAGGGGCGGGTTATGTGCTGAGCGCCAAAGCGAACAACTCCTTCATTGCGGTAAACGATCTGCTGGCGGCTGGTGTTGAGGTATATCGTCTGCCAAACGGGGTGGGCGGAAAATCGACGGTTGAGGCTGGTGCCTTCTTCGTTCCGGCATCAGCCAAGGCCAAATCGCTGCTCGATAAATCGGCGAAAGAACTGGGTATTGACGTAACCGGCCTGTCGAAGCGCCCGGGTACAACGTTATCGAAAGTAACCCCCATGCGCATCGCCTTGTGGGACACCTATGGCGGCTCGATGCCGTCGGGCTGGATTCGCTGGATGATGGAGCAGTACCATTTTCCGATCAAGGTCATTTACCCAACCGACATTGATGCCGGCAACCTTCGGGCGAACTACGACGTCATTGTTTTTGTAACCCGTGCCATTCCACCCGTTGGCAGCAAAGATGACGACATTTTCAGTCTGTTCGGCTCGGAGCCCAAAGCCGAAACTACCCCCGCTGAGTACCGCCCGTGGATGGGTAAAATCACCGCGACCAAATCAGTACCTCAGTTAAAGTCGTTTCTGGAGGCAGGCGGAACTGTCGTGACCATTGGCAGCAGTACCAACCTGGCCTATCACCTAGGTTTACCGGTTAAAAATGCGCTTACCGAGATGACGACCGCCGGTGTAGAAAGGCCGCTGCCCGGTGAGAAATATTACATTCCGGGAAGTGTACTGCGCATAAATCTGGATTCGACCCAACACGCGACCTGGGGTATGTCGAACAAGAGCGACGTGTATTTCGATGCCAGCCCGGTATTCAAAATAGCGCCCGATGCCATTGCCAAAGGACTGGTGAAACCACTGGCCTGGTTCAGCACCGGTAAACCCCTGCGCAGTGGCTGGGCGTGGGGACAGTCGTACCTGCAGGATGGGGTTGCGGCTTTCCTGGCCCCGTTTGGCACAGGAAAACTCTATGCGTTTGGCCCCGAAATCACGTTCCGGGCTCAATCGCACGGCACATTTAAACTGCTGTTCAATCAGTTGTATGGTACGGGTTCGGGTAATCCGCCGGACGCTGACGCTACTGCCGCGGCCGGTGATCGGTGACCGGTAAAGACAGGCTGTGGTGTCGCTAACTTAGTTGCTTTAATGCCCGAGGGGGACTTTGACTCTATCAGAGCAAAGTCCCCCTCGGGCATTAAAGCAACTCTATCGTCTACTTAGTAAACCTATATACATAACCGTTGGACTTTTTCCCGCCCTCGCTTAAGCCGCATCTTAACCGTGCTTAGTTTGAGAGTATATAACTTAGCAATCTCATCGAGGCTCATGCCCTGTTCGTACTTCAGTCTTAATAACGTGCGGTCCTCATCCGGTAGCGTAGCCAGCGCCTGGTTTACCCGCTGAAGTGTTTCTTCGTGCAGGCTAACGTCCTGTGGTTCGGGAATATCCTGCTTAAGCACATTGTCCAGCGAGCTAAGCTGGAGCCGTTTAGCCAGTTTGATCTGGTCAGAACAATAATTATAAGAGATGGAATACAACCAGGTTGAAAACGTTGACCGTTGCTGAAAAGCATCCAGTTTATCGAATACCCTCAGGAAAATATCGTGCGAAAAATCCTGCGCTTTATCAGAATCCTGAACGACGGACAGGCAATGGCAGTACACCTTCTTTATATAGCGAGTGTACAGCGTTTCGAAACACTGATTGGGCTGGCTAGGCAAGAGCTGCCTGATCAACTCCTCGTCGGTTAGTAGTTTATACATGAACTAGTTGAGTATGGGTTAGAGAAAATTGTTGTCAAGCCCGACGATTGTTCATAAATGGGAACAAAACCAGAACAGGTTCAGTAAACCGGTTCACGCGAGAAATAAGATTTATACTTAGGAATCGACGATACACACCGTACCAAGTCTACTCATTCCCGGCATCACCTTTGCTCCCCGCTTTTACCCCTTTTTTCTTTCGTCTGACGCACGCTTATCAACCGCTTATACGGGTAAAATGAGTAAACAGCAAAATTCAAAGGTTATAAATTGTAAATAAATGAAATTTTATCTTTTATTCGGTCTATTATCACCCATTTATTTATCCAAGGGGATAAGTAGACCAATTTATCGCTCTGGGGCGTAAACAGCGAAACGAGTATTACGTAGAAAATAAATTTATATACAATAAGGCTAACTAGTAAATACTATTGGACTATACCACTTATATTGCGAACAAATAGTATTCACATATAAGTACTATTCCCTTCCATACCGACTTTAACTACTCAATGAATAAGAAATTCTGTTGTCCATCAGCTAGTTTCACTCCTTTGCAAGCATGTTCGTTACCAGCGCTGATGAATTAACTCTGTACGCTACCTTGTCAACGTTTTGTTTGCACAGTTGACAAACAGTTATTTTTTTCTTCTTTTACTATATTAATGTGCGACAGTTTGACAAGTTAACATTCTCGGAACAACTGGTATTAATTCCCCTTAAAGGACGCTTCATCGCTGAACGGCAAGACAGCGACCATCACGTTAAACTTTATTATTGGGGCAATCATTTTATCGAGATTTATTACAAATGGCCGCTCAATCGTGGCCTGGGTGCCCATTGGGAGCCTTATAAAGTCAGTGTCTTTATTGACATGGCAGGCTGTGCCGACCGACTGATTCCCTACGTCGAGCCGCTTCTATTGTGTGGTCTGACATTATAGCAACCTACATCATCAGCGGCTATCGGATAGGGGCATCTCTGGAATCAGCGTAGGCTTTACTGAAGTCGATTTTTTTGACCTGCGCGGCCACGTAGCGAATACCCTGAAAGATGTGCCGGATGAAGGTTGTATCGGTTTCGTAATCGGTTTTGGCGTGGCCCAGGGTTGTGCACCAGGTGTAGCCTCCATCGAAATTGTAGTACCAGACAGCGGGGTAAAGTTTTGTGTAGGAGCCACCAAAAGCTTTTACCTTCTCCGGCTCGTCCTGATTGAGGGTTGTCAAATCACTGGCCATGACAACCGTTGGTCCGGGCGACATGTCTTTGGTAAAATAGAACTCGTCTTCTTTCTGCCACGACGCAGGCAAGCCCTGCATCGACGAATTTTTTGAATCAATAACCTCAACGGTGAATTTCTGAAACTTCGGGTGCCACGCAAACGTACCACCAATCATTCGTTTGAACCAGGTCCAGTTGCGTTCTGTGCCCATCACCGAGTGAATACCCACAAAGCCGCCCCCGGCTTCGATGTATCGCCGGAAAGCCAGTCGCTGGGCATCGGTATCGAACACGTCGTTGTTTGTGCTGGGAAAAAGCAGTAGCGTGTATTGCTTCAGGTTATCTTCTGTAAACACCGTGGGCTGGTCGGATACGTCGACCTTGAAACCGTTCAGCCGACTAAGGTTTTGAAGGCACTGTACGGCATTGGGAATATTGTCATGGACATACCCTTTCCCGTTTTTCGTGTATACCAGAATCTTCACGTTTTTCCAATTGACGGCCGTGTTTTGACACCATCCCAACTGTGTACTGAGTAAGAGCAGCACAAGACCAGCGAGCCCCAAAGTACTGATTCGATTCATCGTCTATGCGTAGTTAATACCACAAAAAGCATGGAAGCTACATTATCTACGCGCATTCCGTTTCCGGCGTTTAAATCCCCTACGCTTCGGAATTGTGCTCTCTCGATTTTACCCGCGTCAGGCGGAGGTTGGCGGGACGGGTCAACACCAGCGGCACATCTTCAATCATCACGTTACTGGTATCCAGGCCATAGGCTGCCTGAGGTGGCAGCGCAATCCGTTTGAGCAGCAGGTACCCGTTCATGATGAGCTGCGACAGGATGGGCAGGTCATTCTCGTAAGACAAGAAAGAGCGGAACAGAACAAACCGAAAATCGCCCGGTACACGGTGAACATTCAGCGACTGGTAGCGGCTTTCGATGGTTACCTCTTTATTTTTCACCATGTCTTCCACCACCATCCGAAACAGCAGGTTTAACCGGGGCTGCACCCGAAAACCCAGATAGAACGTAATAAAATAGACGTCTTCATGAGCCAGCGTATCCACCTTGTATCGCATAACGTAGGGCTCATCTTCAACGCACAAGTGAAGAAACCAGTAGATATCAGCCCGTTTGGGAGCCCGATTCAGAATGGAATACAGCGTTTCTGATTCGATTTCGCGGGTATCTTCGGCAGTCGTCAGATAGACCAGGTGCGTGGCAAACTTGGGTATTTCAGTATCGTTACTCAACTGTTTCAGCAGGGGCAAATTATCGGGCAGGGAATCATAATGGATAAGTTGCGCCTTGATGGCCTCACCCCGTTGCCAGAAAATCATCATGCTCATCAGTACGAGACCCATCGTCACCGAAATCCACCCGCCTTCTTCAAACTTCACCAGGTTGGCAATCAGGAAGGTACTCTCAACGGTTAGAAACAAGCCTGTAATCGCTACAACGAGCCCTATGTTTACCTTTTTCACGTGCAGGTAGGCACTCATCAATACGGTACTCATGAGCATGGTTAACGTAACGGCCAGCCCAAAAGCCGCTTCCATATTGGCCGACTCGCGGAAGTGCAGCACCATCAGAATACAGCCGACCATTAGGCCCCAATTCACAAACGGCACATAGGGTTGTCCCCGAAAGTCAGATGGGTACACCACGAGTTGACGGGGCCATAGGTTCAGCCGCATCGCTTCGCCCACGAGCGTAAACGAACCACTGATGAGCGCCTGCGAAGCAATGATGGTCGCCAACGTAGCCAGTATAATACTGAACACGACCAGTGGGGCCGGAACGATGGAATAAAACGGGCTGGTTTCGCCCAGGCGCTGGCCGAGGTGCTGCATCATCCAGGCCGACTGCCCGGCGTAGGAGAGCAAAAGCGTCAGCTTCACATAGGCCCAGCTAACCCGGATATTTCCCCGGCCACAGTGACCCATATCGGAGTAGAGTGCTTCAGCGCCGGTGGTGCACAGAAAGACGCCCCCCAGTAACCAGAAGCCGCCCGGATAGTCGGCCAGCAACCGGAAGGCCCAGACCGGATTCAGCGCTTTGAGCACCCCTAAATGTCCCCAGAGCGCCCAGAAACCAATAGCTCCGATGAAGGTAAACCAGATCAACATGATCGGCCCGAAGAGTTTACCCAGTAACTGCGTACCGAATTGCTGGCTGACGAAAAGTGCGACCAGAATGGCAATGACAATGGGGACCGTGTCGAGATGAGGGTAAAAAATGAGCAAGCCTTCAATGGCCGACGACACCGAAATGGGCGGTGTAATGAGTCCGTCAGCTAACAGAAATGACCCCCCAATAACGGCCGGGTACATCAGCCATCGGCCCGAAAACCGGCGGATCAGCGTGTAAAGGGAGAAAATTCCGCCTTCGCCTTTGTTATCTGCCCGGAGGGTGATAATCACATATTTAATGGTCGTTTGCAGGGTCAGCGTCCAGATTACGCAGGACAGTGTCCCAACGACCAGGGTTTCGCTCAACTCTTTGCCGCGCATAACGGCGGCCAGTGTATACAGGGGTGATGTACCAATGTCGCCGAAAACGATCCCGATAGCGACCAATAGTCCCTGGGCCGATACTTTGTTCAGCGAAGAATGTGTGGTAGACATGAATTGTCGATAGTGTAAGTCTAGTAGTTCTCCTCAAAACTACGCGGCTACCCGGTTGTTTTCGGTTATTTCATCCGCCATGTTCACATTAGATCATCGGGCTCGTGCCACCTGACCAAATGGCACGCCAAACCAACTGAACCTCAACCGAAAGACCGGACAAAAGAACGTCCCGTTGCCATGAAGATACGGCAACGGGACGTTCTGAAGCACTCAAAAAAAGACAGATAATGCAGGCAGATTGGCTTATCGCCAGCCGCCACCCAGTGCCCGGTACGTATTGACCAGCGCGTGCATTTGCTGCATTCTGGTTTCAATAAGTTCCATTCTGGCTTCCAATACATCACGCTGGGTCAGCAATACTTCCATATAGTCGGCTCTCGCCGATGTGAATAACTTGAGCGATATACTGGTTGACTGAGTCAGCGCCTGCACCTGGCTATTTTTGGCATCGTACTTTTTGCCAAGGTTATCAATATTTGATAGCTGGTTAGCTACCTCAATGTAAGCATTCAGCACCGTTTTCTCGTAGTTGTAAACGGTTTGAATTTGCTTGGCATTGGCGCTTCTGTAGGTAGCCGTGATGGAATTCTTGTTAACAATAGGGCCGACTAAATCACTGGCCAGCGACGCGATGATCGACTGCGGTGTGGACAGTATATACAACGGATTGTAGGCCATCACGCCCAGAAAAGCTCTCAGGTTCAGCGAAGGATAAAAGTTTGCTTTGGCTACCGTTACGTCCAGCTTAGCCGCTTCCAGATTCCATTCGGCTTGTTTAATATCGGGCCGATTGGCTAACAACTGCGATGGGACACCAGCCTGGATTTTAGGCGGAACCAGGTCGCTGAAGCTTTGCGAATTTCGCTGAATATGCTGCGGGTAGCGCCCCGCCAGAAAATTGATGTGGTTTTCCGCTTCGACGATCTTCTGCTGAATTTCGTACTGAAGACTCTGCGTTTTAAATACTTCAGCCTCGAATCGGCGTACCGCCAGCTCAGTTACTTTAGCCGCTTCTTTTTCCTGCTTTGTGATATTCAGCGCATTGTTAAGAATGACAAGGTTCCGCTGAATGATGTCCAGCTGGGTATCGAGTGCCAGAAGCTCATAATACGAATTGGCAATTTCGGCGACCAGGTTCGTTACCTGAAAGTTTTTCCCTTCTACAGAACCCAGATAACTGGCAACGGCAGATTTTTTAGCATTCCGCAGTTTGCGCCAGATATCCACTTCCCAGCTGGCCGTTGCTCCGAAATACAGATTCGGTAAAACCTCCGGCGTTTCTACGCCCGGCCGTATCTCGGTAGCGGCATCGGCTGCCCCCTGACTGGTGTAGCGAGGTACTTTATCGACCCCGGCACCACCACCCAGACCAACGAAAGGCCGGTAGGCCCCGCTTCGGGCGAATACTTCGTTATTGGCAATCTGGATTTCCTGCAGCGTAACGTTCAGGTCCTGATTGTTATACAGAGCCGAATCGATCAGGGCTGCTAGGTAGGGATCGGCAAAATAATCCCGCCACCGGTTCCTGCCTGTATTTGTCGTGTCCTGCGAGTTGTAATAACTCGCAGGAACGGATTTATTTTCTGTTTTCTGAACCAGGCGCGGTACACTACAAGCGAAATTGAATAGGGTAATGAGCGTTACGCCTGCACGGATCACTATTCGTTTATTTCTCATTGACTTCACTTTCTTCGTGTTGTGGAAATGCATCTACTGAATGAACCAGATTTTCGGTTAGCGAACCCTCGTCTTCATCTCTAATCATCTTCCGACCGTCGGCCATGCTAGCGAATATGTAGTATAAGCCGGGAATAATGATGACCCCGAAGAAAGTACCGAATAACATGCCACCCATGGCCGATGCCCCAATCGTGCGGTTACCGATGGCACCGGCACCTTTGGCAATAATGAGGGGAATCAGACCGGCCACGAAAGCGAATGAGGTCATCAGGATGGGGCGGAAACGAACCTTGGCGCCTTCAATAGCGGCATCCATAATCGTATAACCCTGCTGTCGCTTCTGCACGGCAAACTCCACGATCAGTACGGCGTTTTTACCCAGCAGACCTACCAGCATGATCAGACCAATCTGCGCATAAATGTTGTTTTCCAGCCCCATTGCTTTCAGCAGGAAGAACGAACCGAATATCCCGACCGGCAGCGAGGTCAATACCGCCAGCGGAATAATGAAGCTTTCGTATTGGGCGGCCAGCACCAGGTAAACGAAGGATACAACGATCAGGAAGACGATCAGCGTCTCGTTACCCCGCATCGACTCATCGTACGACAGCCCTTCGAACGCAATGTCATAGCCTTTTGGCAACGTCTTCGCGGCAACTTCCCGGATGGCCGCGATGGCATCGGCCGTAGTGTAACCTTTGGCTGGCTGACCCTGAATAGCCGACGAATTGTACAGGTTGAACCGGGTAATCTCGTTGGGACCCTGGCCTTTCTTCAGCTTCATGAACGCCGAGTACGGCACCATTTCGCCCTGATCGTTTTTCACGAAGAGCTTCAGAATATCCGATGGCAGTCGTCGGTAGGCAGGATCGGATTGTACGTATACCTTGAAGAACTGGTTGAACTTGATAAACCCTTGTTCGTAGGTACTACCGATCATGATGTTAAGGTTGTCCATCGCCTTTCCGATCGAGACGCCCTTCTGCATGGCCAGGTTGTTATCGATTTCCAGTTCGTACTGTGGGTAGTTCGCGGCAAAGAAGGTAAACAGGCCTGTCAGCTCTTTACGTTTGCCCAAATCTTCCATGAATTTCTTGTTGATCTGGTCAAACTCACGGTAATCCGTTTCGGTATTTTTATCCAGCAGACGCATGGAGAAACCGCCCGACGTACCGAAACCAGGAATAGCGGGTGGCTCGAAAAATTCAATCGTCGCACCCAGATTTCTGGTTTTTCCTTCCAGTTCTTCCATGATCTCTTTCACGTTCTTGGAACGATCCCCCCAGGGCTTTAGGTTGATCAGACAGGTACCCGCGTTAGAGCCCCGGCCTTCTGTCATGATCTCGTAACCAGCCAGTGACGACACCGACTCGATGCCCGGCACCTCTTCGCAAATTTTCTGCAGCGATTGAGAAACCTGGTTTGTTTTTTCCAGCGTGGTACCCGGTGGGGTCTGGATAATGGCATAAATCGTGCTCTGGTCTTCGTTGGGAATGAAGCCCGCGGGCAGAATCTGATTCTCGTAGGCAATGCCTAAACAGAAAGCAGCCAGAACAAGGATCGTAACAACTCGCCGGTTCACGATCAGGCGCAGCAGGCTCACGTAACGGCCGGTCATTTTATCGAAGCCCCGGTTAAAGCTGTCGAGTGCCCGGGTCATGATGTTTTTCTTCCGCTCGTGGCCGTGGTGATTTTTCAATAACATGGCGCATAACACGGGCGTCAGCGTCAGGGCGATCAGCGCCGAAATGACGATGGAGCTGGCCATGGTAATCGAGAACTGCCGATAGAACGTACCAACCGGCCCCGTCATGAACGAGATGGGCAGAAATACCGATACCATCACCAGCGTAATGGCGATAATAGCGCCACTAATCTCACCGAGCACTTGCCTGACCGCGCCAAAGGGCGACAGATACGGTTTTTCCTCCATCTTGGCGTGCACCGCTTCCACCACCACAATGGCATCATCGACCACAATACCGATGGCCAGGACCAGTGCGAAGAGAGTGATCAGGTTGATAGAAAGGCCAAAAGCCTGAATCACGAAGAACGCCCCAATCAGCGAAACAGGAACCGCCAGGATTGGAATCAGCGTCGACCGCCAGTCGCCCAGGAAGATAAATACCACAAGGGCTACCAGAATGAACGCATCCCGCAGGGTATCAATTACCTGCTCAATCGACGCATCCAGGAAGTTCGAAACGTCGTAGCTGATTTTATAATCCACGCCCGGAGGGAAGGATTGTTTCATTACTTCGAGCTTCTGTTTTACCTGCTCAATAACGTCGCTGGCGTTACTACCGTAGTTCTGGCGCAGGACGATAGCGGCCGATGGGTGACCATCCAGGTTGGAGTAGATGTTCACGAATTCACTACCCAATTCAACCCGGCCAATGTCCCGCAGATGAATGCTTTCACCCTGGGCGTTGGCCCGGATAATAATTCCTTCGTATTCTTTAGGATCGCTGTACCGTCCCTTATACGTCAGTACGTATTCCAGCGATTGGGCGGCTATCCCGGAGCTTTGACCAAGCCGGCCCGGACGTCCGATGATGCTTTGCTCACCCATGGCCTTCATCACTTCCTCTACGGAAATGTTGTAAGCCCGCATACGGTCGGGATTCAGCCAGACACGCATCGCGTAACGCCGGCTACCCAGTATCTGCGCTCTGGCGACCCCTTTCGTCCGCTGAATTTCGGGGATCATCTTCACCGTAGCGTAGTTGAACAGAAACTTCTCGTCAATTCCCTTCTCCTTGGCGTAGAGGTTGACGTACATCAACATACTGGGTTGGATTGGCGTAATGATAACCCCCTCGCGCTGAACCAGTTCCGGCAAGAGCGGCATCACCTGATCCACCCTTGTCTTTACCCGGATAACGGCGTCGTTCGGGTCCGTTCCCGGTTCGAAGATAATCCGGAGGGTTGCTTCACCGGCGCTGGTGGCATCGGTAGCAATGTAGCGCATGTCCTGAACACCATTGATCGCCTGTTCCAGGGTAATCAGCGTAGATTTAACCAGAACGTCGGCACTGGACCCAGGGTAATCAATGAATATGTTTACGGTGGTAGGCGCAATATCGGGAAATTGCGAAATCGGTAACTGCTTAATTGCCAGCACACCAACAAAGACTATCATGATGGAGATCACAATAGCTAATACCGGTCTACGGATGAATTGAGTGAACATATCTCCTGTTTTTAAGACGGTTTAATTACTCGGCGTACAAGCCCAAATTCGAGATGACCGCGGCAGGCTGCACGAATTTGTATTTTATTTTTTCGTTCTCTTTTACCTGGCGTAAGCCTTCCAGAAGAATCTTGTCATCTTTACTCAGCCCCGACCGAACCGCAAAAATGTGTGGCATCTCGGCTCCTATCGTAATCTCCCGCGACCGAACTTTATTGTCCTTGTCGATCACATACACGTACTTCTTTTCCAGTACTTCATAGGTAGCTTTCTGCGGAATGATCAGCGCATGTCGGAGTGGCAGGGTCATCTGAATGTTACCCGTTTCGCCGTGTCGCAATAGCCCGTTCGGATTGGGAAAAGTAGCCCGGAATGCGATGTTGCCTGTCTCGTTGTTAAAGTCCGCTTCAATCGTTTGCACGACGCCCGGGTATTTATACATCTGCTGATTGGCCATCAGCAAGTTTACGCTGTTCAGGTTTTCTTCCTGCGCGTGGGTTTTGAAGTTCAGGTACTCGGCTTCCGGCACGTTGAAATACACCCACATCTTGCTGTTGTCGGAGAGCGTAGTCAGCAAGTCGCCCTCGTTGACCAGGCTACCCAACCGCACCTGGAAGTGATCCATAATGCCATCGAACGGCGCTCTGACTTCCGTGAAGCCCAGGTGTACTTTGGCCAGCGACACTTCAGCCTTCGCTTTGTCTAGTTTGGCTTTCGCCAGCGCCAATTCAGTTTTAGAAACGATGTTGCTATCGGCCAGGGCTTTCGTATTCTTGAATTCAACGCCAACGAAATTGGCTTCCGCTTCGGCTCTCTGCAGTTCAGCCTGGTACTGAATCGGCAGAATCTGGAACATAAGCTGCCCTTTTTTGACGTGCTGTCCTTCGTCCACAAAAATCTTTTGCAGGTAGCCTTTCTCCAGTGCTCTCAACTCGATGTGCTGAATGGCGTGAATCTGACTCACGTATTCGTTGGTGATCGTCGTGTCCGTCAGCAAAGGACTACTCACTGAGTAGCTAACTTCCTCTTCCTTCTCTTCTTCCTTGTGGGAGCAACTGGCGTAGATTAATAAGGTGCAAATGCTCATCAGCATGAGCGAGGCAATTCGTTTCATAACAATCTTATTTTGGCACGACACTGGTTTAACAATTAGTAAGGGAAGACTCGGAAAATGGAACTGTATTCTTGTTGATGGAGGGCTGAACCGACCGATAATCCTGTACCGGTCCTATGCGCTGATGCATCAAGTAGCCGCTTCTATACCGTACTTTTTCGGTCGAATAACTTGCTTAGCGCGTGAAAGCTGACACACCGATGAAAAAGCCTGAGTCGGCCTGGAGCCGTAAAGTAAGCTTGAGGGGATATTCTGGTGTTGCATAGCGTTCGTCCGTATTGCTTTGACACAAAACAAGCGCGGTGACATTAAAATGAAGTGAGAAGGAAATTAAAAATATTAGAAAAATTTTAAATCTCAGGCCAATAATTTTGCTCGAAGAGGCTTTTATATTGGAAAAATATAATTAAATATATTAAAGAGGCAACTCACTTGACAATCCCAGCCATTCGTTGCAGCAAGACGTAGCTTAATAGACCCGGATCAGGACTGGAGAATTTTAATGTCCGGCAGAAAAAACAGACAAACGACAGGCATTTTTCTGCGAGCGCCAACCCTAACGGATACCCTTAGTCGCCAAGGCCTGCTTCCTGTCATTCTCGGGGTGAGGTGTTAGTCCACTACCTGATAGCCGGGCGGTTTCTGTTTTGTTACCCTTTATCTGCTGCGGGTGTGTTCGGCTTCAGGCACCACACAACGCTCCTGTTGCCGCCTGAAAACTCACCCCTGGTTACGGCAGTAACATGACTAGATCAACCGGGGATAGCTTTTCAGATTCGTCAAAAATTAGGTTACATTTGGTCAGAGGTTATCGACATGTACCCCTTGGGAAACGATGACGTTTACTGGTCTGTCCGCTTCTTCTAACCTAATCTTTGTATGCCCTTTTTTACTAAAAAATCACTGGCCGTTCTGCTACTTAGCGTTGTCTGGGTCAGTGGCCTGGCTCAACAGTCCGCTTCGGTAAGTTCGCCAAACCGGACTATTGTCGTAACGACCCAGAACCTGCCAACGGGCGAGTTTACGTACCAGATTCGCTACAAAGGCAAGCCAGTCATTGAGCCATCGGGGCTGGGCTTCGTGCTCAGCAAACCGAATGTATCGCTGAACCGGTTCACAATCACCCGAATGGATTCGTCCCAAACGGACGAGACCTGGAAGCCCGTTTGGGGCGAAGTAAGCCAAATTCGTAATCATTACAAGGAGCTTGTTGTCAGCTTACAGGACAAGTCCGGGTCGGCGGTTGGGGTGCGGGTGCGCTTTCGGGTGTTCGACGATGGTGTCGGCTTTCGGTATGAATTTCCGCCACAAAGCAAGATCACTCATTTCGTCGTAGCCGATGAGCAAACCCAGTTCAGGCTGTCGGCCGATCACCAGACGTTCTGGATGCCGGGCGATTATGACTCGAACGAATATTTCTATAACAAAACCCGGCTCACGGAAGTCGATGCGATTGCGGCTGCCGATAAAGAGAAAGACATAGCCCTGAAGTCGATTATCGGTCAGAATGCCGTTCAAACGCCCCTCCTGTTCAAAACCAACGATGGTTTATATGTCAGCCTGTATGAAGCCGCGTTGCTCAACTACCCAGTCATGCACCTGCAACTGGACAAGAAAAACCTGACCCTCACCTCACAGCTGGTACCGGATGCGGTGGGCAATAAAGCCTACCTCCAGACGCCTGCTCAGACACCCTGGCGGACCCTGATCATCAGCGACAAAGCAACGGATCTGCTGGCTTCTAAACTCATTCTGAACCTGAACGAACCCTCTACCATTGCTGACCCATCCTGGATAAAGCCCCAGAAATTTGTGGGCATGTGGTGGGAGATGCACATCGGCAAAGCAAACTGGGCGAAGGCTGAAGGGAAACACGGTGCCAACACACAGAACGTAAAAAAATACATTGACTTTGCCGCTAAATATGGCTTCCAGGGCGTACTGGTCGAAGGATGGAATGTAGGCTGGGAAGACTGGTTCGGCAACTGGAAAGAAGACGTCTTCGATTTCGTTACGCCCTACCCCGATTATAACATCGACTCGCTGACGGCTTATGCTCAGCAGAAGGGGGTTCGCCTGATCATGCACCACGAAACATCAGGCTCCGTTACCAATTACGAACGCCGGATGGATGCTGCGTTTCAGTACATGGTGAACGAGGGCATCAATACGGTGAAGACGGGATACGTTGGCCGGATCATTCCCCGGGGCGAACACCACGATGGCCAGTGGATGGTTAATCACTACCAGCGGGTGGCTCAGAAAGCCGCTCAGTACAAGATTATGATCGACTCGCACGAGTCGGCGCACCCAACTGGCCTCCACCGCACCTATCCGAACTGGATGTCGAGTGAAGCCGCCCGGGGCAGCGAGTTCAACAATGCCCCCACGCTGGGCATCACACCCGAACACACCACCATTTTGCCCTTTACCCGCATGCTCGGTGGCCCAATGGATTTTACACCGGGCCTGTTCCGGTTCAAGTTAAATCAGTTTGATAGTACCCGTACTACGGTCGTTCGCACAACGCTGGCCAAACAACTGGCGCTCTACATTACGCTTTACAGCCCGCTGCAAATGGCGGCCGATTTACCCGAAAATTACGAGAGACACCTGGATGCGTTTCAGTTCATCCGCGATGTACCGGTCGACTGGGACGATACGAAAATACTGGCTGCCGAACCGGCCGATTACGTTATGATTGCCCGTAAAGAAAAGGGAACGGCCAACTGGTACCTGGGCGCCATCACCGACGAAAACAGCCGCGACCTACCCGTAAACCTGTCCTTTCTGGAAGCGGGCAAAACCTACGATGCAGTCATTTATCAGGATGCCCCCAACGCAGACTGGAAAACAAACCCGGAAGCGTACGTCATCGAAAAGAAACCGGTAACCGCGAAAACCAACCTATCCCTGCACCTGGCCAAAGGGGGCGGTTGTGCCATTCAGTTTGTAAGAAAGTAAATTCTGTCTGTTGTAGAGTCAGTTGCTCAAAACTGACTCCACAACAGCTAAGCTTGACGGCTATAGTGTCCTCGCAAACACAGGCCATGGGAATCCCATCAGACCACCTTCCCTCAAAAAGGGAAAGCGGTCTGACGCTTTGATTTTAGTAATCTTTACTTCTTCAAATTCACCATCTGCGCTTGCTTCTGCGCTTTGAGGGCCAGTTCCGTTGCCAGGAAGCAATGCTCCTGCGACATGGCGGTTTCGGTTCGGTTCAGTACGTCATTCACGAGTTGTTCGCCGTAGGGTAGCGGCTCTTTGCTGCAATCGATGTAACGGGTCTCTTTATTATCGGTGATAAAGAGGTGATTGCCCCCCTCCCGTCCGCCGGGGTCAATGTTTTTTCGTATTTCAATAAAGCCGTCGGTGCCCAAAATGGTCAGGCGACCGTCGCCCCATGATTTCAGACCATCCGGCGAAAACCAGTCGACGCGGATGTAGCCCATCCCGCCATCGCCCCGAAGCATAACATCGCCAAAATCCTCGAATTTCGGGTATTGCGGAAAATGAACGTTACCCACCTGGGCGGCTACAATATCCGCTTTTTTAGACCCTGTAAAGAACAGAAACTGGTCGAACTGATGTGAGCCAATATCGCAGATAATGCCACCAAACTGCGTTTTGTCGAAGAACCAGTCCGGACGGGATTTGGGCGTCATCCGATGTGGTCCCAGCCCAATCGTCTGAATCACATGACCGATCGCGCCCGACTTTACCAGTTCACCGGCCTTAACGGTCGCTCTGTTTTCGAGCCGTTCGCTGTACATGATCGAATAAATCCGCTTGGTTTCTTTCTGTACCCGACGTACTTCAGCCAGTTGACCGAGGGTGGTGATGCCGGGCTTATCGGTCATAAAGTCCTTCCCGGCTTTCATCACGCGAACACCCAGGGGAGCCCGTTCGGCCGGAATGCCGGAGGTGAGCACAAGCTGAACGGATTTGTCGTCCAGAATTTCGTTGTCCGATTTCACCTGTTTTGCCTGCGGGAATCGCTTGGCGAAGGCCGCCGACAGATCCGCTTCTTTGGCAAAAAACGAAACGAGCTCGCCCCCACCCCGAATGACGGCGTCTACCTGCGAGTAAATATGCCCGTGATTGATGCCAATAACCGCGAACCGAATCCGGGCGGCTCCTGCGGGAGCAGCCTCGCTACCCAACGAACCCGTACGCAAAATAGCGGGTGCGCCCATTGTGTCAACAGGCAGGGCGGGCAATACGACCAGGCCCGCAGCCGTAGCCATTGTTTCCTTGATAAACGTGCGCCGATTGGCCGATTGTGGTGAGTTCATGTATAATGAGTGAGTGATAGGATGAGTGAATAGTTGAATAAATAAGGGCGATTACTCATCGAAAGGATTACTATTCCATTCAATCATTCACTCATCCCATCATTGAGAATTATTTTTTTTTGGCCAACTCCAGCGCCTGCGTGGTAGTGTAATATTTGGCAATCATGTTAGGCACTTCCCAGGCGGGCATCTTGCCCGCTTTCAGGTAGTCGATGTACTTTTGAGCAACCCGCCCAAAATGCGCTTCGTGGCCTTCCTTGTATTTTTCGGGAATGACGACCTCCCACCCCGACGCACTTTTCTTTACGTCAACCCCCGGAAATTCCCGCTGAATGGTGGGTAAGGCGGCTTTCAGGGCAGCATCCATGGCTTTGCTGCCAGCAATGGGCTCGATGTACAACGTTGGCTTATACTGCTGTTCGGCCCCCTGTCGGATGATCAGATTGGCTTTGGTACCGCGCATAATCGAGTAATGGGTATCGCCCGCGCCTTCCGGCGCTTTGTAGGCCCACGTAACCGACACTTTGGCATGAACACCCCGAAGCTGGTAGTTGATCTCCCCATTGCTGTATACCCGTAAAATACTGTCGTTGACTACATCTTTTTTGAGGTAGTCCGGAAATGCGTTTTGCTTGGTGATGGCTTTGAACTGGCTCAGACTCATGTCGGTTGTCCATCGCCGGGCCGACGTCAGGCGAATATCTTTCTGGTAGTCAATGACCTGTTCGGGAAAACACTCCCACTGCACCAGGTCCACCAGGTGCGTGGTTACGTCCACAATTCCTTCGCCCTGCTGGGCTACATCCATAAACCAGGCCGGGCGGGTCAGGATACTCCCCGACACGTTTTTGTAAAAATGATGAACGCTTTCTTTGGTTACAGCGGGCTTGTCGGGTGTACCTTTTTCAAGCGTACCAAATACTTCGGCCTGTTGCGAAAAGGCCCGTTGCAGCCTGGTCGAGATTTCGTATCGCTCGGTCATGATATCGTAGAGGAGCACCTTATTCTTTTCGGCCGTCGCAAACGATGCTTTCAGCTTATCGAAGTTCGACGCGTCAATCACCATTGGCTTATCAGCCAGCACATGAAAGCCAGCCCCAACTGTTTTCTGAATATAGTCCGTTTTCAGCCGGTTATTCCCCGCCATCACAACGACATTGCCCGCCCGGTCGGCCAGCATTTTATCCAGGAAATCGGCCCCTTTGTAGACCTCCTCCTGCCAATGGGTCGGATTTTCAGCACGGGTGTTGTACCCTTCTATTTTATCGAGATGCAGCTGAAGGTCAGACGGTGCTGTGCCAGGGCTGTCGGGGGCGTAGACATGCACCGTCGAATCGACACCGGCATACATGGTTTTCTGCACCAGGGCCGCGTGAAAGTGGCCGGGATCAAGGGTAATCAGCCGGATAGCCGTATCCTCTGCGCTTTTTTCAGATGACTGACAGGCGGCTATCAGCGCAGCCGTAAACAGGGTAGTAACGGTAGGGACAAACTTCATTCGTAAGCGGGGTGGTTGGTGGTTGGCGGTATTCGATTTACAGTCTGTGGTTGTTTGGCACACAAGTGCTTTGGGCGGCATACTGGTGCAGTCAGCCAACCACAAACTACAAACCGAACGATTACTTAGCCGAGGCCATCAGTTTGATAGCGTAGGGCGCCCGTTGCGTGCGGGACAGGAGTTTATTTGCCTCGGGATCGTTCTTGAATTGTTCTTTTTTGGGATCCCAATAGAGCTTTCGATTTAACTTCATGGCTGCGTGGTGCAGCAGGCAGGCCGAGCATGACCGATGGCCCACTTCGGCCGGGGCAATTGGCTCTTTACGGCTCACGATACTTTCCAGCCAGTTGCCATGGTGCTCTTTACTAACCGTCAAATGAGTTTCGTTGGGGCCGATCACCGACGTGATGATTTTGGGATCGCTGGCATCGAGTTTTTTGGCGGCATTCTGTTTGGCAACCGGGTCGCTGGCGGTAACGGCAGCATCACCCCGCGATACGAAAATCCAGCCTTCCGTCCCTTCGAACTTGATCCCGTTAGGAATTTCGTTGCTCACAATCATGTGAACGCCATTTTCGTACAGGGCTTCGGTCCTGAATATGCCGTGTACATCCCACAAGCCATGTTTCGGAAAATCGGCTTTACCCCATATTTCGACCGGGCCGGTGTATTCGGTGTTCATGGCCCAGTGCGAGCAGTCGATGTGGTGCGAGCCCCAACCCGTAATCATACCAGCCCCAAACTGTTCACACCGCAGCCAGCCCGGCCGGTCGAAATCGGCCTGCGGATGCACGCGTTTTTCAGTGTAGTAGACCTCGGGAGTCGTGCCGAGCCACATATCATAATTCAGATTTTTCGGGATGGGCATTTGTGGTTCTTCGTCGCCCGATGGATCGCCGGGAAGGCCGACATACACCGTTTTCAACTGACCAATCCGGCCATTACGGACCAACTCCGCTGCGTAGCGAAACTGCTCCGATGATCGCTGCTGACTACCCACCTGCACAATCTGACCCGACTTCTTCACGGCATCGGCCATCATACGCCCTTCGGCAATGGTGAGCGATGCCGGTTTTTGCATGTAAACATCCTTTTTGGCCCGCACGGCATCAATCACGATGGGCGCGTGCCAATGGTCGGGCGTGCTGACCAGAACGGCATCAATATCTTTATTTAACAGTAATTCCCGATAATCGGTATATACCCGAACGCCGTCATACTCCTTTCCTGTTTTCTTGGCATAAACGCCATTGACCAGTTGTTTGGCGGCTTCGGCGCGTTTACTGTCCAGGTCGCAAACGGCCATGATGAGCGCATTGTCGTACTGCCAGACACCCGGCATATCATGACCGCGCGAGATGCGACCGGTACCGATGGCCGCCACATTGATCCGGTTGCTTGGCGCGTTTTTTCCAAATACCGAAGCCGGTACTATAGTCGGAAAACCACTGATGATGGCCGTAGTAGCCAGAGTTCCTTTAGCCGTCAAATCGAGGAATTTCCGTCGGGAGACAACTGTTTTTTTTTCGGATAGCATAAGCAGCAAAGGGTCAGAACATTACCATGTTGTGTAGTAAGGTGGAGTTGCGCTTTTTTTACTATCCTGCTTACTATCTATCACGGGAACCGACGCGGGAAACAGCGCAGCATACCCGATTACTGCCTGCCTGTAGACAAACACTTAACGGGCAACGTTTTGTAAGTACAGGGATCCTTTGTTTTGTGTTGTTCTGTCCCAATCCTAGAGCGAACCACACTGGTTCGCTTTTTTGTTTATTCCCGACAGGCTCCAGAGTTCCAGGTTATGGGAATCCTTTGCCGTGTATTTACCTATCTTTGCACTTATTTTTTTAACCGCATAGGATTGACTTCCTCTATTGGAGTCGAGCGTATGCCGTATGATCCTCTCAGGCGTGAAGTATCAGCAATATGAGTCCCTCGATTACGCGACGATCGCAGCCGAGGTTTTAACGTACTGGAACCAGAATCAGGTTTTCGAACAGTCCATTGCTATCCGCGAAGGAAAGCCCCGGTTTACGTTCTATGAAGGTCCGCCCTCGGCCAACGGAGCCCCCGGTATTCACCACGTCATGGCGCGCACGATAAAGGATATTTTCTGCCGCTATAAAACGCTTAAAGGTTTCCAGGTTGACCGGAAAGGCGGCTGGGATACGCATGGCCTGCCCATTGAATTACAGGTCGAGAAAGAGCTGGGTATCAACAAGGATGCCATTGGCAAGCCCGAATCGGAAGGGGGTATCAGCGTGGAAGACTACAACCGCAAATGCCGCGAAACGGTCATGCGGTTTACCGACCAGTGGAACGACCTGACCCAGAAAATGGGCTACTGGGTAGACCTCGACAATCCGTACGTTACCTACAAAAACGAATACATTGAGTCGGTCTGGTACCTGCTCAAGCAATTGTACGATCAGGAAGTGAATGGTAAAAAAATGCTGTACAAAGGCTATACCATCCAGCCCTATTCGCCCAAAGCCGGTACGGGCCTGAGTTCGCACGAGCTGAATATGCCCGGCACCTACAAAGATGTTCGCGATACAACCATCGTGGCCCAGTTCAAGGTGAAACGTACGGGCAAATCGTTCTTTCTGTTCGATTCTGCCCAGGAAGCGTCGAACGGCATCGAGAACGATTTGTTCATTTTGGCCTGGACAACGACGCCCTGGACGCTGCCTGCTAACTCAGCCCTGACCGTTGGTAAAGACATCGACTATGTGCTGATCAAAACCTTTAATCAGTATACGTTCCAGCCGATCAATGTGGTGCTGGCTAAAGCCCTGGTGAGCCGCTGGTTCAACGAGAAAGGTCAGCACGAAAGCAATAGTCTCGCGTTTGACGCCTATTTGCCCAACGACAAGATTATCCCGTGGGCAGTGATCGATATACCAGGTTTCAAAGGGGAGCACCTGGAAGGCATTGAGTACGAGCAATTGATGCCGTATGTCAAGCCGGAAGGAAACGCGTTCCGGGTCATTCTAGGCGATTTCGTTACGACCGAAGACGGTACGGGCGTCGTCCATACGTCGCCTACGTTTGGTGCCGATGACTTTCGGGTAGCGCAGGCTGCGGGCATCCCACCCATCATGGTGAAGGATGAGACCGGAAAAGATGTCCCCATTGTGGATAAACACGGCCAGTTTGTGAATGAGATCACGGATTATGCCGGTCGGTACGTGAAGGAAGAATACTATTCCGACGAGGAACGCGCCGATCCGGACTTCAAGCCGACCGATGTCCTGATTTCCATCAAACTGAAGCAGGAAAACAGAGCGTTTCGGGTGGAGAAATACGAACACCCGTACCCGCACTGCTGGCGTACCGATAAACCAATTCTCTATTACCCGCTGGATAGCTGGTTTATCCGCACAACGGCGAAGAAAGACCGGTTGGTAGAACTGAATAAAACCATTAACTGGCAACCCGAAAGTACGGGCACCGGTCGCTTTGGCAACTGGCTCGAAAACCTGGTTGACTGGAACCTGAGCCGGAGCCGTTTCTGGGGAACGCCCTTGCCTATCTGGCGTAGTGAAGCCGGCGAAGAGGTCTGCGTGGGATCTGTAAAAGAGTTAATAAAGCTCACCAAAGAGGCTATCGAATCAGGAAGGCTAACAGATAGTCAGCGCTTAAAAAACGAAAAGTTTCTTTATCTCAAAAGGAAAGAAAATGACCCTGACTATAATGGAGAGGAGGTAAGCGATGCATTAAAGGCCGATCTAGTTTATGAAAAAATGGTGGGCAAGGGAAGCACATTCGACCTTCACCGGCCTTACGTTGATGAAGTGTACTTCGTTTCGGAAAGCGGCCAGGTTATGCAGCGTGAATCGGACCTGATCGATGTCTGGTTCGATTCGGGCGCCATGCCGTATGCGCAATGGCATTATCCGTTTGAGAATCAGGACGTGTTTAAGCAGGCATTTCCGGCTGACTTTATTTCGGAAGGCGTCGACCAGACGCGCGGCTGGTTCTTCACGCTCCACGCCATCGCCGGTATGCTGTTCGATTCGGTGGCCTTCAAAAACGTGGTTTCGACGGGTCTGGTGCTGGATAAAAACGGCAACAAAATGTCCAAACGGCTGGGCAACGCCGTTGATCCGTTCGAGACGCTGGATAAGTATGGAGCCGATGCCACCCGGTGGTACATGATCACCAACGCGGAGCCCTGGGATAACCTGAAATTTAACACCGATGGCATTGGCGAGGTGCAGCGGAAGCTGTTTGGCACCCTGTCCAATACGTATAACTTCTTCGCGCTGTACGCCAATCTGGACCAGTTTTCGTTTTCAGGACGTACGGTTCCCGTAGCCGAACGCTCCGAACTCGACCGCTGGATTCTGTCCAAACTGCAGTCGCTGATCCTGGACGTTGAGGAGCAGTTTGACAGTTATAACCCGACTAAAGCGGGCCGGGCTGTACAGGATTTCGTGAACGACCAATTATCCAACTGGTATGTTCGGTTATCACGCCGGCGTTTCTGGGCCGGAGCATCGGATGCCGGGGAAATGACAACCGATAAACGGGCTGCCTACGAAACGCTGCACGAATGTCTGACAACGGTTTCGCAACTGATATCGCCCATCGCTCCGTTCTACGCCGATTGGTTATACCGGAACTTAACCGAGACGAATACGTCGGTGCATTTGACGGATTTTCCGATAGGCGACCAAACCCTGATCGACGCTGAGCTGGAACGATCGATGGAGCTGGCCCAGCAGGTATCTTCGCTGGTTCACTCCCTCCGCAAAGGGCACAAACTGAAAGTTCGGCAGCCGTTGAGCCGCGTGCTGGTGCCCGTGCTGAATACCGACACACGCCGTCAGATTGAGCATGTAAGCCCAATCATTATGTCGGAAGTAAACGTTAAGGCCGTTGAGTTTGTGGATGATGCCAGCGGTATCTTGAAAAAGAAAGTCAAACCGAACTTCAAAGCCTTGGGCCCGAAATTTGGTAAGCAGATGAAAGAGGTAGCAGCCGCCATCACAGCCATGACAGAAAGTGATCTGAAAAAGCTGGAACAAACTGGCGAGCAATCCTTCCTCATCCACGACCTGCCGCTCGTTATTTCGTTGGCCGATGTCGAAATTCTGACCGAGGATATTCCCGGCTGGCTCGTTGCCAGCGAAAGCGGAATAACCGTTGCGCTGGATGTGACCCTAACCCATGAGCTACGCGGAGAAGGCATTGCCCGTGATTTTGTGAACCGGATTCAGAACCTGCGCAAGGACCGCGATTTCTCGGTGACGGATAAGATTCGGATTGTACTGGAACGAACCGACGAGGTACTTGCTCAGGCTATCGAAACCAACAGCGACTACATTCAGCAGGAAGTTCAGGCTGTCTCACTCAAGTTGGTTAACGACTTAAACGAATCAGCGACTGAATCTGCCGTAGCCGAAATCGACATGGACGAGTTTCAATTACGCCTGAAAGTAGATCGCGCATAGCTACTGAATCAATAGGGGTCTATACAGCAAAAGTCACCTCCTTGGCGGGGTGACTTTTGCTGTATAGACCCCTTCCTGCAAGGGCGTTATAAGCGTCTGATAATCGATAAGTACCTCACCCATGCCCTCTTTCGTGTCGTTGAACGTATAGAACACTATACAACGGCACGAATCTTGTAGGTATACATTTTATCAGTATATATATATATAAAGCTAACTAGTGTTGGCTTGGTTAAGTGTTTTCACTCCTTTAAATCCCTACGACTTTGATTGATTGTTTACGCGCTACATTGCACTCATTCGTCAATAATTACCAGGCCGTTATGTGGCGGTTACGTGAGTGTCCGCTCAACGATGAGCAGTTGGGAACTGCTGTTGGGCTAAGTGGTAACGCCATCCGAAATCGACGGTCGAAACCAGATTTGTGGAAGCTGTCCGACGTTGAGCGTCTGGCCCTCTATTTTACCCTACCGATTACAGCCTGTATTCAGCTACACCAGGTACTCGATGAGTTAACCGCCAACCTGAAAAATCTGCCACCCGACGAACGCAGGCGCACAGAGCGACTATTGACGTTCAAAACAACTCAGCTAGAGTCCTATAACCAGACTGACTGGCCTATCCGGTACCTGCTTCGTATGCATCAGTTGTTGGCTAACAACTAAAGATTAACACACTGATAATTAAATAATTGGTTACAAAAATAGGAGGTTCTGGCCCGCTAATGTAGCTTTACGGTGGCATTACTACCCACCGCATGAAAATTAGTTTATTTTTAACGCTAATCTTTTCTTATTTCGTTGACCAGGCGTCATTGGCCCAATCGCCAAAACTTGTTCGGGGGCCTTATCTACAGGTCGTTACGCCAACGTCTGTTATTGTCCGCTGGCGCACCGACCTACCCACTACAGGTCGCGTTTGGTTTGGCACTTCGTCAAGCCAATTAACGAACGATGTCCATGAGTCGCAAGCGACGCTAGAACATAGTCTGACGCTATCGGGTCTTCAACCCGCCAGCCGGTACGCCTACGCCATTGGTTACGACAATACCCAACTCGCAACCGGCTCTGATTATTACGTCAAAACAGCCGTGCCCGCGGGCGACACCCGTCCCCTGCGCTTCTGGGTACTTGGCGATTTTGGAAGCGGCAATGCGAATCAACGAAACGTTTATCAGGCTTATCAGCATGCCACTGCCAGCCGCCCCGCCGACCTATGGCTATGGCTGGGCGATAATGCCTATTCGTATGGCCTGGAAGACGAATACCAGCAGTTGGTTTTTCCCGTCTATGCGCCTACGCTGCGCAACACCCCGCTGTTCATAACCCCCGGCAACCACGATTATGCCGACAGCGAAACCAATGTCAACATTGCCTATTACAGGCTGTTTTCATTTCCCGAAAAAGGAGAATCAGGTGGGCTTCCGTCAAATTCAAAATCGTATTATTCGGCGGATTATGGTAATGTGCACTTTATTTCGCTCGACTCACAGGGCCGCCAGGACGGCCAGTATCGGCTCTACGATACAACCTCGACTCAAGTGCAGTGGCTAAAGCGCGATCTGGCAGCCAACAAGCTGCCCTGGACAATCGTGATTTTTCATCATCCGCCGTATAGTAAGGGTGGTCATAATTCCGATACCGAGTTGTCTATGAAGCTTATTCGGGAGAACCTGACTCCTATTCTGGAGCGTCATGGCGTCGATCTGGTTTTGAATGGGCATAGCCACGGATACGAACGAACGTATCGACTTAAGGGACTTCGCGGATTGGCCAACACCTTCGAGGCAACCAGCCACATAGCCGAAAGAACGTCGGGCCGGTATGATGGCTCGCCTAATTCGTGCCCTATCCTGACAAAAGGCCAGGGTACCGTTTACGTAGTGAACGGATCCGGGGGGCAACTGGGGGGGCAATCGGCCGACTTTCCGCATCCGGCAACGGTTTATAATAATACGACAATGGGCGGCTCAATGCTTCTGGACGTGAATGATAATCGGCTGGATGCGCAGTTTCTTGTGGCCGATGGCACCGTGCTTGACAAGTTCACCATCCTGAAAAACGTAAATAAGACGGTCTCGTTCACAGCCGAGTTTGCCGATACGTTACAGTTCACAGCCTCCTGGCCGGGCGACTATCATTGGTCAGATGGACAATCCAGCCGGACAATACGCTATGCAGCTAATCAGGCAGGCACGATCCCGGTCACTGTTACCGACGTCCGCCAGTGCCTAACCGATCAGTTTACCGTTTCGGTGCAAAAACCACCCAAATTGACAACTAAAATAGCCGGATCGACGGCGGTTTGTGTAGGTAGCACATTTGCGGTAACGGCAACCCCCGAAAACACGACCAAAGCGGCTGGCTGGCAATACGATGTTTTATTATCCGATGCGTCTGGCAATTTCTCGACTGAACGAGTGGTTGGTTCAGGCACCTTAACGACGCTGAAAGCCACCATACCGAGTACATTACCGCTCGGAACGGGCTACCGACTGCAAGTTAGACCACAGGGTATTGCCTATGCACAACTGGTTCCCAGTGCCGGTTTTGCCGTAAACTCATCGCCAACGGTAACGTTAACCGGATCGACAACCGCGTTGCAGGGCCAACCGGTTTCACTCACCCTGAACTTCACCGGCGAGGGGCCGTGGCGGGGTAGTCTGTCAGATGGGTCTGCCTTCTCGGGAAACACGAACCCACTGGTTCTGACTATTCAGCCGACCAGATCTACGGTATATTCGGTAGCGAGCGTTGAGAACGGTTGTGGACAAGGGAGCGCGTCAGGTAAAGCTTCGGTAACCGTTCTGTTGCCCACAGCAGCAGAAGAATTTGCCGGTGGACGACTGAAAATTTTCCCCAATCCAACCCACGAGGTTGTCTATGTGGAGCTGACGACGACCCAAAAAAGAGACGTTAGTTTGACGATGTACGACGCACAGGGCCGTTCGGTATTCCAAAAACAGTTTGGTCAGGTGAACACCGTTTCAGAAATCATTTCGATGCCGGACCTCGCCGGAACGTATCTGCTCACCATTCAGGCGGGGCAAAATAAAATAACGCGGAAGGTTGTACGGCAGTAGAAGTGGAGGAAACAAAACTAGTCGACTACCCACAATTGGGTGTATTTTAGACTTTTTCGGGATCGGTTGTATACTTATACCTATGAACTTATAAGAGACTTGCTTCTCGACGGTATATAATTCAGTTAGAGAAAAAATAATAACACCTACTACAAATTCAGTGTACTATCGATCTGACTGTACAGAGCTTTATTTTCACTGGGTCTCCTGGCTTGGTGCACGATGACCTGACCGCCCCGGTCAGCTATGAAATAGCGTGGAATATATTTCACTGGATCAGCCCGCCCCACTACCTGATCGTAAAACGTGTTGAATTGTTCCTCCGTCAATAAAACGTGATGGCCCTGAATATTATACTCTTTAATACGTTTCTTCCATCGATACTCTGCTCCGGGGTGATTATCAATGCATAAGTAAAGAAAGGCTATATCCTCTCGGCCTTTATAATGCTGCTTAAGCGGTTGAGTATGGTGCTTAAATTCTTCCAGACAAGGAAGGCAACTTGTACCCCAAATGTCCCCGTAAACGACCTTATTTTTAAACCGCTTATCTTGAAGAATTTGTACGACAGATGTATAAGGCTTGTCGGATTGGATCAGTTGAATGTCATCGTTGCCTGCAAATATCAACGTCCAGCCGACATAAACTGACGTTACAAAGATGACTCCTACAATGAAGCCAAATACTGCTTTTGTGGGCTTTCTCATGTCGATTTGAGAAGGAGTGAGAATTGCTATACAAAGCCCCTGCATTAACTAAACAACATACACTACTCTAAACACTCCTACAACACTTGCCCCAATCCAAACAGAACAACAAACAACAGCGTGGTTAGCGCCAGTTGCCCAAGCCGGGCATTTAGCTCCGCGGGGCGCTTGTGCGTCGCAATGGCACGACCATTCAGGATAAATGAGGGGAAAGATAAGACGTAGAGATAGCCAACTGCCGTAGCATCGGTCAGGAACGAATAGGCAACCGCACACGCCATACCCGTAAGGAGCAGGCCCCAATGATACCGGATAGCAAGCGGTAAGCCAAGACGGGCCGGAATGGAGCGTTTTCCGGTCATTGTATCGGTTTCAATATCCCGAATGTTATTGACGTTCAGAACGCCGGTAGCGAACAAGCCAACGCTTGTTGCAGGCAGGAGCAAGAGTGAACTGAACGAGAGTGTATACAGAAAGTACGTTCCCAAAACACCCACCCAGCCGAAGAAAACGAGTACGGCAATATCACCGAATCCGGCATAGCCATAGGGTCGTTTGCCGTTTGTGTAACCGATGGCAGCCGCGATGCTGAGCAGCCCCAGCACCAAGAAAAACCAGAAAATTTTCGGTTCAACGTTGTAGAAAGCAACCGTCAGCAAGCCTATTCCGCAAATCAGCGCGAGCACCGACATCAGAATAATACCCCGCAACATGGCTTCTTTGGTGATATCGCCGGTAGCAACAGCCCGACGGGGCCCAACCCGCAGTTCGGTATCTTTACCCGAGACCGCATCGCCATAATCGTTGGCAAAGTTGGACAGGATTTGAAGGAAAATAGTGGTCAGTGTAGCCAGAACAGCGATTTGCCAACTAAAATGATGGTTGGCAAAGGCCAGAAAACTGCCAAGAATAATGCTGGCCAAGGCCAGCGGTAATGTACGCGGCCGTGCGGCCGCAATCCAGCTCTTTGTCATGAGTGCAAAGAGCGAAAGAGCAAAAGAGTGCAAGGGCAAAAGACCAATCATGGCCATTCGCGCTTGCACTCCGCATCGGCGGTCCGATTTCGCTCTTTCGCCTTTAGATGCCTACTGCTTTTTTGAACTCTTCATCTTCGGGTTTTACTTTCGACGCAAAGAAGTGTGTCAGTTCGCCTTTTTCGTTGATGACGTATTTGCAGAAATTCCAGGTTGGCACTTTATCGTTCCAGCCGTTCATCGACTTGTCGGTCAGCCATTTGTAGAGCGGAGACTGGTCAGCGCCCAGCACCGATACTTTCTCGAACATAGGGAAGGTAACACCGTAATTCTTCTGACAGAACGAAGCGATTTCTTCGCTGCTGCCAGGCTCCTGGCTACCGAAGTTGTTGGCAGGGAACCCCAGTACAATGACTTTGTTGCCGTGCTCTTTGTAGAATTTCTCCCAGTCGGCGTACTGCGGGGTGAACCCACATTTTGATGCCACGTTCAGAATAACGACTTTTTTTCCTTTGAAACCACTGAGCGACACGGGCTTGCCATCCAGCGACTTCACGGTAAAATCGTACAGACTTTTGGTTGGCGCATGCGCATTGGCAGGGGCAGCAACAGCTTCTTTTTTGTTGCTGAAAATTCCTTTAACGAGAGTAGATAAAGACATAAAGCTGGTAAGCGTCGCGACGAGTACAACGCCGATTAAGGTAAAAACGAGATTCTTTTTCATGGTTAGTATAACACTTTAGTAGACTTGGGTGAAGGTAAGTAAACGTACTGACATATAGGCGACTATCTACATTCTTTCCGGTACATCTATGCCCAATAAACCCATTGCCTTGCGAATAGTTTCACCAACCAATTTTGATAAAACCAGCCGGGCATGAAGCTTGACGGCATCCGTTTCTTTGAGAATGGAGAGCTTATCGTAAAATTGGTTAAATGTCTTGGCCAATTCATAGGCATACTGGGCAATATAAGACGGCGCGAACGCTGCTCCGGCCTCAGTAACTCGCTGCGGATACTGACTCAGTAAAAACACCAATTGCTGTTCAACCTCGTCGAACTGTGTAGCGGCAACGGTGCCTTCCAACAGCGTATCAACCTCCCTGGCTTTCCGCAGAATAGACTGAATCCGGGCGTGAACATACTGAATATACGGACCCGTGTTGCCGTGCAGATCCACCGATTCGGCCGGGTTGAATTGCATCCGTTTCTGCGGATCAACTTTCAGCAGGTAGTACTTCAACGCACCTAAGCACAGCATCTGGAACAGCGCCTTTTTCTCCGCTTCGTCAAACTCATCGAGCTTTCCTTTGGCGGCTTCATCGGCGGCTGTCGAAGCGGCATCTGTTGTCTCCTGAATCAAATCATCCGCATCAACAACCGTACCCTCCCGCGATTTCATTTTACCCGTTGGCAAATCGACCATTCCGTAAGACAGGTGATACAGTTCACTGGCATACGGTCTGCCCAGTCGGCGGAGGATGGCGAACAGCACGTTAAAATGATAATCCTGCTCGTTCCCGACAACCCATATCTGCCGATCACTATGAAAATCCTGAAACTTCAGATCGGTCGTGCCAAGATCCTGAGTCATGTACACCGATGTTCCGTCGGAGCGCAGGACGAGTTTCTGATCCAGCCCTTCTTCCGTTAAATCGATCCAGACAGACTTATCTTCTTTACGATAAAAAACCCCTTTCTGGATTCCTTCCTCAACAATTTCTTTACCGAGAAGGTACGTATTGGATTCGTAATAGGTCTTGTCGAAACTAACGCCAATTGTTTTATACGTAGCGTCGAAACCCGTATAGACCCAGTCGTTTAACCTGCGCCAGAGGGCAACGGTTTCGGGATCGCCCTGCTCCCAGAGCCGCAGCATCTGCTGAACTTCCAGCATCAGGGGAGCGCGTTTTTCGGCCTCTTCCTTTACTGCTCCCTGACTCACCATCTCCTCGATCTGGGCCTTATACGCCTTATCGAAAAGTACGTAATATTTACCAATCAGGTGGTCGCCTTTCATACCGGCCGACTCGGGTGTTTCTCCATTGCCGAACATCTTGTAGGCCAGCATGGACTTGCAGATGTGAACGCCCCGATCATTGACGATGCAGGTCTTCACCACATCGAAACCGCCCGCGTCCAGAATCCGGCTGACCGAATCGCCCAGGAAGTTGTTTCGCAAATGCCCGAGGTGAAGCGGTTTGTTGGTATTCGGCGACGAGAATTCGACCATCACCGATTGTCCTTTTTTCGGCAATATACCAAAGGAGGGGTCGGCGGCTATATCGTTCAGAACACCAAGCCAGGCAGCATCGGCAATGCTGATATTCAAGAAGCCCTGCACTACGTTGAACGCACTTACAACGGAGCTGTTTTCGAGGAGCCAGTTGCCTATGGCCTGCCCGATTTGAGCGGGTGCCTGCCGAAGAACTTTTGTGTACGGAAACGTGACGAAGGTGTACTGCCCTTCGAATTCTTTTTTGGTGGGCGTAAGTTGAATAACGCCTGGATGACCGGGATAAAGTTCGGCGATTGACCGTAAAATATCGGCTTCTACTATTGATTGAATATCCATTACCCGCAAAAGTACGAAATGTAGCGCTTACTGTAGCGCAGACCGGGTACCCGCCTAGCCAGCAACTAGATCCGATTCAGCTGACTTTGCTCCATAACTGCGCGAATTCGTCTTAACGTGTTCCGAACTTGACTTGCTCCCACAACTGTACGGACAGGATCGGGACCTCCCGCACAGGCTGCGTTACTCAGGGCTTGAGTGTTATGGTTCCTTCGGTAACTGTTTTGATTTTTTCTCTTGAGAAGAAGACCGGGAAATAACCGTTCTCAGCCCAGAGTGAGAACAGGTCGCTGTAGTGTGGGCTGGCCGGATCGCCCGATTGGCCAGGGCTGTTGATGCCCAGCGTTTTGTCCCAGTCTTCCGTATCGACCAGAATACGAAACGACGCGCCGTGCGTTTGGTTCAGGCTGTTGGCCGTGGCGTTAACGGTTTCGCCATAGCCGCCCCGCGCCACCGGACCAAGGTTGATTTTCTGCCGCATGGCCGCGTCGACCAGGTTACTGAGCGGATGGGTTAAGGTAATGTGCTTGTTCTTCCGCTGCCCATACACCCAGTCGTCCATATCGGAGCCGAGCCGGGTAGTGAGTTCGGTAACGGCCCGATCAAGGCAGGTTAGCAGTAAACTGTCGCGGGCAGTCGTTGGAATCAGCAAGGCATCAATGACGCGTTTGGTTGGCAGGCTCTTCAGGTAGGGCCGGGCGTTGGCGGGCACATTGGCGAGGTAGACCGCCTGCTTCAGTTGCTCCTCCCAGGCTACGTAAATAGAAGCCGGAACCGAGTTGGTGGTGAGTTTGTAATCCCACCGACGGAGGTAACCCAGCGCCTGTTCGGTGCGATCATTGGGGGAGGCCAGATTCTGAAGCAGGGGCACCAGCGTACGGGCCGGTATGGAAAGATAATCGGCCTGCAAAGCCATAAAATCCACCAGGTTCTTGCGCGTGCCATCGTTCAGCACTTCTTCGATCCGGTGCGCCCGCGAGGGACTGGCCCACGTCCAGCCGATAGCGCTTCGATTGGGAAAGTTAACCGGAGTCAGGTTGTTGTTGGCCGTAACAACGTATCCTTCGGGTGGGTTAAGTTTGTTCGGTAGCTTGTCAATTGGCAGAAAGCCGCCCCACTCAAACCGGCCATCGCCGGGCACCGGCAGCAGACCCGTATAGTTTTTTCCCTGACTGGCCTTTCGTATGGGCGATAAGCCTACGGCCTGCCAGCCGATGGTGCCCGTTTTGTCCGCCCAGATCATGTTCTCGCCCGGCACCCGACTAAACAGGCAGGCCTTTCTGAATTCAGCCCAGTTTCGCGCCTGATTCATGCGCAGGCTGGCCAGGTATGGCGCCGACCCGATCTCAAGCCCACCCGTCCGAATGGCGTAGGCTTTATGGTGCTGGGCATCTTCAAAGATAACAGGTCCGTGCCGGGTGTACTTCAGCGTAGCGTTGACCGATTTCCCACCTTTAACGGGTATGGTTTCGGTCAGAATCTTCATGGATTCCCATAACGATGTCGCCCCCTTTCCCCGGTACCGATACTGATTCGGATTAGCCGGGCTGGTTTCGTAGACGTACAAATCTTCATTGTCGGTTTCAAAAATGGTCAGGCCCCAGGCTCCGTACTCATTGTGCCCAATCGAAACCCCCGGCAACGTTGGTTCACCCGCGCCCAACACATTCCAGCCCGGCGTGGATTCGCCCAGCATGGATGTGCCCGGCATGGATGTACCCGACGTAGATGTGCCCGGCGCATGTAAGTGAACCCAGTACCGCAGGGATGGCGTTGACTGGGCCCGGTGCGGGTCGTTGGCCAGCATCGGGTATCCGCTAGCCGACTTAGCGCCCGATATGACCCAGTTGTTGGAACCATTGTATTTCTTTTCGGCCTCAAAACCGGAATCGACTCCTGGCAGGAACCCCCGTTTCGGGAAGTAGGCTTCATCTTCGTCGGCTTTGGTCGCTTGCCCTTCAAATTTCAGCGGCAGGCGAAAAGCTTCGTACAACTCCAGAATAGGCTGAAAAAGCTCATCCCCGTTTACGTGCAGGGTAAGATCCGGTTCGGTCGACGTTGCGGCTGGATGAAACCACTGCAATTCGCGAAGCTTATCGGGCCCGATCAATTGAACCAGCCGGGCATAATTCAATTCTTCCCGGACGTTGTACATCAGGCCCTGGTGTCGGCTAATGACCACCTCGGGTGTCCACAAACCCGGCTTTGTTTTGAGTACCTGAAACTCGAACGGGAGTTTTTCTGGCGTTTTTAGTATCTGGTTAATGTAGGCATTGATACCGGCAACAAATGCCCCGACAATTTGCGGACCATGCGGATGATAGTGCAGCAGTTCTTTGTTGATATCGCCTTTGTACCGAAACAAGCGGGTTCCAATATCACGCTTCACTTCCTGCGGACCAAGTAATTCGGCTACCGTACCCGTTGCCTGCCGACGCCAGATTTCCAACTGAAACAGTCGGTCCTGAGCCGCAGCGTAGCCCTGCGCAAAGAAAAGGTCGTGTTCATTTTTGGCGAAAATATGATTGACGCCCCACCGATCGCGAATGATTTCGACGGGTTGCTGTAGCCCGGCCGTCTGTATCGTTTGATCAGACTGGGAATAACCACAAATGGGCAGAAGAACAACGATCAGAACAAGTAGTTGGCGCATAAGCTCGGTTTATACCCTGAACATACTACCTTTTGGTTGTCTATCCAGTTATTCGCTGATTTATCAGTGCGGTTCGGGGTGTTCCAGCGTCAAAGGAGCAGCCGCCAGACGACCACCGCTTAATTGCCTCGCGGTTGTGTAGGCCCGGAAAACGAACGGGACAATGTCGACGCCGTTGTCGGAAGGAAATAGACCCGTCTGGCTATTCAGGCTGTTGACAAAAAGAGCCACGGTCAGGTTGTTGGGCAATTTCATCCAGATAGTCCGTAAACCAACGTACGGTATTTTGCTGTCGTAATACCACCAGCCATCGTGGTAAGCAATATCACCGAGACTGGTTGCAGCCCGAAAGCACCCCAGGTTATTGAGCAGTAATGTATCTTTATAAGCCGTGGTAATCACCGACTGATCCGTTGATGACAAGACCGTGGCGTACAGTTTACCGGCTTCACGCGGGGTAAGATACCAGCCATAGGCCCCCAGCGTAGTAAAAAAATTGCCGGGATTCCAGCCGCTACGGCCAGCTGTGTATGGATAGGGGTAGCAATAGGTCGGATCACCGGGCGGATACGTGGGGACTGCCCCCTGAATACCCACCTTGGCGAGTACATTATCCTGAACGTAAGTCAGATAACGTTGCTGCGTTTGCTGGTCATCAACCCCGTCATCCCCGGTAAATGCATACCCGGTCAAGGCCGGTATCAGCACCCGCATAAGGCCAATATTTGCGTTCTGATAACAATATTTACCCCGGTTCGCTTCCTTTACGCCATTCGCAATAAGCTGCTTCAGGCCGGCGTATATATTTTCACTATAGGCCCCATTCTGGCAATTGTTCCCTAAACCAATGATACCGCTTCGGTGATTGAACAGATCGTAAAAGGTTATCTGATCGACCAGAGGTCCCTTTACCCAGGACGAGGGCAGGTAAGGACTGATTTTATCGGTTGTCCGAATGTCTTTTTGAGCAGCCAGCTGCGTAAAAGCCATAGCCGCCAGTGTCTTGCTCATGCTGGCAATGTGCATCTTCGTGTCGATGGTGTACGGTTTTTCACCGGTCGCATCGACCGACCTTGACTTGAGTCCACCCGACCCCGATGCCTTCAGTTCGTTATTCTCATAAATCACAAAGCCGTACCCAATGTCGCGATTTTGCAGGAGACTGGTCAGCGTTTGCGCAAACAGATCAGTCAGTGTAGTCTGCACGGAAAACGTTGTAACCGCACTGTAAACAGTACCTGTCGCCGTGGTCACGTAAGCACGGGCAAAATAGGTTGCCTTGTTTTCCAGACCGGTCAGCGAATCGCTCAGACTGAAAGGCAGCGCAGCTATCGTTAAGGAGCGGGTCGTCTTTGTATCGGCAAGCGTTGGCGAGGCATTTGTTTTCGACCACACAAACCCTGCCGTGATGGGCTGCCCCGTTGGGGCCGTTATTAGTGTAGCCGTGAGTGAAGCAGACGTGTTGGTACGTATACTAACGGCGGGTGTTGACCCAAAGCTTACGGTGTCATCCGTTGGTGGAGTCGGGTCCGGGCTATGCTTGCAACCAGCCAATAAGGTTATGACGAAAAGAAACAGCTTGCTGAGTAAAGGCCTATTCATACCGTTGATCTGTGAGGGATTTTCGTCAAGAAAGCATACTATTGATCATCCATAACGCGCCGATTTATTCACCGGCGAGTCTGGTTTATTTGCTTTACATAGGAGAACTTTAGCGGTCAAATTCCAATCCTGCCTCAACCATGCCCATTTTATCAACCCTCCGAAAAGCACCCGTAACGTTAGCTAAGTTACTTGTTAGTCATCGGCTGATTGTCGGCTATCTAATGATCAGTCTAACGGGCTGCACAACGGTTCATATACAAACAAACGTAAAGCCAGCTGACAAACCGGAATTCAGGCGCATTTTAGTTGTATCGAACCTCCCGCAAATGGTACCGACTTATTTGGCTCGCTTCCAAACCGCCTTTCCAAGCGGGTATCAGGTATGTACGGTTTCCAATAGCCCGATTGATTTTGACGGCCCTGAAGAAGCCATCGAGAAACAACGGCAGACCTGCCAGAGCGAGGTTCTACTGACCATCGACTTCAGTCGTAATTACACATCTGGTTACGGCAAATACATCACCTCAAATAATGAACTCCTGTTGGTCATGACAAACCTGGCAACAAACAAGCCTTTTTGGAAAGCCATTGTCACCACAGGAAGTAGCAGTGAGGTACCTCCCAGTGACATTGTTCAACAACTCATCAAAGACGGTATTATTGGCGGATCCGTTCCAGCCGAAAAGTCGTATCAATCTGATTACTAACAGCGTACGTAAGTGGAGTAGCTATGGCTAGTTAGCCCCGTAGCTACTCCACTTACGTACGCTGTGTAACCTTATCCTTTTATACCGGTCAGATACGTCTTGTTACCGTTTTTATTGATGTAGTATTTACCCCCGCGCGGTCCAGTCATGACCTTCTCCCCGTTCGGCCCCTTTTGCGATGGGTCAACCGGGGCTTTGTAATCGGCCGGGGTTGCCTTTTCTTCTTTCACCGACCCCGTTGCGCTTTTCGACTTGCTCATTTTATCATCCTTCAAACCGGCGTTATCAGCCATTTTGTCGGCTTTATCCGGCGTAGTCGTTGCCGCAGCCGTTCCGCTATTGGCCGCTTTTTTGGCTGCCTTGGCCGCCCTGGCAGCGGCCATCCGGTCATTCACGGCCGCTTGTTTCGCGGCATCAGTCGTAGTAGCGGCATCACCCTTGGCGTCTTTAACGGCATCCTTAGCCGCTTTTGTTTCCGCTTTAGCGGCTGATTTGGCCGATGCATCGGCCTCCTTCATTTCTTTTTTCGCTTTTTCCTTCGACCCTTTGGTATCCTGAGCCGTACCATCGAAGGCAGCAAACAGGCTCAGCGACAGGCATAGAACTAACAGTTTCTTTTTCATTGTTACTGGATTGGGGTTTAGTGAAGAACGACCAATATCGGCTCTTGAGCTGGAAATATGCGGATAAAATCACGAATCCGTCAACGAAACCGACTTAAATTTTTCTTAAATTTGAGATAAAGATAGTGGTCTGTGACTCAGTAACAATAGACCATTTACTCAGACTATCCACGCCTTGCAGGGCGGTTAATTATCTGTTCTTCAGCAAGTCAATGACTGTTTCAACGCCCAATACGCAGCAACCCGCCGACTACCTCAAACGCTACTACGGCTATGACCGCTTCCGGCCCATGCAGGAGGCCATCATTCAGTCTATTTTGAGCGGGCGCGACACGGTCGTCCTTATGCCTACGGGAGGTGGTAAGTCCGTGTGCTTTCAGATACCGGCGTTGATGCTACCCGGTCTGACCATTGTTGTGTCTCCGCTGATTGCGCTGATGAAAGACCAGGTGGGCGCCCTGCACATGAACGGTATTCAGGCGGCTTATTACAACAGCACGCAAACCAGCCGGGAACAGCGTGACATTGAAGATGACTGCATCAAGGGCAAACTCAAACTGCTGTATGTCTCGCCGGAGAAACTGCTGACCGAATCGTTTTTTCAATTCCTGGGTCTGACCAAACTGTCCTTGTTTGCCATCGACGAAGCCCACTGTATATCATCCTGGGGGCACGATTTCCGGCCAGAGTATACGCAGCTGCACGTACTGAAAGAGCAGTTTCCGAAGGTGCCCACGATTGCACTGACCGCCACGGCCGATAAACTCACCCGGCAGGATATAGCCACCCGTCTTGGCATGAACGATCCGGCCATATTCGTGGATTCGTTTAACCGAACCAACCTAAGCTTGCAGGTACTTCCCGGCCAGAACCGCATTCAGCAGATTGTGCGGCTGCTCCAGAAGAAACCAGACACCTCCGGTATCATTTATTGCCTAAGCCGCAAGTCGACCGAGTCACTGGCGGCCAAATTGCAGGAGAAAGGGTTCAACGCAGCCTTTTACCACGCCAAAATGGACCCGGCTGACCGATCGAAAACGCAGGAAGCTTTTCTGCGCGACGATGTTCGAATTATGTGCGCAACCATTGCCTTCGGTATGGGAATCGACAAATCGAACGTGCGCTGGGTGATCCACTACAACATGCCCAAAAACATCGAGAGCTTTTATCAGGAAATCGGGCGGGCGGGTCGAGATGGCGCGGCTGCCCAGACCGTTCTGTTCTACAGCTTTGCCGATGTAGCTACGTACAAGGAGATGCTGGCCGAGAACAGCCCGGCCAACCTGGGTCTGCAACTGGCCAAATTGGAGCGCATGCAGCAATACGCGGACGCCCATACCTGCCGCCGACAGATTCTGCTCTCCTATTTTTCGGAAGAACTCGCCGAACCCTGCGGCAACTGCGATGTTTGCCGCGACCCACGCGTTACGTTCGATGGTACCATTCTGGCGCAAAAAGCGCTGTCGGCCATTATCCGAACGGGCGAGCGGGTACCGATGAATTTACTGATTGACATTTTGCGGGGTTCCCGGAGCCAGCAGGTGCTTCAGGGGGGCTACGACCAGGTGAAAACCTATGGCGCGGGCCGCGATCTTCGTTTTGAGGACTGGCGAAACTACATCCATCAGCTTATCAATATCGGGGTCATTGAAATTGCCTACGACCAGCACTACGCCCTGCGCCGGGGTATGCTGGCCGACCAGGTGCTGTATAGCGGTCGGAAGGTGGATCTGGTTCGGCCGGACGATGCGCCGAAACCCATTGTCGAGAAAGTCAAAACCAAAACAGAGACCCAGCGCGATACCCTGTTCGAACGGCTGCGGGTGGTGCGCAAGGAACTCGCCGACGAACAAAACGTACCTCCTTACGTTATCTTTACGGATACGACGCTTGAGGATATGGCTCGCCAGCGGCCCGTTACGCCCGATGCGCTACGCAACGTAAGTGGTGTTGGCGAACGGAAGTTACAATTGTTTGGCCGGCGTTTTCTGGATGAGATTGTCGGCTACGTACGTGGCCGGGTCAACGCGGGAAAAAAACCCAAAGGATCGACACAATTAATAACCCTCGATCTGTACAACAGTGGCTTGTCGATTGACGAGATCGCGGCCCAGCGCCAACTGACTACGGGGTCCGTTGCCAGCCATCTGGTGCAGCTATCGAAGTCCGGTTACGATATTGATTTAGTCTCCCTGATTGACCCGATCGAACGGCGAGAAATCGAAAAAGCAATTGCGGTGGCAGGCATGGCAGAAGGCCGCCTGAAGGCCGTTTTTGATCAGTTAGGGGGCCGTTATGATTATGGCAAACTAACCATCGTTGCCGGGCTGTTATAAGAATAAAATCCTGTTTTTGGGCAAACCGTTGGATAATTCTTAGGCAATAATTTGGCATGTAGGCCAAAATCCGTTAGCTTCGTATTCTATACCTGAATAAACCCGTTACTTCGGTACGGGTTTTCTCATCTATATGTGTCACAACAACTACTATAATTTTGCTTAGAGAAGTAAGTTTTTCATTGCTCATGGCCGCGGTAAAACCGGTCCTCGCGATCCCCTTTTTTGGGGCCGATACGAGCCGGTTAACTCTGTCGTCGGACGGATTGAACAACCCACAACTTCTGGTCGTTGACTCGACAAACCGCGCATTTCCTATTTACTTCTGCGGAGAGGAAGTTCCCGTAGATGAGAAACGTGTCTCGCGCCGATGGATGCAAACCCTTCGGATGTATGGCGGCCAGCAGGCGTTTCTGCTTGATCTCCGGATGCGGGCCTCTACGTTCTTCCCCATCATTGACCCCATTCTCCGGAAGTACAAAATCCCCCGCGATTTTCGCTTCATGCCGTTGGCCGAGAGTGCGCTCGACAACAGCAGCGTGTCGTACAAAGGCGCGTCGGGTTATTGGCAGCTAATGCCAGGTACGGCCCGCGAACTCGGACTGGAAGTGAACAGTAACGTAGACGAACGGTACAATCTACAGAAAGCAACGGTGGCCGTTTGCCGGCATCTGCACCAGTTATACCGGCAGCTTGGTTCCTGGACGCTCGTGGCGGCTGCTTACAATGGTGGTATCACGCACGTTCGCAACAAAATGGAACAACAGGGCCAGTCGAACTATTACCGGCTACGCCTGCACCGCGAAACGAGCCATTACCTGTTCCGCATTCTGGCGTTCAAAGAGTTGCTGAGTAACCCTCGCCAATACGCGCTGATCCTGAATGGCTCAACAATGGCCGAGCTTATGAAGCCATTACCAAGCTGGCATAAACCACTGGCGTTGCCGAGGAAAATTAAAGATGCGCCGACCATTGAGCTGATCGACGAAGACATTTCTACCTGGGGCCCTCGCCCCAATACGGCGCTGACAAGATCATTATCCGCTACAGAACAACTTATTGCCCAGGCCGCTTCGCAAAAGTCTACTAACCCCCTCTCCGATCTGGATAGCCAGGGCCAGCATTTGCCTATCAAGAAATTGATGATGGGATTAATGGTACTACGCTTCCGTCGGCCACGCTTTTTAAAGCGGAAAAAAGAGGGAGGCATCCGTCCCCTTCACTTCTGGGACTGGTTATAAGAATTGACAACGAATTTTGATCAGGAAGCCGCCCCCAAGGGCGGCTTCCCTTGTTTAGTAGGTTAACTCAACGGCACTAAGTTGGCACAAAACTTGCTCACCAGCCCGTTTGGTTACGTTTACGAATCAGTCATGGGTTTTACGGACAGATCCACAAAGGAATAATCCCCGATAACAACAGGTTACTTCACGGGTAAAGCATACCGTTTTCTTCCTCCAGACCTGTACCGCAACAGGAATCGTGAGGCTGTCAGTGAGCCTATTAGCCTTCGTACGATTGGGCAGCGTTCTGATTCTCCTGCTTTTCGTATAACAGGCACCCAGGTGTTACCGAAAGATAATGTCTACGAATGAGATCGGATTGCTTGATCTAGCACATCATTTGTTCAGCGTTCTCCTGTCTGACAGCTACGTTCGCCTTGGTTATGCAATACGTTGACGAGCGGATTTGTCCAGTCATCAAGAAAACTTTCCGTAATGTCTATGCGCTCATTTCCTACCTCTACACAACCAACAGGTTGTTTGTCAGGCCCCTTGCCCAACCGCCCGACTGCTTATTTATTGGTGCCCTGCCACCGGCTGATTCCGGGTCAATAAGTATCCTTTACATCCTGCTGATGAGTTGATTAGGTGCTTCACACGCCGAGTGATGTGGCTTGTCCAGTTGGGTAACTTAGCCAACTCCGGAAAATATTAATGTTACAGATAGCGATCCATTAGGTCTAAAGAATATATAATGCTAGAACTTATACTCACCTTTTTGAAAAAGCGGTTACACTTACTTGGGTTGGTCGTGGTACTGATTGTGGGAAGTGCCTTCTCCCCCAGCGCTTCACTGAACAGGTCAGCGTATACGCCTTCTTCAAGCTACTCTCCTGCGTTGCTCATTGAGCCGAGGTTGCTGACAGGACTTCCTCCCGTTTATTTTTGTGGCGAATCCGTTCCTATTCACGAAGAAGTTGTGGCTCGCCGACTGGTATCCGCCCTGGTTCGTAATACGACCCGGAACCAGGCATTTTTGCGCATTCGCCAACGGGCGGCCGTTTTTTTTCCGGTCATTGAGCCTATTCTTGCCCGGCATGGTATTCCGCTGGATTTCAAATACTTACCTTTGGTAGAGAGTGCGTTACAGGGTTTCGCCGTATCACCGAAAGGGGCATCGGGCTATTGGCAGTTTATGCCTGCCACCGCACGGGAACTGGGCTTGAGCATCGGGCACGGCGCCGACGAACGACAGCACCTGGTCAAGTCGACCAATGCGGCCTGCAAGTATTTACGGTATTTGTACTCGCGCCTGGGGTCATGGACGCTGGCCGCTGCAGCCTATAACAACGGCATCGGCGCGTTACTCACTAACATCCGGCGGCAACAACAACGTGACTATTACTACCTGCGTCTGAACGCGGAGACAGGTAAGTATCTGTACCGGATTCTGGCATTTAAGGAGCTGTTTTCCAATTATCGCTCTTATAAAAACCTGATTCCGGGTCAGATGCTGGCTACCCTGGACGAGCCACTTGGCTCCATAGCAGGAACGCAGTCCGATGACGACGTGCTGCTGCCTGAATTTATCGTAGACGAAGCCACCCGAGAAGCCGTCAGCGCACCGGTAAAAGAAACCGCTTCGGTACCCAAAGGCCGGACGACAGATATTCCGCTGCCTAATGCCGCCGACGTATTCAGGGGAGGTATCAAGGCCCGTTTAACAGAAACCTCAAGTTTAGAACGCGGTCAGGTCTGGGTGTTCAACCTCACTCGTGACGGAATGGCTGGTGATCGACAAGTGGAAGAAGGCGACAGGCTGTACGCCGTTATCGAAGATATTGATCTGAAAGCCAACAAGGTTTACCTGCGCTCCGAAAAACTGTACTCGGCCAGCGATCAGCAAACGTACTCGCTGGCGCTGGCGGCAGTAGATGCGTCCACGGGCCGTATCGGCATTAAACTATCGGACTTGACCCAGATGAAGTCAGGCTGGCTACTCACCTGGAAATCACTGTAACGTCGTCAGACAAGTCAGGTCAACTCACGTTGGCGAAGTCACGACACGGCTCATCAACGAACTAAACCGGTAGGCGGCATCGTTTTCCAGGGGTCTAACCCAAGCTATTTGTTTTGATACGATCCACCCAACAGGTTGTTACGCCGATACTTATCACGTTGTTCTTTACCTCGATGGTATTGGCCCAGAAAAAGACGATACCCGTAAAAAGCAAAGCGAGCCGATCTTACCTGGTTAGTTCGCAGGCGGGGATAAGTCCCGGCCGGTTGCATTTTTGCGGTGAGATTGTACCAACCGAGCAGAGCACGGTTTCCGCTAAACTGGCGTTTGCGCTGGCAAGCAGTTCCGGGTACCAACGGCATCTGGGTGGCCTGAAAGCTCGTTCGGCTCCTTTCTTTGCCGTTATTGAACCCATTCTGCGGAAGCACAACATTCCGAACGATTTCAAATTTCTGCCTCTCATCGAAAGCGCCTGGAATGCCCATGCGGTATCATCGGCCGGAGCCGTTGGGTACTGGCAATTTATGGACGAAACGGCGCAGGATATGGGGTTATCCATCCAGCCGGGCCATGATGAGCGCTCCGACCTACTTAAATCGACCGAAGCCGCCTGCAAATATTTGACGTTCCTGCACGCCCGACTGGGGTCATGGACACTCGTGGCGGCTGCTTATAACGGGGGGGTCGGTATGGTACAGCGCAAAATTGACAAGGTCGGTCACCGCGATTATTATGCGATGGCCATGAACCCCGAAACGGGCTATTATCTGTACCGAATTCTGGCCATGAAAGAACTGTTCACCAACCCTTCTTACGGCATCGGCTCGGCAGGCATCCTGCTGGTATCGTCGGGGGAGGCCTATGAGCAGGAGCGTGAACAGGCCCGGCGCATGGGCTGGCTCCAGGACCAGGAACCCGAACAGGTCGGCGTACCAATTGAATCGCTGGACGATCCCAGCGACGAATCCAGCCGCCTGACCCAGGCCACCCGAAGTGAAGCGGTTGTTATGGATAGTTTGTTGATTGAACTGCTCAAAAACAAACCAGCCGCCCCGCCCATATTCGTCGGTGATGTTGTGGCGCGACTTGTCCGGGCGGGACAGCCCAAGATAGGGCAAAGCTGGTCGTTTGCCCTATCGGAAGATGTTCAGATCGAGCAAACCGAATTGAAAGCGGGAGACATGCTGTACGCCGTTGTGGATGATATCGATACCAAAGGCAACCTATTTCTGCGCGCCACCAAAGCCGTTTCGGTACAGACCAGCACAACGGTTCCGCTGACGCTCATTGCCATGAACACAGCTACCGGGCTGGCGGGGGTTCCCCGGCCCAAAGTACTTAAGCCGGGCTGGGTCGTTCAGTGGAAACTTTGAGTACGGGAGTCCTTATGTCAACGTGTTTTATAGCCTCCTCACCTTCTTACAGCCAGATTACTTGTGCAACCCCCGCTTGCGCAGATACGCGATCAGTTCGTGAGGATGATCCGTCTGGATCATGGTGGCCCCGTGTGCAATAAGCCATCCCCAGCCCGCTTCGGGGTTGTGCTCTTCTACGCTCAGTTCATCATCATGCCCCCCGTTCTGACTGGCCCACAACCCGTTGAGCCATATTTTGGACCCCGTTTTGGGTATTGTCTGATACGTTGAGTTGACCAATACACTATCGGATTTGAAATTCAGTTCGTACGCTACGGGTTTCAGGTTAGCCTCATACGATTGGATAACGTCGTTGGCGTTTGCCTTGTCCATATTGACAATGGGCATGTAAGCCAGTTTACCGCCCAGCAACTCCCCATTTTCGGCTTTCACCTGTTCGTACGTCTTGTATGATTTGATAATGGCGTGATCGACGGTGCTGGTTTTAACCAATATGTCGTACGCATCTTTGTAGTAATCGTACCCCTTGTCGATGTTGATCATGACCCGATTTTTGGCGGTTTTCATGCAGTCTTCAAATGTCGGAATTCGCTGCCGGGTAGGCCCACCGTGTTCGTTTTTCAGTGTCAGTTGCTGTAATTCGGCCCAGGTGTAGTCGGCGGGTTTGCCGTGACCGGATGTGGTGCGATCAATGGTTTCGTCATGCATCAGAATCAGCACGCCATCTTTGGTTTTCTTGAGGTCTATTTCGACTACATCAACGCCCATGGCAATCGCGTTTTCGATGCTCAGAATAGAATTTTCGGGAACACTCCGCCAGTCGCCCCGGTGAGCGACCACAAGAACCTGCCTGCTTTTGGGATCGTGCAGTTGGCGAATAATTGGATCAACGGGTCGCGATTGGGCCAGTGCCGGACCAACCAGTAACGTACTGGCAATGAGCGCAAAAAAATGAGTACGACGTGTGTTGTTGGATACCATAAGGAAACTGAATTTGTTAAGTTGGTCAGTATAATCAATTAGCTGAATAGGGTCCCAGCCAGCGCACTATCCGGAGTTCAGGGCGCGTATCGTCGAGTGTGCCCACCCAAAATTGTTGCCCGCCGGGCAGCACCCGAATCAGCACGTGTCCTTCCGTACTTCGGTAGCTGTTGCGTAGCCACGGCCCCAGATACGCCAGGGTTTCGGGCAGTAGGTGCAGAGCAAACACGTCCCGTTTCTGGCCTGTCGATCCCAGCCGATGCATGACCTCCTGGCCGGGCTGATCAGAACACCAGTTCTGCTGGATGGCTACGCGGGGATTGAGTGTCTGCAAAAATGTGTCGTTGGTGGCATCCCGGTTACCGTGGTGGTTCAGCGTCATGGCATCGACAGACCCCACGGCTTTAGCCATTGGCGTTTCGGTATCGAACCAGTGCGGCAGGCCAAACCCGCGAAGCCCCGTGTTGTCGGCTCCCGTGAAGTAATCAAACGGACCATAGCTGAATAGCAAGGCCATGCACAGCGGATTTTCGTTGAACTTGCCCTGCCGGTCGAGTACCGAGTCAGCCGTAAACTGCGTACATGTCTGGTCACCTGTGCCGGTCCAGATCGTGCCGTTCACCTTCACTGCCCGCACGCGGAACGCCGGAAAGTCGTCGGGTTTCTGCCGAAGCACGATCTGTTGATCGCTACCCGCCCGCAGCACTTCGGCGGTATTCCCCTGCTTTACTTTTGCCTCGACAAAGGCCACGTAGTTCAGAAACGTACTGCCATCCCCGCCGTAGAACTGACGAAGATTGGTCGGGAAATCATAAGCCGGATAGCCCCGGTCAATGATCGTGCCGACGGGCAGACGATCGCCCACGTCCGTAATGCCCGTTCGTTGATAGTCCTGTCCAGTTGTCGGCTTGGCGCGTTCGGTCAGATCGCCATAATGATCACTGTGGAAGTGCGATACGAGCAGGTAATCGAGCCGGGGTGGTTGCCCGGCGGGCATCGTCTGCCGGACGTACTCCGCAATCCACTCACCGGCGGTTCTCGACGCGTTGGGCCGGGCCGGAGCCACCTTCAACGGGGCATTTTTACGCAGAAACGGGCTGGGGTTCAGGTCACCCGCGTCGAGCAAGAGCGTTGTTCCATCAGGAAAAATAAAGAACGTACTGTTGCCCCGGCCCGTGTTAATATGGTGAATATCGAAGTACCCTGGTTGCCACAGCAAACTCGTATCGGCAGGCGGTTGAGCCATCACGACGACACGCATTAATCCGTTGAACAGAAGGAGAAAGATCATTTTCATCCGTGAAAAAATAGCGGCATAAAACGGTGATGGTCGTTTTGTGCCGTGTACGAAAATCAATATCCCGGATTCTGTTTGATGCTCGGATCGGTATTAACCTGCCCCTGAGGAACCGGCATCAGCAGATTGTTCGCCGTAATCCTGATCTGAATATTATTGGCGTTGAACCAATCGTTCATCACCGAAACAGCGTTGCCCGACCGCAGTAAATCGAACCATCGGTGCCCTTCGCCCACCAGTTCGAACCGACGTTCGAGGTCGATGGCGGTACGCAGGTCGCTCTGAGCAGTAGCGGTAGTATTAGCCAGTCCGGCGCGGGTACGAATCAGATTGAGTGTTGCAGCGGCCCCGCCGGGGTTACCCAGTTCGTTCTGCACTTCAGCCAGCATCAGCAGTATGTCGGCATAGCGCAGCACGACCACGTCGCTGCCTCCGTCGGTAATAACAGAAGGTTGGGTTAACTTCTTACTCCAGGGCGTACCGGCTGAGGTAGCTGTCAGGTACGTACCTTTGCGTTTGTCGGCGCTGCTGTAAAGCGCGTATAGGCTTTTGGTTGGCAGATTGTGTCCCTTCGCGCCCGACACCGTACCCGACGGGGCATACTGCTGGAACATGGTACTACCCTCCGTATTACCATTGACCCCCGATGCAAACTGTACGGCAAAGATGATCTCCTTGTTGTTCTCATTGCTGAGGCTGAACACGTCGGCGGGGTTGGTCATGAGCGTATGCTGACCCGAACTCACCACCGCCTGCAGCAGCGTTTGTGCCTCGGTGTAGCTCTTTAGCGTCAGGTGCACCTTCGCCAGAAGGCCCTGAGCGGCTGTTTTGATAACCCGACCTGGCTGCGATGTTGTGGCAGGAAGTACAGAAATGGCTTCGCTCAGGTCTTTCTTCATCTGGTCATATACCTGCGTCGACGCAGTGCGTCCCTGCCCGAAATAGGCGTTCGGGTCGGTGGTTTCCTGCGTTACGAGGGGTACATCCCCGTAGAGCCGCACCAGATTGAAATACAGCAAGGCCCGGATAAATTTCATCTCGCCAATGCGGGCCTGTTTGGTCGCGTCGGTGGCGTACGTGATCGAACCGATCCGGTTCAGGACTGTGTTAGCCTTCTGAATGGCCTGGTATGATTGCGTCCAGACCGCCGTAACGATAGCGTTGTTTGGAATGGTCGAGAACTGGTCGAGCTGCCCGTAATTGCCATCATCGTTGGCCGGCACTTCGTCGTACGTGTTGTCAGACTGAATTTCGGAGAACGCAATCAGGTATAACCCGTATAGCCCGCTATTCTGCAAATTGGCGTACACGGCGTTGACGTACTCTTCGGATTCGGTTTCGTTCCGCAGGAAATTATTCAGCACTTTTGAGGTTTGTGGTTCCTGAAATAGTTTGTCTTCGCAGGAACTGGTCAGCAGCGAACTGCCAAGTAATAGACTGATTGTTATTATTTTTTTCATGGGAGTGTGCTGGATTAAAAGGTGACGTTAAGCCCGGCGATGAACGACCGGGCGACGGGATAGTTAGCCTGCGAAAAGCCGTTGGTCAGAACGTTATCCGTCGACGTAGCATCGGGATTAAAGCCCCGGAATGGCGTCAGTGTGAACAGGTTATTGGCTGATACGTATACGCGCACCCCCGATAACCGCACCGCCGAAGCCCAGGTACGAGGCAGGTTATAAGCCAGTTGAATACTCCGCATCCGCAGGTAATCGGCGTCTTTGAAGAAGATATTCGACGACCGAATTTGCCGACGCGCACTGGAGAAGTTCCCCAGGTTAGGTTGCGCCAGAAACCCGTCCGGGTTGTCGATGGGATGGTAGCGATTCTCGAAGTAATATGTGTTCGGCACACCAAACCCTTCGCCCGATTCTTCCTGGTTGGAAAGTTGCTGATCAAAAATTTTCCGGCCCTGAATCCCGACGAGCGAGAAATTCAGTTCGAAATTCTTGTAGGCAAAATTGCTCGAAAAGCCGTAGGTGAACTTTGGGTTATACGTACCATAGGTCTGCCGGTCATTGAGATCAATAACGCCATCGCCGTTCAGATCCTGTACAACATAGTCGCCCGTCAGGGTACCCGCCAGGTGGGGCGTCGAGTTGATCTGATCCTGCGTTTTATATACCCCGGTAATATTGTAGCCGTAGAGTTGCGCAATGGGACCGCCTACTCTGGTCAGAAACTGACTGGCTGCTCCGGCAATAATCTGATCCTGACCGGGAGCCAACGCCAGTATTTTGTTTTGGTTGGTCGCGATATTGGCATTGAAACCCCATTTGACGGTACCGATATTGATGTTGTTGCCCGCCAGTTCGAGTTCGAAACCGCTGTTCTGGATCTTACCCACGTTCTGAATCGACGAACTGAAACCCGACTGTTCCGGTACGGGAACGTTCAGCAGCAGGTCTTTCGTCACCGAATAGTAATAGTCGGCCGCGACCGTGAATTTGCTGCCCAGCCCCAGGTTTAGCCCCACATTGGTAGCCGTTTTGGTTTCCCAAGACAGGTTTGGGTTGGGCGTGGTGGTAGCCGCAAAACCAGCCGCCAGCGAGCTGCCATACACGTAATTATCGCTATTGACCAACGCTTTCGAGCTGTACGAACCGATCTGGTTGTTGCCCGACTGCCCCCAGCTACCCCGTAGCTTGGCAAACGTAATCAGGCTGCTTTTTGGAAAAAATTCTTCGTTCGAGACGATCCAGCCGCCCGTCAGCGAGGGAAAATTACCCCACTTTCGGTCGTTTCCGAAGCGCGATGAGCCATCACGACGGATGGTAGCGGTGAGCAAATATTTGTTTTTAAAGGCGTACTGCGCCCGGGCCAGATACGAAATCTGGGTCCAGGTGTACCGCTCGGCAGTGGCAACGAACGCACTGGCCCCACCAATGTTGGTAATGTTGTTATCAGCGATACTGGACCCGGTTACGCTGGCGCTGGCGCTATTTTCCTGCTGGTACGTATAACCCGCCAACAAATCGATCTGGTGATCGGCGATCTGTCGGCTATACGTTACGGTATTCTCCGTCAGGAAATTGGTGATAAAATCCCGCGATTCGGTTGCGACCGCTGGTTTAGGTGCCGCTGTCCGGTAGCCGCCCACGTCGGAAGGGTTGTAGAAATCGAAGAAGTTACTCCGCAGGTCGCCCCCGAGCAGGGTTTTAACTGTCAGTCCCTCGATGGGCTGATAACTCAGGTAAGCATTTCCAAACGTGCGAAAGAAATTACGCTGGTTCTTGATCTTGTAGGCCAATGCCACCGCGTTTTCGCCCAGCGCACCGTCTTCCGGCGTATTCGCTACAATCTGCTGACTGATCGCCAGCGAACCGTCGGCGTTGTAAGGCGCAAACATTGGGTACATGATGTACGTGTTGCCGATGGGGTCGAACGACTGGTTGCCGCTGTTGGTAAAGTAATTCTGCGAGTTATACGACGGATTTACACTAACACCCAGATTGACCTTATCCGACAGTTTGGAGTCAATCTTCACCGTAGCACTGTAGCGTTTCAGGCCGTTGTTGATAACCAGGCCCTGCTGGTTGAAAAAATTGGCCCCAACATAATAATTGGTTTTAGCCGATCCGCCCGAAAACGACAGGTTGTAGCTGCTGATAGCTCCTTTGCGGAAGATCTCGTTCAGCCAGTTGGTGTTGGTCACTCCCGGCTGGTTGTTAAGCCAAGGATCGATGTAGTTCAGCCGCAGTTCGCGTAAGCTGGCACCTTTGCTCAGGCGGGTGGCGCGATCGTCGGTGATACTGCGGGCGGTGGGGTTTTTCGATACGTACCCCCAGTCGCGGGCTTCGGTGAAAAAGAGCGCGGCCTGGTAGGCATCCACATATTTTACGTTGTCGGCCCGCTCCTGAAAGCCCGTATACACGTCGAATGCTACGGTCATTTTCTCCGATTTGCCTTTTTTGGTCGTAATCAGAATCACCCCGTTAGCCGCCCGCGACCCGTAAATAGCTGCCGATGAAGGGTCTTTCAGGATATCAATCGTTTCAATGTCCTGCGGGTTAACCGAATTCAGCGACGATCCTTCCGACAGCGGAAACCCATCGACTACGATCAACGGGTTGCGCCCGGCGGTCAGCGTGCCAATGCCCCGGATAACTACCTGTGGGTCGGCACCGGGTTGCGCCGATGCATCGTTAATAACTACCCCGGCCGCTTTCCCGGCCAGTTGCTGAGCGAAACTACTCCCGCTATACTGGTTCAGCGTTTGGCCTTTCACCTGCGAGATGACCCCCGTCACTTTCGCTTTCGACTGCGCCCCGTAGCCGATCACAACCACGTCGTTCAGGGTACGTTGTTCGGGTTTCATTCGAATCAGCAGGCTGTTGTTATCACCCGCGTTGATCAAAAAACCTTTTGTCGTTTGATTTTCGTAACCAATGTAACTGGCCGTCAGGTCATAACGGGAACCCGCCCGAAGGTTGTCGAATGTAAAAAGCCCTTTGGCATCGGTTGTTGTCCCTCGGGGTGTACTCTGCCCGTCCTTCAGTAATACGGTCACGCCAACCATCGGCTGACCCGTTTCGTCGAGCACGGTTCCTTTCATCGCTGCGGTTGTCTGGGCCATAGCCGGCACCGCCAGAAGCAGCCCGAACAGCAGGGCCGGGAGCTGGGTCAATAAGTTACGTACGTACTGTTTCATGAGTTATTGATAAAAAATTGGTAAAAGTGGTCCCGGCTACCCCATTTTTGGCGTAGTGTACTCATCGCAGCCGCGATGGAATCCGGGAAAGTGATGCGTTGATTTTAGGGTGATCGAGTAATAATAACCCGACCAGCTTCCTGGGTGAATGATAAGTTATTGGTCATACAAACGGCACTCAACACGGTTCTGAGCGAATCGTCAGCTGCAAACGAACCCGAAAAGGAAAGCCCCTGCACGTCTGCCGGAACATACTCTATTTTCACATTGTAGCGCTGTTCCACTTGGGTCAGCACCTGCTCCAGCGGTTCCTTAGCAAACACCAGCCCTGGTGCCACAGGCCGGGCGAGTGCCACGGCTGGCTGTTGCGGACCAACTGGTTTTGCCACGGCCCGTTCAACCGGGCTCACCTGCACACGCGCCAATCGGGTATCAATCTGTATGCGCTCACCGGGCTTCAAGTAGGTATCCGGTATAGTGAAGCCACTGGTGGCAGTTGCCCGCACCACCACCCGGCCTTCGAATAAGCGTACCGATACCTGATCGGCCGTTGTCGTTTGCACGCTGAACTGGGTACCAAGCGCCGTTGTCGTAATGCCACTGGCCAGCACCGTGAACGGGTGCGCGGGGTCTTTCGCCACAGCGAAGAACACGGTTCCGTTCATGCTGATGTTTCGCGATGATTTGCCGAACGGTTCATAGTAGCTTACCGAACTACCTGGCTGAAGCGTCAGCATCGATCCGTCGGCCAGCGTTATCCGGGCGGGCGACTGAGTTGAGTTGGTTTTGTGCGTCAGTTGCCAGGACGATGCAACTCCGGGACGTACCAGCGCTGGCTCATCAGGTCGGGTACTGAGCCAGACACCCAAACCGGCGACCAGCGCAAAAACGGCCGCTGCGCTCCACCGGACCCACTGTCGCCAGATCGTGAACGTTGGTTTTGCCTCCGCTTCATTCAGCACTTGCCGATGTACCCGCATCAACACCCGAGCCGACTGCTCCTCTGTCAGTGGGCCGGTTGTCTGGCTTTGCTGGTCGAAGGCGTGACTCAGTTGCTGCTGCCAGTCTGAACCGGGAGCGTCGAGCGCGTCGGCCAGTTGCTGCTTCTCCGCGTCGGTTGCTGTGCCCGCCCAAAACCGGTCAATCAGCTGTTGCGTGTCTTTCTTCATACTCACCCCTAAATACGCCGGCCCTCCCGCCAGGGGGATGCTTTTTGTATTACGAAATTGTTAAGCCTGATGCGGGTGAAAAAAGCGATCGAGAAGGCACGTGAAATCTTGCCTGTTTTATTGGTCAAGCAACAGGAGGAGACAGGTTGTTGCGACCAGCTGGGCCGATTTGGCATTTGTACGGATATAATCGCGAACAAAACGAGTCGACTGTTTCAGGTAGTCGTTAACCGACTGAACGGATATACCGGTCATGTCGGCCACCTCTTCGTTCGATAGCCCTTCGAATCGGCAGCGGCAGAAAACATCGCGTTTACGGGCGGGCAGATGCGCAACAGCCTCTTCAATAAGTGCCATTTGCAGACTGTAGAGTTCTTCGTCGGCCCGATCGTCGGGCGTGGGCGCGTCGGGCAGGTCGGCTTGCCCCTGTATCACAGCCGACTCCCGCACTTTTTTTCTGAGCGAAGAAGCCGCCTTGTTGTAGCTCACGACAAACAGCCACCCGCCGACCGGTTTAGTCAGGTCAATTTTTTGGCGGTTTGTCCAGAGGGTAACAAATACTTCCTGTAAAATATCTTCAGCGGTTTCCGTTTGCTTAACCAGCTTGACAATATTGCTGTAAACGGGCTGTTTGTAGCGGTGGTACAACGCATCAAAGGCCTTTATCTGACCGAGTGCCAGGGCGTGCAGTAAGTCCGTTTCTGACCGATCAGCTTTCATACGGTTGCGCCGGAAGTATCCACCAGATGAACATAGCTTCGGCTGGTTACTCGTTGGTCTGGGGATAACTACTCAGGTTTTCGGCAAAATTAAGCACTATTGCCCGGACGGGGTTTTACGAAATTGTGAACAATTACCCAGGCTAGCAACCTTACAAGATTCGATGTTGACCACGGAGTCACGACAACGGCGGACCGCAGAGAACAGCAAAGAATAGGGCTGACTTATAGCTACTTATTCTCCGTGTGCTTCGCGGTCCGCCGTTGTCGTGACTCCGTGGTTGATAAATGGGTAGACTTGTAAAGCAAGCCGTTACTTTACTTTTGCCAGGGCTTTCCGGTACGTATCAATCGCCCGCTGGCGAGCCATTGTATGCTCCACAATGGGCTTTGTGTACTTGGGGCTGTCGACTTCCGGCACCCACTGCCGAATGTACTCCCCTCTCGGATCGAACTTTCCGGCTTGCAGCGTGGGGTTGAAAACCCGAAAATAAGGGGCCGCATCGGTACCAGACCCCGATGCCCACTGCCACCCGCCATTATTGGCAGAAAGATCGTAATCCCGAAGTTTTTTGCCGAAGTAGGCTTCACCCCACCGCCAGTCGATGAGCAGGTGTTTGCACAGAAAGCTGGCCGTGATCATCCGAACCCGGTTATGCATCCAGCCGATGGTATTCAGCTGGCGCATGCCCGCATCGACGATGGGATAGCCAGTTTCGCCCCGGCACCATTTGTCAAACTCCTCTTCATTGTTACGCCATTCGATCTGGTCGTACTGCCGCCGAAAAGATTCTTTCTCGACGTGGGGAAAATGGTCCAGCACCTGAAAGTAAAAATCCCGCCAGCAGAGTTCGTTCAGATACGTTTTATCGTCAGCCTCTTTGGCCTGGCGGGCCAGGTCGCGCACGCTGATCGTACCAAACCGGAGGTGTATGCTCAACTGACTGGTGCTGTGCGGCAACGCAGGAAAATCGCGCGTTTTCTTATAGTCATCAAGTAATTCCTCGGGTACAGTTCGTTTGGGAAAAGGTTCGCCTACCGGCTGAAAATCCATGTCTTTCAGCGTAGGGACGGGCAGCGGCTTCATTTTCCAGTACTGACTGGCGTATTTTTCTGTAGGATACGCTTTCAGGTAAAAATCAGTCAGTTTTTTATGCCAGTTGCGGCTGTATGGCGTGAAAACAGTGTACGGCGTTTTTTTTCCACTCAGCACCTCGTCGCGCTCAAAAATCGTTTGGTCTTTGCTCGTATGGAAACCAATGCTGTGTTCGGCCAATAGATCACCGATAGCTTTGTCCCGCTCTTTGGCGTAATTCTCGTAGTCGTGGTTGGCAAATACATCGGCTATGGTGTACTGCGTGACCAGTTCCTTCCAGACATCAATCGGTTTGCCATACCGAACAATAATGGTCGAACCCAGCTTAGCCAGTTCATCCCGCAAACGGTCGATTTCCTGAACAAGAAACTCCACCCGACGGTCGCGACGGTCGTCCAGCGCATCGAGAATGGTGCGATCAAAAATAAAAACGAGCAGTACAGGATGGCCACTTTTCAGGGCGTGATACAGGGCTGCATTGTCGTGCAGGCGTAAATCACGGCGAAGCCAGACCAGTGAGAGTGGTTCAGACATAGTGTAAGTCAATAGATTTATAACAAAACAGATAAACAAAAATCGCTCTGTCGAATGATATTGTTCAGATCTGAGCAACATCATTCGACAGAGCGAAAAGGCACTATAGCAGTGATTCCTGACAGGTCAGGTACTTTTCACGTTACTAATCTGGTTGAAACCGCAGCCGAACCGTGTGCAATTCACCGGAATCACTGCCGTATCCGTTTATTTTCTTGCCCGTCAGTTGGCGAATCAATGTATTATTAAGCTGCTCGTTCTGACTGAACACTTCCAATTGGCAAAGCTCGTTGGCGGTGTTCACCTTGAACTGAATGACAACAACACCAGCCTGTTGGGTGGGCTTGAGGGCATCCGGGTAAGAAACGTACTTCGCCAGTTGGTTTTCCAGCGTTGCCTTAGCGGCCTTGGGTCTACTTGTTTTAATGGGCGCAGCGTAGGCTTGCGTTGCCAGGAAGCCTACCAGCATGAGAAGAGCAAAATTCTTTTTCATGACTTCAATGTGATTAGATGATTAAACAAACTACCCTCGTCCCAAGGCCATCTAGTATGGATGCGACTAATGTTACCTTAATATTACGTCAATATTATCTAAATGTTATCAATTATCTAATCAAAGCAGACTGAGTGAGGACTCTATCTTTCTGCCCATCTTACGCTTTCAGTATATTATTGCAACTTTTCGACTATTTTCAATATAATCTAAATAAATTTCAGTATCAAAAGTCTTTTATTCAATCCATTATTCGCCAGTTCAATGTTAACCAAATATTAACAAATTGTTAAATATTTATTTTCCAGATAATATAGTCCTGTTTGTCGCTTTATCTGTGTCTTATTTTCTCGGGGCAGATGCATTCAGCTGGCCCATAAAACAGAAAAGTCCCGAAGTGACTTCGGGACTTTTCTGTTTTATGGGCTATTGATCAGGCGGTTTCCAGTTCGTGTTCCCGGCGTGACCGTGTGCGTTCAGCAGGGCTGATTCGCATAAGGATACGCTTCTTGATTCGCATCCAGCGCTCGTACAAACTCGACTCCTTCAGGAAATTCCACTTTTCGTCTTTAATTTCCTTCTTGTGCTCCTGAGGATCGTATTGCATACCCGTACACAGGCAATGCTTACGATTGGTTCGGGTCAGAATATCGAAGTTCGTGCAGGTCTGGCAACCTTTCCAGAAGGCGTCATCAGCTGGCAGCTCGCTGAGCGTTACCGGCTGATAACCCAGGTCGGAGTTGATTTTCATAACCGCCAGACTTGTCGTAATACCAATAATCTTGGCCGTAGGAAACATGGCCCGCGACAGTTCGAACGCTTTCGCTTTGATACGGGTGGCAATACCGCTTTTTCGGTAATCGGGATGAACGATCAAACCGGAGTTAGCCACAAATTTGCCGTGCTCCCAGGTCTCAATGTAACAAAAGCCAACCCATTCGCCCGACAGGGTCATGGCCACAATGGCCTTTCCTTCGAGCATTTTTTCCATCACATAAATGGGTGAACGCTTAGCAATACCGGTTCCCCGAGCTTTGGCACTTTCTTCCATTTCCCGGCAGATGGTTTCGGCCAGGCGCAAATGGTTTTCATTTGCGACTTGTACGATATATAAATCGTTAACTATTTCTGGTTTGATCATTGTCGTTTATTGGGCGGTTGTAAAGCCGCAGAAACGGAGACAGCGTAATCCGAGCTGATTGATTAGGTGAATAAAACGAGAAAATTGGCGAGAATAGTTTACCACATAGGCAAACAAAATGATATAGTCCTTTCGGACCTAAACCGAAATGGCGTAGTATGGAAGAAGGTCGGTATGTAGACGAGCTTGGCCATTGGTTTTGCGCTGAAAACGCGGACAATGTTAGAGAGATTATCCGGTTCTTGCAATACACTAACGGTTTTTTTGCAGGATAGTTCGACATGGACCAAAACATATTTATTAATCGTTAAGTCATAGATGTTTGGTTGCCGTTAGGTAAACCTATAGGCTTACTTATCCAACCTGATCCGTGCTGACGACCCTTCCCTCCTCTACCCATTCCCTGACGCTGAGCCAAAGCCGGCTTCTGCGGTATTTTGTCTTTTTTTACCTCTATGTCATGCAGGGAATTCCGGCGGGCTTTTCGCTGACGGCGCTCACCAATTACCTGGCAGCAGAAGGATTAAAACCAAAAGTCATTGGGTCCTTTGCCGCCATTGTCGGGCTGCCCTGGGCCTTTCAGTTCGTGTGGGGACCGCTCATTGACCGTTACCAGAATTCCGCGATGGGGCGACGCAAGCCCTGGGTTATTGGTACACAGTGCCTGGCAGGATTGGCCTCGCTGGGCCTGCTGTTTGTGTTCGATCCGGTTAAGCACGTGATGACGCTGGCCTGGTTTTTCTTCGCGCACAGTGTTTTTGCCGCCGTTCAGGACGCCAGCGTCGATGCAATGGCCATTTCGGTTATTCCGGCCGATGAACGCGGACGGGTCAATGCCTTTATGCGGGCTGGCTTCCTGATTGGCACGGGTGTTGGGGCCGCCGTATTTTCTCAACTCCTGCGCACATACGGTTTTTTTGAGGCAGCATTAATTCAATCGCTGGTCCTGTTAACCCTGACTGGCCTGACGTTCTTTATTCGGGAGCGCCCCGGCGACCGGCTTCTGCCCTCGTTCAACCGGGCGACAGTAGCCACCAGCCGGGCGACTGTTGATCGGGCACCAGCGAAACCTGACCATACCTTTCGATGGCTTTTCACGGAACTATTTAGAGGCTTATTTGCCAAACGAAGCCTGTTGCTATTCGGCTCGGTGGTGGCGGCCTACGTCAGCATTAGTTTGTTCATGCGCGGGTACAATTACCACCTGATTCATACATTGGGCTGGACCGACACGTCTGTTTCGGGCCTGACTGGTACGTATGGTATGCTGGTTGCCACGGGGGTAGCGCTGGTGGGCGGCTACGTTGCCGACCGCATCAGCCCCCGCCGGTTGCTGGTGATTGTCATGGCGATGGTGGCGGTTTACCTGCTTGTATTCAATGCACTATCAGCACAATGGGTTCAGCGCGAAGTAGCCCAGACAGGTTTGGTAGCGCTGTATTTTATGGACCCCAGCATCAGTATTGCCGCTATGCCGGTACTCATGGCCATTTGCCGACCGGGGGTTGAGGGATCGCAGTTTACCACGTATATGGCTTTTGTGAATCTGTCTGATATTGCCGGCTCGTATCTGGCCGGTCATGCCCAGGATTACGTGTCAGTGCCCACGATTGGCCTGTTTGCGGGCGGGCTGGCCATTGTGGCCATGCTTACAGCCCTGTTTACCGTCCGGCATTACCGAAAAACGAACTAGCTTTCTTCGACAGCCATTACTCAGATTAGCGACCGTGAAGTACCCGGCCGGAACACGTTGTTGCCTGACGACCGGGAGACTTGCCGCCGAACGGACGTCGTTATTCGTTTGAAATGCGCCCCGGCCTTGCTAACTTTGAGTATGGAAAATTTCGTGGTCTCGGCCCGCAAGTACCGTCCTGCCACCTTCGATACGGTTGTGGGGCAAGAGCACATCACCACCACGCTTAAGAATGCGATCAAGACCAATCACTTAGCGTCGGCCTTCCTGTTCTGTGGGCCACGTGGGGTTGGAAAAACGACCTGTGCCCGAATTCTGGCCAAAACCATTAACTGCCAAAACCTGACTGCCGAGGGAGAAGCCTGCGATACCTGTGAGTCGTGCGTAAGTTTCAATCAAAGTGCGTCCTTTAATATTCACGAACTGGATGCGGCTTCGAACAACTCCGTTGAAGACATCCGTAACCTGATCGACCAGGTCCGGTATCCACCCCAGTCGGGTAAGTACAAAATCTATATCATTGACGAGGTCCACATGCTCTCGTCGGCGGCCTTCAACGCGTTTCTGAAAACACTGGAAGAACCTCCGGCCTACGCTATTTTCATTCTGGCAACGACCGAGAAACACAAAATTCTGCCGACGATTCTATCACGCTGCCAGATTTTTGATTTCAACCGGATTCAGCCCCAGCACATTGCCAGTCACCTTGCCAGTATTGCGGATAAAGAAGGTATTACGGCCGAATCGGAAGCCCTCGATTTGATTGCCCAGAAAGCCGACGGTGGTTTACGCGATGCGCTGTCTATGTTCGACCTGAACGTAACGTTCGCGGCCGACCGGATCATTCGGTACAAGGAAGTGCTCGACAACCTGCACATTCTTGACTACGATTACTATTTCAAATTAACGGACCTGTTGCTGGCCGGAAATCTGCCGCAAAGCCTGCTGACGGTTGACGAGATTTTGCGTAAGGGTTTCGATGGGCATCAGTTTGTGGTGGGTCTATGCCGACACTTCCGCGATTTGATGGTCTGTAAAGATGCGGCAACGGTGCAGTTGCTGCAGGTAACGGAAAACGTTCGTCGGCAATACCTCGACCAGGCGGTTCGGGCACCCATGTCATTTTTGCTGTCGGCACTCAGCCTGGGCGGGCAGTGCGACATGAACTACAAACAGGCTAAAGATCAGCGGTTGCACACGGAGCTCTGGCTGATGAAATTAGCCAACTTACGCAACCTGCTCAATTGGGATACATTACCCGATGCGGTTCTTCCGCACAACGGCAACGCTGCCCCCGACCGTTTTTCTGCCGAGCCCTTGGTAGACGAAAAAAAAAACGGCCAGCCAGCACCCGGCCCCTCGCAGCAGTCAGCGAATAACGGTCATCAGCTAAGCGAAAGTCATCCCATTACGAGTGAGCCGGTTAATGGGTACCACGCCAGCAATGGCGCAAAGGGTAACTTATCCTCCGAAAAGGTAGCCCAACAGGGTGATGTAGCCACCTCGAATAGGGCTGCAATGGCACCGGAGACAGAATCCGTTGTGGTACCAATTGTAGCAAAGACGTCTGTACCCGTGTCTGCCGTGGCGGTAAAGCCCGAACCTTCAGCCAGACAACAAACAGCCCCGCCACCGCGCCCCGCCACCAGCCGTTTGCGGTCTACAGTCGCCCTGACGGCGGGTCCGGTTGTGTCCTCAGCCGATGCGGATACGGATGTGGTATCAACCGCACCCGTGCGGCCGGACAAGCCTTTTACGTTCGACGAGCTGATGGATGTTTGGCGCGCTTTCGCCAAAATTCGTCTGCAACAGTACGATTCTGCCACCGAGCAACTCGTCTTAAATCGGGAGTTGACGCTCGATGGCACTGTGATTCACCTGACGCTCGACAATACGTTGCAGGTAGGCTACTTAAGCGATGTAAAACCCGATCTGCTGGGCTATCTGCGTACGGAACTTCAGAATAGTAAGATTCAACTCGAGCACAAAGTTACCGTTCAGGAAGCCAAAAAGATGATTTACAGCTCTCAGGACAAGTTTAACTTTCTCGCCGACAAAAATCCCGCTCTCCACGAATTACGCAAGGTGCTGAATCTGGAAGTAGATTATTGATGCACAGATGTATGATGTATAGTTCGTCCTACGGCATACATCCTATATCATCTGTACCCTTTTGCTTCGCGAATCAGCGATTTGTACTGGGCTATCGCGAGCGCTTTTTTGTAATTTATTTTAGCCCTATTCTGGTCATTCGCGCGGGCAGCAATACGGGCCAGGCCTGCGTAGGCAAAGGCGTGATACTCTTTTGTATAGGGGTCGTTGAACGGTAATCGAAGGGCAATCTGGTAGGCTTCGGTAGCCTCTTTATCGTCTTTATCAGCATATTCGGCCAGCATGCCCGTAAACGTGTGGACGGCCATTGGCACCAGTTTATTGGGCATTTGCTTTAGCCGTTGTACGTAGGGCCGGGCTTCGGCGTAGCGGCCCGCCAACAGCAGCGATTCAGCGCACGTCATGCCAAACAACGGATTTTTCGGGTATTTGTCGGCCAGGTATTTCGCGTAAACAACCGCCTTGGCAGGTTCCATTTCGTGTTTCAGCAGGATGTGAGCCAGGTAGTAATTGGCAACAGGACGCATAAAAAGTCCTTTCCTGGTTGCAATGTCCATTTGCTTCAGGCCCTTCTCTATATCGCCATTTTCGAAGAAAAACATGAAGGGCTTCACAATCGAGTGGTCCATCGGGTAGCGTTCGATGTAGTAATTATACAGGCCGGTTGTGAAATAAAAATCCGGATTCTTGCCCATCAGCACAAACCCGTCCCGAAGGTAATTGTAGGCTTTTTTTGACTCACCAACGGCTTTCAGGGCTTCGCCTTTGTTATTGTATAGCGAGGCCAGATAACTGTGCGCCGTTAGCGCAAAAAATACCGCTTCGGGGTCGTCTTCGTCTTTATCGAGCATCATTTTGGCCAGCGTAAGGCCCTGCTCTACCGCCTGCATGAACTGTGCCGTGGCGGCCTTGTTCTCGTGCAGGGGTAGGTACTGAAGTTCCAGCTGGGTAGCGCGTAAAATAGAAACAATCGGATGTTGCGGATACCGGGCCTGAAGCTGCCGCATCTGGGTATCGGCAGCCGAAAATTCCAGGTTATAAATATCGTCCAGCGTTCTTAGAACAGTTTGCTGAGCAGCGGGGTCAGCGAGTACCTGCGCCGACGATAGGAACGGCAGGAACAGGCAGCTTAAAATAAGAAGGGTGATTTTGGAAATGGACAAGGTCGTCGTCTACATTACATCGTTTGATTCTATACGACCAGAACCTTACTTTTGTTCAATGCGTAGTATAGAATGAATGCTATACGCAACTGCTTTTTATATGATTGCATACGAAAAATTTGTTTTAGATAACGGCTTGCAAGTTTTCGTCCATGAGGACGCGTCGACACCGATGGCCGCTGTTAATATCTTGTATAATGTTGGGTCACGGGATGAAGATCCGGCGAAAACGGGCTTTGCTCACTTATTCGAGCATTTGATGTTCGGTGGATCGCAGAACATCACCAGTTACGACGAACCCCTGCAAAAGGTTGGCGGTGAGAATAATGCCTTCACCAGCCCCGACATTACCAACTACTACATTACCCTGCCGGCCGCCAATCTGGAAACGGCTTTCTGGCTGGAGTCCGACCGGATGCTGAGCCTCTCGTTCGACCCGCAGGTGCTGGATGTCCAGCAGAAAGTAGTGATCGAAGAGTTTAAGCAACGGTACCTGAACCAGCCCTATGGCGACGTCTGGCTCAAGCTTCGTCCGTTGGCCTACCAGCAGCACCCGTACCGCTGGGCAACGATTGGCAAAGACATTAGCCACATCGAAAATGCGACGCTGGATGACGTGAAGTCATTTTTCTTCAAATACTATCTGCCCAATAACGCGATTTTGGTGGTAGCGGGCAATGTTACCGTTGAGCAGGTCAAGCAATTGTGTGCCAAGTGGTTTGCCCCTATTCAGGCGGGAGCTCCCTACGTACGTCAGCTCCCGACCGAACCGAAGCAGACCGAAGCCAGAAAATTGGAGACATCGGCCAAAGTACCGCTGGATAGTCTATACAAAGCGTACCACATGCCGGGTCGTTTTCAGGCCAATTTCCAGACTACCGACCTGCTTGGCGATATACTGGGACGCAGCAAATCGTCGCGGCTCTATCAGCAACTGCTACGGACAAACCCGTTGTTCAGCAATGTGAATGCCTACATTACAGCTTCCATTGATCCAGGGTTACTGGTCATTCAGGGGAATTTAAACAAAGGTGTTTCGCTGGAAGAAGCTGATGCCGCCGTGGAGTCGATTGTGCAGGAATTTATCGACCAGCCCGTACCGGAAGAAGAACTGGCCAAAGTAAAAAACCAGGCCGAAGCCACGCTTGCGTTCTCGGAGGTTGAATTACTGAACCGGGCCATGAACCTCGCTTACGCAGCCAACGCGGGTGACCCGGATCTGGTTAACCAGGAAGCTGCCCAGATTCAGGCCGTTACGCCCGATGGTATCCAGACGATGGCCCGTCAGGTATTACGGAAAGACAACTGCTCGACCCTGTACTATCGGCAAACTGATTAACGCATAACCCGATGCGCATGCAAACGACCTACCAGCCCAAGGCACTTTCCAGCGATCAGCTTCGAGCGTTGTCCCAGGAAGTAAAGCAGGCGCTCACCGAGCTATACGGCGAGCGCCTTGACCGGGTCATTCTATTTGGTTCGTACGCCAGAGGGGATTTCCACGCCGAATCAGATGTTGACTATTTGATTCTGTTGCGGGATGAACAAATTAAGGCAGGAAAGGAAGTCAGAATGATGGCCCCCAGTATAGGGGCATTAGCCTTACAGTACGACGTAGAGGTATCTGTTTTCCCCGCAAGCCTGTCGACTTATTTATTGGGTCATACGCCCCTTTTTCAGTCAGTGCAACACGAAGGCATCTGCACATGAGCGATTTACAAAGGGCTAAAGCTTATTTGCAGAAAGCAGAAGAGGACCTGGAGGAGGCACGAATCCTTCTGGAAGCCAACTTTCCTGACGGAACATGCAATCGAGCCTACTACTCCTTGTTTCACAGCATCATGGCGCTCTTGCAGGCTACCAGCGATAGTATGCCTAAAACGCATACCGGTGCGCATACAGAGTTCAGGAAACAGTTTATTAAGACAGGTTTATTTGCTGAATCATTCAGCGTAATTATTTCGGAATTATTCAATTTACGGCAAGGTGGTGATTACGAGATTGATTTTGACATTTCTATCGAGGATGCCCGTTCAGCCGTAAATCACTCCTCCGAATTTCTCCTCCAGGTCGAAGCATACCTCCGTGAAAACGGTTTTACCACATGAAAATACGAGTAGGGCAAGGTTATGATGTTCACCGCCTGGAAGAAGGGCGGGCATTCTGGCTGGGTGGTATTCAGATTCCAAGTACGTTCGGGCCGGTCGGGCACTCCGATGCCGACGTGGTCTGTCATGTGCTGTGCGATGCGCTGCTGGGAGCCGCCAACATGCGCAACATCGGGTATCACTTTTCAGACAAAGATCCGCGCTGGAAGGGCGTCGATAGTAAATTACTGCTGGCCGAAGTACTCCGTATGGTGCGGGAGGCAGGATACGACATCTCGAATGTAGACGTAACCGTTGTGTTGCAGGAGCCCAAACTCAACCCGCATATTCCCGCTATGAAAACTTGCCTGGCCGAGGTAATGGCCATTCCGGAAGACGATATTTCCATTAAAGCTACCACCTCCGAACACATTGGCTTTGTGGGACGGGGCGAAGGCATTGCGGCCCATTGCGTAGCGCTGATTTACCGTTAACTTATCCGTAAACAAACCCAACTCGTGAAGCATCTGGCTTACGTTCTCGCATTGCTGCTACCAGGTTTAGTAGCCTGCGGTCAATCCGCAAAACCAAATCAGCCACCCGAGCCACTGGGGTTTGAGGAGTACGACCCCGTTTCTACGCTTAAAGTGCCGGAACACAAACTGACCCGCGCCAAATACCCGTTCATTGATGTTCATAACCACCAATGGGATATGGACAAAGCCAACTTAGGCGGTCTGCTGGCCCAGATGGATAGCCTGAACATGGGCATTATGATCAACCTGAGCGGACGTGGGTGGGGAAGTGTAGCGGAAGGAACGCAGTTTTTCGATAAATCCCTGGCCAATGCCGCTAAGTCAGCCCCGAAGCGACTGGCTTTGTTCACCAACCTCAATTTCGATGAGGTCGGGCGAAAAGGCTGGACCGAGGACGCGGTTAAGCTGCTGGAAGAAGACGTAAAAAAAGGCGCGCGGGGTCTAAAGATTTTCAAAAACCTGGGGCTTAACAGCAAAGATGAATCAGGCCACCGGATTCGGGTCGATGATCCACGGCTGGACCCGATCTGGGCCAAATGTGGCGAACTGGGCATTCCGGTTCTGATTCACACAGCCGACCCCAAATCATTCTGGGATCCGATGGACCGCTACAACGAACGCTGGCTCGAACTCAAATTACACGGTGGTCGCAAACGGGCAGCCAACGACCCTGTTCCCTGGGAGCAACTCATTGCCGAGCAGCACAACATATTCCGCAAGCATCCGAAAACGACGTTTATTGCGGCTCACATGGGCTGGTACCCCAATGATCTGATTAAGCTCGACAGCCTGATGACGGTCTTCCCGAACATGAACGTCGAGATTGGGGCGGTCATCGCCGAGCTGGGTCGTCAGCCAAGAGCCAGCCGCAAGTTTTTCGAGAAGTACCAGGACCGGATTCTGTTTGGCAAAGACAGTTGGGTACCTTCCGAATACGCTACGTATTTCCGCGTACTCGAAACCGACGACGAGTATTTTCCTTATCACAAAAAGTACCACGCGTTCTGGCGGATGTACGGCATGGGATTACCCGACGAGATCTTAAAAAAGGTCTATTACAAGAATGCCCTGCGCATCGTTCCCGGTCTCGATAAAAGTCAGTTCCCAAAATGATGGCCGTAACAGGCTCCGGCTGTTACGTCTTATGCTACCTGCAACAGCCGGAGCCTGTTACGGTCTGCTATGAAAATTACACAAATCGCTCTTTACCGATACGACATTCCACTTAAGGCACCCATTGCCATCTCGCTCGGCACGATTGAAAACGCCCGGAACATACTGGTCGAAATTCAAACCGATGAAAGCATTACGGGCTGGGGAGAAGGCTCACCCTTCTGGATGATTGTCGGTGAAACACAGGCGTCTTCGCTGGCGGCTGCCAATGACATGGCACGACTCCTGATCGGGCGCAACCCGCTTGATATCGAAGGCTGCCTTACGGTGCTGATACGGTACCTACCTGGTCACCCGACAACCCGTTCCGCTTTCGACATGGCCCTTTACGACCTGGCGGCCAAGGCGGCCCGGATGCCACTTTACCAGTTTCTGGGGGGGGCGAAACGATCGCTGGTTACGGATGAAACCATTTATATCAGCACCCCCGAACGGATGGTGGAGGATGCCTTGCGAATCCAGGAGAAGGGTGCTGAAGCCATCAAGGTAAAACTGGGCACCAATCAGCACGACGACATTGACCGGATAGCCGCCATTCGAAACGCGATTGGCGATCAAACGCCCATCCGTACGGACGCGAATCAGGGCTGGGATGTAGTAACCGCTTTGGGCGTATTACGGGCCATCGGCAACTGGAACGTGCAGTATTGCGAGCAACCCATTAAACGGCACGATCTTACGGGATTGCGGCAGATTCGGCAAAAAACGACCGTTCCAATTATGGCCGACGAAAGCCTGTTTGACGCCACCGATGCGATTCGGTTGGTACGGGAGGAAGCCGTCGATTATTTTAACATCAAGCTGTCCAAAAGCGGTGGTATTTCTGAAGCGCTCAAAATCAATGCCATTGCCGAAGCCGCCGGCATTCCCTGCATGATCGGCTGTATGTCGGAGTCGAGATTGGCCCTCACGGCGAACGCGCATGTTGCCTCCGCTCGTCAGAATGTCCGCTTCTGCGATCTGGATGCCTGTTTCGAACATGCCGAAGACCCGGTATATGGCGGTATCACCTACCACGGGTACCGGATCGAACTGCCCGACGCACCGGGCATAGGAGCCGAAGTAGACTCGGCGTTTCTGGCCCGTGCGGAGCGCATCATAATCAGCTAGTAGTTATCCAGCATGCTCATTACCACCGTTCAATCGGAAGCTAATGTTCAGGGAATTCTTGCCCTGCAGCAAGCCAATCTCCGCAAAAATGTACCGCTCGATGTGCAGCTCGATCAGGGGTTTGTGACGGTTGAGCACGACCCGGCCGTTCTGACCCGTATGAACCAGGCCGCCCCCAGCATCATCGCCAAAGACGGCGATCGGGTGGTCGGGTATGCCCTGACGATGCTGCCCGAGTTTGGTCATGACGTACCGGAACTGGTCCCCCTTTTTTCATTGATCGACTCGCTCGACTACGCCGGTAAGCCGCTTTCAACCTACGCGTATTATGTGATGGGGCAAGTTTGCGTAGCCGACGGCTATCGTGGGCAGCGCATATTCGACCAGATGTACAAACACCATCAGCAGGTTTACGGCGATCGATTCAGGCTATTGATAACGGATATCTCGGCCAACAATACCCGCTCGTTGCGGGCTCATGCCCGTGTGGGCTTCGAGGCACTGCACTCGTTCCATGATTCGACGATTGGCGAGACCTGGGTGGTGGTGGTATGGGACTGGAAAAAGTAGGCGGCTTTTGCTTCGCTTTGCTCGTACCGATGCGGCTCTACTTACATAACCGTTTTCTACTTTTGTGCTGAATACTTCCAACCAATGGTCAAAAAAATTGCTCTTGTTCTCGTAGGAATCCTGATTGGCCTGGCTATCTGGCAATGGGAACTGGTCAGTTATGGCTGGATGCAGGCGAAGGGGCAACTACGGGTTTTATGGAACACGAAACCCGTGAGTGAGGTGCTGGCTGACCCTACTTACCCCGACTCGCTAAAGAAAAAAATAGAACTAATCGGAGAAATAAAGCGTTTTGCCTTAGATTCGCTCGGATTAGACGAGTCAGGTAGTTACGAGTCGATCTACGATCAGCAGGGAAAACCAATTTTGTGGGTAGTCACAGCTGCGCAACCGTACCAGCTTGTGGCCCGGCAGTGGCACTTCCCAATTCTTGGCACTTTTTCGTACAAAGGTTTTTTTGAAAAAGATCGTGCCGACTCGGCCCAAGCGGAGTTGAAGCGAGAAGGATTGGACACCCGTATTGGCGACGTATCGGCCTGGTCGACCCTTGGTTTTTTGAATGACCCGGTCCTATCCAGTTTTCTGGACCGGCCCGAAGGGAGTCTGGCGGAGTTGATTATTCATGAACTGACTCACGGCACGTTGTTTGTGAAGAACAGCCTGGAATACAACGAAAATCTGGCTGATTTTGTAGGTGAATATGGGGCTCTTCGGTTTCTGGCCCAGAAGTACGGTACGAACTCAGTACAATACCGGGACTATTTGGCAACGAAGGTCTTTTACGAGCATTACGACGAACACATTTTGCGCGGTACTCAATTACTCGATAGTTTGTATCGGACATTTAAACCTAGCACACAAACGGTGGTCAAAGATTCGTTGAAGTGGCAAACCATTCGGCAAATTGTTGTATCATCAGACACGATTACCGATCAACGGAGTACAACAAGTGCACAATCAGCAAAAAAGCGGTCACTCGGAAAACTAAACTTACCGAATAATGCGTATTTCATTGGGTACCTTACCTATCGAAAACAGCAGAATCGTTTTCGGCAGGAATTTGACAGTCGATTTGGGGGAAATTTCAGCCGGTATTTAACCTACCTCAAACAAACCTATCCATCGTTCTAAACGGAAGCCCATCGTACAGGCAGTTGTTCGTATGAAGAAGTTATTAATTGGCATTGGCATCTTATCCATTTTGAGCACCGGTTTCGCGGCCCTGAATGCCTACAGGCGGGTGGCAAATACGAGTTTTGGTCCGGGCGAACACCTTGAATATAGGGTACACTATGGCTTTCTGAATGCAGCGGAAGCGATAGTTGATGTGAGCCCTTCGCTCTATAAAGTAAACGAGCGCCCTTGTTACCGGGTCAATGTCGATGCCCGTACGCTGGGCGCTTTTGATCTCGTAACCCGCATCCGCGATACGTGGCGCTCTTACATTGATACGTCGGCTATTCTACCCCAGAAGTTTTACACCAACCTTCAGGAAAACAGTTTTCGTAAGGAAGAAAACATCACATTCAACCACGAAGCGAATACAGTAAAGGCCGAAGAGCGTACCGAAAAAGATGTCTTTAAAGTACCCGACAACGTGCATGACCTTATCAGCGGATACTACTTCCTGCGGACCATTGATTTCAGTAAGCTGACCAGTGGGCAGGTCATTGAAGTCCCGGCCTTTTACGACGACACGATCTACAACATGAAGGTTCGTTATCGGGGGAAAGACGTGGTAAAAACTAAACGGGGCAAGGTCAACGTGATTAAACTGAACCCTGTACTGCCTCAGAATAAACTGATTAAAGAAGAAGAATCCATCCGGATTTTCGTTTCCGATGACGCCAATAAAGTACCGATTAAAGTGGAGGTCGATTTTTTTGTGGGCTCCATGGAAATGGACCTTAAGCGCGACGGTGGCCTGAAACAGCCGATAAAATATTATTAAAGAAAGCTTCGTAACAGGAAGGGCCCGCCACAAGTCGAAATGTGACGGGCCCCTCCTGTTACTCTATAATCGTTTCATGGCAAGTCGACCGATTCTCTCTATAACGTTCAGCCGACTCCATCGATGCCGAGAAAAAGGCTCTTCAACCGCGCCGAAGCTTTGGTAAAACTGACGAATAGATGGCTTTGTGGGGCTTTCAAAGTCAAGCAGTAGATTCATACCGGCTTTTTCCCGAATCATCTGATCAATCAGCAGGGTTCGGGCGTTTCCCCGACGGCCGGTGTCCGATGCAGCATTGAATAGATAGATGATTCGATTTCCTTCACACACGAACAACGCGCCAGCCTCGGTTCGTCCATTATGGCAGGCATAGCGCAACGTCATTAAGTTGCGATTGCTCAAGGTTGCCACCAGATTTCGGAGTATATCATACGCCCAATCGGCTACTCCACCATCAATGTCGTTCGCATGATTTTCCCGGAAAAGGGTTATCAATGGCTCAGGATCGGTTGACTCCATAATGGTCCAGTTAGCCGATGAAGCCCGTCTCAGGTTTTGCTTTCTGTCGCGGCTATAGCCTTGATAAAGTGCCTTGTATCCCAGTGACAACGTCAGAACCTGAGTAGCTTCCGCATTGATCCGCCCGAACGGCAGTGGCTCGTCAGCACTGGCTACCTGATCAATACAAAACGTCGAACCATACCGGAAACACTGCTGCATGAATCGTAGGAAAGGGATTGGATTCAGGAGTTGATCCGGGCTAAAAACACCGAGAAACTGGCAGAAGAAAGGCTGGTGAACCACCCAACTGTAGGGTATTCCCAATAGTCGCTTCTGCCGAAGGGGAACTGGCATAACTGCCTGGTAATTACCCGCTTCATCGGCGATAACGAGTCCTATCCATTTCCAGGACGGGGCGGGCAGCACAAGGTCCAGATACCAACTATACCCGTACAGAATACGTTGTGGAGAACTGGCAATGCAGGTGTCCCAGGCCAGGTCGTTTATTTGGTGTCGAGCCAGGGTTTGTATAATAGCTGAATTACCGTTTCCTGACCGGGCCGTCATGCGATAAGACCTACTTAAACATGGCTTTCAGTTTCTCGATTATGTCGCGGGTTTCCGCATGCTTAGCTACCTGATCGCTGATCATCTGTACCGCATGAATAACCGTGCTGTGGTCGCGGCCACCAAAATGATAGCCGATGGATTTGAGCGAGAGGTCTGTTTTTTCTTTGGCCAGATACATAGCCACCTGCCGGGGATGAACCAGTTCGCGCTTGCGACTTTTGGCTTTCAGATCGGCAATGGTGACGTTGAAGTAGCTGGCTACTGCTTCCTGAACCGTATCGATGGTCACCTCCCGTTCGGAGTCAACAACGATATTGCGTAGCGTTTGCTTGGCTAGTTCAAGATCAATTTCCCGACGGTTCAGGGAGGCCTGGGCCATCAGCGACACAATGACGCCCTCCAGCTCCCGAACGTTTGTGTTGACACTGTGCGCCAGGTATTCGATTACCGTATCGTCGATGTAGATACCTTCGGCCTGAAGTTTTTTCTGGATAATGGCAATACGCGTTTCGAGATCAGGCGTTTGCAAATCAGCCGACAATCCCCACTTGAAGCGCGAGAGCAACCGATCTTCCAGGCCGTCCAGTGCTCTCGGTGCCCGGTCGGAGGTCATGATGATCTGCTTGCCCGACTGATGCAGGTGGTTGAAAATATGGAAAAAAATTTCCTGCGTTTTTTCCTTTTTCTGCAAAAACTGCACATCATCGATCACCAGCACATCCACCTGCATGTAAAACGCCGTGAAGTCGCGAATACCATCCGAACGGACCGCGTTCAGAAACTGGTTGGTGAACTTCTCCGACGTAACGTATAAAACAAACTTGGTCTGGTTATTATTCTTGATAAAATTGCCAATGGCCTGCACCAGATGGGTCTTGCCTAAGCCGACTCCTCCGTAAATCATGAGTGGGTTGAACGACGTAACGCCCGGCCGCTCGGCCACGGCATACCCCGCCGAACGCGCCAACCGGTTACAGTCACCTTCTACGTAATTATCAAACGTATAACTCGGGTTCAGGTAAGAATCGAGGGTAAGCGAGTCCAGATCTTTGAGCTGAAACGGGCTTTTCAGAATGTCGGGATTGACATTATCGGGCTTTGAGGTATGCGTTGATTTGGTCGTCGGCACATTAACCGTCAGTGGGCGGTTTTGCTCGTTTCCTTTGTCAACAATGATCGAGTATTCCAGTTGACCATTGTGTCCGATGGCCGTATCGAGGGCTTTACGAAGGGCATGAACAAAATTCTCTTCAAGCCATTCGTAAAAAAATTCGCTCGGTACCTGAATGGTCAGCACATGGCCGTTCAGCTTGAGCGGAACAATTGGTTCAAACCAGGTATTGAAGCTTTGCTCGGGTACAATCTCCCGGATGACACTCAGACAGCGGTTCCATACCGTCGTTATTTCGCGCTGCATGCCGGTCTGAGGAGTTGGATTCACGAGTGTATGTTTGAGTTACGTTGGGGTGCTAAAAAAGGGAGACAAATGTAGGAAAATATCTGACTGACCGTGCAGAACAGGGCGCGATTTTTAGCTGTGTTTGTCTCTCATATGTTAACAGTAACCTAAAATTAAGGTATTCGGCCGGAAGGTCAAGGCATTGAGTCAATCCCTTCGAATAATGCAATTGTGGTCTTGATTAACCAGTTACATTCTTACGCTTACCTCACTCCAGGAAAAAGATTACTTTTACCTGTCCTTTAGCCTAAATCAATCGGATGGTCCCTTTTTTCTCATCGCTCTTCCCTGCCGCAGATAAATCAGCCTGGCTAACCCAGGTCTCCAGCGAAGCAAAATCGGCCCGGAACGGCGATGATGCGTACGAACCGTTACGCTGGCATTCCGAAGAAGGCTTTGCGGTAGAACCTTATTATGCAGCCAGCGACCTCATCGACGGCCCACTTACGGCCTCTGTACTTGACACAATACAGGCGGCCCAGAAACAAAGCCCCGGCTGGCTCAACACACCGGAATACAAACTGACCGACGAGAAATCAGCGAATAACATCCTGCGCGATGCCCTTGCCCGAGGTGCCGACGCACTCGTTCTTGCGCTCGCTGCGCCAGCAACTACTTGGAATGATCAGTTGTCGCGTCTGCTGAATGGCATCAAACTGAGCGACACACCCGTCTTTTTTCGAGTCTCTGCCGGTCATGTCGCTGACTTGGTCAGGGCGATAAAAACCGTTGCGCCGTATAAACTAAAGGGTGGTTTACTCACGGATATAGCCAACTCAACGGCTGACGTTACCCACCTGACCGCCGATTCACCCCAGTTTCGTACGGTATGCGTCAATAGTTGTGCGTTCCATAACGCCGGTGCCACCGCTACGCAGGAACTGGCGTTCACGCTGGCATCCCTGACGGATACGTACGATCAACTCACCGAGAGCGGACTCACGGTTGAGCAACTTGTTCCTAAGACGATGCTTTCCGTTTCCGTTGGCACAAGTTATTTTATGGAAATTGCCAAACTCAGAGCACTCCGTGTGTTGTTGACCCGTTTCACTTCGGCGTATTCGACGACCCCGCTCCCTCCCTTTTTCATACACGGTCAAACGTCCACGTTCTACGATGCTAAAGCGACTCCGAACACAAACCTACTCCGAGCCACAACCGAATCGATGGCAGCGGTGATCGGCGGTTGTGATGCCCTGACAGTTCATCCATTCGATGCCGTACTAGGCACACCCACATCAGCCGGAATCTCAACATCAGCAACGGACTTTTCGGCGCGTATCGCCCGAAACGTATCCATTCTGCTCAAACACGAGAGTTACCTGGACAAGGTCACCGACCCCTCCGCCGGGTCTTATTACATCGAAGTATTGACCCATTCACTGGTCGAAGCAGCCTGGTCGCAATTTCTGTCTATTGAGCAGCAGGGCGGTTTTAGCAGGGCATTGGCGGATGGATTCATTCAGGCTGAACTTGACAAAGCCTACCACGCAAAGGTTCAGGCGGTACAAAACGGGAAGGTTTTAGTCGGCGTCACGAAATTTCGCTTCGATGAACCTTCGGCCCAACCTCACCTGGCTGCCGAACGTGTTACAGCTGTATTACCGGACCGGCGACTGGCTGAAGAATTTGAGTAACCCTGTTTTTAGCAACACGACCTATGAGACCTTCCTTCGCCACCCTACCGACTCCATCAACAACGGGTAATGAACTAGTACGACTGCCTCCGGGTCCAGCGTCGGCTTCTTTCCCAACGGCTGAAGGCATTAAACTTAAACCCCGCTTTACGGCTGCGGACATAGCGACAACCGATCACCTGAATTACACAGCTGGCATTCCACCATTTCTGCGCGGACCTTACGCCAGCATGTACGTTCGGCAACCCTGGACCATCCGTCAGTACGCGGGCTTTTCAACCGCCGAAGCGTCGAACGCGTTCTATCGGCGTAATCTGGCGGGGGGGCAAAAAGGACTCTCCGTTGCCTTCGATCTGGCTACGCATCGGGGCTACGACTCCGACCATCCGCGCGTTGTGGGCGATGTCGGGAAGGCCGGGGTAGCCATCGACTCGGTTGAAGACATGAAAATTCTTTTCGACCAGATTCCCCTCGATCAAATGTCGGTATCGATGACTATGAACGGAGCCGTGTTACCCATTATGGCCTTTTTCATCGTTGCGGCCGAGGAACAGGGCGTTCCACCGGAGAAACTGTCGGGTACGATCCAGAACGACATTTTAAAAGAGTTTATGGTTCGGAATACGTACATCTATCCGCCCGCACCGTCCATGCGTATTGTGGGGGATATTTTCGCGTATACCGCCCGGCATATGCCAAAGTTCAACTCGATCAGCATCAGCGGCTACCACATGCACGAAGCAGGTGCCCCGGCCCACCTCGAACTGGCGTATACCCTGGCCGATGGACTCGAATACATCCGGACGGGCCTCAGGGCGGGCATGGGCATCGACGCTTTTGCGCCACGCCTTTCATTTTTTTGGGGCATTGGAATGAACCACTTTATGGAGATTGCCAAACTCCGGGCGGGACGACTTCTGTGGGCCAAAATTATTAAGCAGTTTGACCCTAAGAATGCCAAATCACTGGCTTTGCGCACCCATTGTCAGACATCAGGCTACAGCTTAACGGAACAGGATCCGTTCAACAATGTGGCCCGCACAACCATTGAGGCTCTGGCAGCGGTACTGGGCGGCACGCAAAGTCTGCATACTAATTCGCTGGACGAAGCTATTGCTTTACCAACCGACTTTTCAGCCCGCATTGCCCGGAATACCCAGCTTTACCTACAACATGAAACCGATATTACGCGGGCCGTTGATCCCTGGGGCGGATCCTATTACGTTGAGTTCCTGACAAAAGAGCTGGTTGACAAAGCCTGGGCGTTGCTCGAAGAAGTGGAAGAGCTGGGGGGTATGACAAAAGCGATCGAAACCGGACTGCCCAAACTCCGCATCGAAGAGGCCGCTGCCCAAAAACAGGCCCGTATCGATTCGGGTAGAGATGTCATTGTGGGCGTGAACCGGTACAAACCCGCTTCAGAGACGACGATAGAACTTCTCGACATTGACAATCAGGCCGTGCGGGAAAGCCAGTTGAAACGGCTGAGCATCGTGAAAGAATCCCGAAATCAGCCGCAAGTGGACCAGGCACTGGCCAATCTTACGGAAGCGGCTCTAAACGCTGGCCATGCCTCCACAAATCTGTTAGCGCTCGCTGTTGACGCGGCTCGCCACCGCGCTACCCTGGGCGAAATCTCCGACGCTATGGAAAACGCATTTGGCCGTCATAAGGCCACCATTCGAGCCGTATCAGGTATCTATTCGGCAGAGATTTCGGACGACGAAAACTTCCGTCTCGCCCGCGAGATGAGTGATCAGTTTGCCGAACTCGACGGCCGCCGGCCCCGGATTCTGGTTGCTAAAATGGGACAGGATGGCCATGACCGGGGCGCTAAAATCATTGCAACCAGTTTCGCCGATCTTGGCTTTGACGTAGACATGGGCCCCTTGTTTCAGACGCCGGAAGAGGTGGCCCGACAGGCAGCCGAAAACGATGTACACATCGTAGGGGTATCCAGTCTGGCAGCAGGCCACAAAACATTAGTGCCGCAGCTTGTTGATGAACTCAGGAACATTGGCCGTGGTGACATCATGGTCATTGCCGGTGGTGTCATTCCGGCAGGCGACTATCAGTATCTGTACGATGCGGGTGTTAAAGGCATTTTTGGCCCAGGCACTGTTATTGCAGTAGCCGCGCAAAAGATTCTCAAGGAGTTGATGAGTGCGTAGTCGTCTTTGCGCAGAAGGGGTCGCTCGTCGTGACAAGCGGCCCCTTCCGAATTACAATTTATAACTACAGTGGAGTCAGTTCTAAGACACTGACGCCACATCAGCTACCAATGCATTGGTGGAACTAGTACTTATTCACAATCGAATCGGGTAGCATGCTTACGTCGATGCCGGTTGCTTTAAAAAGGTTGGCCCGGTTGTTTTGGCCATCTACGTAGGCGGGATTCACAACCATCGAGCGGTTGTAGTAATACGAAGCCAGTTCCAGTTTTTGGCGGTTGTTCTGCGCAATGCCTTCACCCTGATAAATTACCCCAAGGTTGTTGTAAGCAGGCGCATAGGCATTGGCGGCCCGAATCGTCTGTTTGTAGTAGTACTTGGCCGAATCGACGTTGGGCGTGATTTTCTGAAACACGTAGGCCATCGAGAAATACGCTTCACCGAAGCTCGGATAAATCCGGGTCGATTCCTGCAGGTGATCGAGTGCCCAGCGTCCGTGCTTATTGGCCTGAGCCACAGCAGTATCAATCAGTATCTGCGCCTTCTTAATTTGCTCGGGGGTTGGCTTGGGTTTAATGGCATTCGTGGCGTTGGCAATCGAATCGGCTTTCGCACGGTCTTTCACGCCTTTCTCAATCCACTCGTTAGCGACGTGTCGCTGCACCTGGCAACTATTGGGCGCGTAGGGCAAAGCCGAATTAAATAAGATAAAGTTATTCTCCCAATCGCGGTTCCGCTCAATGGTTTTGAACGAGTACAAGCCTGTTACGACAGCCATCAGCCCAAGCAATGGAGCATACCGCGCCCATACAGACTGAGTGGTCGCTACCGTCGAATCGGCTGGCTTACGCACCAGGAATTTCTGAAGCGCCCAGATCAGCACAAAGCCAAAGCCCATAACGGCCGCGTACGAAAACCGTTCGGCAAAAATACCACCCCGGATCCAGATGAAACCTAAACCCGGTGCCATTGTAACGAAGAACCAGAAAATACCGAAGCCCCAAAGCGTGCGTTTAACAAAGCCTTTCCAGGCCAGCCAGAGTAAGCCGAGTAATGTAAAAAAGCCAGCCCAGGTTAGTAGGTCACCCTTTCCCCCCGACGGAATTACATTGTACGAGTAATCATAAACGAGCGGATGGGGCAAAATCATCAACCGAATGTAGTACTCTAAAAACTTAAACATGGTCGATTTCTGCGTCTTCTCAATGGCGTATGGGTAGTTGGCCCAGTCGACGGGAGGAGTTCCGCTCAGGGTGCCAATCATCTTCTGCTTTTGGTAAAAAAACAGCGCGGCTACAATCAAAAACGGCCAGAGGCTAATCAGCGACTGCCACACGTTCCGGCGGGCAAACCAGTACTGCATGGCCGGAATCAGTGCCAGACTGACAATGGACGATTCTTTGGATAGAAATGCCAGGTACAACGATGCACAGGCCCCCACGATCCAACCCGACTGGTTGGTTTCAAGATAGCGCCAGTGCGATAGCAACATCAGGGCAATAAACAGGAAACTCAGGATTTCATCACGCCCCTTGATGTTGGCAACAATCTCCGTGTGGAGGGGATGGGCCATAAACACCAGACCAATCAGAAAAGCCGTGATCGTTTGGTTGGCCAGCCATTTCTGAAGCAACACACCGATAACCAGCCCCGTAAGGCCATAAAGACCCGCGTTGATCATATGGCTGATGTTCGGATTATCCTTAAAATATTCCTGTTCGAGCGCGAAAGTGATCAACGACAAAGGGCGATAGTAGCCCAGCGAGATGTTGCTGAAGTGCCAGAATTCTGTGCGAAGCAAGTCGGGAATACCAGCAATTCCGCGTTTTACGAACAAGTTCTGCCCCACTGCCGCAATATCATCGAGGGCATACTGGTGGCCAAACGTGTTGATATACAAGGCAAAACCAAGCAGCGCCAGCACGATAGGCGGCCACCAGTCAACGGCACGCTTGCTGATGGGCAAGTCGGAGTCAGGGGCGTCACTGGTCGCTTTTGCCGTTGCAGGACGCTGAGTGGCATCCCGGGCGGTAGCAGGGCGGTTAGGAATCTGTGGCGTAACCGACGCCGGTTTGGGAGCAGCTGGCTTTTCGGGAGCCGGGCGAGCATTGTCAGCGCCTGATGATTGCTTTTTTTTTGCCATAGCAGCAGATAACTTATCTATTTCAGGTCAGTTTTAGTCTTTAGTCTATTTCAACGGTGGGTTGTTTCGAGAATCGTTACATTTATACTCTGTCAAAGTTCCGTAAGAATGTCAGCAAAATCAATGAAAGACCTCAATCAACTCAAAACTATTGTCTTAGCATTTAGCCTGGGGATTCTGTTGAACGGGTGCCTGCCCACCCGGATTCCCAAGTCAACCAGCCCATCCAGTTCCGGCTCAACCGAACCCACCCGCGACGATAACCTGGCGCTGGGCAATCCAAGCGGTGCATCGGTCAGCTACCCCAACAACTACCTGATGGTCAAGCCGGAATATGTACTCTCCTACAACCGAGGGCGGGGCCTTGCTAACTGGGTTAGCTGGCATCTGAGTTCAGCCTGGAAAGGCGACAGCCGTCGAACCAATGACTTTCGCCCTGATGCTACGCTGCCCGCGGGCTGGTATGCCGCCAAACCGTCGGATTACACCAACACGGGTTTTGACCGGGGGCACCTTTGCCCATCCGACGACCGCGACGCCACGCCCGAGGAAAATGCTGCCACGTTTCTCCTAACCAACATCGTGCCACAAGCACCCCGTCATAATCGGGAAATCTGGAAAAATCTGGAAGAATACGAACGGCAACTACTAACCAACGGCAATGAAGTATACGTTATTGCCGGGACCTGGGGCGCTGGCGGCACCGGGCAAAATGGGTATGCAACCACACTTGCCAGTGGACGATTAACGGTTCCGGCTACCTTATGGAAAATTATTGTAGTGCTACCGACCGGCTCCGATGATGCCGCCCGGATTTCCACCGACACCCGAATTATTGCCGTTAATATCCCGAACAATCAATCGGCCGCGGAGAAGCCCTGGCGGGCTTATGTGACGAGTGTAGATGACCTGGAAAGCCTGACCAGCTATAATTTCCTGTCGAACGTACCAGCGGGTATTCAACGCATCATCGAAAAGCGAATCGACGGCGATAATAGTTAACAAAAAGTGGTCAGCCATGTGGACATGACGAACGTCCATATGGCTGACCACTTTTTGTTTGTTTTCTAAGCCGTTGCCACAGCTACCCGCGATCTGGCCGGGATACTTGGCTTGCTACTTGCCGGAGTCTGAATCCGTCTTGTCCGGCGACGCAGCAGGGCAATGGCCTCGTTATCATCGGCAAAAGCGCCGTTCACATTCACCATGTGCTGCGCCAGCACATCATATTTCTGACGCATCAGCAGGAAGAACACCTGTCCAAAATCTATTCCGTCGAAGATAATAGCTTTATTCTGAGCGTATTTATCAATTGTTTTCAGGAAAAATGTTGGGTGTTCTGTCCAGTGCATAGCTGGCCGAACGTGGTGGCTGATGTGGTATCCATCGTTCCAGCACTTCCGGTTATACTTCACATTGATGCAGGTCAGGCTGTTTTTATAGGCATTACCAGGGTCTTCATTATCCACAAAAGCGTGTTGTGTCCAGTTACCTACCATGGCGATTAACCGATAAATAAACAGCGGGAAGATAAACACAACGATTACGGCAGGCAAGCTTATAAAGCTAAGTCCAATGCAGACAGCGGCAAAAACAAGCTCCCCTGTCATGGCACGAACGGCTAGTTTCGGGCGGTTTTTCCGACGTAGGTAGGTTAATAAATTCCGTACACCGATTACAAAAAACCGGCCAAAGTAAGCCAGAAAACTCCGGAAGCTATCACGCTGAAAGGTCATCGTGCTGCTATCGTCTTCTTCCAGATTATTTTCGGGATGGTGCATACCAATGTGGTGACTGTAGTACGTCTCCGGCGTATGCCCGAAAAATGGTGCCAATACCCAGGGCAGGTAATAGTTCATCCAATTGTATTCCGTCTTGAAAAACTGCCGGTGGCTCGTGCAGTGAAGCATCAGACCAAAGGGGCCTTTAACGCCGAAATTACTGAAGCCAAAATGAAGAACCGCGACGGCCCACCAGGCCCAGCCCGTCAGGAAAGGCATGAACAGCAGGACGCTCAGGGGAATCAGGGTCAGACTAATTCGTAAAGTAAGGTAGATAAAGGGCAGATCACGCTCATCTTTGATATACTGTAGAAAGAATCGGTCAAGCCGACTGTAATCACGACCCGTAAAAGTGGGGTCATGGAGGGTGCTCAGTACCTTCATGTACGCGTATTGAAGTTAAGGATATAAATAAAAAGGTTCAGACCGTTTCGATTTCGCTTTGGACGACAATAGAAACTGTCTGAACCTCATTAGTATGTTAACGAAATTAAAGGTTTCGAATTGAATTTCACCTCGTTAAAGTCAACTTTATTTTTCCAGGGGCCATCTAGCCGTTCTATGGATCATCTAATAACATGCAAAGAGGGTACGGCTGTCGTTGGCTGCTTTGCTATAAATATGCCCCAGGAAGCACGCACTCTGTCAAAAGCTGCTACTCTTGATGCCTACTCACTGATCAGCTTCCCGCTGATGCTGTCTACTATTTTCTGGGCGAGCGGAGCCAATAAGACACCGGCAACGACACCGATGCTGTCAGCAAAAAGATCGGCCCAGTCGGCGCTGCGATTAATTGGCAGCACATATTGAAGCACTTCGATGAGTGCTCCGAACGCAAATCCGACAACGGCGACCGTAAAAAGCTTAAAACCAGCCAGGCGCCAGAGCAAGGCAAACAGCGCAAATATGGCAATGTGTTGGGCTTTATCGTTCAAGCTCACTAGTTCATCCGGCAGTTCTGTATGAGGAGTTAAACAACCGATCAGCATGATGACGGTCCAGATAATGGCCAGCCAGCGGAATAATGTAGGAGTCAGTTTCATTTGGTCGATTTCAGCCCGTTGGCCGTAAGGAAGAGAAACAGAAAGATAAGACTAATCAGATAAATAACATTCCGCGAGTCGATCACGCCCCGGCCAAGCGACCGGTACTGTTCATCGAGCGCCAGTAACGACACATAATACGAAAAATTTCCGGCTATGGACAGACCCGCCAGCGCACTAAGACCTGCGTACAGCAAGAAGCAGAAAAATACGCCAAGAACAAAGGCAACTACCTGATTATCATTGAGCGCCGATGCCCATAAACCAATAGCTACGAATACGCCAGCCAGCAGAAACAACCCAACGTAAGAGCCAAATACCCCGGCCGAGTCGATATTACCAACGGGCGAACCGAGCTGGTACAAGGTAATATAATAGATCAGCGTTGGGAGCAATGTCAGAATAACGAGCAGCCAGCTCGCCAGAAATTTCCCGCCGACTACACCCCATCGGCTCACCGGCTTGGTCAGCAGCCATTCGAGTGTACCGGACCGCACCTCATCGGCGATGGATCGCATAGTGATGGCCGGAACCAGAAACAGCATCACGTAGGGCACAAGATTAAAAAACGTGCCCATATCGGCATAGCCATTTTCCAGCAGGCTCGTATCCGGAAAAATCCAGAGCAGCAAACCGACCGCCGTTAAAAACACGCCCATGATGATGTAGGCGATGGGCGACGAGAAAAATTGGTTGATCTCTTTTCGAAAGATAGCCAGCACAAAAAAACGGTTTAGGGTATTCAGTTATCGGTATGCGGATTTTGGCAAATGAGAGGCTAGAGCAGGAACAGCCGTAAACCAAAAATCATACACCGTAGAACCCATTTACTCAAACGGATTTGCCTTATTGCGCCGTATAAAGGCGGCTACAATCAGCGACAAAAGAAACCCGACAATGACTGTACCGAAAACTCCGGCAATGAACGTGAAGCCAGGAGACTGGAGCTTTTGTGACCATTCCATAGCTTGGTCAATTGACTCGTCGGACATGTTTCCCTGCGCTTCCATTTTTTCGCGCGCCTGTTCCATAGCGCGCTGCTGAACGGTAGGGTCAATCACCACATTGTAAAATGTACTGAAAGCCGATGATAGCAGGCCGGCCACCGCAGAGAGGAGGGCTCCAATACCCAGTCCTTCGCTGTAGGTCATGTAACCGCCATTGAGGGTTCGGTAATCCCGCATCGCCAGCACCAACAGCGCAACGACTGCCCCAAGCGTGAGGCCGCTGAATAGGGGGTTCGTCGACTGGTCGGTCAGGTACATGATCAGCGTGATAGCCATCAGCACAAGACCAAGAATTGCGCCCCATTTCAGGGCCGTACGTGCAGTAGAGGGTTGGTCATTCATAAGGTGTTATCTTGCATAATACTATAATCCTGTTTCCGGAAAATTAGCGAAATGACGAGTACGGGAAGTACGGCCAGTGCTGTTTTTTTGGTCAGTTCATCGGGCAGCAAAACACCCGGCTCCATGGTCGATACTTTTCGCCATTGCTCAGCAAACGTTTCCGGGCCAAACTGGTCGGTAATCTGTTTCTTCCCTTCGAGCAGCAGTTTTTTGGAATTGGTTACATATTCAGCGAAAACGCCCGGCTCAATCTGGGTCACAAACAGGTAAATAAGCCATCCCGTTACCAGAGCCGCTACCGTATTGAGCACATAACCAATGGTAAGCCCTTCCCATAAATGCAGTTGCCCGTGGCCTACATACTTCCGGTAATACCAGATGGTACCCAGAATTGTGATGATGTGAATACCATAATCAAGCACCCGGACATTGCCCAGAGCCGGGATGCCAATGGCGTATAGGACAAGAAAATACAGAAAGCACAGAACACCCGTGGCCAAGCCCGATAAAAGGGGAATTTTTAGCAATGGATGCGAAAAATAACGAAGGATACTTTTCATACGGTAGGAGTAAATTGGCCACGATGGACTGTGCCAATAACACGGCCAGTGAACGTTTGACCCAGAAACGGTGAGTTTTTTGATTTAGAGTGCGTCCGGTTGTACGTCCAGGTACCGGTTGGGTCGAATAGCGTCAGGCTGGCGGGTTGCCCTTCGGCAATACTCAGGGCCGGAAGGCGCAGAATATGCCGGGGTCGGGTTGCCAGTTTGTCGATCAGTTGGGCTAAAGGCAACGCCCGGTTGTGGGTAATGGTGCTGGCAAAAACTGTTTCGAGCCCAATTATGCCAAACTCGGCCTGGTCGAATTCCAGATTTTTGCTCTCCGCATCCTGTGGGGTATGATCGGATACAATGGCATCGATGGTGCCGTCGGCCAGCCCGGCCCACAAAGCAGCTACGTCGTCCGGCGACCGGAAAGGCGGATTAACTTTCAGGTTTGTGTCGAAACCAGCCAGCGCCGAATCATCGAAAACAAGCTGATGAGCCGCCACATCGCAGCTAACGCGGGTACCCTGCGCCTTTGCCTGCCGGATCAGCTCGACCGAACGAGCCGTGGAAATCGTGGAGAAATGGAGTACCGGGGGCATCTTGCCGAACGCGACGGTTTCTTGATTTTCGTCAGTCCGTTTCTCGCTCATCACGTAGTCCAGCAACCGCAGGTCACGCTCAATCATCAGTTCCTCGGCCAGCGCAGGTATTCCTTTCAATCCAAGCAGTGTACTCTGAATGCCTTCGTGCATCTGACCAAACCGGGTCAAGTGCATTTCTTCCGGACGGTTCATGAGCAAGCCATTTATGGGTTGCAGGTATTGCAGCGTTTTGAGCAGCAGGTCCGGGTTCTGGAGTGGATGGTCTCCGTCCGAGAAAGCAACGGCACCACCGTGGTGCAGGTCGAGCATTTCCGTAAAATCTTCCCCGGCGGCTTTTTTAGTCACCGCAGCAATGACATGAATACTAACGGGCTGGCCTTCGCCCATGCGCTGAACATAGCCCAGGGTCCCTTTAGCGTCGACAACGGGCTGTGTATTAGGCAACACGGCGATGTCGGTAAATCCACCGGCAGCCGCAGCCCGGCAAACACTTGTCAGGTCTTCCTTATGTTCATAACCAGGGTCCTGCGTCGATACACGCATATCGACCCAACCCGAGGAAACGTACAGATTATCCGCTTCGATTACCCGAACGGTAGCGTCGGCAGAAATACCGTCACCAAGTTGACGAATCAAGCCATTTTCGACCAGAATATCACGCACCTGCCCATTAAACGGGGAAGCAGCATCAACAATATGGGCAGAACGAATCAGGAGTTGCATGGGGGACTCCCCTCCTCTTTTTCAAGTGAAGGGACCGAAGTAAAAAGATGGTTTAAAAAAAAGGCCCCTTGCGGAGCCTTCTGGTTTCGAGTACGTGTCATCAGGCACCCACTAATTCCGCATACGCGTCGGCGGTTAATAAGCTGTCCTGCTGCGATGCATCAACGGGTTTCAGTCGGATAATCCAACCATCTCCGTATGGATCGCTATTGAGCAATTCGGGTGATTTTTCAATGGCCGGGTTCAGTTCAAGAATTTCACCTTCGAGGGGCAAAAACAGATCTGATACGGTTTTAACGGCTTCGACCGCGCCAAACACATCGCCTTTGGTCAGCGACTGGCCAACGGTAGCTACGTCGATGAAGATAATATCGCCCAGTTCCTTTTGTGCGAATTCAGTAATTCCAACCACGGCGGTACCATCCGCTTCGATCCGAATCCATTCGTGGTCCTCCGTGTAGCTTAATTCTGCGGGAAAAGTCATTGTAGGGGAATTGATTTATGGCCACAAAATACGGTAGATGGGGCCGGATTTGCAAACCGGATTTAGCGGCAAAGCGGCTCCCCACCGGGTTTTATCCATTTACAGCTTTATCTGGGGGCTACCGTCGACGAGTTCGGCGAAAAATTGGCGACCCCTAACCGATCACCACCCTGCCGCTGGATCATCCATTGCGGATAAGGCGCGGGCGTGGCACTGATTTCGTTAAGCTGGTCCATTTGTTCCGTCGTCAGGCTTACGTCGACCGCTTTGATATTATCCAGCAAATGGTCCGTATTTTTGGCCCCAATGATCACACTGGTCACGCCGGGTTTAGCCAACACCCAGGCCAGCGCAATGCGCGCTACGGATACCCCATGCGCATCAGCGATGGGCTTCATTGCATCAATAATGTCGTAAGCACGCTCCTGATTAACGGGTGGAAAATCGAATCCCAACCGACGTGAATCGCTTTCAGGTTTATTATCTCGTGTGTATTTACCGGACAGAAAACCACCCGCCAGGGGGCTCCAGGGCAGAATCGCCATCTGCTGATCCAGCACCATGGGCACAATCTCGTTCTCTATATCCCGGCCCGCAACCGAGTAATAGTTCTGGGTGGAGATGAATTTCGACCAGCCGTATTTGTCGGCAATCCCATTGGCTTTCATCACCTGCCAGGCCGCGAGGTTCGAGCAGCCGATGTAGCGCACTTTTCCACTTCTTACGACGTCTTCCAGCCCCCGCATGGTTTCTTCCAGGGGGGTTATGGGGTCAAAGCCGTGAATCTGATACAAGTCAACATGGTCTACCTGCAGGCGCTTGAGGCTGTCTTCCAGTTGTTGCATGATTTGCAGGCGACCCAGCCCAACCTGGTTTTTGCCTTCGCCCATCCGACCCCGTACCTTGGTCGCGATGACGAGTTCACTGCGCGACAGACCCAGCAGTTTTATAGACTGACCCAGCAGGCGTTCAGACTCTCCGAACGAGTACACATTAGCGGTATCGATGAAGTTAACCCCATTGTCCAGCGCGGTTTTAACAAGGTCGTTGACGGCGTTTTGCTGGAGTTCACCCATGGCTTTCCAGTAGCCACTACCGCCGAACGTCATGGTACCAAGGCAAATTTCGGACACCAGAACACCCGTATTGCCAAGCGTTTTATAATGCATAGTCTGTTGGTTAATATGTCTTGAGTCAACCAGCAAACAAACGGGATTGTTACTAATCGAAGTGGCTGCGCAACCCAGCTACTCGGCCAGATTGAATTTCACCTGGAAACCGCCCGATGTAGTTGCCCGACGGAATGAGTTCGATACCAGCGGATCGTTGAAGGTCCGGTCAAAATAGAAATTGAAATTCAGGCGACGGTTAACAATATAGCTGATCTGGGGGCGCAACTGGAAGTTTACGTTACCGGCCGTAATGATCTGCTCGGCATCCAGTTTCCGCTGAATGGCCCGTGTATCGCGCAACGTCAGGTTACAGGAGAAAGTCAGGTCATTTTTCAGTTTCTTGTACGCCCCATTGATCCTGAACGGAATACGCATATTCTGCCGGGTAAATCCGACCGATGCCGTCAGATCTTTGTTGCTCAGTTCAGCCACCTGCGAGTTCGACAGACTCAACGCAATATCGCGGCTCTGGTTGTACTCCAACCGACCGCTGATTCGGTTTTTCGTCTGGAATTGTACCCCAAGCATCGGCGCAAACTTCTCCGACATAGTAATGGTACTCATCGCAAAGACGGGAACATACTGGCCCAACTGGTTGATAGAAGCCGCCATCGGATACCCCTGAACGGCCAGATTGACGTAGGCCGCGCCGTAGTCCAGATTCGAGATAAAGTTACCGACGCTGTACGTGGACGAGTAGCTATGGTTGATGGTGAACGCGCTGAACCGCTTCCGGATAAATCCTAATCCCGACAAGCCATTGTAGGCAATCTGCCAGTTCGGGAGGGGGAAATTGTAGAAAGGCGATAACTGTGCTTTCTCAACGGGCTGTCCGCTGTAGGCGGCAAAAAAGGCAGGAATCAGCACATCCTGCGACGTTTTGTCGTACTTACCCGTTTTTTCCGGATTGGCAGCCGTCAGCTTTTCGATAAAATACTCCCGATAGGCTTCGAACCGATCGAAAATGGGCGATGTACTGTTGCCGCGCAAACCGATAAAGGCGGTTCGGAACGACCAGAACGACATGCTGAACTGGCCATTACGCACGGCAGAAAACGTCTCAAACGGACCACCCTGCGAACCGGGCCGGAAGTATTCCTGGTACGCATCCGTGCGGTCCAGACGCCAGTTGATCTGCATTCTGAAGTCTTTAAATGGCTCCAGGGTTGTACTGGCCGTAAACTTCTTGGTGATGTTCTGCTGAAAAGCCGTATTGAGTACGGTACTCGGTGACAGCCAGCCTTTTTCGGCAGCCTTGTAGGCTATGTTATGATCCTGATTACCCAGTACAAATCCCAGTCCGGGCGCATTTTCGGAGCTTAAACCGAATAGCTTGGGCGTCGGCAGGAAGCCTGGCAAAATCGTCGACTCCTGCAGAACGTAGGAGAAATTAATGCCCCGCACAGTGAGCAGCGCCCGGGTGAAGTTTTTCAAGACCTTGCTTTCTCCCCGAACAATGTCCTCAATATCACCGGGGTTTCGGGCAAAGTTTTTCCGGACGGGCGCGGGTGTATTGGCAAAGCGCAGGTACCGGATTTTATTATACAACCGGATCAGGTCGACGCGCCCCGTAATGCCCCGTTCGCGGTTGTTACGCAGAATGTTACCGAAGGGCACGCCCAGCGAATCGACGACACCAAACGAATTAGCCTGAAACTGGTACCCAACGCCGTACACGGCATCAGCCGCAATCCAGTCGAGAAGTGGAATTTTGTCCAGTGGTAGCCGATAGGTAGCCCGAATGTCCTGCACGAAGTTTTTCATCCGGCCCAGGTGCTTGATGCTGTTGATGATCGAATCCCGCTTGGCCTGGGTATTGATGTCACCAGCGGGTTCGTCGATGATGGCGTTGGCCTGCGCATGGTAGGTCAGCACCAGACTGCGCGTCAGATTCCAGGTCAGGTCGTAATAGCGATTGAACAGGAAATATTTCTCGTACTGCGGCACAATGCCGTTGGTTGTCAGGTCCGATGAGCGAAGTTGTGTTTTGATAAAACTCCGATCCATGTCCGTTCGGATGGACACCAGTGTAGGCAATAGCGTGATATTGAAATCTTTTAGCCAGCGCAGGTAAGGTGCTTCAAAAGAGGCCACATTGCGGAAGGGTTCAAACGCCTTGGGCTGACCGCTGAATGTATACGAAATACCACCCCGATGCTGTTGCTGAAGATACTCCTGGGTTAGGATATTGGTCCGTTTGGCATCATTGAAAGCATAGGTGAACGCAAAATTCTCGACGTCCCAGAAGTGCGACCGGGCATTCGGGTTCGTTTTTATTTTTCTGACATTCGAGAAGTTGTACCCCCGGCGCGTTGTATTGTCCTGCACCAACCGGCTATAGCTGTCGCGCTCGCTTTCGGGCTTGGTCGACAGGGAAGTTTCCAGTGGTGTATCAGGGTCGAGTGGATCAAAGTGCGGGTTTACATTCCGGTGGTCGTAGCTGACGTACAATGGAATACGAAGTCCCCAACTGGCGGGCAGGAATTTATCAACAGACAGGGCCGATGAAAACCCGAACTCGGAGGTGGTTTCGAGCGCCCGGTCACCAATGCGTGTCTGTACCCCGCCGAAGCCGAACGTCGTAATACGGCCGGAAGCCGTTAACGTACCAATATCAGCCAGTTTCATGTTCAGCGCGCCAATAGCCGCCATACCCGAATGCTGGTCGTAGCCATAAGCCCGGAACTCATCGACCCAGATGGTGAATGATTTTGGCTGCTCGCCGTCATCCGCATTTTTCGGGTTTCGAACCCCGATCATAACCGACTGTACCGAGCTCAGGTCAGGATTACCTACTACAGTTAATATATAGTGCTGATCCGCTGATCGTTCGGAATAAGGCAGCGACGTTCGGCGGGTGAATAGCCGGTTTCGGTTGGCTTTCAGATTGATCAATTCGTCCAAGGCCAGATCCAGCTCGTTACCCGCAGGCCACACAATTTCAGGGGTTGACTGACCAGGTGGCGTCGCTACCAGATTCGGAATCTCGATTTCGTAGTAGTTCTCCGTGTAATCCGTACCGATCCGCACAAACGTTGATACCCCCGGCATACTTACGTTGTCGGGATTGTGCATGTGCACGAACATCCGGACACGCTCCCGGAACAGCAGGTTGAAATTGGTATTCTTGAACGCACCCCGCGAATCACCATCGCGCAGGTTGGTCACGCTCATCCGCATCGACTGTTCGTTGAGTTCGACAACGTTTGGCTGGGTATAATCGCGGTCACGGACATAACCTGGCGGTACCGAATAAATGTATTTTGCCCCCCCGGCGGTTGAGGTCTGCGTGCTGCTGTTTTCCTCCACGTTAACTGTCGAAACGGTGAAATTAGCGTCGTAGGGTTCGGGGACTTCCTGTAAACCACGCTGCGTCAGATCGCCGGTGTATTTCCGATACTGGTTGGCTTCCATTTGCAGTTCAGCAAACCGGAGCACTACGGGCTCGGCAAAATCGGTCAGGTACATCCGCATGAAGCGCATAGACTTGAATCCGTTGATGCTACCTACTTTTCGCAGCGGTTCGCGAATCGGAATGCGGAACTGGTACCAGGTAACCACGCCCCCCGGAGCACCCGCCATGGGTACAGATACCTTATCCACGATGTATTTCTGCCCAACCTCCAGTTTACCTTGGCGCAGGTCTACCTCGTATTCGTAATAGGCTTCATTGTCATTAATCGTGTTGTCGATGTTCAGGTCTTCAATATCGGGCAGCGTAGACGAAGCCGGGGTCAGGTACTGATTGGTACTGGTGTTTTCGGGCGAGTTATTTTCCATGCCCATATACTGTTTGTAGCGCGCCACCAGGTATTTCTGCTGGTCCGCTTCTTCGCCCAGGTAAAACTTGAAATCATCGCCCGAGGGGTCCTGCTGAATGGCAGACAGCGCCTGTGGGTTGGTTACCCGCGTTTGAATGGTCCGCAGGTAATTTTGGAAAAAATTCTGTTCCGTTACAACGCCAGGTGGGGGTGTTGGCTGGCTGCTGAGTCCGTCCAGACCAATATCCTGCCGCTCCCGAACGCCACTCTGAAACGCATTGGTGACAAACTGTTGCGTTGGCGCTTTTCCCCAGTTGGTCGTCTGAACCGAACCAATCCGCGTATCTGACGTGTCGGCACTAGCCGGGAAACCATTTTCAAACTCGTAGCGGCCGTCTTTTATGACATCTTCCGAAATATCGCCGAGGTTAAAGACCAGTTTACCACCCGTCGTGTTGTTGGTATTCTTCGTATCATCGTTACTGCCCCGCACTACCCCCGCCGATCCCTGCACAAAGGGGTCCATCAGCCAGAACGTAACGTTTTCGATGTTGGCATTATCGAAATCAATGTCCGAAGCGATGGCCCGCGTTACAGCCCCGAAATTCTGTCTTGGATTAGGTAGGTTTCCGTTAGCGTCCAGGTTCGTGTTGTAGTTGTACATGCCCCGTTCGCTCGGGAAGTAGGATACGTCCAAAATACTCTCGGGTAATTGCACAACCCTGGCCGACCGGCCCGGAAACAAATCCTGCGGCAGGAAGGGTCGTTCATACGCATGCTTGTTCACGTCCTCCAGGTCAATGTTCGACGTAACACCCAGCGTGCCCGTTGAGCCGAAAATACTGGGGTCTACGGTGTAGACCGAAATGCGGGCGCGGTTGTAGGCAAACGGCAGCGGATCGGCAAACGTACCCTGCGGAAACTGTTGCGGAGTGGCGCCAAGCCGCCAGCGCGTGGGCTGACGGGTCAGGTCATAGATGGTCCGGGCAGCCTCAAAATCATCCAGGTAGCTTTCATTCCGTGCTTTCTGGTTGGTGCCGGGAAAGAGCTGGGCAACTTCGGCCGTTAGCTGAATCGTCGATGGTTCTTTGGTTTGTATACCCGGTAACGCATCCAGAAGCCGGGTCAGGCCGGGTGAATCTTTGCGGATGGTCGTATTCAGACCCAGAATCGTATTGTTGACGGGCTCGTTACCCAAAGCGACGCGGGTCAGGAAACCAGCGGGCGTTTCCTTCATGTGCATCGCCGTCAGGCCAATGCTCACGTCCCGGTTAATGGCGTAATCCAGTCGCGTACCCAGCAACGTCCTGATCTGGTTCTGGAATAAATCCGGCTGTTCGTAGCCGATCCGAATTTCACGACCGGAATTGGTCACGCTTTCGTTGATGATCCGTAGCCGCCCCGTTTGTGCTTCAAAAACATAATCCTGCGCGGCCATCAGCGGCACGCCACCCGCCGTAACCGTAATCGACTGTTCATTGACGCCAAACGGCAACTGCACTTCAGCCCCGTTGCCCGATTGAAATGACCCTTTGAGGAAGAACTTGTTTTTATCCGCAATCTGCTGGGCATCCGTCTGAGTCGTGCGGTAAAGCTGGTCAAACACGTACTTGGCTCTCAGTGATGGATCGTTACCAAGCCGGGTAGCCAGGTACGCGCCGAAGGGTTCCAGAGTCGGGAAAATGATCTTCCCGTATCGGCTGTCAATGGTGATGTTCTCGACGTAGTCAAAGTTACCATCTGGTTGAGCATCCAGTTGCTGGTTGAGTCGGTCCATACCAAACACCTGCACCAGCGGAATATTCTGAATGGGACCCTCCTGCAAGTTCGGGTTATCAATACCCGTTATGTCATCTTTATAAATAACCCGCAACTGAAATCCTTGCCGGGTAATTTGCGCCGTGGGGAGGGAATAGATGTTTTTCATCATCAGATTCCACATGGGCAATTGCAGGTTGTTGCGTAGCGTAGCCGACTTCAACAGCTTCAACACCAGCACTTCATTCGGTTGCCGGGACTGGTAATCTTCCGTCAGTTCACCTACTTTATAACGCCGGCCCTGGTAGGTGTACTCGTAAGCAACCGCCAGAATTTCGTCGTTCCGAAGGGGCGTAACCAGCGAGATATATCCCAGTTCGGGCTGAAGTTTGTACTCGCGGTCGGTCAAACGTTTGGCACCCCGGAGCAGGTCATAATCCGTGCCTTTGTTCAGTTGATACTGGCCGGTCAAAATGTCATTTGTCTGATCTACCTGCCGGAGCGGATTAGCCTGGTTGGCCGTCAGTCTGTTGTACAGACTATTAGCCGCGTTGTCCGACGGCGTCCGGTTGTTCCGGGAAAACGGAGGCACGTTCGGATTCGTCTGATTGTAGGGGTTTCCTTCGCCTAAATCCTGGAAACCAACAATGTTCCGCAGCGTCTCGGTGGTATTGGTGCGGTTCGTTACGTACACCTCTACACGTGTCACATTTACCCCCGAGGTTACCTGCGGCAACGTCTTTAGCGAAGCTTCGTAATTGGCCCGAAAAAACTGTGATAAAAAGAAATGTCGGTTTTCGTCGTATTGATCGGCCCGGATCTCGTATGGCCGATTGGAGGTACCACCCCGCAACACGATCTCGTTCTTCCGCGACCGTTGCTGGGAAGCCACCAGTGTGGCATTCAGCTTCCCGAACCGCAGCTGGGTTTTTATTCCGAATAGATTCTGTACCCCCGGAATCAACTGGCTGTTAACCGCCCAACTAATATTACCGACTTCGAGCCCCTGCAGAATACTTTCATTTTGGGGAGTGAAGGTCGGCATCGCCCCATTGGCCCCCGGCAGGTTGGGAACACCCGGCAGGTTAGGAACGCTCGGCAGGCTTGGCATACCCGGCAGCCCCTGGCCTGTACCTAAAGCGGGCAAACCGCCACCCGGTTTGTAATTAAGTTTGAGAGCATTCTCGAAATTGAAGCTAGCCTTTGTGTCGAAATTAGCCAGTACGCCCAGCTTCTCCCCAATCTTACCATTGAAGTTGATGTTGATCTGCTCGTTAAATATGAAGTTCCCATTCCGGCGCTGCCGAACGGGCAAAACCGGGTTGTCAATAAACTGATAGAGATACCCGAAATCGAGCGTTACGAAACCGTTGGGCTTAAAATCGACCTGACTACCCCCAAAAAGACGGTCAATAACGGGTGGCAACTCGAGTTTAGGCACCAACCCCCGACCACTCAACGCGCTCTGCCCGTCGCGCTTGGCACTGTTTTCCCGCCAGATGTTCTGCTCAACGCGCTGATTCTGAAGCTGGTTAAACGTAGAAAAGGGAATCGTTTCGGCCGGGCGGTAAGGTAGGCCAAACTGGGATGGTGGTAGGGTTGATGTAGGCTGGGTGGGAGTTGCCGCACCTCCCTGTGCGGCACCGGTAGCGGTGTTGCTCATGGGTGCCCCCGAGAGAGATCCCCCCGTACGAACACGCTCGGTTACGGCCATTCCGCCATCTGGCGCGAGCCGGAAATCGGTCGAAACGCCTTTTGGATCACGGAGAATAAAGGGCGATTTAGACGGTCGTTCGGAAAATCGTGTGGCCCGCCGGTCGGGCCAGTTAACGGTCGGTCGGCGGTTGGCACTCCGCAAGGCACGGAGGCTGTCATTTCGATCCTGAATAGCCTGCTTCGCTGAATCAGCACGCGCAATTGACCGGCGACGGGCATCGGCACGGGCCGAATCGGTCGCGGCCTGTTGCCGTCGGGCGGCAGCTCCGCGTCGGGCGGGCGCAGGAGCGGGTTTGTCTTGTCCCACGCTTACACTCAGCCCAATAAGTAGCCAGCACGCCAGCATTAACCACCCGTTTGGCATAAACAGGAATCGGCTAACGGCAGGAATCAGGTGGCTAACGACAGAACTGTGAACAAAGTAGGGGTTCACCATTGAAGACTCTATAAGGTTCAGAATTAGTAGCGAATGGGCCGTTCTTCTATCAAACGGCCGGAAACAGGCCAATCGTCTGTTGTCAGAAAGATTTTTTCCCTGGCCGCTCGTTAAGATTCAGCATAAACGATAAACAAAAGTATAAATTAAGCAGATGTCATACGAACAAGCAACCCACCGTTTCGACGTTTTCCTCGATAACGATGGGTGTGTTCCCTGCAAAACCCTACAATTACCAAGCCAGAATCTACCCGCAATTCGTTACTCTTTACCTTATTGAAACAAGCATTTTGTGCCGGAGATGGCCTAGAGATGCACTGGCGCCGAACGCTTTACGGCCTGAATCAGTGAATAAATGGTAACCATACCGAAGCCGACCATGAGCATTATGTGAAGAAAAAACATGCGGTAATCGTGGATGTAAACAGCCAGCGCCAGACCCCCCAAAAAATAAAAGGCCAGTAGCCCTTCGGCTACTGTTAGCCAGCTGATTCGCCGACTGATGTACTTATTGGCCGCCCAGCTGTCGGCCGCCGTCTTGACATTAAACTTCGGCGTACGCACAAACGGCGTTTTCCGGCCCATGTATCCTTCAATAACGGCAATCGTGTTGTGCAGCGACAGGCCCATCATAAGCGACGAATACATGGGGAAATACCAGGCCAGCTTACTCTTGTTTGCCCCTTTCAAAAACCAGATCGGGATTCCGTAAAAAGTAATCAGAATCAATAAGTTGAACTGAAACAAATTAATAACCACGAATACCCACTCCCACTCCGGGTGCTGGCTGCGAATGTAAATCAGAGGGACGCTCATGACGCCCAGTAACAGCACCAGAATAAACGTAGCACTACTGAACAGGTGAAAAAATGCGTGCAGCTTCATCGAGAAAGACACATCCCGTGATTTGAGCACATTCACAAAGAGCTTCCGGGCACACTCGGCCGCCCCTTTCATCCAGCGGTATTGCTGTGACTTAAGGGCATTCATGGCCACGGGTAATTCAGCGGGCGACCCGACGTCTTCGCGGTAAACGAACTTCCAGCCCCGCAGTTGAGCGCGGTAGCTCAGGTCCAGGTCCTCAGTGAGGGTGTCGCTCTGCCACCCACCCGCATCAACAATGGCCGCTTTCCGCCAAACACCCCCCGTGCCGTTGAAATTTGCCAGTAATCCGGCCGCGTACCGACCGCTCTGCTCAACCGTAAAGTGCGCGTTCAGGCCAAACGCCTGCAACTGGGTTATTAGCGAAAAGTTTTCGTTTAAGTGTTCCCAGCGAGTTTGTACGATGGCCACCTTGGGATCATCAAAGTGCGGAATAGTTTTTAGCAGAAACTCCGGATCGGGTACAAAGTCAGCGTCGAAAATGGCGAGCAGATCCCCCTTGGCAATGGTTAGCCCATACGCCAAAGCACCGGCTTTGAAGCCTTTACGTTCAGGTCGGCGAATATGTTCGATGAAAAAACCCTGCCGCTTGTATTCCGCTATTTTTTGGGCAATAATGCCGACGGTTTCATCGGTCGAGTCATCCAGTAACTGTATATCCAGTTTGTCCTTCGGGTAGTTCAATTGTACAACGGCGTCAATAAGTCGCTCTACCACATACAGTTCATTGTAAATCGGTAACTGGACTGTTACCATGGGTAGCTTCTCCGGTGAGATATGGCTGACTGACTGAGCTATTACTTGGCGCTGCTTTTCCGAACGCAGGTATTTGACGATTAAACTTAGTTGACCACAGTTGTATACGAACAGCAAAAGCAGGGCCATTGCATATACGATCAGGACCAGAATTTCCATATGAATGAAGGCGAGACTTGGCTAGTATGCTTTTTACTCTAACAATCGAGTAGATTAATTAAGGTAAGTAACTGGTTGATTACCCAAATAGTTAGCCTGCGACGAACGTAATTAGGTAATGCTACTGGCCGGGGAGCCCGACAGACGTTTTTCTTTGGACCGACAATCGACTAACTACACCGTTCATTTAATCAAAATAGCCTATACTTGAGCATGGAAATTTCGTTTATCGGTGCCGGCAACCTGGCCTGGCACCTGGCTCCGGCTCTCGAAAGCGCTGGACATCACATTAACGAGGTGTATAGTCACCAGCTGAAGCACGCCCGCCAGTTGGTTAGCAACCTCTACGATGCCCGTACGCATTCGGAACTGAATTTTGCCGATAGCCCGTCGCAGCTTTTTATTCTGGCTACTCCCGATGACGCCCTCGAAAGCGTTTGTTCGCAACTGGTTTTACCCGATAAGGCTATTGTTGTGCATACATCGGGGGCCCGGCCGCTTAGCTCGCTGGAAAATCTGATGGCCATTTATAGTGATGTCCCAGTTCAGACAGGCGTTTTTTATCCGCTACAGACCTTCACCAAAGGGCAGTCGTTTATGCTTTTCGACGAGATTCCACTCTGTATCGAAGCCGCTGACAGTGCAACTGAGGATACGCTGGTTCAACTGGCGCAGGAGATCAGCGATACCGTTTACATCATTACATCGGAAGAACGGCGAACCCTACACGTTGCGGCTGTTTTTGCCTGTAACTTTACCAACCACCTGCTCACGCTGGCCCGTGACCTGACCGTTCGGGATGGGCTGGAATTCGACCTGCTGCGACCTATCATTTCCGAAACCATTCGCAAGGGGCTGGAAGTCCCGGATCCCGCTGCCGTTCAGACCGGTCCGGCCCGCCGGGGTGATCTGACAACCATTGATACGCACCTGACTTACCTGAACGACCAGCCGAAACTGGCTGAAATTTATCAGTTGCTCACCCAGAGCATTCGGCATCGCTACAGCCAGTGACATCACCTGCTTTTCCTCCCCTTCCGACCCTCTGCACACGTCGCCGAATACCATATAGGTACATCCATTAATATATGTTTACTTTTTTTTGTTTTCAATACAATTTTCCCCATTTTTAATGAAATTTGTATCATTCGTTAGGTTTATATTAACTCGATAACCCATTTCATAAACTTACAATAGGTATAGTTACTGGTGGTCATTAGCCACCCTTTCATATTAAATATAGTGGTGAGCGTGGCATGAAACAGGTAGAACAAAAACAAACTTCCCCGGAAGTTATCAGACGTGTGGGTCAGTTGACGTTATATGATCGATACGGCTCAATGGCGTATGGCGTTATTTTACGAATCATTCCAGAACCTGAACCAGCTCAGGCGGTGTTGATCGACTTGTTTTCGTCGCCCCAGTTGAGAGAATACGCCGGGACTTCGTCCCACACTGCCGGTGAAATCATTCGACTGGCGCGGCAAAAAGCACTTACCGCCCGATCTACCGCTACTTTATCGTCGCCGATAGTGACTGATTCTACCAGAAACCGTAATTTTGCTGCGAACGATAATGTGGAAAACACCGTTTTCGAATTGTCTTTTTGTCAGGGATACTCAACCGACGCGATTGCGGAGAAACTGCAACTGTCTCAAACCAACGTGTTAAAATCCATCTATACCTATTTCAAACAGCTCCGTTCGTCTTAATAGCCCACATACCTTGAAGACCTATAATTATTTAAAAGACGGTATTCTGGAAGCGTATCTGTTAGGCATCACTACAGAGAAAGAGAAGGAAGAAGTCGAGCAGCTTCTGGCTAAGGATCCAGACGTACTGGCCGAACTGAACGAACTCGAAACGGATATGGAAAATTACTTCCTTCGTAACGCTGTGCCTCCCCCGCCCAGCATTCGGGAAGCGGTTTCGTTGCGCATCAGCGAAACGGATATAAAAAAATGGCAAGAGGCTCCTCACAAAAAGCCACGCGAAGAATCGGCCGAATTCCGCTCGAACGAGCAATCGTACGTACATGTTGAAGTTGACGACACGCACATCCGGGTCCATAAATACTGGCGCCCTGCGTTCATTGCTGTGTTCGTTCTCTCAAAAGTATTCCTGATTCTGGGACTGTATTATTACTTTAAAGCCAGCAGCCAGGCCGACGAAATCATGCGTCTGAAAACGGCTACCCAACAAACAGCCCCCCTCCCTCAACCAAGCGGTCTGAAACCCTAATGTGATATAGTTGATTAATGGACTGGCTTTCCCGGCAAATTTTGCCACTTTGCAGTCAATTAATCCGTCATGAAACAACTCCTTGGACTCCTTTTGGGTGCGCTGTCGTTCGCTGTACCCGCTTTTTCGCAATGGCAACCTCAATCCGTTGGCACCGATGCCAGTTTCCGGGCCGTTAGTGTAGCCGGAGCCGGAGCCGGTGTGGTCTGGATTGGCGGTACTAAAGGCACGTTTGTTCGTACAGTTGATGGGGGGAAGACCTGGCAGACAGGTACTGTTCCCGACGCCCAAACCTGTGATTTTCGTGATGTTCAGGCCATTGATGCCCAAACCGCTATCCTGATGAGTGCTGGCCCGGCCGAAAAGGGGCAGGCCCGGATTTATAAGACGACAGATGGTGGTCAGCACTGGACACTGCTCTACCAGACCCAACAGGAGGGCGTGTTTTTTGACGGAATGGATTTCTGGGACGATCAGTATGGCATTGTTTTCAGCGATCCGCTGACCGATGCATCGGTTGGCCGCCGGTGGTTCATGTTGACAACTGACGACGGCGGTAAAACCTGGCAGCCTGTACCACCCGCCAGCCTGCCGGTGATGGAACCGAACGAAGCCGCTTTTGCCGCCAGTGGTACCAGTATCACGGTCCAGGGTAAGCGAAACGTCTGGATCGCGTCGGGTGGCGGGGTAGTTGGGCGCGTATTTCGGTCCAAAGATCGGGGCCGCACCTGGACCGTCAGCAATACGCCACTACCCGCCGGTGAAGCAACAGGGTTGTTCGGAATGCACTTTTTCACCGAGAAAATTGGAGTTGTCGTTGGCGGAAACTATAAACAGGAGCAGCAACCCGGCCCGAACGGAGCCATCACCCGCGATGGTGGTCAGACCTGGCAACTCCTCGCCCCCACCGATCCGCCCGGCCTGAAGGAAGCCGTTGCGCTACTCCCCGGCGACCGGCTGCTTACCGTTGGGCCATCGGGCACGAGCCTCTCTGCCGATCAGGGGCAAACCTGGCAACGACTCGATACAGACGGTTTTCACTCGGTAGCCTGCGCCAAAGGAATCTGCTATGCGGTAGGCGCAAAAGGTAAAGTAGCCGTTCAGCGATTCAAGTAAGTGAGCCCCCGCCCGTCAAAGCACGAAAAGCTTTGTTGAAAACTTTCCCGTTACCTGCCTAAAATAGCAGACCCATTTTTGTCGTTATTCTGCCGTGTTGAACGATTAACCCACTCGGTTATGCCTGTGCGATCGGCCTTATCTTTATCTGCTTTTTTGTTGAGTACGGCCCTGGCTGGCCCCCTGTTTGCCCAAACCAATACAGTACCATTGGGGTCTGGTGCTTTCATTTGTAGCTATACGGGCGGCAAGATTGGCCCGCAGGTGGTCTGCTCCCCAACAACCGTGTCTAACGGCCATGCCGAGAAAGTTGTTGATCGAATCCTGAAACCCATCGGCCTGATCCGGAACTTCAAAGTCATCGAGTGTTCTAATACCGACAACTGCTTTGCAACGGTTCTCAAAGGACAGCGATTCATTGTCTACGACGGTGCTTTTATGGCGCAAATCGAAGAAGAAACCGAAACAGACTGGTCGGCCATAAGCATCATGGCGCACGAAATCGGCCACCATTTGCAGGGACACACGATTGACGGGCGGGGTGGTCAGCCAATAAAAGAGATCGAAGCCGATAAGTTTTCGGGATTTGTGCTGCACCAGTTAGGCGCTTCGCTGGATGACGCAACGGTGGCCGTACGCGCGCTGGGCGATGAACATGCCACATCGACACATCCGGCAAAACCAGCTCGTATTGACGCCATTCGGAAAGGCTGGCTGGAAGCGGAGGCTATGTACCCCAAAAGCCGAACAGCCATCAAAACGCCCGTAGCCATGGCGCCGAAGGCTATTACCCCAACGAATACGCCGACAGTTGCCGCACGGCCAGTGGTTGCCCCCAGGGCTCCCGTCCGAAGCTCAGCAACCGTCGGCTGTGTATCCGGTGATTGTGAAGACGGCACCGGTACATTCGTTTACCCGACCCGCGAACGCTACACCGGGGAGTTTGAAGAAGGCGACAAGCACGGTGAGGGCGTAGAATATTACGCCGACGGCAAGCTAAAATACAAAGGTAACTTCCGCGATAACCTCCGGTCCGACTACGGCGTTTACTACTACCGAAACGGCGATAAGTATGCGGGCTGGTTTCAGAACAATATTCCAAACGGAAAGGGAACCTACTTTTTCGCTGACGGCGATAAAATTGTCGCTACGTTCAGAAATGGCCAACCGGTTCGGTAAGAATGGATAAGGTATAAGCTGTTTTGGTTTTTGGGTACTGCCCCCTTCGTTGCAATGCCCAAAAACCAAAATATCAACCCTAAAAGGCCAGAATCGTTTTCTCGATGATATCGCAGGCTTCGTGCATCTGCTCTTCGTTGATCACGAGCGGGGGGGCAAATCGAATTTTATCGCCGTGGGTGGGTTTGGTCAGCAGGCCGTTATCTTTTAACTTCAAACAGATTTCCCAGGCCGTTTCCTCGCCCAGATCGGGACGCTCCTGAATCACAATAGCGTTTAGTAAGCCCTTGCCCCGCACAGATTTAACGAGTTCTGTTTTCTGGCACAGCGCGTTCATACGGCCCCGGAAAATTTCGCCCATCGCGGCTGCGTTTTCCGTTAGCTTCTCATCGGCAACCACTTGCAACGCTTCCATCGTAACAACACAAGCCAATGGGTTACCGCCGTAGGTCGATCCGTGTTCGCCGGGCCTGATGGTTAGCATAACTTCGTCGGATGTCATAACGGCCGATACAGGCATGGTACCACCCGAGAGCGCTTTCCCCAGTACGAGCAAATCGGGCTTCACACCTTCATGATCACAGGCAACACGGGTACCGGTCCGTCCAATCCCCGTTTGCACTTCATCCGCAATAAACAGTACGTTGTATTTTGTGCACAGATCCCGCACTCCACGCAGGTAGCCTTCGTGCGGCACGACCACGCCTGCTTCGCCCTGAATGGGCTCAACCATAAAACCGGCAATGTTCGGATCGCTTTTCAGGGTAGCTTCCAGCGCTCCGAGGTCATCATAGGGAATAATGATGTAGCCCGGTAATAACGGCCCAAAATCATTGGTACTGCTGGGATCGGTGGACGACGAAATAGCAGCCAGCGTGCGCCCCCAGAAATTACCGGCGGCAAATACCACCTTAGCCTGATCCTGGGGAATTCCTTTGACTTTATAGGCCCATTTGCGCGTCAGTTTCAGCGCCGTTTCGCCCCCTTCGGCACCGGAGTTCATAATCAGCGCTTTGTCAAAACCAAAGTAGTCGCAGAGGTATTTTTCGCAAAGACCAGTTCTATCATTGTAAAAAGCCCGCGACGTTAGCGTCAGGCGCTGGGCCTGCTGCATCATGGCGTTGATAATACGCGGATGGCAATGCCCCTGACTGACCGCGCTGTAAGCCGACAGAAAATCAAAATAGCGCTTATCCTCCACATCCCAAACAAAGATGCCTTCACCCCGCGTCAGCACCGCCGGAATGGGATGATAGTTGTGCGCACCATACTTCCATTCCAGTTGCATGGCCTTATCGGCAGACGAGACGGGCGTTGTTGGGTCGAGTGTCATATTGAAAAGCGGTTAAGGTGAGATTCCTGGCCGGGTTCGGCAACGTTTTGCAACTAACTGATGCTACAACCCGTTGGATGTCAAAAATACAATTTCTTAAACAGAAGCCCAAAACAAGGCCCGTGCAACCCCATAAGAAAAAAGAGCCCGGTTTAGCCGACAACGATTTTTACCACACACCCGAGGGGTATGTGGTTTTTACGGCCGCTTATCACCTGAAACGCGGCTACTGTTGCCGGAACGGATGCCGCCATTGCCCCTATGGGTTCAAAAAAAAGGAGGAATGACTTGCAGATTATGAATTATTTAGCCAATTTTGCGCCCTCATACGGAAAACGAGTACGGTAATGGCCAGAGTTTGTCAAATCACAGGAAAGCGCACACGCACGGGAAACAACGTTTCTCACGCTAATAATAAAACCAAGCGTAAATTTTTCCCGAACCTGCAGAAAAAGCGGTTCTTCGTCGAATCAACCGGCGAATGGATAACCTTAAGAGTGGCCACGTCGGCCATTAAGACCATCAACAAAAATGGTCTGGAAGCAACCCTTCAGAAGGCTTACGAGCGCGGTACGCTGACGGTATAGTCTTTAGCAAGATAATTTACTTTGAGCCTCTTCCGACTGGGAGGAGGCTTTTTGTGTTTGATTACGGTATCGAGTCTGTAGTATTCTGTTTAATCGGCCTTTGCCGATTTTTACCGTTTACCAAGTGCCGTGAGTCAGATGCCGTAAACTAACTATCATGAAATTAGTCTTTGAAGACCTCATCATCTTTGAAAATGAGGATTATATACTCATCAACAAACCGCCCCATGTAGCCTCACTCGATGAACGCACAGTTGACCGGGGTGGGCAAAGTATTTTGCGCCTGGCTAAAGCATACCATGCCGACGCTCAGCTCGGCCACCGGCTGGACAAAGAGACGTCGGGTATTCTGGCTATCGCTAAAAACCCGGAGGCTTACCGCCATCTGGCCATGCAGTTTGAGCATCGGGAAGTCACAAAGCGCTACCATGCCATAACGAACGGGGTGCATAATTTTGAGGACATTTCGGTCTATTTGCCTATCTCACCCATTAAAGATGGAACCGCCGTTCGGATTGATCGCGAACATGGTAAAGTAGCCGAAACGATCTTCAATACGTTACAGGCTTACCGGACAACAACTCTGGTCGAATGTATGCCTGTTACGGGTCGAATGCACCAGATTCGGGTCCATTTGATGTGTCTGAAAGCCCCCATCGTCAACGATCCGACCTACGGTGGCAAACCGGTCTTTTTATCGGATGTAAAACGAAACTTTAATCTGAAAGAAGGTACGGAAGAGCTTCCGCTTATTCATCGGGTTGCCCTCCACGCACGTTCTTTGACCTTTGCGTTACTGAATGGCGAAGAGCAGTCATTTGAAGCCCCCTATCCAAAAGATTTCAACGTGCTGGTAAAACAACTGGAGAAGTTCGCGTGAGAAATAATGAAGTAAATTGAGTGTATCCCCGGCCCGTGTCCCCACGGGCCGTTTTTGCGTTAGCCTCAGCGTTGCTATTCCGGGAGCAACCCGTGAGGACATGGGCGAGGATACACAAGACGGGGAATGCCTGTTCATCAGGCAATACCTTACCTACTGTTCCACGCGTTCAGCAACCGCCGGATGATAATAATCTCGCCGATATGGTAAGCATTGTGGTCAGCGATCAGCATCGCTTCGCGGAGTAAATTCTGGCCGTCGCCGTGCTCGAAGGAGCTATACAGATCACGGGTGGGGTCGTTTAGCAGGGACACGAACGCATCGCGGTCTGATCTGATTTGTTCCAGCGCCTGCCGCCAGGCGGACTCATCGGCTGGGGCTACGTCCTCCGTCCAATACCCTGACGGCCAGGGTGGTGATTCGTGCGTTGCATCGCGGGAGAAGGCAAGAATATCCCACTGCACACGGCGAATGTGATCGACGAGTTGCCAGATGCTATACGGCAGTTTGTCGGGCTTTACTCCGCGGAGCTCGGCCGGTAAATCATTAACCGCATCGTCGAATGACTGGTGGGCATTACTGCCAGTGAGCAAGGCAATCAATTGCTTACGAACGGCATCATTAATAGCGGAGACAGATTGATCGAGCTGAGCCATCATTCAGTTTGTGAGTTCTTACTTATAACTACTTATTTCGTGCTAAGGTGGTTTCGAAAAACCAGTTCTTCACTCAGAACGGGGTATCTTTTCTGACAAAAGGCGGCCGCAATGGTTATGCTAGTATGAAAGCAATCAGGATCACACGCCCCGGCGACAGTTCCGTTCTCGAATTACAGGAGCAACCGACTCCGCAGCCCCAATCGGGACAAGTTCTTGTACGAGTACGAGCAGCGGGCGTTAATCGAAGCGATATTCACCAGCGAACCGGTGGCTACAAGATGGACCCTACCGGACAGATTCCCGGCCTGGAAGTAGCGGGCATTGTGGAACAATATGGTCCCAACACAAACCGGTGGAAAATCGGCGATTCGGTATGCGCGCTCATCAGCGGAGGGGGATATGCCGAATATGTGACTGTGGATGAGCGACACTGCTTACCCGTTCCACCGAATACCTCGTTTGTGGAAGCCGCTTCGTTACCTGAAACGATCTTGACCGTTTGGTCAACGGTTTTCCGATGGGGGCATTTATCCGATGGAGAAAATTTGTTGGTGCATGGTGGCAGCAGTGGCATTGGTGTAACCGCGATTCAGTTGGCCAAAGCGTTCGGAGCCAATGCCTACGCCACGGCGGGGAGTGACGAAAAATGCGCTTTTTGCGAGCAGATAGGCGCCGTAAAGTGTGTTAACTACAAGAAAGAAGATTTTGAAAAGGCCCTGACCGACATAGACATCAACGTCATTCTGGATATGGTTGGCGGGGAGTATACCCCCAAAAACCTGCGCCTGCTAGCAATGGATGGCCGACTCATGTTCATCAATGCCATGCAGGGGGCTAACAGCCAGATTCACATTCCAACGTTGATGCAAAAGCGAATTACAATGAGCGGGAGCATGTTGAAACCGCGCGATGCCAACTTCAAAGCGAACCTCACCGCCGACGTTGAAAAACAAGTATGGCCCCTCCTGTCCGACGGCCGACTTAAACCGGTCATTTACCGCACATTTCCTTTATCCGAGGCCGCTAAAGCCCAGGACTTGATGGTCAGTAGCGAGCATATTGGTAAAATCATTCTGGAGGTAGATTAAGGTGTAATCCCTTACTGCCAAAAGAATTTTTCCGTGGAGTCAGTTTTAAGAAACTGACTCCACCTAGTCCTCGAAGAAACAAGTTTAACCTGCTCATCTCCTCGTTCCGCGTCTTCACGGTACGCTTTTGCGCCAGCCATAACTTCGCCATAGTTAAGCGTCCCGTGAAGACACAGGCCGAGGATATAAGCAGCAAAGGACCCTATATTTCCGTCCCTTCCTCAATAGGCTCCGGGGTGGGATGTCCGGACGAGTCAATTACTGTTGGGCGGGGCCGTCTGCGGTTAACGAGGTAGAACAGGGGGGGAATAATGAGTGGCGCGAAAAACAGCGTTGTCGTCAGACCACCGATGATAACCGTCGCCAAGGGTCGCTGTACATCAGAACCAATACCGCTCGAAATGGCAGCCGGCACCAGACCAATAATGGCCACAACCATAATCGCCATAATGGCCCGAAATTGCTCCTGCGCCGTTTCAATGGTGATTTCCTTTAGGGACTTTGGGTTATTGACCAGATTTCGGTTCAGGGCCGATACGAGCAACACACCCGCCATAACCGAAATACCGAAGATCGACACAAAACCCACCCCCGCCGACACGTTAAAATTATAACCCCGAAGCAGCAAGGCACCAATACCGCCAGCCAGCGCAAACAGCAGACACGTAAGGGTCAATAGGGTATCACGGACGTTTCCGTACAGCATGAACAGGAACAGAAAAACCACGACAATCGTCAGCGGTATGGAGACAGCTAACTGACCACCAGCCCGTTCGAGGTTTTCGTACTGGCCACCGTAAATGACGCTGTACCCTTCCGGAATCCTGACGTGCTGATGAACCTTCTCGCTGATTTCCTTCACAAACCCACCCTGATCACGACCACGAATGTTGGTCCGAACCGTCACCATTCGCTTGCCGTTAATCCGGTAAATGTTTGTTTGGCCCTGCACGTACCGGATATCGGCCAGTTCACTCATGGGAACGAGCGCCCCCGTTGCGGAGGGTACCTGCAGCAACCGGATGGCCTCAATACTGCCCCGGCTTTCGGGCGTAAACCGCACCACAATGTCGTAGCGCTTGGCTTCATCGTAAATGGAGCCAATGGCTTTCCCACCAATGGCAGCTTCGATCATGTTCTCAATTTCAGCCACGTTGATGCCGTACCGCGCGGCCGCTGGCCGGTTGATGTTGATGGCCAACTGATCCTGCGGCCCCTCCTGCTCGATGTTTACCGATACGGCACCGTTCATGCCCTTTACCAGAGCCGCAATGCTGTCGGCTTTAGCGCGCATGAGCGTCAGGTCGTTGCCCACGACCGAAATAGCCAGGTCGGCCGCACTACCCGTCACGATTTCCATTACCTGATCGATAATCGGCTGACCCGAAGAAAAGAACGCTCCCGGAAAAGCTTCCTGTAACTCAGCCTGCATAGACCGCACAATCTCCTTCTTCGAGATCGTATCCGACCAGGTGCTGTATTCTTTAAGCCCAATCAGGATTTCGGTACGGTCGGTTGGGAATGGATCCGTGCCGTCGTCGTTACGACCCGACTGGGTAATGACAAAACTGACCGGTTTGTAGGTACTGATAATGTCCCGAATCTTGGGGGCAATCTTCGCATTCTCCTGAATGGTAATACCCGACGGCATAAAGGCTCGCATAAAAATAGATCCTTCGTCGAGTTCGGGCAGGAATTCGGTACCGAGTTTCAATCCCAAGCCAATCATGACCAGCACAACTGTCATGCCAACCCCAACGACCAGGCCCGGTGCCCGAAACAGCGTTGATGTCAATAACCATTGGTACCCCCGCTCCAGGGGCGACAGCAAAAAGTTTTTATGTTCTTTCAGGGGTTTTCCGCCGGGTGTGAGCACCTTACGGAAGGCAAACGAAATGAGTACCGGAATAACCGTCAGCGCACAAATTAGGGAACCGATTACGGCAAACGACAGGGTCAGCGCCATGGGGCTAAATAACTTCCCTTCAACGCGTTGCATCAGCAAAATCGGCATATACGCCAGAATGATGATGGTTACTGAGAAGAAAATTTCCCGGGCTACTTCCCCTGCCGATCGGGCCGTGACGTTCACAATACCCTGATTACGGTCGGCGGGTCCCGCTGATCGGTAGCGCCTGATGAGGTGTTCAGCCATCACGCTGGCTCCGTCGACAATGATCCCGAAGTCGATGGCACCCAGCGACAGGAGGTTGGCCGGAATACCAACTAGTTTCATCAGGATAAACGCGAATAGCAGCGAAAACGGAATCGTAACCGTAACAACCAGGGCCGCCCGCAGGCTACCCAGAAACAGCACCAGCAGGATCGCCACAATGGAAATTCCTTCAATGAGGGTATGAGCAACGGTTTCTAACGAGTGATCGATTAAAAAACCACGGTCGTAGAGCACCCGTAAGTGAACCCCTTTAGGCAGTTCGCGTGCTTCGAGATCGGCAATCTTCTCTTTCAGCAATTCCAGCACTTCGCTTGGGTTTTCTCCCCGCCGGAGCAGAACGATTCCTTCGGTGGCCCCAATCACATCCAGCTTTTCATCAGGAATCCGGTAGCCCAGAATCCCCGAAGGCGACGGTGGATTTATCTCGACACTGGCCACATCACGGACCAGAATGGGTACGCCTTCGTTTGCTTTAAGCACAATGTTCTGCACATCGTCGGGAGATTTTAGCGCCCCCAGCCCACGTACGGCGAAGCCCTGTCCCCCTCGGGAAATAACGTTCCCGCCCGTGTTCTGGTTATTCTTCTGGACAGCCTCAATAACATCCTGTAACGTCAGGCCGAACTTACGCAGCTTAGCCGGATCAGGAATAACCTGGTACTGTTTGATCGGCCCGCCAAACGTAGTTATGTCGGCCAGTCCGGGCACCTGAAGCAACTGCGGAATGATGACCCAATCCTGCAAATCGCGCAGTTGCATGGGTGTCATGCTCGCTGGTGCTTCAATCACGTACCGGTAAATTTCGCCAACGGCGGTAGTCAATGGAGCCAGCTCCGGCGAAACGCCATCGGGCAACTGGGCACTGCTGAGCCGCTCAATGATCTGCTGCCGGGCAAAGTAATCAGTAACCGTTTCATCAAAGTTCAGCTGTACCACCGACAAGCCAAAAATAGTCCGCGACCGGCGATCCGTTACGTGCGGTACATTGTTCAGCACGCGCTCAATCGGAATGGTTACCTGCTGCTCAACCTCTTCGGCCGCCCGGCCATCGTATTTGCTGATGACAATGACATTGGTATCCGCAATATCGGGGTAGGCTTCAATCTTGAGTAGTTTGAAACACCATAACCCCAGCCCCATAACAGCCACCGCAACACCAACAACAATCCAGCGGTTTTTGAGGGAAAATAAGATCAGTTTCTGAATCATCTATATGGTCTGGCCCAGGCTCCCACCTGGCCTTATTAAGAGCTGACAGGGGCCAAGCGGGAGCTTAGCCCAAACATCAATACCCAAAACTTAAGCCTTTCAATTGCAGCACGTTGGCCGTAACCACCTGGTCATTTTCGTTCAGCCCGTTCTGCACAACCACCCGGTCGGCCCGCTGCTGTCCCAGTTCAACAGGCCGCCGTTCAACGGCTCTGGGGCCCGTCTGGATAAAGACATAATCGCGGCCCTGTACCGTTACAATAGCCTCGCGCGAGACGGTCATCAGATTGCCTTCCGAAACACCGAATTCTGCCGTTGCAAACATGCCCGCCTTGAGTCGGCCGTCGGGGTTTGGCACTGAAATACGCAGCTTGATCTGGCGGGTCGTGTTGTCGACATAGTCGTTGACGTTATCAATGACACCCGTGAACCGCTCGTTGGGGAAAGCCGTGAACTTGAGCGTACAGACCAGCCCCTTCCGGATGCTGCCAAACTGATTTTCCGGTATCTCGCACACCACCAGAATCGTATTCGGTCGTGCTTTCCGAAGCGCTTCGGGGTCGAAACCCGCCAGCTTCAGGGTGGCTTCGTCCGAAATGATGGCCGCTTCTTCATTGGCCAGCTGCGTTTGCGCTTCAATCACTTCTTTACCCGATGCGGCCCCATGCGCCTGTAAGTCTTTGACCCGTTCCAGATTACCGCGTTCCGTCTGAATATTGATCCGGTGCTGCAAAATAGCCGTGTAGTTACTGGACAAACTTGGTTCATCGAACAGAACCAGCCGTTCGGACGGGTTTTCCGTCGACCGTACAACCATAGCCGCCACATGCCCCGGTGCCGAAAAGTCGGTACGGATGGCCCCCGACCGGGCTGGCTGGGTTGTAAAGGGACTCATCATCAGCGAATCCGGAAACGAGATACGCACGCCATCGGCAGTGATGGTTGGGTGCGGTATGGCGGTAACAACCGGCTTTGGTTTGTCTTTGCAGGCAACGGTTAGTAGGGCCAGCAGGACGATCGGACGAAGTTTCATGATCAGTAAGCGTTAATCTGACCCGTTACGTACAGCAACCGGACATAGTTTTGACGGTGGGCATAAAGAGACTGGTAATAAGCCGTTTGCGTATCGAACCAGGACGTTTGGGCCTGCAACAGGTCAATGAGCGTTGTGGCTCCCCGCAGATACGCGTACCGAACCGAGGCCAGCACCCTGTCGGCATCGCGCCGGATACCAACATATCGTTCAATATTCTGACGACTCGTCGCAAAGGATTGGTAAGCCGTTTGCACTTCAGCCTGTATCTGTCGCTGAACGAGGGCAGCCGCCTGATCCGCCTGATCCTGCAGCACGCGGGACTTTTGAATTTCGCCCTGGTTACGGCTGTAAACGGGTAGTTCGAGGGTCAGAAAAACCCCCGCATAGGGAACCGCATTCTGGGGGTTCCAGATGAAGCCGGCTTCGTTGCGCGGTTTGGCCAGCACTTGCTGCAAAGCTACATTGCGTCGGGCCGACTCAAGATTTGCCTCTGCAACGCGCACATCGGTACGGGTTGTAGCCGCCAGTTGCCACAGACTGTCGGCGCTAGCATTAACGGTCGGGTATAAACTCAGCGGATTCCTAAAGGCTGGATTGATAATCGAGTCGTTGAGTGCCACCGTAATGCTATCGGCCGAGCCGATCACCAGACGCAGCTCATTCAGCCGATTCCGAAGATCCTGCTGAGCAGTACGGGTCTGAATGTCGTATTGATCTGAAATCAACTGCGTCCGGGTAAGGTCAGTGCTGCTGATTACCAAATCCTTAAGACGAACTCGATTCAACTGTACCAGTGTATCGACGTTTGCTTTAGCCCGTTGCAGCAAGGCCAGTTGGATGCGGGCATACCAGGCATCCAGGTAGCGATTGGCCGCATCGAACAAAAGTCCACGCTCCGTTTCGGCCACACTCCGAATGGCCAGATTAGTATTGGCTTCGGCAAATCGATTCCGGTACGCCCGCTTGTTGTGAATGTCAAACTCCTTGGTTGCCTGCAGCCAGAACTGCCGTCGCTGGCGGTTGAGTACCCCTACCCCCTCCCCCGATGGGGTCACAATGCCGGGCGTCTGCTGGAGTTGAAACAGTGTCTGGTTATTCAATATGGGGTTTGGCCGCAGGTTAGCCGTGATCTGGTCCGCCTGGGCGGCATTGATAGTCAGTCGTTCAACACGAAGGGCCGGACTGTTCTCACGCACTTGCTGAAGTGTTTGTCGCAAGGTCAGCGTAGTCTGTGCAGAGGCCGTCAGTAGGGAACAAATACACAGCAGATATAGGATTGTTTTTTGGAAAATCATCTGATATAGAGGGCCTCAATGCGCCTATGCCTCCATCCTTTAAAAGCGTAAAATTGCGCCCAAATGATCCAAAACTGTAATTAAAAAATAGTTAAATATACTTAAGTAAAGTTAAATAGGTGATCACGGCCAGATCTATACGTGTACATTTAAAATTCATTCACGTAGCCGGATGACTGTATATTGGCATCTGAACGTTCTGCTGATAGTAGCCGCTGATGCAGACGGATAACTTTACAGACTACACGATGAGCAAATTACCCATAATCATTGACTGCGACCCCGGACACGATGATGCGGTCATGCTGATGCTCGCCTTTGGCAGCGACCGGTTTGATATTAGGGCCATTACGACCTCGGCGGGCAATCAGACGCAGGCCAAGACGCTAAAAAACGCGGTGAAAATCATCACGTTGATCGGCGCTGCTATTCCGGTGTACAAAGGCAGCGATAAACCTCTTTTCCGGGAGCTTATCATTGCCGATAACGTACATGGAGAAATGGGCATGGACGGCCCGATTTTACCGGAACCTGTCGTAAAAACAGAACCCCTATCGGCTATTGAAGCCATGGCGGCTATTCTGACCGAGAGTACCGACAAGGTAACCCTGGTACCAACGGGACCACTGACTAACATAGCTACGTTTCTGCTGGCGTATCCGCATCTGAAACCAAAGATCGAACGGATTTCGATCATGGGTGGTGGCGCTTTACGTGGCAACATCACACCCACCGCGGAGTTCAATATATATGTTGATCCCGAAGCGGCTGCCATTGTATTCAGGTCGGGCGTGCCCATCACCATGTGCGGTCTCGATGTTACGCACAAGGCGCTGGTATTTCAGGAAGACATTGAATTGTTCCGCGCTATCGGGAATAAATCGGGCAAGGTTGTGGCTGAACTGATGGATTTCTTTTCCATCTATTACCGGCGTGAACGGCCCGAACTGACTGGTGGTGCCGCCCTCCATGACCCCTGTGCCATTGCCTGGCTTATCGATCCCACGATGTTCACCTCGAAGCCGTGTTACGTGGATGTTGAAGTGAACGGCACGCTGACGGCAGGCACAACCGTTGTCGATTTTTTCGACGTGCTCAAGAAAGCACCGAACGCCGAATTTGTCTACGACATCGACCGCGAGAAGTACATTAAGCTGATTTACGACGCGGTAAAGCGGTTGCCCTAGAACCAGCATTTCCTTCCCATGCTTCGTGTCCTCACAAACCGCACATCCGGCAGGTAAAGCGGTCCATGAAGACACGAAGCATGGGAAGGGTCAAAAATCAAAACCACGGCCTTCTTACTTTAAACGAGCGCTTAAGGCCACTGATGAGCAGAAACGCGCCCACAATACCAAAAATGATGGCCAGTATAGTAACGTGCAGTATCGCAAACAGAACGGCAACCAGAATGACCAGTACCGATGCTTTCAGCTTCCAGCTGATGCGCTGCCACCAGTTCAGTTCGGGGCGCAGCTTCATACCAAGGCTTTGCCGAATTTGATTCCCTAAGCGTAGTTTTTTCTTCGGTTTGGGCCCAGGTTGCTGATCCGTTGCTTCAGTCGTTGAGCTCGTTAACAGCGTGTTTATCCGGTGCATCCGGTGTTCGATGGCTCTGCTCTCTGTTTGCGTCGGTTGATTGCTTCGGCTGGCCGTGATGGGCGCGCTCGATTGTGGCTCAGCGGCCAGCGGCCTGGCTTCCTGTTTTCTGAAGTCGGAAACCGATGCATCTGCCTGCGCTACGGGTTGCTCAGTCGAGATTCTGGCTGCCGCCGGATGGGAGGTCGGTTGAACGTAAGCAACAGGACGATGGCAGGATGAGACGAAAAGGCAGGATGCAGCAGCAAAAAGGGCAAAAATGTTCTTCATCAGGTTTCAATTTGTACGAACCAAATTCGTAAAAGCAAACGTAATCTCTACAACGAATCTGGCAGGGCGGTTAATATGACCGTCGTAAAAAAAGCCACCCCTCCAGACACATTTACTCCCTTACAACGTAGCTAGAGAGTATGAAAAACAGGGGTTCCGACTTTTCTGTCAGACTCTTTCCTCTACCCTGTATATGGCTCGATTCCTGCTTTTCTTAGCCCTTGCCCTGCTGTCGACCCGGTTCACCAATGGACAGGTAACCGAACCAGTTTACAATTATGACGAAGCCAAAGTAGGTTCCTACACCCTGCCCAATGCACTGATTAATTTGAAAGGCAAAGTAGTAAAAACCCGAGCTGAATGGGCTAACCGACGGGTCGAACTTCAGCAACTCTTCGCCGAAAATGTGTACGGTAAAACGCCCAAACAGGCTATCAAACTTCGATTCCAGACAACCGCCGTCGATTCATCAGCGCTGAATGGATTAGCCATCCGCAAGCAGGTATCCATCACTTTTGTCGACTATCCCCACCTGTCGCCCATCAACGTATTGCTGTACTTGCCCAAAGGCAGAAAGGCCGTTCCCGTTTTTCTGGGATTAAACTTTTGTGGAAACCATTGCGTCACCTCAGAAGCCGACATTCCGCTCTCGACCCGCTGGATGGTGAATGGCCATGATGGTACGTCGGTCAATAACAAAGCTACTGAGCAAGCCCGGGGTATGCAGGCACGTCGCTGGCCCATAACAACGATTCTGAAACGAGGCTACGCGTTGGCTACAGCCTACTATGGCGACCTCGAACCAGATCATCCAGCGGGCTGGCGTGTGGGTATTCGGTCGGTACTGGGCGAATCCACGCCGGGCGAATCCACGCCGGGCGACACAACAAAGGCCGATAACTGGGGCGCCATTGGTGCTTGGGCGTGGGGCATGAGCCGTATACTCGATTACCTGCAAACCGATCCGGCCATTGATGCAAAACGGGTTATTTCCATCGGCCATTCGCGCATCGGCAAAGCGGCCATATGGGCTGGCGTGCAGGATAGCCGGTTTGCCGCCGTTATTACCAATGAATCCGGTGAAGGCGGAGCCGCCCTATCCCGGCGCTGGTATGGTGAAACCGTGGAACGCATTAATACCAGCTTTCCTCATTGGTTTTGTGCACGGTATAAAACCTACAACGAGCGGGTAGCCGCCCTGCCGGTCGATCAGCACGAACTGCTGGCTCTGGTTGCCCCCCGCCCGCTCTACGTGGCCAGCGCCGATGATGACCAATGGTCGGACCCCAAAGGCGAGTTTCTGGGCGCGGCTCATACGGAGCCCGTTTACGCATTGTATGGCAAAGTGGGCCTGAGTACAATGACCTTTCCCGGCGTAAATCAGCCCATTGGCCAAACCGTCCGTTACCACAATCGGACCGGAAAACACGATGTTACGGAGTATGACTGGGAACAATACCTGCGCTTTGCGGATGAATTAGTCCGATAGGTCTGCCTACCTTTGCGGCTATGACTCCCGACAATGACCCCCGGCCCTGGCAGGTCGAACAATCTGAATACATCCATACCTTACCGTGGTTTACGGTTCGGAAAGAAGCGATTCGTATGGAAAACGGCGGTACCATTCCGAATTACTTTATTTTCGAATACCCGGACTGGGTTAACGTGGTGGCCGTTACGACCGACAACCAACTGGTTTTGATCCGGCAATACCGACATGGCCTGGCCGGTGTTCATTACGAATTGTGTGCGGGCGTTATTGATCCTGGTGAAGACCCGATGGTAGCAGCCCAGCGCGAACTGCTGGAAGAAACCGGTTTTGGCGGGGGCCACTGGGAACACCTGATGACTCTTTCGGCTAATCCGGGCACGCATTCCAACCTGACGCATGCCTATCTGGCAACAGGCGTTGAGCTGAAGCAGGCCCAACACCTCGAATCGACGGAAGAAATCACCGTCCATCTGGTATCGCTGGAACGGGCGCTGGCGATCATCAATACTGGAGAAATGATGCAGTCACTGCATCTGGCTCCCCTCTTGAAATATTGCCTGACCGCGCGGGCTTCTTAACGTGTAGCATGATACTGACGAGTATCTTTGTGGTTCGCGACACGCCACAGCCGGCTTAATGGCCAATTCGTAAAATCATAAGAAGTATAGTTCAGCATGATTATCCCTCTTGCCCACCGCGCCGACCAAACGCAGGAATATTATTTTTCAGTAAAGCTGGCCGAAGTCCGTCGTCTTCAGGCGGCTGGTCACGACATTATTAACCTGGGGATCGGCAATCCGGACCTGATGCCATCGCCCAACACGATCGATGCGCTTACCAGGTCTGCGCAGCAACCAACGGCGCATGGGTATCAGCCTTACAAAGGTACGCCCGCATTCAGGCAGGCCATTGCCGCCTTTTACGGTCATACGTACGGCGTTCCGCTCGACGCTGACACGGAGATTCTACCCCTTATTGGCTCCAAAGAAGGCATTACCCACATCTCGCTTACGTTTCTGAATGAGGGCGATGGTGTGCTGGTACCTGAACTCGGCTATCCGGCCTATCGGGCGGTGAGCACGATGGTGGGTGCCTCTGTGCAGGAGTACCCCCTTATGGAATACAACGGCTGGCAACCCGACTGGACGGTTCTGGAGGAGTTGGTGACCAGTGCCGATCCAGCCCACCCGATCAGGATTATGTGGATGAATTACCCGCACATGCCAACCGGCGCACCCGCTACCCGTGCTCTGTTTGAGCGGGCAGTTCGCTTTGCGCATGATCACAGGATTCTGCTATGCCACGATAACCCGTACAGCCTGATTCTCAACAAAAAACCACCCATTAGTCTATTATCAGTGGATGGTGCCAAAGAAGTGGCCATCGAACTCAACTCGCTTAGCAAGTCGCACAACATGGCGGGCTGGCGCATTGGCTGGATGGCAGGAGACAGGCCCTACGTGGATTCGGTACTGTCCATAAAAAGTAACGTCGATTCAGGCCAGTTTAAACCACTGATGGACGCTGCTACCGAAGCCCTCGCTAACTCCGACGACTGGCACCGGGAACGAAACGCCGTTTATCAGGGTCGGCTGGACGCCATACACGCCCTGCTCGATACCTTGGGCTGCTCCTATTCCACCGATCAGGAGGGCCTGTTTATCTGGGCCAAATTACCCGACTCTATACCATCCGCCGAAGCGCTGGTCAACGATTTGTTATTGACTAAACACATATTCATTGCCCCCGGCTTCATTTTCGGGCCAAAAGGCAACCGCTATGTGCGCGTGTCGTTGTGTCTGCCCAAGGAGCGCATTGACGAAGCAACGGCACGGCTGAAGCGCCATTAGCACAGGAATGTCGCAGTGACATAACCCGCCCCAAAAATCATAAAAATCCCGCCGGGTTGCCGGTGCAATTCAGATGGTTGTCAGCATTGTAGGAATAGGCTTACTAGGGGGATCATTTGCCTTAGCTATACGCGAGAAATACCCCAGAATGCGCTTTATCGGCGTCGATACATCGGTTGTGAATGGGCAGTTAGCTTTGGCAAAAGGCATCGTTGATGAGGTTCTGCCACTCGAAGAAGCCGTTGCCCAAAGTACGCTGGTAGTCCTGGCAACACCCGTCAACATCATTATCGACCTGCTGCCCACCGTCCTCGATCATCTGCCGCCGGGTGCTACCGTAGTTGACCTCGGCTCGACCAAGGGCCTCATTTGCGATGTGGCCGATGTTCACCCCAAACGAGCGCAGTTTGTAGCGGTTCACCCGATGGCGGGTACCGAAAACTCCGGACCGGGAGCGGCTTTTAAAGAGTTGTTGCTGGGCAAGAACCTCATCATCTGCGACCGGGAGAAAAGCCGTACCGATAGCCTGACGCTGACGGAAAGCCTGTTCCGGGATGCGGGCATGCGGCTGTTTTACATGAATCCGCAGGAACACGACCTGCACCTGGCGTATGTATCGCACCTGAGCCACATTAGCGCCTTCGCTCTTGGCCTGACCGTACTAGAGAAAGAAAAAGATGAGCAGGCCATTTTTGACATGGCCAGTACGGGGTTCAGTTCAACGGTTCGTCTGGCGAAAAGCTCACCCGCCATGTGGGCGCCTATTTTCGATCAGAATCGGGCGAACGTTTCGGATGCGCTATCGGCCTATATCGAATTTCTGCAACAGTTCAAGCAGGTCATTGATGATCAGGATGTACATACTTCGCTCGATTTCATGCAGCGCGCTAATGTTATCCGACGCGTCCTGGACGGCATTGAGAAGCGGTAAAATCAGAAACTTCAGAGTCAAGTTACACAAAAAGGTTTTCTGTTGGTTTATACAGGGAATACCCTATATGGATATACTAGGGTATAACCGACAAACTAGTAGGAAAACCCATGCAAGCAACAGACCAACAACCAGCTACACAGGCTGGTACAATTACAATTGGCGGTGATTTAACGGTCAACCGGATGGCTTATGGAGCCATGCGTATTACAGGCGAAGGTATCTGGGGACCACCCAACGATCATGATGAGTGTATCCGCGTATTAAAGCGCTCACTTGAGTTAGGCATCAACTTTATCGACACGGCCGACAGCTACGGCCCGCACGTTTCCGAAGAACTCATTGCCGAAGCGCTCCACCCATACCCGGATGGTCTGGTGATCGGTACAAAAGGCGGTTTACTCCGCACTGGCCCCAACCAATGGCCGGTCGATGGTAGCCGCAAACACCTCGAAGAAGCACTGAATGGTAGCCTGAAACGCCTGAAACTGGACCGCATCGACCTGTATCAGCTTCACCGGTTCGATCCGAAGGTTCCTTCGGAGGAGTTCCTTGGCTTTTTAAAGGAAGCCCAGCAACAGGGTAAGATCCGGCACATCGGTTTATCGGAGGTAGGTGTGGAACAGATCGAAGAAGCCAAACAATACTTCGATGTGGTGTCGGTACAGAACATGTACAACTTTGGCGAGCAGCGCTGGAATGATGTGCTGAAGTATTGCGAGCAGAACAACATCGCTTTCATTCCGTGGTATCCGCTTAATGCGGGAAACGTTGCCGCCGAAAACGCGATCAAAAAAGTGGCGGAGCGCCACCGGGCAACAGACTATCAAATTGCGCTGGCGTGGTTGTTAGCGGCATCGCCCGTTATGCTGCCCATTGCCGGAACATCGTCGGTGAAGCACCTGGAAGAAAACGTAAAGGCAGCTACGATCAAGCTCACCGACGAAGACTTGCAGGATATGCCATTGCCTAAGTAGGGCTTCTGTTTTTTGTCATTGCAACCGGTCGACCGGTTGCAATGACAAAAAATATTGTGTGCACGAAGGCTAAATTACCTCACCCAATAGACCCTTTAGCCGACGTAAAAAAATATTGTTTAGAAACGCTCTAAACTAGTAAATGTACTGTATCTTTGTTCATTCATTTACGAAAAATGGTGGCCACGGAAACAGCAGCGACGTATCAGGAAGTATTTCGAACCGATAGAGGAGTTGTCTATCAGTGCGACACGAGCAACCGATTAATCCTGGAATTCTGGGATACGCACACGCCTTTGTCGGCACGTGATTTTGCCCAATTTCGGCGTATGGTCGAAACTGTTGACATCAAACAGATGGCCTTGAGCACCGCTGCGGCTCATGATGTTGAAATCCTGACCCCTCCCCGCTCCGAACGGTGCTACGTATTAACACTCTGTGAGGTGGTGCACTTGCGTGAGTTACTAAACGGTGCCAAGCTTATGCTGGATTTGAACGCTATGCTTCGCGAATGTGGCTGCACCACAACGAACTAACCATAAATAGACTTTCTCTAAATTTCTTTAATAAAAAGCGGTTGTACAACAACACCCGCTTTTTTTGTGTTGTTTTGTCACATAAACGTCTCACCGATAAGTAAGCATCAATATGAAAGATCTAGCAAGATTACGCAGTTCCGTTAAAGAAAGCGTTGAACTGGCCCTGAACCAGCAAATACAAATGGAAATGGTATCGTCGTCGAAGTACCTGGCGATGGCGGGCTGGTGCGATCGCAATGGTTTCGACCATAGCGCGGGCTTCTTCTACAACCAGTCGGAAGAAGAGCGTAAGCATGCGATGAAAATGTTCCATTACCTCTGCGACCAGGGTGCTACGGCCTACTCGCCCGAAGTACACGCTGTAGGACAAGAGTTCGATTCATTACGTTCGGTATTTGAAGGAGCTCTCGATCAGGAAATTGCCGTTACCGATTCGATCAATCGCATTGTCGGGATTTGCCGCCGGGAAAGCGACTACGCTACCGAAGAGCTTATGAAATGGTATGTGAAAGAGCAAATGGAAGAAGAATACATTGCTCGTCGCTGCCTCGAATTGATCGATCAGATTCCAGCCGACCAAGTGTACTACCTGGACAAGAAACTTGCCAGCGTTACGTACGACGGCAATCCGTTCGAATAAATTATGGATTACAATAACACAAAAAAGGCACTCATAACGGGTGCCTTTTTTGTGTTTATCAGATAGAGCTCACTACCTGTAATCTGTCCGTTCTGCAAAAGTCCTGAATTACTTGAATGTCTGGCTTCCGTCCGGCTGATATAGATACCGGAAGGTGTAGTAACGGGCCACACTATTGGCATCCGGGGCAGTCGGTGCACTCTGGTAGTAACTCAGAATCTCCATTTTTGCGTATTTTCCGTCGCCGGTTCGAATGACAAATACTTTGCCGGGAATGGGTGAAACGATATTGGTAGCCTGGTTATAATTGTACCAGCCTTTGCCGGAGCCCGTGGTGATCGCCAACGCCGTAGCGCTCTGGTCCTGGCTGAAGGTTGTTGATGCCGGTACGGCGGTCAACTCATCGAACGTACCGGTATACACGTAAGCGCCCCCCTGCCCTGAACGAATTGCTCCACCGTTAACAATAATGGTTGTTCCCCGAAAACCGACGTCCCATTTGTTTGTCGCGGAGTCCGTGTTTGCAACCTGTTTGTTATCTTTTAAATTGTAGAGCGTGAATCTGCCGGTTGCCGCAACGGGCTGCTGGCCCGTGGCCGATGTTGTACTGGTTGTACTAGTTGGGTCAGCCGCTATATCTTTTACCGTGACAGCCGCCAGCGGTTGCACGACAACAACAGGGTTGTCTTCCTTGCTGCAGGAGAAAAAGGCAGTGCTCAAACAGATAGCCAGCACTGTTTTGTAGATACAATTAGTCATTGACATTGGTTGGTTAATTGGTAATTAGTTTAGTACCTCGCACTGCAATCCGGCAGCGGTTAGTAATCGAATGACATCCGTTTCGGTAAGCGATTCGGTTTCGACGCGCAGAATGCATTGGGTTGTCTTGCCATTCTCATCATCGAGATCAATGCGCCATCGACAAATTCCCTTCAGCAGGCACAACCGACAGGCAGCCCGATGAATGCGCTCGTCGGTGTTGATGTTGGTTCGAAACATGAGAACATGGGTCATGGCACAAACCGGCTTAGTTCTGGGCGTTGCGCAATACCTCGAACCAGTGCAGGCGCGCCACCGCCCGACTCAGCATTTTCCGTAATTCGATCAGCTCGTGTATTCGGAAGCTGAACCGCAGAAAACGCGATGGCGTACTGAGGTGAATTCGTTCTTCGTAAGGATGAGCTTCGAAATAGGCGGAAGTATCGATACTCCGGACATTCCATTCCAACGCTAGAAAATCATCGTAGCAGAGCCACTGCGTAATGTTATTAAACTCTAACGCGATGTTATACAGGTTTTGCGTGGGTGCAGCCGTCGGGCTCGTATCGTTGACGGTGATGCCATCATGCAATGTGATGCGCCCGTTGGCGGAATCGGATAAAAGAAGACACTGGCAGTTCTTACACATGAGCTTTTCTATTTTAGATTGCTTAGTAGATACTTGGTTGACAAAAACCGATCATGATTTCCACGCCCACCGCAGCGACGTGTACCACAGTCGACCCGCCAGGTTTGGAATGTAGGCCGGATCGGTATAACCCGTCAGGTTATCAATACCTGCCTGTAGCGTCAGGGCTTTCCAGGTCTTGGCGGCCGACACATTGTAGAGCATATACCCACGAACATACTCGCCGTCCGAGTCCAGAATCAGGTTTCCGTCCCGATCGGCGAAGCCGTACCGCCCGCGATAGACGCCCCGCAGCGAAGCCGAGAGCCCACGCTTAGGCGATTCGTAAAAGAGTTTCAGGTTAGCCATGTGCCGGGAGCGATTGAACAGGCCGCCATACTCGGCCGGCTTTATCCGCTCACTGACCAGGGTTTCCGGATTGCGTCGGTACACGGTTCCGGCGTTGATGCCATCCACAACGGCTTTGTCTTTGGCAATCAGGTACTGGTACCCGCCACTCAGCGTCAGATAGCCGGTTCCGACGGCCCACCGCCAGCTACTTTCCAGCTCAGCCCCCTGCGTAAACACCCGGCTTAAATTATTGTAGCTGAATACATTCTGACCGTTTGTTTTGCGGGCAATCACCTGCGTTTCGATCAAGTCCCGGATGTCGTTGCGAAACAGATTCAGGCTTACGGTCAACGGGAATGCGGGGGACTTGAGCTGGGCGCCAATGTTATAGGCCACAGATCGTTCGGCCTGAATGGTAGCCAGTTGAGCAGGATCGAGAACGACCTCCGCCAGTTGCCCCTGCTGCCTTAATCGGGCGAGACCGGCCACAGCCTCCTGCGTACCGAATACACTATAGCCCGCCACCGCGTTGTCGAAGTTCAAGTACAATTGCCGAAAATCTGGCGCTTTAAACCCAACGCCTACGCTCCCCCGCAAAGCAACCAACGGACTGAGGGCATAACGGGCTGATAGCTTAGGACTAAACTGGCTGGCATATTGGCTATGGGCGTCGTAACGTCCGCCAGCAATCACCGTCCAGCGAAGCGATGGCATCCATTCATACTGCGCAAATCCGTATGTCGTGTTAAATTGTTTGTGTTCTGTGTAGCGCGTTGCTTCGACTCCTTCGGCAATGTAGCCTGCTCCGGCAGTCAGAATGTTTCCAGGATTAATAATCCGTTCTACCACGACTTCCGGACGGTTAAATGTCTGCCGAAAAAAACTGGCATCGTACTCGTCGCGAGTGGCCGTGTAACGGAGGTCAGTATGGGTATAATAGCCTGTATGATAGTAGCGATACGTAATTTTCCAGTTGGCTGAAAGCTGGTGTGTCAAAACGGGATTTAGACTGTAATCCCGCACCGTTCCGGGGCCGGATACCTGAATATCGGGGCTAACAGTGAAGTTATTCAATTGGTTTTCCGTGAAAAAACGGCCCGATACGGCTAATGTCAGGTTGGTCGCTACCGTAGCCGTCAGCCGTCCGCTGGCCGTGTAGTTTGTAAACGGGGCAACGGTTTGGGCCTGAGTCGAGCCGTTTGCCAGCGAGTACCCGGCCGATTGATACCGATCCACAAAGGCATAGATGCCCACTTTACCCGACCGCCCAAGGGTCCATTGCCTATTGACATCGGCCGACAGATCACTGGTTTGATTGGCTCCGTACCGCGCCGACAAGCTGCCTTTTGCCTGATTTGGCTCACCGCTAGGGTTTTGCGTAATGATGTTAACGACACCTGCCAAAGCCTCGGAACCGTACAAGCTGGACGATGGTCCCTTAACGACTTCAATCTGTTTGATGTTGCCAACCGCTAATCGAGTCAGATCGAGTGTACCGGCAGTACGTCCCACAATGGGTTCGCCATCCACCAGAATTAACGTATAGTCGGGGCCAAATCCCTGCACCTGAATACCCTGCCCGTGATCCGTTACAACCGCCAGGCCGGTCTGCTCGCGCAATACGTCATTGAGTCGCAGGCTGCCCATCTGCTGGATTTGCTTACCACTAATCACCGTAACCGGCAGCGGTAGTGCCCCCATCGGCCGTTCATTCCGCGTAGCCGTCACCACGACCTCATCAATGGGCCGTGCTTTCAGCGTATCGGTTTGAGCTGGCTGTATAAACGACAGGGTTAGCAATAAAAACGGGGACATGGCGTCATTTAGGTAAATCCGACTCTGCACATCGACGTACCGTCTGGCAGTTGCTTTATGCCACAAACGTAGACCCTATTTAGAATTTGTCCAAACAAAAGTAAAAATAATTTGTAAAGAGTCTAAATAAATATAATTTTGACCCGTCAATGTGTCTATATAAACTAGCCGTTCTATGCATCAATTCTTATTCCTGTCGGCCTTTCTGCTGGCCATCGGTCCTCTTCACGCGCAAACAACCCCAAAGCCCGAAGACATTGCAGCTATAAAAGGGCAATGCGGCTGTCATGACGTCAGCTTTTTGTACGCCGAGACCTTTTCGCCCGACAAAAACTATACGTTCAAAGACCGCTACACAGCCAAAGGCACCGAGCTGGTCTTTGTTGATGAAGAGTCGGGGCCAGCCAATAAATCGACCAAACTCGTTATTCAGCATCTGCTGGTCGTGAACGACACAATGGTGATCAAGCACTGGCGTGAAGACTGGGAGTTCCAGAACACAAGTCTGCTTAAGTTTGACCAGAATGCGTCGTGGAAACGCGTGAAGCTGACCCCGGCGCAGACAAAGGGTCAATGGACGCAGAAAGTATTTGAGGTCGATGACAGCCCCCGCTACGAAGGGTCGGCCACCTGGATTCATGCCGATGGTCGTACGTACTGGGAAAGCACAGTTGACGCCCCCCTACCCCGGCGCGAATACACCAAACGAACGGATTACAATGTGATGCGCCGGACCAACCACCACGAAATTCGGCCGGATGGCTACATACACGAGCAGGACAACGACAAGGTTATTCGCTCGGAAGCCGGTGATCAGTTGCTGGCTTCTGAAAAAGGTCTGAATACCTACCGGCGCACGGACGACGCCAAATGCAAAGCTGCGAAAGACTTCTGGGCTACCCATCGGGCGTACTGGGCCGACGTCCGGGCGGTGTGGGGCGATGTGTTGGCCAAGCGTGATGCGGTGGCCATAAAGGGGCAGGTGAAAGGCCAGACCCTGGGGCATGAACTTGATGAACTAGCGGTTACAACGCAAAAAACAGCCTACAACTCCGCAGCGAGCCGCCAGCTCATTCAGCAGACAATCGAGAAATATTTAAAATAAGAACGCTTAGAGGCTGTCTAAACTTATTGATGAGTATACCGCAATAAGTGTTGTTGTCATCTCTCCTGCCCGCATCGGCGGACCGGTCGGGAGAGATGACAACAACACTACAGAAACAAAATGCTCAACAACAATGAAGGCGTGTGCCGTGGTAATTAGCCATGCTCACGCCTTTACAACTTCTGTTTGGGCACAATCTCCCGTTAATCCCGTGACATCAATCGCCAGTTTGGCAGTTTATCACGCGTAATGACGTCCTTATCCGTGAATACCGCTTTTAGTACCTCAACAGGTTGCTTTTTGATATAATCCGCGCCTGTCCAGACCGAGAACCAGGACCAGTGCGTGCCAAATCCCCGAATCTTGTCTGGGTTTGGCAAATTTCCGGTCTCCGACAAGGTCACCAGCTTTTTCCCGTTCAAGTGTGTCTGTGAACTACCCCAGTTTCCGCTCATGTTCACGTTGGCTTGGGCGTAAATATCCATACCTACCACGTCAACGTACTGATCGCCGGGATACCAGTCTGCATTGAACGTGTCGGTGGCGGTGTATACCCAAATCAGGTTGTGTAATTGGTGGTCATTCGTCAGCCGGTCGTACAGAATATGCCACAGTTCTTTCAATGGACCAGGTCCTTTGGCTCCCCACCAGAACCAGCCACCGGGGGCTTCATGTAAAGGACGCCAGAGAACGGGGACATCGGCCATCTGAAATTTTTTCAGTTGCAGGGCAATCGCGTCAATGTCGCGCAGGATGAGTTTGTAGCGTTCGCCTTGCTTGTCCGCCAGCGCAGCAGCTATGTCGAACGTAGTAGCATCGGTATAAAAACCGCGCCACCAGCGTTTATCGGGTGCCTGATCGATCAAGTCGGTGGGCGCATTCCAGTGCCACGCCAGACTGATCACTCCCCGCCCTTCACCTTTTTTAGCCCAGTTGATCATGTCTTCGCTGGTTCGGTGGGGTAATGTGCCAAACTGCACACGACTCGGCGAATAGTCCATCAGGTCGAAAGAACCGATGGCGGGCTCCTTGCCGGTTTTTTCCAGTACATACTCTACATCATCCTGCTGTCCTGAGATGATCTTACTGCCATATTGGTCGACCATGTAGGCGAACAATCCTTTCGTAGAGGGTGTAGCCTGGGCGTCAACGAGTACGTTCGGCGGCTTAACCGGTTGTGATACCGATGTTGGGGTAAGCTGAATATAGTCAATATCGAAATGCCCCCAACCCTGGTAAATAGCGATGGTATTCAGGCCATTTTGTAGTAAAAACTTACCAACCTTAGCGGAGCTGAACCCTGTGCTGGTCTGTTTCAACGTGCCGTTTCCTGGTTCGCCATTTACCTGAAAATCAACGCCTTTATCCCCGTGGGGCGATGCATAGCCAAACGCCACTTCGTACAGACCTGCCGATACATTCACCGTAATGCTGATTTTATCCGTCGAACTGTTTATGCCGGTTACGTAACCCGTTCCCGAAAAATTGGGAGTAGCCGTAGTTATCTCCACTCCCGTCAGATCGCCCTGTTCGGCCTCAGCCCGCCCATTTATCATCGGCACGACAGTTGGCGGTTTAGTAGCTACCGGCGTCGGCAGGCCGTAAGCGACCTGCCCGCCAACGGGCGTAACATCCTGACTGGCTTCGACCGTAGATCCGGTCAGCAACGTAGCCAGCCAAGTGCCCACAAAAAAAGGGATTGCTCCCTTTAGATAAGTCATTGCTAAATTGTATTAGGGAAAAAGGTTTACGTAACGTGAATCACACGGGTGCCCCTACTCTGGTCTGCAGAGACGCCCGTGTGATTCACGTTACTTCACTAACAGAATATCATCGAAGTAAAAGGTTTCATCCTGCTTATCAGGCCCCTGAATTCGGAAACCAACCTGAGTCAGGGTTTTGCCCGGTAACCAAAAGTCGATGTCTGTCAGCTTGATTTTGAAGTAATTCCAGACACCTGCTTTTACGTTGATCTTATTCTTGTCGTCAAAACCACCAAATCCGGCTTTACTGGCGTCGGTTGTCAGGTAGAGTGAGTAATCGGCGGAGGCTCCTTTGATCCAGCCCGTTACATAGGTGTAATCGGTGGAGTACGGAATGGCCGACCCCGACCAGTTGGCAAAAGCAGCCAGGTGCCAGTTTCCTTTCTGGAAGGTTTTGCCGATGGACGCTGTTCCCGTTTTAAATTCTTTGGTCGAGACAGCAGCGGCATCGCCCCAGGAAGCATCCTGAAAACCCGTTCCGTACGCGTCGGTAAAGATTTTATAAGCCATGTCAAGATTGACAAACTCCTGCTTTGTCCGAATACGTCCCGTACCATTGGTGATGCTCAGCGTACCCCGGCCAAGTGTAGAAGCCGGCATTTTAACAACCAGTTGCTTCTGCGACTTCGACACAATAGTAGCCGCATCCGAAATACCCTTTACCGAATCGGCAAAGGCAACCGCCGTTACGTCATCGAGATTATTACCCGTAAGCGTGATTTCCGAACCTTTCGTAAAGTCGTAGTTCGACACGTCGGTCACCGTTGAAAAGGCCAGCACTTTAAAATCTACGGAAACTGACCGGCCCGCACTGTTTGTGAAGGTAACCTTCTGTGTGCCGCCCAACGCATCCGTTGGCACCCGGAATATAAGGGCATTGTCCGTGTTCAATGTCGGCTGGAACCCGGCGGGTACGCTTTGTTTCTCAAAGACAATGGTCCGAATATCGCCCAGTCCTGTTCCGGTCAGGGTAACGACAGAACCACCAGATGCCGAATCGGGCGCCATGGCCGTAGCCACGGGATTGCCGGGCGCAATTTGCGGAGTTCCATCCGTATCTTTCTCGCAGGCGGTTATCCCAAAACCGGCCACAGCCGTCAGGAGTAACAAACCCGCTATTCGATTAAATCTATTGACTTTCATTCGATTACGTTTTTAGTGAAGCTAGTTCGTGATTTGTCGTTTGTTGTTGGCCAACGATGGAACAGCGCCGAACAAAAAACCACAAACTAACTCATGTTTATTTGTAATAAGGAACCGGATCTTTACCCAACTCAGGATCTTGCACGATCTCGCCGGACGGAATTGGCAGATACATTTTGTCTTCCGAGAAGTTCGTGATGTAGTTTGCCGTCGTTACCGTACCCCGGTTCTGCTTCTCGATCATGGCTTTCGCCTTGGCGTATCCCTGGCGCTGAATGTCGTACCAGTAATCGCCTTCGAACGCAAATTCGACCCGGCGCTCGTGCAGGATATCAGCCTGCGTAAAGGATGTTTTGGGCGACAAGCCAGCCCGGCTCCGTACTTTGTTCAGGGCATCAAGCGCTTTCGCGTCGCTGGTGGAAGCCGCTCCCCCCAGGGTAGCCTCAGCGTAGATGAGCAGAATATCGGCGTAGCGCAGCAACACCACGTTGTTGCCCGAATTCTGACCCAATACCGCATCGCCACCAAAACTCTTACCGGGTCCGGCAAAATACTTGACGATATTGGAACGCGTTGGCCCCAGGCTTCCCCCATCTTCCGTGGGTTGTAAGGTGTCGTACTTAAACCCATTCGCCATAAATGCATTGTACTTAGGGGCATTGGTACGCTGGGGCTTCCAGTTCGGGTTTGTCCAGCCATGTTCCATCACCGACCATTTCCGGCGCAGATCACCAAACTCATATTCTTTTAACAAATCCAGCGACGGAACGTACATTTCCCAGGCATCGGCTTCGGACGTGCGGAGCGCACCGGCACCCCGATCAGGATTCTTAATGTTTCCGGTACCCCAGGGGTCCTGCGCCAGCTGGTGTTGAATTGAAAATAAAGACTCACTGTTGTTATTCATGCTCATTTTGGTGAACATGCCACTGTAGTCAGTAGATAGGCTGTACCGGCCCGAGTTGATCACTTCTTCGGCTTTGGCTTTGGCATTTGCGTAGTCTTTACTGTAGAGATACATTTTTGCCATCAATCCCTTGGCCGCGTATTTGGTTACCCGCCCGGCTACGTCTGATTCAGGTAAACCGGCTTCCGCCAGTGCCAACTCTTCGAGCGCAAACCGCAGCACATCTTTTTGGATATAACGCGGAATGTTGAAGTTACCCGACAGGGCTGTTGCACCAGGATCGGTGATGATCGGGGCAGCGCCCCACGTCCGGGCAATGTAGAAATAAATCATTCCGCGAATGAAATGGCATTCGGCAATGGCGGGGTCCAGGTAGGTGGCTCCACCTCCGGCGGCTTTCTTCTCTTCGAACGTTTTGATCATCACGTTGGCGTAGCCAATGATCTTGTAAAAAGCACCCCAGGAAGCGCCAATACGTTCAGAAGCAGACGATACCGTAAAATTGAGATACTCGACGTCGGTGTAGGTAAACATGTTGCCCGCCATTACATCGCCAATGGCATCCTGCGCCCGGCTTTCGTAGTTGCGCCAGGGCAATCCGCTGTAAAGCGTGCTGGTAGCCCCCCGTACTTCGTCGGCATTGTTGTAATAATTACCGGTTGTTGTGCCTGACAGCGAGGGCCGTTCGATGAAGTCTTTCGAACACGAAGACAGCAGCATCGCCGGTAGCATCAGGGCATATAGTGGCTTGAGTTTCATCTTTTAAAGAGTGAAAAAGTGAATGAGCGAAAGAGCGATTACCGCCTTCTGAAGAGGAGAATTGAGTGTCGAGGCTCTTGCGTCAGCAATTCGCTCATTCACTCTTTCGCTCTTTAATTTAGAATTGCAGATTAGCGCCTACGGTAAACGTGCGTGGGTTCGGATAGTGGCCTGTGTCTACGTTCATCAGTTTAATGCTGTTGTTAAAAGCCCCGATTTCCGGATCGTAGCCCGAGTAACTGGTGAAGGTTTTCAGATTCTGAATCGACCCGTATACCCGCAGGTTCGCTATTTTGGCTTTGCTCAACAGCGCCTTCGGAAGCCGGTAGCCGAGCGTAATGTTCTGAATACGCATGTACGAAGCATCTTCAATATACCGGTCCGACATAGCGGTGTTGTTCTTGTTGGTATTCGTGAAGCGGGGCAAAGCGCCGTTCGGGTTAGACTCCGTGTACCGGTCATTCACCGTCTTGAGCTGGTTGGTGTAGGCATTGTTCAGGCCCTCCAACTGCCAGCGCAGGAAGTTATACGCTTTTGCCCCCTGGCTACCCTGTAGGAACAGCGAGAAGTCGAAGTCGCCATAATTCAGCGTGTTGGTGAACCCCCAGCTGAATTTCGGTAGTGGGCTACCGATAAATGTCAGATCCTGCGCGTCAATTTTGCCATCCCCGTTGATGTCTTTGTAGCGAATATCGCCCAGCCAGGTTTCGTTCTGGTTAACTTTATAGCCAAACTGGGGCAGGCTATTGTCCAGATCAGCCTGCGTACGGAATAACCCGTCCGTAACCAGTCCCCAGAACGAACCAACGGGCCGACCGGGTGTGGTGTGCGTGATCAGGTAGTTGTTATAGTACACTTTACCGTCCAGCGCCGAAGCCGCACTGGCTGCCCGGTCGTAGCTGTTGGTAAATTGGGTAAAGACAACGTTGGTCTTCCAGCTAAAGTTACCTTTCTTCACGTTGGTCGTTGTCAGGCCAATATCAACCCCGGTGTTTGTCATCTGACCAGCGTTCCCTAGCGGTGCTTTCAGGTCATCCCACTGGTCGCCTACGCCAATCAGGTTAGGCCCGGTCAGGAAGATGATCATGTCGGAGGTTACTTTCTTGTACACGTCAATGGTCGCGTCGATCCGGCCGTTGAAGAAGCCAAGATCAACCCCGGCATTGCTTGTTTTCACCGATTCCCATTTCAGATTCGGGTTCGGAATACCGTTGATCATGTTCGACGAACCAAAACCCACGGGACCGGAGAAGAACTGCACGGCACCCACGTAAGCCGGGTTAGGTGCTCCACCCGGGAAGTTTTGGTTACCGACTACCCCGTACCCCAGGCGAACCTTGGCGTAGCTCAACACGTTGGAAATATTCCCTTTCATGAACTTCTCGTTCGACACCGTCCAGCCAGCCGACACGCCGGGAAAACTGCCCCACCGGTTGTTGGGTCCGAAGTTCGATGACCCATCGGCGCGGAAACTGGCCGACAGCGAGTAACGATCATCGTAGGTGTAGTTGGCGCGGGCAAAATAAGATTCCATTGCCCACTGGCCCTTCCCACCGCTCAGGCCCCAGGTTGTCTGGTCGGCACTACCCGTGTTGAGGTCAAAAATGTTAGCCTGCAAATCTACTTTCGTACCCGAAATGGCCTGGTAGTATGAGTTTTGCACCTGATGCCCCAGGGTTAGCTGAAGGCCGTGTTTCTTGACGTACTTATTGTAATTCAGGTAGTTGGTAATCGAATAGTAATAGCTGTCCGACCGGGAATCAATCAGTTTACTACGGAATGATGTACCGCCTACGTTACCTGCTTTCTGGAAGGCAATGTTATTATCCTGCCCCAGCGAATAAGATAGTTCATTCCGCAACGTCAGGTCTTTCATGATCTGAATCTCAGCGTAGAGACTTCCGAAAATGTTGTTCGACGTTTTGGTATTACCCCGAAACTGGCTGTTTCCGACCAGGTTAGCGTTGTTATATTGCACACCGCCCACCGTTTGTCCGCCACCCCACGAGCCATCCAGATTTTTCACGGGAATCAGTGGGCTGGTCGATGCACCGTTCCAGATGGTTCCTTCAGCCGCATCGGCCAGTGACACGTTTTGAATACTGCGCGATACGTTGGCACTAAGACCCACTTTCGCCCAGCTTTTCAGCTGTGTATCAAGGCTAAAACGCGACGAGTACCGCTTGAAATCAGATCCCAGCAAAATTCCTTTGTTGTCGAAGTAATTCAGCGAGAGGTAATACGTCGTTTTGTCGCGACCACCCGAAAAGCTCAACTGGTGGTTGTTGATCTTGCCCCGCTGAAACATAGCCTGCTGCCAGTCCGTCCCCTGCCCCAACAGATCCGGATTTTTAAACTCGTCCGCAACGGGGTTTCCAATAATTGGCAATACTTCGTTCTGGTACCGGGCAAAATCCCGGAGATTCATCAAATCCAGTCGGCGAGCCACTTCTGAAACGCCCGTGTACATTTCGTAGTTGATTTTGCCTTCGCCCTGTTTGCCTTTTTTGGTTGTGACCAGAATTACCCCATTGGCAGCCTGCGACCCATAGATCGCCTGCGCCGACGCATCTTTCAGGACATCAATCGTTTCAATGTCATTCGGGTTGAGCATCGCCATTACGCTGTTTCCGGTTTGCCCGTCGCCACCACCCAGACCGGCATAACCCGTACTCGATGAGGTATTTCCGCCAACAAACGGCACCCCGTCAATCACAAATAAAGGGTCATTGCTGTTAATAGATGTTACCCCGCGCACCTTGACGGAAACGCCACCGCCGGGCTGACCACCGTTGCTGGTTACCGTAACACCGGCGGCTTTTCCCTGCAAAAGCTGGTCAATACCAGCCGCCGGAATGTCCTTCAGATCAGCCGCCTTAACCGTTGTGATGGACGACGTAATGTCCGAACGCTTGGCGGTTCCGTACCCGATAACAACGACTTCATCCAGGGATTGATCACCCGTTTGCAGCGTGATGTTCAGCGAGGTCCGCGTACCGACTTCAACCTCCTGCGGCTTCATGCCGATAAAGGAAATAACCAGTATTTTGGACCCGGCCGGCATGTTGATCGAAAACTTTCCGTCAACGTCGGTTGTGGTACCGAGTTGCGTTCCCTTTACAGACACGGTGGCACCGGGCAGGGTATTTCCTTTTTCATCGGACACGACCCCTTTTATCAGGGCTTTCACATCCGATGTACCGCTGGTACCGGCCTTCGCATCTTTCGTAGTCGCCAGAACAGCCTGATTCTTCACCGGGGCTGTTCTGGTAATCGCTCGGTCCTGGGCACAGACAGTTAGCCAACTGCTCAGAACGACCGCGCCTGAAAGCATATGTTTAATCATAGTGGAAATTAATTGTAAACTTAGAATATAGAGAAAGTAGATAGTAATGCGTACACCATACCTGATCGGCTTTTGTCGAGTCCGCAAACACTACGCGACTAAGGGTATGGTTTGTGTTTCTTTTTTCATCGGGAGCGAAATCATAACGGACGTTCCTTTTCCGATTTCGCTTTGCCACATAACCTGCCCACCGAGGTAGGCTATACGTGAGTTGATGTTGGCAATGCCGTTTCCTTTTGCTGGCGCGTTGTCAAAGTCTCCGCCCTGGCCGTCATCATCCACGCTAATCAGCGTTGTTTCGGGGCTCGCCATGATCTGCACCGTAACAGTCTGCGCGTTCGCGTGTTTGAGCGCGTTGTTGAGCAGCTCCTGCACAACCCGATAAATCATCACGGAAGCCTCGTCGCTCAGGTGGGGCATCTCGCCATATTGCTCCAGGTGTAATTTCGTCTGATTGACCAGGTTAAGCTTCTGGACCAAGTCTTCCAGCGCCGGAATCAGGCCAAAAGTAGAGAGCGCATAAGGCCGTAAATTACTGGATATCAAGCGCGTTTCGGTACAGGCTTCATCTAAAAACTGGTTCAGAGGTTCTTTCACCGACAAAGGCAACTGCTCGTGGTGCGCTTCGACAAACAACTTGATTCGTGACAACTGGATGCCCAATCCATCGTGCAAATCGCGGGCAATGCGGCTGCGTTCCTCCTCCTGCCCTTCGATCATGGCCCGCAGCGACTTAAGCTCCAGCTGACGGATCTGCTGCTGGGCAATGACGGTTTCCTGATGAGCGATCAGCTTTTGCTGGCGACGCAGAAAAACAAGTGCCCCCACGCCCAATACACTAATAATTAACCCAATGGCCAGCATTGAATTCAATACATGCTGATTTCGACTCTGTTCCTCAACCAGTTGTTTCTCAATGGCCAGCGTCTTGATCTGGCTATCCAGTTCCTGCAAACGAATGCTCTTGGTTTGCTCTGAATTGTAAAACTGATTGGTAAATTCCTGCGCCTTCAGCGAAGCCGCGTATGCATTCTTGTAATCACCCATCCGCGAATAACTATCAGCCGAGTGCTTGGACAGTTCGCGCAGCATGGACAGGTTATTTTCGGTCTCGGCTAACTGGTAACTTTTCTGATAGGTGGCAATGGCTTCCTTCGATTGGTTTTTGAACTGCTCCACAATGCCCAGATAGAAGTAGTTCAGGGCAATCAACCAGTTTATCTTTAGCGTCTGCGCCATAATCAGGCTCCGATTGGCAAAGTACTGAGCCGAATCGGGCTGCTTTTTCCGCGAATAGGTATTCGCCAGCAAGTTCAGCGCATAGGCCTGCGATTGAGGCTGTTTGTAACGCTCACTCCTTTGTGCTACCTGCCGAAGCTCCGTCAATAAACCTGCCGGTACCGGCTCTTTTCTCTGGGCAATGTTGGCCAGAGCCAGTTGACTCTCAATGACTTTGGGTATATTATTGGTCCGTTCGAAATACTGACGCGCTTTGTTCAGGTACTTTTCAGCGTAGGGATGCGTGAAATAATCGTGCGTGTAATAATCTCCGATCACGATGTGCTCCGTGTAATACCCCAGCGAATCGCCCACCATGTTGTAGTATTTCAACCCATTGAAATAAGCATCGAGGGTGTACTTGTTGTAGCCATATTGCTGGTGATAAAGCAAGCCCAGCGCTTCGTATGCTTTGGCCGCCTGCCCGTATTTTTTAGCTACTTCCAACTGACGGATTTCTTTATTAAGGTTATTGACGGCCGGCGATTCGGACAGGGCCCATCCCGCCTGCATACAGCCGCACGCTCCCAGATAGAGAACGGCCAGTAGCCATTGGTTAGGACGCCGACAAAGCCGGAATAAACTTATCATTGGTATAGAGGATAGCACCAAGTACAGGTAAATTAGTCAATGTATTGCATTTCCATGGCGGTCTTGATGAGCAGCGCCGTATTGGGGACACTGAATTTCATGAGCAGACTACTCCGGTGAAATTCGACTGCTTTGGCACTAACGAAAAGTTGAGCGGCCATTTGCTGGGTTGTCAGTCCCTGCGCCATCAGCAATAACACTTCCGATTCGCGGGGCGTCAGATTTGGCTTCAGACCAGCTCCCACAGCCGATTTCTTCGTCTTGGGGCCATCGTTCAGCAGAATATGCGTAATGGTCTCGTTGAAGTACTGTTTTTCGTGATGGACCGTTTGAATGGCCTGCAATAACTCCGTCTTGGTTGTATTTTTCAGTAAATACCCCTTTGCTCCTTTCTTAACGACTCGTTTGATCAGGCTGGCATCATCGTGCATGGTTAGTACGACCACTTTTGTTTTCGTATAGCTGCGGGTGATGTACTCGCACAGGTTGAGGCCATCTTCAATTTGAGGAAACGAAATGTCCAGCAAAACCACATCTACCACCGCCTGGTTTAGCCGATCCGTGACCGATTGAACCGTGTAGCACCGCTCCGTTACCTGAATATCGGGCGAGCCTGAAATAAGCGACGCGATCCCTTCAACGAATACATTATGGTCATCGGCAATCAGCACCCGTATCATGTAATTTTTGTTTCATAGACGTTTATCAAGGCTAGAACGTACCAATGGTAGCTATTTGATCCCCCTCGTTCCCTTTTTATCGCCCAACTCTTTCTTGTCAGATTTCTAAAAATCAGTTGTGAAATTTAACTGATAATTTATTTAGTTGGACGATAAGACTAAATAGAACTTTGTTTAGCAAAATTAGGATTAACCTGACCACAGGTAGAATAGTGAAAACCCGATTGTCTGTAAATTTAGGGTAAACCCTAGTATACCACTAGCGGGCAACGTGTCGGCGAAACACCGCTGATTATAAGCTGGAGAATCGCTTAACCTCTACCGGGCGAGTAGACCCATCAATGGTCCAGTCGAAAACGGGATATTGCCCCGATTCAGTTAAAGTAAATGCCACCGTCTTGACCGTTGCCTGCGGTTGGCGACCAAAATCACGAACACGGATGGTGTAGTTTCCGGGTGATAAATGAACAGAAAATGAACCGTCTGGAAGTGCACTAGCCGACAAAATAGTTTGCTCGTCCCGCTGAATCTCAATGACAAACCGATCGAACTGGCAGGGCTGCGTATCGTAGGTACTGGCCTGGCAACGTAGTTTTCCCGTTATCCGAAAGGTACGCGCTAAAGGAATTTGCTTATTGACCGACCCGGCAATCGTTATTTTTTCATGGTGCAGAACAGGATCACCCACCCGGTTGGCACTGATGGCCGAAATGGTATAAATTCCCGGTGGGATGTTTCGGTACGTGATACTACCTTTCGTATTGGTAAGCAGCGTATTTTCGTCGACAGTAACCATTAAACTATCCATCCATCGTTCGCCAGCTTCTTTGTTTCCGTTCCCATTGGCGTCCTCAAAGAAACTCAGCCGTAGCTGACTCCGATGTTTAGACGCCAGTTTGTTGAATCGCTTGGCTACTTCCAGCCGATACAGGCTATACGAGAACTCGGGATGTTGGCTATAGGGGGTTCCGTTGCCGGAAAGATTGACTGATAAACCGGGCGATACATCGTACTGAACCCGGCCAACACCTACATAACGCGATTCTTCATTAAAGGCATCATACAAATAGTTCAACCCTATCGAACCGACGAGCTTTCGATCAAATAGCGAGAAATCAATTGTCGGGGTAAGGGATGCGGTCATAATCCGATCGGGTTGATTGTTCCGGAGATCGAACAGGTAATACGGGCCTTTTTGCAGATAACCCCAGAAGTGAAAAGCGCCCAGACTAATGGATGACACGATTCGCTGACTGAGCCATCCCGACTGAGGTGACGCGGCAGTCCGATTATAAAAGATGCCGGCATCGTAACTTAACTCGAAGCGCTGGTGAGACCGCCGGTAATAGGACAAGGCGGGGGCTAGCCGGTACGCATCTGCCCGTTGACTAATCGGGTTATCGAAATCACGCTGCGTTAACCAATAAGGTCGTACGCTCAGAGTGAGCTGCTGAATGCGGTGGCTCAGGTTAACTTCAGCGGTTGTATTGCCGAACTTATGCTGCGTATAATCAACTCCCGATGTAAACTGTATCCGGTTATACCCCATGCTATTAACTCTGGCAAGTAATGTGGTAGCCGCTGACGCTTGCCAGAATAATTGACTGTAAATCAGAGTCGCTCCTTTTTGCAGACCCGAATAAGCAGGACTGCTGACGTACGAACGCAGTTGCCAGGTCAATTTTGGGCTTTGGTATTCATACTGTAGCTGACCGGCCCAACCTGGTTTCTGCGCGCGGTCGGGACCTTGCCGGGCAAATTCAACACTCTGACTACCCAGCACCTGCAACGAGTGGCGCTCGGACTGGTCGTATCGAAACGAAGCGAAATTGAGATAGCCTGCCCGCATGGTATTCGCCTGCGTGTAGTAGCTGCTGCTTAGCGAATAACTTCCCCCTGGCAACGAAGGAAGCTGCCGATCGTAACGAACAGAAAAAACATTACCTGTCCAGCCATTATCATCCGGGCTCAGCCAGTTCGGATTCGCGTTAATGGCCCAAAACGTCCATTGGCGATCAGACTGACCGACATTTACCTTCAGGCCCCGCCCGAACAGGGGTAGCTCATGGTAATCGTACGAACTGCCCAGGTGAATCATGGCCCGATCAGTGCGGTACGTGATGTAGGAATTTTGCAGTTGTTGAAAATGATCTGAACCGTAGTTGAGGTAGTGAATATGGAAATCGATCTGACCCTTCCCCAGCGAATCGGTTCCCCAGATGCGGGCCTCCCGAGCCCACTGGTTTGTACTAAATCTGGTTAGAGCCGTGCTTGCCCCGTACCCACCCCTGGTATCGGGATTGGCATCTACATACCGCTTGTTGTCGATGGCGACGGCGACTTTATAAACCATGTTGCCAACGATTGATTTTTGCTCATCGCGTACCGTTATAACTACCTGGTAGGGTTGACTCGTTGACCATTGATGCACCGGATTTATCCGCATCAGCATCGTTGTATCCTGGCTGGGGGCTAATTGGAGAGAAAGAGGGTAGGCACTTCGATCCACTCCTTCCGGCAGTGAGGCCACTTCGATAGTAAATTTTTCTGGTCTGATCCGATTATGGACGAGTCGCAGGGACAAGCGGGCTTGCTGCGTCGGAGAAAATAAAACAATCGTTTCTTCGGATTTATAGAGTGTGATAGCCGATTGTCTTTTCCCGCTGAGAACAAGAGCAAAGGAATGTGTCTGCGCGGTAAAGCCTACGGGCCCGCTGATGCGAACGGCAATACGATTGACCGGTAAACTCGCCTGGTTGTCTACGAGTCCTTTCACGGGCAGTTCCATTGCTTGTCCGGGAAGCAGCGATACCTTTTCGGGAATGGTCGAAAGCAGCTGAATAGCCGGTGGTAATTGCGGCAAAAGCGATAGTTCCTGCCTTTGACCACTCCTGTTATTGAGGGTTAGGCGATTCGTGAAAGTTGTGCCTACCGTTGTTACTATCGTATCGCTCAGGAATGTAACCTGTACAGCCTGACTATATGCCTGAGACGAAAACATAGTGTATATACTCAGACACAAAATTCTCTTTATTAAAGTAAACGTGTTATCCAATAGTGTATCGATTGAATGAAGTTACGGCCTTATATCACCTTAAAATTAGTTGATCAAGCGTTGACTACATAGACCTTAAACTTCACAATCTATTGATATAAAGAGGATTACCTACCATAAAATAAATATTATCATATGCTAATTATTTATAAATGAGCGTTGGTAACCGAATAGTATATTTTTATGTTAACTAGTTAACTAAATACCATTAACAGTAAATATTGTATTAATGAAGAAATGTTCAATATTTGTATCGTAATTAATTACCGTTGTTAACTTTACTTACTTTAAATCAGTAACACGAATGAAAAAATTTACGAAAGCTTTTGCTGTGGCCGTTGGAATGGCTGTTGTCGGTTTAGGTTCTGGTCCGGCTCATGCTCAGCTTACGAGTGGTAATGCCGTCGTCACGGTTACCGTGGTTGATATACTGGCTCTGGTCGTTGCCGTACCAGCCGTGCCCTTGTCGATTGGAACCCTCACTGATTATTCGAGCGGTACTTCGTTCACGGCCCCCGCTCAATTGGTAGCCAGTAGTAACCGGCCTTACGACATCAAGGTGCGCTCCAACGGTGATTTAGAAGGTGCCCTTACGGCCAGTGGCAGCAGTATCGGCATCAACAACATAATAGTGCAGGCAGCACCAACACTGACAACGAGCTATACATCGCAGATGAATTTATCGGCTGCCGACCAGGTATTGGTATCGAATGCTCCCGCAGCGATGGCTAAAATTTACGATGTGAAGTATTCGACAGCCGCTAATAACCCGGCTTTCTACGTAAAAGGTGGTGCCTACCTGGCCACCCTGACCTATTCAATTGTAGCTCACTAAACTAGTTGAATGGCACGATTGCACTCTTATCCGTTCAGGCGAATAAGCGTCTTGCTACTACTACTGAGCCTGACGGGTGTTTCACTCTGTCAGGCTCAGATTGGTTTTCAAGTCTCTCCCGCCAGGCTTTATTTTACTCCAAAAGGTACTGCCGAACAAACGCTGCGCCTGCACCTGACGAATCCAATGGATACGCGCCTGGTCCTGCAGGCAACCTGCGCCGATTGGCGTCGTGATTCAACAGGCGAAAAAATATACTATCCAGCAGGTTCGTTGCCTGCGTCCTGTTGCTCGTTCGTTAAGATTATTCCCAGCACGATTGAATTAGCTCCGGGAGAGCAACGGGATGTTTTAGTGACTCTGGTAGCTAATCAGTCCGTTCAGTCCGGCGAAATTCGTAACGGCATGCTTCTCCTGACGCAGTCAAACGAGCAGGAAACAGCACGACTGAAAGGAGCATCTCAATTTATTATAAAAGCCCAGATCGGCGTTCATGTCTACGTAGTTCCTAACGAGAGTTCGAAAGCTGACATTGCCATCACCAACATGGGTATCGCCAAAGTAGGCCAGCAGTATCAGGTAAAGGTGCATATTCGGAACAATGGTGGGGCGTTGATGGAAAGTCAGTTAAGGCTGGAATACCTGAACCTGGCGACTATGCAGGAGGTCAAGGCCGAAGCCGTTCCCGTCAATACAATGCCCAAGGATGCGTATAGTGTTGTTGCCTCGGTTCCACCAACGCTGCCCGCTGGCAAATACCTCATTGTCGCCGTTGTAGACAGCGGACCCAATCAAACCCTGAAAGTGGCTGAACTGGAAGCCACGCTGAAATGAATGTACCGAAAAAGCTACTGCTTATGCTTTGCTGGCTATTGAGCGGATCATGGCTGCTGGCTCAGCCCTACATACCTGATGAAGTACCGCCCATTGCAGAAGCACCGACGTTACTTGGTATTTCCATCCTAAGTAATCCAAGTATGAGCATGAGTAGCGTCAGCGATTACCAGAACGGCGTATCCATCAATCACAATACATTGCAACTAAGTATCTCGCTTGGGTTGAGTTGGTCTTTGCAGGTGCGGGCAACGGATGACCTGCGGTACCAGTCATATTCAATTCCCGTTTCGGCGATTGGGGTTCAGTCACTCAATCTGGGTAATCGGCCGGAAATTCTGCTCAGCACAGCCAATCAAACCTTATCTTCCGGTTTAGCCAGTTCGCTTCTGACTATAATAAATCTTATACGATACCGGGCCATAGGCGGAGCCAGTTTTCTCAAGCCAGGTGGTACCTACACAACAACACTGATTTATACCTACACAGCACTTTAGCACTGGTTGCCGGGGCATTCTGATACCTGATTCTTACTTACCAAATCCGGTAGTCTGTATCGAATCCGTACCCGTAGAGGTCGTCCCCCAGCCCGAATCATCGGGAACAGTTGCCTGAATGGTATCGCAGTTTTGAAGACGCAGTTGAAGATCTTTTATTGTTCCCTCTTTCTGGTTAAGGCTTCGCCGAAGATCAATCGTGGCATCTTCCAGTCGTTGGTTTCGCTGCGCAGCTACATTTAGTAAAGCCGCTATGCCCAGCAGTAGTACAACAACTACCGCTAGGAGTGCATATACAACTCCTCGGCTTACAGCAGACATGGGATAAAAAGAAAAAACACAAAGTAACGAAAAGCAGCGGCCATAAAAAAACCTGCTACCGTTGGGTAGCAGGTTTTACCAAAGTTATCTATCCGGTTAACGAGCAGCGCCGTAATCCTGTCCGGCACTTTCCGGGAAATTCTTCATGATGCTGGTAATCGTTTCACGGAAGGCCTGATCACGATCACGCTCCTTGTTCCGGTTGTTCAGCTGACCCGTTGCCCAACCCTGCCAGACGATGTCGTTGGTGCGCGCATCAGACACGTTCACAACGACCCTGTTTTCCTCGTATTGACGGGAATACACATTGTTGCCCATGCCACCGTACCACCATGAATAGGGCGAGTACATGTTATTGGACTGAATCTGCTGCTTGTCTTTCGAATCCATAAAGAACCGAACCACCAGATCAGCTTCACCCTGCGTTACGGGTTTATAACCACGTGCCTTGAGTGATTGATCAAGCGCGTCGGCAATTCGGCGCTGGTTCAGGTTACTGCCCACAATGGGGTCAGCATTACGTTGGCGATCCGCTTCGATACGATAGGTGGCAAACTGCCGAACGTTTACTTTAGGATCGTAATCGTATTTGACCGTAATGGCCGGAGCGCAGGACGCCAGCGTACCGGCGACTAACAGACTGGTGATTATGCGGTTAATTTTCATTTTTTTGAATCGTTAGAGGGTATTGAACCGATTAGTAAACGTTAAAAAAAAGCGGTTCGTATATCCTACTTAAATAACTGAAAGCAAGCATTATTCGTTCGAATTTACAGCGCCACTTAGGGAACCAGTGTTGCAAATAAAAGACTATAAACCAAACACTTGCAACGATTTAACCAATTTTAACAGACACTTAATCAGGAATAAATAAAGCCGCAGCCCATTAGGACTGCGGCTTTATTTATTCTGGCAACAAGGCGGTGATTATCAGGCGCTGGCCAGCGCTTCGGCACCACCCACAATTTCGAGAATCTCGGTCGTGATGGCTGCCTGACGTGTCCGGTTGTAGACCAGTCGCAGCTCCTTCAGTAATTCCCCCGCGTTTTCCGTTGCTTTGTCCATCGCTGTCATCCGGGCACCGTGCTCCGATGCATTGGAATCCAGAACGGCTTTGTACAACTGAATTTTAATCGTTTTAGGAATTAACTCGCTGATGATTTCTTCTTCGGAAGGCTCAAAGATGTAGTTGATCAAGGCCGCTGGTGAACCCGATTTCGACGAACCTGGCGTTTCAGCCGAAACGATCGGCAACATTTGCTCCGTCCGTACAATCTGCATGGCGGCATTTTTGAACTCGTTGTAAATAACTTCAACGACATCGTAACGGCCATCCGAAAACCCTTCCATCGCTTCCTCTGCCGCCTTTCGAACCGTGGCAAAGCTCAGGGAACCAAACGCATCGGTATGCGACGTATTAACCTTGAAACCGCGACGCTGAAAGGCTTCTGCCCCTTTCTTGCCAATAGCCATGATCTCAACATTACCCGAACGAGCTTGCGCCGGGTATTTCTCGTCCATGACCGTCAGTGCGCCTTTCACTACATTCGTGTTGAAAGCACCACACAAACCACGATCGGATGTCACCACGATCAGCAGAACGCGCTCAACAGGGCGAACCTGCTTGTATGGGTTTTCTGATGCAGTTTCTGTTCCGGCGGAAACCGTTCCAAGCATCTGGCTCAGTTTCTGAGCGTAAGGTCGTAACTGTGTAATATTATCCTGCGCACGACGCAACTTGGCGGCCGCCACCATTTTCATGGCTTTGGTAATCTGCTGAGTCGAGTTAATAGACGAAATCCGAGCGCGTACTTCTTTTAGTGAGGCCATTTTCTTCTTGAAGTAGTTAGGAGCGGGGAGCCAGGAGCGATCAGTTGGCTATCGAACGGCCCCTCACGTCTCACTCCTGGCTACTAACTCCTTAAAACTAATAATTTGCCGAAAGATCAGCGGCTACTTTTTTCAATGCAGCCGTAGCTTCGTCGGTTAATTTACCAGCGCGCAGGTCATTCAACACGGCTGGATGTTGCGCACTTAGAATCATGGCAAATTCGCTCTCGAACTCTTTCACTTTGTTAACCGGTACTTTATCGAGCAGACCGTTGGTCGATGCGTAGATGATAGCGACCTGCTGTTCAACGGGAACTGGTGAATATTGAGGCTGTTTCAGCATCTCCTGGTTCCGGCGACCCCGTTCAATGGTCAATTTGGTCGATGCATCAAGGTCAGAGCCAAACTTGGCGAACGCTTCCAGTTCGCGGAACTGAGCCTGATCCAGTTTCAGCGTACCCGCTACTTTCTTCATCGACTTGATCTGGGCATTACCCCCTACCCGCGATACCGAAATACCAACGTTAATGGCTGGGCGGATACCCGAGTTAAACAAGTTCGACTCCAGGAAGATCTGTCCGTCCGTAATTGAGATTACGTTTGTCGGAATATACGCGGATACGTCGCCAGCCTGTGTTTCGATGATTGGCAACGCCGTCAGTGAACCACCACCTTTTACCCGGTCTTTCAGACTTGGGGGCAGGTCGTTCATGGTTCTAGCAATATCGTCGTTGGCGTTGATTTTAGCGGCCCGCTCTAACAAACGGCTGTGCAGGTAAAACACGTCTCCCGGATACGCTTCCCGTCCTGGTGGGCGACGCAGCAGCAGAGACACTTCACGATAGGCAACCGCCTGTTTCGACAGATCGTCATAAACAACCAGCGCCGGACGGCCCGTATCACGGAAGAATTCGCCAATGGCAGCACCCGTAAACGGCGCAAAGAACTGCATCGGCGATGGATCCGATGCGTTGGCGGCAACGATCACGGTGTAATCCATGGCACCTGCCCTACGCAGTGTTTGCTCTACCTGCTTTACCGTCGATGCTTTCTGACCGCAGGCAACGTAGATACAGAACACAGGCTGTCCTTTGTCGTAAAATTCTTTCTGGTTGATGATGGTGTCGATGGCCACCGCCGTTTTACCGGTCTGACGGTCACCAATGATTAATTCCCGCTGGCCACGACCGATGGGGATCATGGCGTCGATCGCTTTGATACCAGTCTGTAAGGGTTCGGTTACTGGCTGGCGGAAAATTACGCCCGGTGCTTTACGCTCCAGCGGCATTTGATACAATTCACCCTGAATAGGACCCAGACCGTCAATCGGCAAGCCGAGAGTGTTTACCACGCGGCCCAGGATGCCATCACCCACGTTTACGTAGGCAATTTGATCGGTACGCTTAACGGTGTCACCTTCTTTGATTTCTGAGTAGTCGCCGAGCAAAACTGCTCCGACGTTATCTTCTTCCAGGTTCAGAGCCATTGCCTGAAGTCCATTGTCGAAAGACAGCAATTCGCCGGCCTGCACTTTCGAGAGGCCGTAGATACGCGCTACGCCGTCACCGATTTGCAGCACCGTACCGACTTCTTCGAGTTCAGCCTCGGTTTGTGTTCCGGCCAGTTGCTGGCGAAGGATGGCTGATATCTCGTCGGGTCTTACGGATTCCATATGTGTATAATGAGAATTTAATGTTGTTTTTTCGGCCGCAAAGGTATGATTAAAATTGGATAAAAGTTAGTTCGTCCCCCTAATTCACTTGGGAATTTTTACGTTGCCCACGCAGTAGCTTTACCTAGTCGACCTGTTGCCGGGGAGACGAAGCATCAGCCTGTGCATCAACACATAGATGGGTGCGTTAGAAGGGAAAGCCTAAATTAATCAGAAACCATCGACCCAGCATATCGTATCGGGTGGTTGCAACAGACAGGTCGCCGACAGTTTGCACAATGTATTGCTGTTCGTCCAGCAGGTTCCGGCATTCTAACCCTATAGTAAATCCCTTCCGCTTGAGTGAGTAGTCAGCATAAGCGTCAAAAAACCGACTATTTCCTACCGTTCCTCCACTGTAGGAAAAAAACTGCTGGCCGTTGAGCCGCACGCGAAACTGGTCTATTTTTATAACTACTTTTTCCTGAATCAACCAATTAGTTGACGACAGTACGCGCTGAATACCTGTTTGCGCCAGTTGGGTTTCATTAATGGCATACTGGCTACTCAGATTAACCGTGAACGGCTTATTAAACACAGTGTTCAGTTCAAGACCAACATGCCGGCCAATCGATCGGATGATCTGGTCCTGTCCGTTGATACGGTTGTAGCGGGTCAGCGAACTGTATCCTGTATTTCCCTTCAATACGATGTTCAGGGGCACAATCAGTTGCTCAGCGGTACCGGTAAGGTTAATGAAATTTTGTGCCCGTCCGGCCAGACTCATTTGCTGCTGAATCTGATATGGGCTGATGCTCAGATCACTACGCAAAGCGTTTGCCCGGTGCGACACGATCGCTGTTAATCCGAACCGCCTATTGGCCAATAGGTCCTGTTTGTTGAAACTGGCGAATACCAAATGTTCACCCCAGAAGGCAGTCGTATCAAGCCCGCGATAACTCGACCGATAACTGGTTACTAAAGCACCGGGATAATAGTGTTGCAGCGTCTGGTCGCTCAAGTCATATCGGTACGAAACTATTAGTTGACTGGAACTCGAGAACGTATGCCGCACCGTCAGTACCGGGCCAACTAAAGCCGCGTGACTCTTGGTCTGATGATATAACGCCCGGGCGAACGATCCAGTTATGCCAAGGGCGATCTGCGTCCGATTCAGGGTACGACGCAGCGTAGCCCGCAAATGATTCAACAGATGTATCAGTTCGAAACTTTGGCTGTTTATGGTCATTCGGGTACTGTCTTTCGGCGCTGTCAACAGGGTTGTGTATTGCTGTTGCCATGTATGCGTAAGATCATTTTCTACAGACCCGCTAAATCCACTTTTGCTACGCCAATGCCATTCCAGTGCTCCTGAAAGTTCACGACGCATGATTTCGTTATTCTGTTGTACCAATCGGTACTGAATTCCGGCCAACGTGTCGGCATACTTCAGGATGGGTAAAAGAAACGACTGATCAAGCCGCTGAACAGCGTACTGAACAGAAGCCTGTACCGCATGACGTTCACTGACCCGGTGAGTGCCCGACACGCGTTGTACGAACAGCACTGGCATTGAGCCAAGCTGTTCCTGAATCGGTGTATTTGTCAGACTGGACGCAATAGTATGTTCATAATCGCGGGATACATAGGTGCCACGCGTCAGCGCCACGACTTGTGTCTGCTTCGATACATCAACGGTTAATTCGTGCTGCCCGGTTATCGACCGCTCCATCTGGCTGTTGGCCTGCTGTTCGCGAATAGCAAATACCACCGGCGACCGTAGATAGTGCTCGTCGGAAGACTGACTGAATCGGCCCTGATTGTTATAAGCGACTAAATAGGCACTTGATTTGACGCTTTTGTTCCATACTGTTGTCAGACTGGCCGCACCCGACTGCATGCGGCTATCCAGAAACCGACTGGCACGAAGTCCAGTTGGCTGTACGTAATCCAGGCTATTGGAAGCTGTTGTATGGAGCGGTGAAGGCATGGGCTTTTCACCTTCACCTGACGTCTGTCGACTGGCGTCGGGTGACGTACTTTCTGCCGTTATAGTAGAAACATCGCCAATCCACATGCCCTTAACGCTGCGCGTATAACTGATGGCATTTAGTTGTGCCCGATATCGACTGCCGACGTTTGTCGTCAGATCAGCCGAGCCACTAAGCAGCTTACGTTTTTCCGGCCGAACGACCAGATTCACGGCTACCTGATCACTTTGTTTGAATCCTTTGAGGAGTTGGTTTTTCTGATAGCCTTCAATCGTTTGCACTCGATCAATCATACTGGCACGCAGGCTTCGGGTCGCTATGGCGTATCGATCATCGAACAAGTCATCACCATCGAGTAACACCTTTTCAACCCGTTTTCCTTTAAAGTACAGCTGACCTCCTTCGCTAACGTCAAAACCAGGCAACCGTTTCAGTACACTCTCGAGTTTTTCAGAAGACGACGTGTCGGCAAATTGCTTCAGGTCGAACGAGGTCGTGTCGTTGCGCTGTACAATGGGTGCCCGTACCAGTACTTCCTTTAACGTTTGCACTGCTGGCCGCAACTCAGTGGTGTAGAAAGACTGAACGTTATTGGATTCAAGTCGAATCGTTTGCCCTGTGTACCCTAATGCCCGAACAGTAAGTGTATAAGCTGCTGCTGTCGGAGTGGGCAACGTAAATCGGTATTGTCCACGGGTATTGGTATTGCTAAACGCTCGGATTGATGACCCTGCTTCCTCCGTCAAACTGACGCTGGCCATTGGTATCGGCCGCCCGGTGGTATCAGTAACGACACCCTGCACGGTCAACAACGATTGCCCCTTTGCGTGAAAGCAAAGCAAACACAGCACAAAGCTGTAGACAGCAAACCGACTCATCGGACAGTACGTTCGATGAGCGCAGGTTGCATTTTCACATCTACCTCATATTGATTACCAGCAGAACTACTCGCCCCGCGCATCAACTTTTCCATATTGCGCAATTTTTCATCGAGTAGTTTCCGATACGTTACATAGTCTATTGTCTGTTGATTCGATACTGCATGGACGACCGGTCTGGTAGCCAGCGGGTAATCGACGGATAACAAACTAAAAATAACTTCCTTTTCACGATCATTCGCTTCCAGAATCAGACCGGGGAGCCCCTGTAATTTCCAGGGACCGTAGGGTATAGGAATGGCGGCTGCAAACCAAGCTTCGTACGTTCGCCCTCTAAATGTTACAGAAGCATCCTGACACGTGAACTTCCCGATTTGCCGCGACCGTGTACCCAGTGTCCAGGGTAGTGCCCGAAGTGTATCCTGCACCGTTACCAGTTTATTCATTATGTATTCCCGGCTTACCAACTGCCCGGTTTTAGGGGTAGAATAAACCGTCACGTCTACCTCTTTCACCAAATTAATCAGTTGCTTTTCCGACCTGTTCGTATCCACCCTTGTACGAGTAGCCGTGTTTCGGTAGAGCGACGTCTCCTTATTAAACAGCAATTCGGTTTGCAACACGGTACTCAATCGACTACCAGCGAATTGCACTGTTTGCTGATACATGACTCTACCTGTTGCTACAGAGTCTATCAGGTGTTGCGCCGTAATGGACGATACACCTGACAGAAAAAAACCAATGATCAGGGTGCATCGTCTCCGTGAATGACATACTATAATTTCCTTCATCTTCCAGCTAGTGATGTGCTTGATAAACTGATGTCATCAGGAGTGATTCCGAATATCGGTTACATAGTATAGATACAGACATATTCATGTATACGTTTTATGTTTTTATGTATAGTTGCGGTAATATATTTGAAAATGTGTACACTTAATCTAAAAACAAATAAAATTTTTAACTAACCTAGCGCATCAGAATAAAACAAAGTAATTCATAGATCTGGTGATAGATTGTATAATCAACACTGGCGTATTTCGACCTATGCTTACACACATACATGATAACATACATATAGATGATGTACAGCAGCTACGTTTTGCCTTAACCATTACACTTCCTGCCCTTAATCACAAGACCGCACCTGTGTTGTTTTTTGATAAATACCCAATCAATCTAAACTTTTATCCTATTCATTCACGTTTAAATAGCGTATTGCATTTCCTTTATATACACCCGTTTCGTTTTCGCATGAAGTTCAACCAATGGATGCTGGCCGGTATTGCGTCAGCCGTTTTTGTCGCCGGTAGCGCGACTGCTCAGGTAAAGAAACCAGTTGCTAGAAAAGCGGCTCCAGCCAAATCAGCCACCGCCACCAAATCCGCTACCGCTGGCTCAACGCTGGCCTCTACACAAGATTCTGTTAGTTATAGTATCGGACAGTTTATGGCGCAGAGCCTGAAACAACAGGGATTGACCGAACTTAACCGTGACCTGTTGATGCGTGGTCTACAAGATGCGCTGAGCGGCCAGCCGGCTTTGCTGACGCCGGAGCAGAGTAGCCAGGTAATGAATGGGTTTATGCAAAAACAAATGGCCGTTCGCAATGCAGAAGGCATAAAGGCATCGGCCGAGAATAAAAAGATTGGTACGGCTTTTCTGACGGAGAACAAAGCAAAGGCAGGGGTAGTTACTACCGCCAGTGGATTGCAGTATTCCGTTGAAAAAGAAGGCACTGGCGCCAAACCAGCCGCCACGGATCGGGTAAAGGTACATTACACCGGCCGCCTGCTAGACGGTAAGGTATTCGACAGTTCGGTAGAACGCGGCCAGCCTGCCGAATTTGGCGTGAATGAGGTGATTAAAGGGTGGACAGAAGCCTTGCAACTGATGCCCGTTGGATCAAAATGGAAACTGTACATTCCTGCAGAATTAGCGTACGGAGATCGTGGTGCCGGTGCCGACATCAAACCCGGTTCAACGTTGGTCTTCGACGTAGAGTTGCTTGATATTGTTAAACAATAGTTCAAAGAGCAAAAGAAGAAAAGAGTGAACGAGCAGGAACACTGGTTACCAATTCGCTCGTTCACTTTTTCGCTCTTTTGCCATTAACCTGGGTAGTGTCGATGAAAAAGTATCTGGTAACCCTAGTGCCCGTGCTGATGCTGAGTTTTCAGCCGGATTCACCAACGAATGGAGCGACCGGCGTAAACTCGTCTGGTACATCCAGAAGCACAACCCGTAACGGTACGCTGTCGTCGCCGACGTCGGTGTCTGCTGCCGGTGACCTTCAACCCACGATTTCGCAGGAGAAAGTTGAAACGCTGGTTGCTAAATTGCTAACGACTTATCATTATCGCAAGGTGCGGCTCAATGACTCCTTGTCGTCGGTTGTTTGGGACAACTATTTGAAGGAAGTGGATGGAAACAAAGCCTATCTGCTGGCTTCGGACGTGGCCGCTTTCGAGAAATACCGGTATCAGATCGACGATGCCCTGGTTAACGGCGATTTGACCGCGGCCTACGATCTGTTCAATGTGTACCGGAAACGGTATCAGGAACGCAGCGCCTTTATTAAGGAGCAAATCAAGAAGCCGTTTACATTCACAGCCGACGAGAGTTTCAATACGGATCGGGAAAAAGCCGCCTGGCCCAAAACGGTAGAAGAGCAAAATGAACTGTGGACCAAAATCCTGAAAAATCAGCAGCTGGAACTACGGCTGGGCAGCCGGAAAGATAGTGCGGTTGTGGCGTTAATGAACCAACGGTACACGAACCTCGATAAAGCCATCAACCGGGTGAAAAGTGCTGATGTGTTTCAGATGTACATGAACTCGTTTGCCGAGGCTCTTGATCCGCACACGAACTATCTGTCGCCTACCAACGCTGATCGGTTCAACCAGGAAATGAGTCAGTCACTGGAGGGTATCGGAGCTATGCTACGTGAAGATGGTGATTACATCCGCATTACCGATGTACTACCCGGTGGTCCGGCGTTCAAAAGCAAGCTCCTTAACAAGGAAGACAAAATTGCGGGTGTAGCCCAGGGCGATAATGGTCCGATGGTGAACACCATGAACTGGCAGGTCGATGAAGTCGTCAAGCTGATCAAAGGGCCAAAAGGCACCATTGTCCGGTTGCAGGTTTTATCACCCAATGCCATAGCGGGTGCGCCACCAAAGGAAATCCGACTGGTGCGCGAAAAAATTAAGCTGGAAGAACAACGGGCTAAGAAAGAAGTCATTGAGGTAACCGATAATGGGAAGCCGTTTAAAATTGGGGTCATCAATGTTCCGATGTTCTACCGCGATTTTGAAGGTGCCCGCAAACGGGAAGAAGGTTTCAGCAGCACGACCAGCGATGTTAAGAAGTTTGTCGAAGAACTGAAAGCCGATAAGGTTGACGGCATTGTCATTGACCTTCGCGACAACGGCGGTGGTTCGTTGACCGAAGCCATTGACCTGACGGGTATTTTCATTCCCAAAGGTCCTGTGGTACAGGTGAAAGAATCAACGGGTGAAACCGAAGTATATTCGGACAAAGATGGTGGTACGGTAGTTTACGATGGTCCGCTGGCCGTTCTGGTGAACCGGTTCAGCGCTTCGGCTTCGGAGATTTTCGCAGCGGCCATCCAGGACTATAAACGTGGTATCATCGTTGGCGGACAAACGTTCGGCAAGGGTACGGTACAAACGTTGATCGACCTGAACCAGTGGTTGCCCAAAGAGCCGGAAAAGGTTGGTCAGGTAAAAATGACCATCCAGAAGTTCTACCGCATCAACGGCAGTAGCACACAGCACAAAGGCGTAACGCCCGATATTCAGTTGCCATCTGCTTTCTCAGCCGAAGAATACGGTGAAAGTTCGCAGCCAAGTGCGTTGCCCTGGGATCAGATCAATACCACCCGATATGAACTGTCCCGTGGTCTGGATGATAAAATTCTGAGTCGTTTGCGGGATCGTTTCGACCAACGGCTCAAGTCAGACCCCGAGTTGAAACAGCTATCGCAGGATCTGGCCGATTTCAAGAAAGCGAAAGAAAATACGGTCGTATCGTTACAGGAATCGAAGCGCCGGAAGGAGCGTGACGAAGCCGAACGGAAACGGGCTGCAGCGAACAAAGTGTCGCAGGCCTCGGCCCCGGTTGACGAAACAGGTACACCACCTGCCAGTACAACGGCCGCAACGCCCAAGAAGAAAAAGGACCTGTATCTGAATGAGGCAGGTTTGGTGCTGGCTGATTACATTATGGCGGCTCACCTAGCAGTTAATAAATAATCAGGGTAGTTCCTACAGATACAGGAAACGCGCAACGAACCGTTGCGCGTTTCTTTTGTTTAAACAGGGCATTCCCGGTCATAAATGCGAAACCGGGACGGCCTCTCAACCTATTCATCATTGCCGACAATGTGGTATTTTCTTATCAAACAGGCTGCACTCGACAGGGCACATTATCAGGCCCTACAAAAGCGTGCAGTCCTGACCGAAGTTGAGTTATTCAACGAACCCTATGAGAACTGGTACATCTTTTCGGTTGAAAAAGAGGCCTATACTTCGTTTATGGATCACCTCGATCGCGATGGTATCTCGTACGACTTAACGGCCGACCGCCCTACTCGGGAGGAAATGCTGGACAGCATGCGGTGAGAAGACTTAGCTGTTCTGAACGTCTGGTAGACTGGTAGCCATAAACAATTTCGCCCGTCGGAAAAAACGCCATGTCAGCAAAACGGCCGCAATGCTCAGGCCCGCCAGTAAGCCGATCCATACCCCTACGGCGTCCATGCCAAACGGGAAAGCCAGCACATAACTCAAAGGCAAGGCAACAACCCAGTACGAAAACAACGTAATCAGCGTCGGTACATTAACATCCGACAAACCTCGTAAGCCTCCCAGCGCCACCACCTGTATTCCGTCGGAAAGCTGGAAGAATCCGGCCATAATGACCAGCGAAGCGGCAATAGCCATTACGTCCGGGTTATCGCGGATATAGAGGGTTACCAGCCAGTTATTGGCCGTCAGGAATACCAAAGCCGCCAGGCTCATAAAACTCACTGACAGCAGGAAAGCCGCAATGCCGGCCCGTAAAACCCCCATCCGGCTCGATTGCCCCACGGCAGCACTGACCCGAATGGCAGCCGCCGACGAAATACCCGTTGCCATCATGTAGGTCACCGAGGCCATATTGATCGCAATCTGGTGAGCCGCCAGTTGCGCTTCGCCCAGCCAGCCAACGATAACAACAGCCAGCGAAAAGGTAGCGACTTCAAAGAAAAACGTTAACCCACCCGGAATACCCAATCGTAAAATGGCCCAGGCTTCGGTAGCTACGGGAAGCGAGTTAAACTCTTTTTTCAGATAGATCCGAAAATTCGGCGTTCGATACACATAGACCAGCATAGCCACAGCCATAAAAACCCGCGACAACAGCGTAGCCATAGCCGATCCCATTAATCCCAAGGCCGGGAATGGCCCAGCGCCTTCAATGAACACATAATTGAGTAAGGCATTGACCCCAAGCGCCGACAATGTGATGGCCATGGCAACGCGCGGGTAACGAAGTCCGTCGCACAACTGACGGGTTGCCACAAAGACCAGCAACGGCAGCAGGGATGCACTCAGGATGAGCATGAAATCGCGAGACAGGCGGGTTACTTCGGGGGTCTGACCAAACAGGCCAAAATTATACGCCAGCAAAACCGACAGCCCGCCCACCAGTACGCTGAGCAGAAGCGACACACGTAATCCAGCTCTGAACAGTCGATTGACAGCCGCTGGACTGCCTGCCTGATCCGTTGCCCGGTTATTGGCCTTGGATACCAGAGCCGCCACGACCGACAGCCCCCCTACCCCGATACTCGACATCAGGAACGAAATGGAGTTGGCCAGCCCGGCAGCACCCAACGACACTGAGCCCAGCAATCGCCCAACGAATAAATTGTCCGTGACTCCCATCAGAACAACACCCAACTGAGCAATAATTATCGGAATACTCAGACGAAGCGTATCCGCAAATTCGGCGCGGTAAACAAGCAACAAGGCAGACAGTGAGCGATTTTCGGGCAACATGCCACAAAGGTAGCGCTTATCCACCTACCAACCTTTGTATCCTGCCGGTTGTCGCGGGTCCCTACGCTCGATACCCCTTGCCCCTTGCTCCATTCCTTCGTACTTTTGCTTTCTTTATCATCTATCGGGCAAGCCCTTGAAAGAATACGGCAGTAGTATCCAAAAGTTAGTTGACAACATGGTCAACATTGACGATCGCTCAACCCGAACTCGGTATGCACATATCCTGATCGAGTTAATGCGGCAAATCCATCCGAACATGAAGGATGGTCAGGACTACTACAACAAATTGTGGGACGACCTGTACATTATGTCCAATTTCACCCTAGATGTCGATAGTCCTTACCCGCCCCCTTCCGAAGAAGCGCTGGGTAAGAAACCGCAACGGGTTCTTTATAACACACACAATCTGAAGTTCAAGCATTTCGGTCGGAACGTAGATTTATTGATCGCTAAGGCCGTTGCGCTGGAAGAACCCGAGGAGCGACGGGCGTTTGTTTCTTACCTGACACGGTTGATGCGGACGTTTTATCAAGCCTGGAATAAAGAGTCGGTTGAAGACGAGACTATATACCAAAGCCTGATCGAACTCTCGAATGGCAAGCTTTCCGATGACATAAAACTCATTCGGGAAGAAGGGCTCGTTGACGCAACGCCCCGCGAACGCACCGGCGATCAGCCGCAACGGATCAGCAACAACAGCAACAACTACCGGAATGATCGGAATCGGGAAGGGGGTATCGGACAGCAGAGTCGTCCGAACAACCGAAACGACCGTGACAACGGGGTTCGCGGTAACAACAACCGCAATCGCGACGGTGGATCACGCGACAGCGGAAATAGCCAGCAGGGGCGGCCAACCAACCGGAATGATGGTTCGCAACGTAACTTTGGTAACCGCAATCGCAACGATCGCGATGGCGGACCACGCGATGGCGGGTCACGTGACAATGGAACACGCAACGACGGACCACCGCGCAGACGTCGATAGTTTTCTTCTTGACGACTGGTTAATGAAGTTTGACAGACAGGCTTTGTTAACCAGTCTTTGTTTTCTCCTTATTCATACTTTCCTAAATGGCATCTTTTCAAATCACAGGCGGACGCAAGCTGAAAGGCGAATTAAATCCGCAAGGCGCTAAAAACGAAGCCCTGCAAATTCTCTGTGCCGTATTACTGACCAAAGAACCTGTTACCATTCACAATATTCCGGGCATTCGGGATGTCAATCAGCTTATCGACCTGCTCGGCGATCTGGGCGTATGGGTCACCAAAATCGGCGAAAGTTCGTACCGCTTTCAGGCGAGCGACGTTAACCTCGACTACCTCGAAACGGACACTTATAAACGCAAGGCAGCTGCCCTCCGGGGGTCGGTCATGTTGCTCGGCCCGATGCTTGCCCGGTTCAAAAAGGGGCGCATTCCCCGGCCCGGTGGCGACAAAATCGGTCGTCGTCGATTAGACACTCACTTTCTTGGCTTCGAAAAACTGGGCGCCCGGTTCAATTACGATGCCAACGATGGTGGCTATTACCAGGTTGATGCCAGCAACTTACGGGGCACGTATATGCTGCTCGACGAAGCGTCGGTAACGGGTACGGCCAATGTGCTGATGGCGGCTGTCATGGCTGAGGGAACAACGCAGATTTACAATGCGGCCTGCGAGCCTTACCTCCAGCAGTTGAGCAAAATGCTCAATTCAATGGGTGCCAAGATTACAGGTGTGGGGTCTAACCTGCTCACCATTGAAGGCGTGTCGGAGCTAACGGGCACGGAGCATACGATGCTTCCTGATATGATTGAGATTGGTTCGTTTATTGGCCTTGCCGCCATGACCCAGTCGGAGATCACGATCAAGAACTGCCAGATTCCTGAGTTGGGTATCATTCCCGATCAGTTTAAGCGGTTGGGGATTCAAATGGAGTTCCGGGGTGATGATATTTTCATTCCGGCCCAGGAACGTTACCAGATCGAAAGCTTCCTGGATGGTGGTATGATGACCGTTTCTGACTCGCCCTGGCCAGGCTTCACCCCCGATCTGTTGAGTATTGTCCTGGTTACGGCCGTTCAGGCGCAGGGCACTCTGCTGATTCACCAGAAAATGTTCGAGAGTCGCCTTTTCTTTGTCGACAAGCTTATTGACATGGGCGCTCAAATTATTCTTTGCGATCCGCACCGGGCAACCGTTGTTGGCCTGAACCGGCAAATTCCGCTCAAGGGCATTCGCATGTCATCGCCGGATATCCGGGCGGGCGTGGCGCTACTCATTGCGGCCATGTCGGCGCAGGGAACCAGCATCATCGATAACATCGAACAAATCGACCGGGGCTATCAAAACATCGATACCCGACTCAATGCCATTGGCGCCGAGATCATCCGGTTGTAACTGGCTGCATCGTTTTTCTTCTTTCTGAATAGGGCGGGCAACCGCCCTATTTTTGTTAGCACGCTACCGAATGCTCATTAACGAACTGACTAAACCGACGTTGTGCTCATTAAACCTTCTGGCTCTGTTTTTGTCTTTAGGATAGAATAGGCTTAGTTTACCACCTAAAAATAAGTTCTTCCAATGAAAACGATGCAAGCTAACGTATCTATTTGGGCACTGGCAGCCCTGCTCTCAGGTAGTACCCTGGTTGCCTGCGCGCAGGCAACCACCGGCGCAGCAACAAGCGGCACAAGTACGGCCCAGGCTAACTCTTCCGCTAAAACAGTGCTTTTAACGCCTTTGCAACAGACGGTTACGAAAATAAAAAAGTTGGTACCAACGGGAGATCCTGATTTTGATTATTCCTTTCAGGCCAAACTCCATACCCAGGGTATACAGGACTTGTTAAAACAGGAAATTCAGAACGGGAAAGATACGGCCTTCATCAATCTGGCCAAAACAATGGTGCCTGCTACTGAAGCAGATATTGCGTTACTGGATGGAACCATGCGCCAGCTAAAACCAACGCGACCTAACCAGGCATTTACGCAGCAGCAAAGCCGGAACATTGAAGCCATGAGTCTGAAGCTGCAACAAACGGGTACCAGCGACAAGCTGACTAGCAGCATAGACAGTAACTTTTCAACGCTGTTGCTCGACCAGCGGCAGGACGCCATCGACATGGCGACGACTTACCTGCAATACGGCAACAACGCTACGTTGAAAGAATATGCCCAGAAGATGATCGATAAGGCCAAGCAACAAATGGCACAGATGAAAGCGATGCCGACAACGCCTAAATAAGCTTTACCATTGCGCCATGAATGCAGTAATGTTAGTTTTGACACCACTAACGTTACTGCATTCATGGAAATAGCTGGTTCTTTTGTTCCCACGGCGGGTGTCGTTGGTGTTTTTCCCTTAGTCACGTACTTTCTATTGATCGTGGCTACGTACAGTTTTCTGGGTACCTTCATTGTTTCGCTGGCCTCGCGCCCAGCCGGAATCTCACAACCAGCCCAGCACAAAGTCACCATTCTGACGGCCGTTATCGTAGCCATATCTGGTTTCTCCTACTATCGGCTTCAAGGTCATTACCACGATGTACTCGCCGATCTGGCAACGGTAGCGGATGCCAGTGACAGGCAAACACTCATACGAGAGTCGTACAATGCCATCGGGCAATTCCGCTATATGGACTGGGCGGTTACTCTCCCGCTACTGCTTGTTCAGGTGGTTTTAATCACTACCCAGCGGCCAGCGGTTCGAACACAGACGCTGGTCAGGCTGATAGCAGGGAGTTTCTTTATGGTGCTGACTGGTTATATCGGCCATCAACAACTCGCTTTCGACAACGAAATTCAAGTTGGCTCCAAGTTACTATGGGGAGCCATTTCCATGCTTGGATATGCGATCGTTCTGCACACGCTAGTCAGGTTCTGGAAGGACGTCGTCAGTCAGTCTCCGTCCGGTTTACGCGCCAGCTATCGGCTGATTGCCTACGCGCTTGGCGTCTTTGGCGTTCTTTACCCCCTCGGTTACATCCTGACTCTCTTCCCGATCGACTTTAACTGGATTCATATTGCCTATACCATTGCTGATATCAGCAGTAAGATTGGGATAGGTCTGATTCTCTATTTTTCGAATACGAGCTTACACCAGTCAAACGAATGAACCCGCTGTCTTTTCTTTCCATTCTGTTTCTTTTGTCCGCTTATCAGTCTCCGTCGGTAGTTGAGCGGCCTGATCTGGCCCGTTTTTTTGATGAAGAGCAATTGCCCGGTTCTTTTTTGCTGTATGACCTCAAAAAAGATACCTACACCGCTTACCGATACGAGCGATGCCAGCAGACATTTCTACCGGCTTCGACGTTCAAAATTGCGAATACCCTGATTGGTCTGGAAACGGGAATTCTTCAGGACGAAAACACCCCGATGAAATGGGATAGCGTTAAACGAGACGTGGCAGCCTGGAATCAGGATCATACGCTTCGGTCCGCCTTTCAGGTATCCTGTGTTCCTTGCTACCGCGAACTCGCCCGACGTATAGGACGGGATCGAATGACCTCCTTTGTCAAAAAAGCGCGTTACGGACATATGGATATTCACGCCAGCAATCTCGACCAGTTCTGGCTGACGGGAAAGTCGCGCATTTCGCAGGTGGAAGAGATTGATTTTTTGAAGCGTATCTACCAGGGTAATGTCCCGTTTTCCGAGCGGAACCGTGCGATTCTGAAAAAAGTCATGCTCCTGGAGGATAAACCGGGTTACAGGCTATACGGTAAAACAGGCTGGGCTACCAACGTAGACGGCACCACCGTTACAGGGCCAAATATCGGTTGGTTCGTAGGCTACGTGGAGAAAGGAGATAACGTCTACTTTTTTGCGACCAACGTTGAACACACCAGTCCGGTACCCGATACGTTTGCTTCGGGCCGTCGGCGAATTACGGAGAAAATTCTGGCCGAGTTAGGTATCCTGTAGCGTCAAAGAAGCTGTTCTGCCTTTTCGTCTGTCACCCAACGAAGTCAAGCCACTCGTCTGTTAAATTCGTAAAGCACATACCCTATGCGTTCGTTCTACGGTTCTGTTTTCTTTTTCCTGTTTAGCCTGCCGCTGGCCATTGCACAAAATGGCATTGTGGTCTTTCAATCTGATTTCGGCCTGAAAGATGGTGCCGTATCAGCAATGAAAGGAGTAGCCGTAGGCGTATCGCCAAACCTTACGTTGCTGGATCTTACCCATGAAATTCCGCCCTACAACATCTGGGAGGCCGCTTACCGGCTCTACCAAACCGTTCCCTATTATCCGAAAGGCACCGTATTCGTTTCCGTTTGCGATCCCGGCGTAGGGACCGAACGGCGTTCTGTCGTGCTGTTAACGAAGTCTGGACATTACCTTGTTACTCCCGATAACGGCACCCTTACCTTGGTTGCCGAACACCTCGGCATTCAGGAGGTTCGGCAGATTGACGAAGCCATTAACCGGCTTAAAAATTCGGGCGCATCCTACACGTTTCACGGTCGCGATGTCTATGCGTATACGGCTGCCCGTCTGGCGTCCAAAACCATTACGTTTGCCCAGGTAGGTCCTGCCATAGCCGCCGACGTTGTGCAACTTCCTTACCAGAAAGCAGTCATTGAAAAAGGTACGGTGAAAGGGAATATTCCTGTTCTGGACATTCAATATGGCAATGTCTGGAGCAATATCCCCAAAGCGATGCTTGACCAGTTGGGAGTTAAGCCCGGCGAAACACTGCGCGTTCAGATTCTTCACAAGAACCATATTCTTTACGACAAGCGCGTTCCGCTGGTCAACACCTTCGGTGAAGCAGCCACAGGCGACGATGTCGGTTATGTGAACAGTCTGCTGAATTTTTCCATTGCCGTAAACCAGGGCAATTTTTCGGAGAAGTACAAGGTATTTAGTGGGCCAGACTGGACACTCGCCGTCAGTAAGTAATAACAAAAGAAGGAGTCACTAAACGCTCTGCATCGTATTTAATCGACGGTAGAATCCTTCACTCAGGTTCAGGAGTTCATCGTGCCGACCCCGCTCCACGATATGGCCCTGATTGACTACCAGAATCTCGTCGGCGTGTTGAATGGTGCTGAGCCGGTGCGCAATAACCAGCGTTGTTCGGTTGGCCATTAAGCGCGTCAGGGCCTCCTGTACCAGTTTTTCGGACTCGGTATCCAGCGCCGATGTGGCTTCGTCGAGAAGCAGAATCGGTGGATTTTTCAGGATAGCCCGGGCAATACTGATACGCTGCCGTTGTCCGCCAGACAACTTACCGCCCCGGTCGCCGATGATCGTCTGGTAACCAGCTGTCTGATTCACAATAAACTCGTGAGCGTTGGCAATGCGGGCCGCTTCCATAACTTCCTTTTCGGTCGCTGCACTGCCAAAAGCAATGTTGTTGTAGATCGTGTCATTGAACAGAATACTCTCCTGCGTCACAATCCCCATAAGTCCCCGCAAAGAAGCCATCGAACAATCGCGCAGATCAATTCCGTCGATGAGAATGGTACCGGCAGTAGGGTCGTAAAATCGGGGAATCAGGTCGGCAATAGTTGATTTCCCCCCACCCGACGAGCCAACGAGAGCAATGGTTTTTCCTTTCTGAAGCTCGAACGTAATGTCGCGCAGTACGGGCGTATCGGCAGTGTAAGCAAACGACACATGCTGCACCGAAATTTTATCCCGAAAATCAGTCAGTTGAACCGCGTTGGGCTTGTCCTGAACGGTGGGAACAGTATCGATCAGCTCCAGCACCCGCTCGCCCGAGGCCAACCCCCGCTGCGATCCGCTGAAGGCGTTGGATATATCTTTGGCAGGACGGGTTACCTGCGAGAAAATGGCAATGTACGCAATGAACTCAGCCGCCGTCAGATCGGACTGCCCGCTCAGTACGAGCGAACCGCCGTAGAACAAAATACCCGCGACAACCGCTACGCCCATAACTTCCGAAAACGGAGAAGCAAGTTCGCGCCGGTTAGCCAAGGAGCGAACAGCCGTGCGATAGCCTTCGTTTTCCCGCCGAAATTTGTCCAGGATAAATCCTTCTGCCACAAATCCTTTCACCACCCGCATCCCGCCAAACGTTTCGTCGAGTAAGCTTACCAGACCACTCAGCCGTAGTTGAACTTCCTGCGCATCCCGCTTCATCCGACGGACGAGCGTAGCAATGAAACCGCCCGAAATAGGAATGACGATAATGGCGAATAAGGTCAGTTTAACCGAAATACTAAGCAGGGCTACGATGTAGCCAATCAGCAGAAATACCTCTTTCGACGCGGCCGACAGGGTGTTGGCAATGGAGTTTTCTACTTCCTGTACGTCGGTCGTCGTACGCGAAATAAGGTTTCCTTTCCGCTCGTTCGAGAAAAAGCCCAGGTGGAGTTGCAGCGTTTGCGCAAATACGGCTTCCCGAATTCTGGCCACCATACGTGCCTTGAACGACTCTAATTGTCTGACAGAAAGATATTTGAATAAGTTGTTAAGCAGCACCGACAGGATGATGACAAAGCAGACGAATTGCAAAGCACCAACTTTGCCATACTCCTGGAACACCTGGGCGAAATAGTACCTAAAAAAGTCGGTGGGTCCGGTCGTGATGGAGGGAGCAGGCTGGTTCAGAAACGCCTGCATTTCGTTGGCATCAACCTTGTCGAATAAAATGCTCAACAACGGGATCAGCAGAGTGAAATTTAATACGCCAAAGACGCTGGATAACAACGATGTTAACACAAACGGCGTTAGAAAGCGGCCCAGCGGTTTGGCAAATGAGAGTAATCGAAAGTATGTTTTCATTCTTCCTGCAAAGGTACTCTTAACCGGGATTTTCTGATTAATCTGAAAGACTATGATTTTGCGCTCACCAGTCCCAAGGAGAAGCGGCTAGTTCACAGAGAGAAATCGGGTACATTAAATCGCCACATTCGGGGACGCTTGCCGGTTCGCGAATGTTATAGAATGGATAGGTCAATTGTTATGTCTCATGCTTGAATTCATTTTAGTATCCGTCTTCGTGGGTTATCTGGTTTACCTGCGCTATTATGCTGATCAACGGACAAATGCCCAAAAAGAGGCCGAGCAGTTACGGGAGGGCATTGCGCTTTACGAAACAGGTCAGTTTGCCAAATCCCTCACATATTTCAACAATGCCGTGCGTACCCGACCAACGTCGGCGGTGGCCTACCTGTACCGCGCCCGGATTTATCGGGAGCTGGGCGACCAGCAGGCGGCCATGGCCGACCTGAACCGGGGGAAGAGCTACGACGATAGCATTACCGAACTTCATCTGGAGAGTGGGCAGATTCATTACCAGAACCAGAATTATCCAACGGCATTTCAGGACTTCGACAAAGCGATTTTCCATAGTCATGGCGACGCGGCTGAGCCTTACCACTGGCGTGGGTTAGTACGTCAGCAACTCCGCCAAACCGAGCAGGCCGAGCAGGATATAGCCAAAGCCAGTCAACTCGAACAGTTGGTAAAAGACAGGCAATCAGCCGCCCCAGTAGAACAGAACGGCTTTTTTGACCGGCGATTTTTCCTCAACGCGGGTCTGACCGTGCTGGCGAGTCTGATTTTACTATACCTCATTAAACTAAGCCCGGTTATTCACTGGCCCTATTTATGGGCTGCCTCATCGGCTGTTGGTATCGGATTTCTTGAGCCCCGAAAGGGCTGGGCAGTGGCTATTTTGCAGGTACTAAGTATCTTGATTGGGTATTATGTAGTGGTTGGGCCGGACCCACTCAGTACGCATCGGGAAGTAGAAGTATTTAGCCTATACGGTTCCGTCGGGCTGACCTTTGCGGGCAGTCTGATCGGTAGTGTCCTGCGCAAGGCCCAGCGCTGAGTAGAGTAGTAATTTATTTTTTCAGCATTTTGGGTTCACCAATCCTTCATACAGCTTCCAGTACTCCCCCGCTACGCTTGGCCAGCTGAATCCGGCAGCCCGGCGACGTAACCGGTCTTCACGTAGCGAATTCTGCCCAAAATCGTGCAGGCCATCGTGGAGAATTTTGGCCATGTTCTCCGGCTCGAAGTTGTCGAAATAATACGCTTCTTTGCCACCCACTTCGGGTAGACTCGTCAGGTTGGAAATGAATACCGGCTTGCCGAACGTCATGGCCTCAGCCACAGGCAAACCAAATCCTTCCGTGAGGGAGGGGAATAAGAACGCTTCACAATGGTCGTAGAGCCACAACTTGGTCGCTTCATCGACTGAACCGGGTAATAGCAGGCGGTCGGCAATGCCGAGTTGCCGGGCCTGGTCGCGAATGTGCTGGGCGTACGCATGACGGTCGGGTCCTGCTAAAACCAGCCGATAGTCGGGAAAGGCTTCCAACAACGGAAGCAGCGTATGGACATTCTTTTTCGGGTGAATAACGCCCACGAACAATAGAAAAGGTGACTGGGTAAACGACCGAATGGGCGCATCAGCCGGAGCTGAACCGGCGGGAATGTGCGTCGGTGTATTTTTTGGATCGACGGCAACCCCCGTATAAACGACTTGCAAAGGAACCGTATCAGGAATATGCAGATGCGCTTTAATGACCGAAGCCGTAAACGCTGACCCGGCCGTCAGAAGCGAGGCCCGATTAATTTTGCGTTGAAGTCGAGCCAGTTTGCGTTCCTTTTTCGTAGTGGAATAATCCGCCCGTTCCAGAAAGTTAAGGTCGTAGATCGTCAGCATTAGCTTCGCTGGCTTGTTCAGCAACGGACTTGGCAAATAAACGGAATCCTGATGCAGGCAATGCCAGACATCATACTGACCCGGAATCAGGAGTTTACGCTGCCAGGATGCTTCGACGTACGATACCGAAGGGCCAAAAACGCCCGATTGCCCTTTTGGTACCAGAAAAGTAAGCGCCCACTCGTTGGGGCACTGACGAACGATTTCGTGGCCAAGATGAAGGCAAACCTGTCCTAAACCGCTGTTAAGGTCGCGCAGACGCTCAGCGTCAATGAAGAGAGAAGGCATGGTGTCGTCGTATTTTGGCAAAATTGGGAAATTTTGCCAGGACCTCACAAAATAAATTCAGCCTACTTGCTACCCAGCGACCTTACAGCACTCCAGGCAAGAAAAAGTAACAGAACCACAGTGCTTGGCGAAACTCGGCTTACATGAATCGTTCTTCAGGGCTTATCTTTGCACCATGACTTTACAAAATGACTTATTGCTTCGCACTGCACGGGGCGAGTTGACCGAACGAGTGCCAGTCTGGATGATGCGTCAGGCGGGGCGTGTGCTTCCTCAATACCGGGCCGTTCGGGAAAAGGCGGGTAGTTTCATTACGCTGGCCAAAACCCCCGAACTGGCGGCTGAAGTGACCATTCAGCCGGTCGATGCATTCGACGTAGATGCCGCGATTATTTTCTCGGATATTTTGGTCGTTCCCGAAGCGATGGGGCTGCCTTATGAGATGGTCGAAAGCCGGGGACCCGTTTTCCCGTCGACGGTGCGGAACCAGGCCGACCTGAGCCGGTTGCGCGTTGCCGATGCCGAAAGTGATCTGGGCTATGTACTCGACGCCATCAAGCTCACAAAGAAAGAACTGAACAATCGGGTTCCGCTCATTGGTTTTGCCGGAGCCCCCTTCACAATTTTCTGCTACATGACCGAAGGGAAAGGCTCAAAAACCTTTTCGGTTGCCAAGAAACTGCTCTATACAGATCCCAATTTCGCGCACGCCCTATTGCAGCAAATTACCGATAGCACGATCGCCTATTTACAGGCTCAGATACGGTCGGGTGTCGATCTGGTTCAGATTTTCGATTCATGGGCGGGCATTCTCTCCCCCGAGCAATACCGCACGTTCTCGCTGCCTTACATCAAACAGATTTGTGACGTGATCTCGGCTGTACCCGTGACCGTTTTCGCCAAAGGGGCCTTTTTTGCCCGTCATGAAATTGGTCAACTGAGCTGTGATGTCGTCGGTTTGGATTGGAACATGGATCCGAAAGAATCGCGGGCGTTGATTCCGGACCGGGTCTTACAAGGCAATCTGGACCCCTGTGTGCTGTACGCTGATTTTGCCCAGATTCGGGCAGAAGTAAAACAGATGTTCAGCGACTTTGGTCACCAGCATTATATTGCCAACCTCGGCCACGGCATCTATCCCGATACTGATCCTGACAAAGCCCGGTGTTTCGTCGACGCGGTTAAGGAAATGTAACGTAGCGATGCGGCATACTGACCTCTGGTCAGTATGCCGCATCGCTACGTTATTACAAGCACTCTTTTGCTTCCTGTTTCAACTGGGCTTTGTCGATGGGCACGACACCAACTGATTCACAGACCAATCCGCCACCCAGGTTAGACAAACCGGCAATGATGTGGGGGGGTTGTTTCAGTGCAACGCAACAGGCAGCAATGCTGATCACGGTATCTCCGGCCCCCGATACATCGGCAATTTTACGAATGTGAGCGGGTAATTTCAGTTTCTCGTTGTGGTAATCAATAAATGCTCCCCGCTCCGATAACGTAATCAGGGCCCCTTTCAGGTTCAGCGTGTTCTTTAGCTGCTCGACCACGGCCTGAAACTCTTCGGCATTATCTATATCAAAATCTACCTTCAGACCCTCCCGTAGTTCTTTCAGGTTTGGCTTGAACAGCGTTGTATTCCGGTATGACAGGAAGTTGCGCTTTTTGGGATCAACCACGGTGGGCACCCGCTGTTCATTGGCAAAATCGGTAATTTCGGCAATGGCTTCTTTGCTTAGTACCCCTTTATCGTAATCTTCAAAAATAACGACGTGGCAGCTCGGAATTAGCTCTTTGGCTTTGGTAATTAATTGCGTCCGTTCGTCGGCAGTTATGTACTTATCCGTTTCCGTATCGACTCGAACGACTTGCTGAGAACCGGCAATGATCCGCTCTTTGATGGTGGTGATGCGGGATTTACTTCGGATGAGTCCATCGCAATTCAGCCCCCGATCGCAAAGCTCCTGTTCCAGCAAATCGCCCGGCCCATCGGTACCGATAATTGAACAAATAATGGCTTCGGCGCCCAGTGCCTGCACATTCAACAGCACGTTGCCAGCCCCACCCAGACGCCGTTCGCGCCGATCGACTGTTACGACCGGCACGGGAGCTTCGGGCGAAATCCGTTCAACACGCCCCCAGACGTACGAGTCCAGCATGACGTCGCCAATAATCAACACACGAAGTTTGTCGAACTGATCGAACAGTTCATCCAGTGACATATCTAAAACCATAAGGTCGCGAGCAGGACTCATAGGTGTAGCAGGGATTGTTATAATACAAATAAACGAAACACAAGCGCCTTTTCCGAAGAGTCCGTATCTCTTCGAGTTAACGGGCAAGTTACTGGCCACCAATAAAGTGGAGCAACAAATCAGGTTTTACAAACAGCAGAACCACGGGCACCGTTAAGCCGACAGCCAGCCAAACCAGCGTTTTCGGTAAAACAACGGGGGGGCCTGGCTGTGGCAGATTAACTGATGGTCGAAAAAACAGCAGGAAGGGAATTTTGAGATAGTAGACCAGTGAGATCAGCGCGTTCAGCAGGCCCAGCGTAAATAAAGCCAGCAACCAGGCATCGCCCGTTTGCTGATACGCTTCGTAAAGAGCCGAAAACGACAGAAGTTTCGCCGTAAAGCCGACGGTAGGTGGCAGACCTGTCAGACCGAGCATAACCACCGTCAGAGCAATGGATAGCAGGGGTTGCCTGGCTCCCAAACCCGCAAAATTACTGATTGTCAGCGCACCATGTTGCGTAACCTCATTGGTTCGTGCCAGTAAATCGATCAGAAAGAAAGCCGCTAAGGATATGAACAGATACGTGCCGATGTAGAACAACACAGCCTCGAAACCAGCGTTATTCAGCGCCACTACGCCCACCAGCAGAAACCCGGCATGGGCAATGGTTGAGTAGGCCAGCATTCGTTTGGCATCCGTTTGCCGAAGTGCCGACAGGTTACCGAGTAGAATACCCGCCAAAGCCAGCACGGCCAATGGCGTTTGCAGCACTGCCGCCGTTGTTCCACCCATCCCCGATTCGGCCGGCAAGGCAGTTATTACTCGCATCAGTACCAGCACTGCAGCGGCTTTCGGTCCAACCGAGAAGAAGGCCGCGACCGGCACAGGAGCGGCTTCGTAGGCATCGGGCGTCCATATGTGAAACGGCACACCGGCAATCTTGAACAACAAACCAGCCGCCGTAAGCAGCATAGCCACGGCCACAACCGACCCCTCCTGGCGGGCCAGTTCAGCGCCGAAGGCGTCAGCGGTGAGATCGAGCGTACCCGTCATACCATACAATAAGGACATACCGTACAGCATGATCGCCGAGCTTACAGCCCCAAACAACAGATATTTGATGCCGCCTTCCGACGCTTTACGGTCGGTCGTGAGTGCGGTGAGCAGGTAAGAGCAGATGGAAACCAGTTCGATGCTCAAATAAATACTGAGCATGTTAACAGACATAGCCATCAGAAACAGCCCCAGCGTCATGGCCACCAGCAGTGCATACCACTCGAAAGGCAATCCCGACCGTCGGGTCAGGCCCGTATCGCCTGTACCTTGAAACACCGTTACGGTCGCTTCTTCCTGAAAAGACAAAAACTCGTACACGACGACCACTATAGCAGCCAACGCAATGATGGCCTGTATAAAGACAGCCTGCTGGTCGATGAAGAGCAGGTTCATAAACAGGAAACCCCGCGCAGGCTGGTAGACAACCCAGCAACCCGCTATCAGCAAAAAAAGGACACTTAACCCAGCCAGATACCGACGCACCTTCGGCAGCGGCATGACCCGAACGAACATCAGTTCGGCAGTCAGCAGCAGACAAAACGATACGGATAGCCAGATTTCGGGACCGAAGCCCCCAAGGCTATCGAGAATATTGGTGAGTTGATCGGTAAGAGACAAATTGAGAATGATAAATGTGGGTGACTGATGAATGATCCGTGACGAGGGTGGTAATCATTTGTCATTTACCACGCTGTTAAACCATACCATCGCGGCCGGGCCGACCTTCGTAACTGCGTAACTTCACGGGTGCTTCCTTCTTCCGCAGCCGGATATTCAGGAACTCAACCAACAGTGAAAAGGCAATCGCGAAGTACAAATATCCTTTGGGTACAGTGCCTACTTCCTGATTGAAGATGACAACTTCGGACAGGTGAGCGCCTTCGGCCACCAGCATGAATCCAATCATGATCAGAAAGGCAAGTCCTAACATCTGAATGGTCGGGTGTTCGTTGACAAACGAGCCGACCGGGCCGGCAAAAAACATCATGATCAGGATAGATAATACAACGGCAATCATCATAATGGTAACGTTCTGCGTCAGACCGATAGCCGTTAAAATGGAATCTATCGAGAAGACGATGTTAGTAACGGCAATTTGCGCGACTACGCTCGATATCGTGGCTTTTCCCTTCACGTTACCGTCAGCTTCTGCATCCCCACCACCTTCCAGTTTGTGGTGAATTTCGGATGTAGCTTTGTAAAGCAGAAACAAGCCTCCGGCAAACAGAATAAGGCTCTGACCGGTCAGGGCTGCTTTGAACCAACCCGCATCGATATGCGTGAACGGCTTACTGAGCGATATAACAAAAGAAATGCCCATCAACAGCACCAACCGGAAAGCCATCGCCAGAATTAAGCCGATGTTCCGGGCCTTGGGCTGATCGTTACGGGCAAGTTTATTAGCGGCAATAGAGATAAAAATAATGTTGTCGATACCCAGAACAATCTCGAGGAATGTCAGGGTCAGCAGGCTAATAATGGACTCGGCAGTAAAAAGATCGCTCATGGTTGAACTTAAGTGAAAGCCAAAATTACCCCCTTCAACCCGGGTCTGCAACAACTTGTCGAAGAAAGAACCGGCGGCCGGACAAAAGGTTGCCCAATTGGACAACTGGCAACTGGCATTAAAACGGGATTAGCGCAACAATTCAGAAGCGAGCAGCGTATAGGGTATAACGCTACTCATCTGGCCGTCGAAACGGGATTATGAGCCGATACAACTCGTTCCAGATAAATAGGATATATTTAAGGACCTTAAGGGCTTTTGCGATAATCCAGTAACATAATATACGTCTGGCTCGTTATAAAATGACCTGTCACATCCTGGCGTAGTCTTGAATCGATAATTTTATTCGCCAAAAATCAGCGTCTCGTGTCAAAATTGTTTGTCCGCATTCTGCTTGGTATAATTGCCATTATCCTGTTGCTGGTAGGGTTTGTGGTCATTATCGCTACAACACCTTGGGGACAGCAACTGGTTACCAATCAGGTCAATTCATACCTCGCTCAAAAACTTCAATCGCCCTTTCGCATTGGTCGAATAAGCTATTCAATCCCCGACTGGATCGAACTGGAAGATGTTTATTTCAAGACACCCAAAGGCGATACCCTGCTCAATGGGGGCCGTATGCGGGTAGACCTCGATATGTGGGGTCTGCTTAATAATCGGGTAGCTCTGAACCAGATTGAACTGGAACACATCCGCCTGAACATCAGCCGGACACTACCCGAGCGCAACGGCGCATCGCCAACCTTCAACTTCCAGTACATTCTTAACGCGTTCGACACAGGAGCGGCTCCGGAGCCTTCGGACACGGTATCGACGCCAATGGCGATCAACCTGAATAACATTGCATTGAGAGATGTGCGAATCAGGTATAAAGATGACGTAGTTGGGGCCGATGTCAATGCCTATCTCGATAGCCTTCGGGCGTCGTTCAGCGAAACTGACGTGGCCACATCAAAATACCACCTGTCGAACGTCGCGGCTAATGGCCTGAACCTGTATACCCGGTTATACGAAGGATTGCCAACACCGCCAGATACCCCGAGTAAACCAGGTGACACACTCAATCTGGCCTTGGGAAAATGGCAGATTAACCATGCTAAATGGGATGTTCGCGTTGAAACAGCCGATTTCCAGACGAAAGGCAACGCCGAACGATTGGCCATGGAGTCGGACTATCTTTACCTGGAAGGCGAGAAAATTGGTATAAAATCACTCGACCTGAGTGATGCGGATATAGCCGCACGGCTGACAAAGCCAACGAAAAAGGCAGCTGCCCAAGCCGCGCCTGCAACACCCGTCACACCAGGCTGGCAGGCCAAACTCACTAACGTTCGTTTCGCCAACAACCGCATCCGCTACGACGATGAGACGGCCCCGCGACAGAAAAAAGGCCTTGATTACAGCCACCTGGATTTGCAGAATCTGGGTATCGACGGGCGCTTTCTGGTCTATCAGGACTTAGGCAAAAAAGGTCAGAAAATCAGCGGCCAACTTCGCAATGGCAAGTTCCGGTCGACCAGCGGTTTTGTGCTGCAACAACTGGATGGAAACGTTCTTTACACCGATACGACCACCACACTGACCAAACTATACATTCAGACGCCTACCAGTCTGATCCGCGACCAGATGGTATTGCGGTATGACTCCCTGGGGCAGTTGACCAACCCCCGTTTTGCGAAGCGGGTGGGCGTTCGGGTGAATCTGCGTCAGAGTCGATTGTCGGTGGAAGATGTGCTGCAACTGGCCCCGTTCCTGGCCGACACACCCCCGTTTGCGGGTAACAGCAAAGGCGTATTCAAAGCCAACGCCCAAGCCACAGGCACGCTGGCCTCACTGAACTTACCCCGCCTGGAATTCGATATGCTTTCCGGCACGAAAATACGCGCCAGCGGACGACTGACGAATGTAACAGATCCCGATCATCTGGGCGTCGACATGACCGTGCAGCAGGCCGTAACCAGTCTGGCCGACATTAATAAGCTAGCCCCTAAGGGATCAATCCCTTCCTCTATTGCCCTGCCCCCCTCACTTCAGCTGACTGGCAAGATACAGGGCCAGCTAAACGCCCTCGACCTGGACGCTAAACTGACTACCGCCTGGGGTACAGCCGCCTTTGATGGGAAACTGGCCGGTTTTGTAGCGGGTAAAAACCAAACGTACAAGGGCACGCTGAACCTTAACGATTTCGATGCGGGTAAATGGTTGAGGCAACCCGAAACCATGGGTACAATAACCGGACAGGCTACGGTAGACGGACGCGGTATTGACCCGAATACACTGGTAACTCGCTTCGATCTGGCAGTCCAGTCGGCCGAGCTTAGTGGTTACCGGTATCAGAACCTAAACGCGGAAGGTAAACTGGCTAACGGTATTCTTGACCTAGTTGGCTCCCTGAAAGACCCGAATGCCAACCTGACCCTCGACACCAAAGTTAGTCTCAAAGGCGATTTCCCAAGCGTGAACGGTCAGGCCGTGGTGAACGAGTTAAACCTGCAAAAACTGAAGCTTTACAGCGATCCGCTATCGCTCAAAGGCCGGATTAACCTCGATATGGCGTCAACGGATCCAGCCAAACCCGTCGGCACCGTGTCAGCAAGCGATGCGATCCTTAGCCTGAACGGCAAAAGCTACCCCATCGACTCCCTTTACGCCCGACTCTCGGCCAACGGCGGTACCAAGAATGTCGTTGCTCAATTGCCGGGAGCCCGCATGACGTTGAACGGTCAGTTTGAATACACGCAGCTATACGACATCATTGCGGGCGAAATCAGCCAGTACATTGCTATACCCTCGTTAACCTATAAGCGAATTCCGCCCCCCCACGCCTTTACAATGGCGGTGAAAGCTTACCAGAATCCGCTTTTTCAGGCTTTTGTACCCGCCCTGACCCGCCTGGATACGGTCCGGTTCAACGCGTATCTGGACAACACCCGCGACACGACCTTATCGGCCACGCTGCGTACGGGCGTTGTCGTCTACGATACCACTACCCTGCAGGGCAGCACCATGACCCTTCGGGGAGCCAATAACCAATTGAAAGTTGACGGACGAATCGATGGCGTTTTGTACGATGGATTAACGATTCGACAGACAAATCTGAATGGTATTGCGGCTAATAATAAGTTCCGGTTTGCGGTCGTCAACAAAGATTCGATTGATCAGGATTTGCACGGCGTTTCGGGTACACTAAGCATCGTTGACTCCAGCTACCGATTCACGTTTGCTCCCAACGGATTGCTGACGAATTACCAACGCTGGCAAACCGATACAACTGGTTTCGCGCAGTACGGTAAAGATGGTGTGCTACTCAACCGATTGCATATTGAAACGGGTCAGCAGTCGCTGGAAATAAGCAGTACGGAGCAATACGGCAACGCCCCCATTCGGGTTACGGCCCGAGCTATTGAACTGGGGAACCTGGCGCGCCTGGCCAACCAGGACACGACCCTGGCCAGCGGGCAGCTTAACGGTACGGTGGTTGTTCGGGACTACATGAGTTCCGACAGTAAACTAGCGTTTATCGGGTCCGTTTATGTGGATAGCTTAAAGGTAGTCGATAAGCCCATTGGCAACCTGACGGCTCGTTTCAACAACACATCAGATGGGCGCATCAGCGTGAATACGGCCCTTGCCGGACCTTACAACGATGCTACCGTTACGGGATTCTATAACCCCGACGATGCGAAAAAAGCGCTTGACTTAGCTATTAAACTTAATCGCCTGGATGCGCGTACCATTGAAGCCTTTAGCTTTGGCGAACTGCGGCAGGCAAAGGGGAATCTTACCGGTGCGTTCACGGTGGAGGGGGCCATAGACAATCCCAAAATGGACGGAAGCGTTGCGTTCGATTCGGTTGCCTTCAACATCAAGCAGCTTAACGCAACGTATCGAATCGATCAGGAAAAGCTAAACTTTTCGGGACAGACAATTACATTGAGTGGGTTCGATCTACGCGATGAACAGAATCGGACCCTTACAACCGACGGAACCGTTGTTTTGAAGAACCTGCCCAACGCGGCTTATAATCTGCGCGTTCGGGCCGATCATTTTCAGGTACTTAACGCTGGCCGGAAAGACAACGATTACGCGTACGGGCAAGCTGCCGTGAGTACCGATCTGCGCATCAAAGGCACAGGGTCTAACGCATCCATCAACGGCACAGTCAGACTTGAGGATGGCAGCAAAGTGTCGATGGTGCTGCCAGACGATGCTGCCAGCGCCAACGAGGCCAATGAGATTGTAACGTTCATTGACCACAACGATTCACTCGCTCTGGTCAAGTACCTGTATAAACCAAAGGTCGATACGACAAAAGCACGACTTGCCTTTGATGAGCTGAGTAATTCAACCATCTCGGTCGATCTGGAAGCCGATGAAAAATCTGAACTAACGATTGTTGTTGATGAATTAAACGGCGATTATCTGCGAGTACGGGGTAACGCCCGTCTTAACGTTGGCGTCAACGGCTCCGGCGAAGTGACCGTACTTGGGCGCTATGAGGTGACAGAAGGTGAGTACTCCCTAACCTATCAGGTGCTGAAACGCCAGTTTGAACTTCAGAAAGGCGGATACATCAACTTCACTGGCGACCCGCTGAAAGCCGACATCAACATGACGGCCGTTTACAAAGTCTCGGTTCCTCCCGGCGACCTTATCGGAAACGAAACGTCGTTGACGAACGCTGCGTCGCTTAAGCGAAAACTGCCTTTTGAAGTTGATCTCACCATCAGCGATAACCTGGCCTCCCCAAAATTAAGTTTTGATATCCGACTGCCCGAGGTAGAGAACTCCAGTACTATTCAGGATAATGATCTCGGTTCAAGTATCGAATCAAAACTTAGAACACTCCGCCAGGACCCGGCTCAGATAAACAAGCAAGTGTTTGCCCTGCTCATTTTAAACCGTTTCCTGCCGGAGAGTTCGTCGGATTTCTTCTCCGGGTCAGATAATGGCGGCCTGAATACACAAGCCGAAAACATTGCCCGCAGTAGTGTTAGTAAGCTTATTTCTGATCAGTTGGGCCGGTTGGCGTCGGGGGTTCTCAAAGGCTTCGATGTTGATTTTAACCTGCTGTCGCAGGCGGGCAGTGCCAACACGGGCGGTACGACGAATGGCTCCCGAACCGATTTGAACGTAGGCTTGTCGAAGAGTTTTCTGGCGGGTCGTGTTACTGTCTCGGTCGGTAAAAACTTCGTGCTCGATAACTCGGCCAATGCCGCCGTACCGAGTCAGAATCAGGTGTTCGACAATTTGTCGGCTAACTACAACATCACCCGCGACGGCCGGTACGTATTACGCGCTTACCGACGGAATGACTATCAGGCCGTGCTGGATGGGTACATTATTGAAACAGGCGTTGGGTTCATTATTTCGATGGACTTTAATACACTGTCCGAAATTTTCCGCCGATCATCACCTGGTTCCGCGCTGAATTAATTCGTTATGACGTTCTTATCAACCAAAAAAATCTTTTCGTTTATCCATCTCCTCTCTTTGTTCGTCCGAGCAAAGGCTCCCCGTCATATCCCCGTTTCAATTCGTACGTTGCCCTTGCTGATCTGGTTGTTAAGCGCCTGTAATATAGCGAAACACTTACCGGCCAACGAGCGTCTGTATATGGGCACAGACATTAATATAAACGCCGACTCGACGATTTCAGCAGCCGAACAGAGTGGCCTGAAAGAGCAGTTAGCAGAGCAGGCACGCCCCCGACCAAACAAGCAGTTATTTGGCTACCCGTATAGAGTGGGCTTATACTATTTCTTGGGCGAACCGAAAAAGAATGGGCTTCGGGCCTGGTTTCGCAAAAAATTTGGTCAGGAACCTGTATTTGCCAGCGCCAAAGCCATCACATCAAACATACCCGTGTTCAAGGCAACGCTTCAGAATCAGGGGTATTTTGGCTCGAACGCTACGGGCAGGCTTGCTGAACAGGGATACAAAGCACGGGGCGTTTATGACGTCGAGGTAAAACAACGCTTCTACATCGATTCCACCGGCGTTCTGGTCGATTCAACACCGGTCCGAAAAGCCCTGCTGGCATCAGCCAGACGAACGGTTATCAAAAAGGGAGACCCCTACCTATTCGACAATATCAAGCTGGAGCGAGAGCGCATTAGCCAGGCGATCAAGCAGCGGGGATTTTACTATTTTTTGCCTGATTACATTGCCGTAATAGCCGACAACGATACAGCCCGCCATCGGACAAAGCTTTATTTTGCCATTAAACCCGATATGCCCGAAGCGGCCGGGGTACCCTACTCTATTCGCGACGTTTATATCTACTCAAATTACAATCTGTCGACGGCCCGAAACGACACGAACAAGCGCGAGGCCTTTAAAACAGACGAACAGTTTCGGGTAGTCGATTCCACCCACCGGTTTGATCCGAAATTATTCCGTGACATCGTTACGGTTCGGCCGGGTCAACTCTACAACAGCCGCATGCAGGATTTAACGCTCTCGCGGTTCATCAATGTAGGTGCGTTCAAATTTGTGCGCAACCGTTTCGATCCAGACCAGCAGGGCGACTCGGCGGTATTGGACGTTCATTATTACCTGACGCCTTATCCGGCCAAGGCGATACGTCTTGAACTGGATGGTACGTCCCGTTCCAATAACTTCAATGGTACGCAGGTAATTTTGAGCTGGCGCAATCGGAATGCACTCGGGCGGGCCGAATTATTGACGATCAACGCCAATGCCGGGATCGAATTTCAGGTCGGTGCCGCTGGTGAAGGCATTACCAATTACCGCTACGGGCTCGATGGAAATTTGAGTTTTCCAAGGCTGGTATCTCCCTTCCGGTTTAAATACGACCAGCGGCAGGCTTTACCCAAAACAAACTTAACCCTGGGCTACCAGACCATTCTTAGGGGAGGATTATACCGGATCAATTCGGCCCAGACAACATTCGGCTACGCCTGGCGACAAAATCGGCAAATCGAACATGTATTCCAGCCGTTTAACGTCAATTATATCTTTGTTCCGTTGAGCCAGGTGGGTGATCGGGTTTATGAGATATTGCAGGACACAGCAGTGAGTGAGATTGTCAAAAGACAGTATTCCACTACGGTATTTCAATCCGATCAGCTTATCCTAAGCTCCCTCTACACATTCAATTTCAATTCTCCCGTTCGTTCACTGTTGCCTACTTCGTTTCGCCTGACGGCCAATGCAGAAATAGCGGGTAACCTGGCCAGCCTTTTTTTCCGCAAGCCTTTAGAAAACTATAATCGAAACGGAATCTTCGGCGTCCCATATGCTCAGTTCCTGCGACTCGATGTCGATGGTCGGTTATATCGCCGTTTAACGTCAAAAATAACGTGGGCGAATCGTCTGTTTGCTGGTGTAGGAGTACCATATGGAAATTCTAAGGGCTATCAGATACCTTTTACAAAGCAATATTTTGTAGGGGGCAGTAATAGCATTCGAGCCTTCCGCCCACGCGCAATTGGTCCTGGTTTGTTCACTCGTGATACTATTCGAAACTTACCAATTTTCCAGGATGGCGGTGGTGATATAAAACTAGAAGCAAACACAGAGCTACGACTCAAATTCACAAAGTATCTTGAGGGAGCTGTCTTTGTTGATGCGGGTAACGTTTGGACATATTATGACTTGGCAACTTTTGATGGCAATGTGGAGCAATTTTCGTCTAACTTCTACAAACAAATAGCTATTGGCACAGGCGTCGGCATCCGGGTTGACTTGTCTTACTTTCTCATTCGCCTGGATATAGCCACTCCCCTCCGTAAGCCTTATAAAACAGATGGCAGTGAATGGGTTATTGACAAAATGGCCTTTGGCAGCAGCGACTGGCGTAAACAAAATCTGGTATTCAACATCGGCGTAGGCTATCCGTTTTAGGCATTGTCGGATAGGTCATACGGACGTCCATGCGATCCGCGTTACAAAACCGGCTTAAGCACTTTCCAAACGGTGTTGGCCACGATTTTATGTCCGGCGGGTGTGGGATGAATGCCGTCGGGCTGGTTAAGTTTGGGAATACCCCCCACGTTTTCGAGCAGAAACGGAATTAGCACCACCTTATTCTTGTCGGCCAACTTCTTGAACATCTCCCTAAATTCCCTGGCGTAGGCCGTACCCATATTGGGCGGAATCTGCATGCCGGCCAGTACAATCGTAGCCTGCGGACTCTTCTGACGAACAGTATCCATAATGGCTTGCAGGTTCTGACGGGTCGCTGCCAGGGGCAGACCACGCAGTCCATCGTTACCGCCGAGTTCCAAGACGAAAACGGCTACCGGCTTGCGCAATACCCAACCGATCCGGCTCTTTCCTCCGGCGGTCGTTTCGCCACTTAAACCTGCGTTGATAACTGTGTAGTTCAGGCCGGCGGAGTCGATCTTCTGACCGATCAGAGCGGGAAATGCCTGCGCCGGTTCGACACCGTATCCGGCCGTCAGGCTGTTGCCATAAAACAGAACAGTTCGTTTTTGGGCTGTACTTGCTGGTTTAGCATTGGCCGACTGGGCGGAGCGGGTTATTTTCTCTGTTTTCGTATCGGACGAGCTACAACCCCAGACCGTTAAGACCAACAGCAACCCGTTTATCACAGAAACGGGTGTTTTACTATGTATGAAGAACTTCATCGGTTTTACAACAGTTAAATCAGATAAACACAAAAGTAAACGGGAGGTTCGTAAAGCAAGCCAGGAATCCTTTATGAATCTCCCGTTTACTTTTGCCCTGTTGCGGTTAAAACCTGTTTCCATGAGTATTCTTCGCGTCGAAAATCTAACCAAAACCTATTCAAGCGGAGGACGTGAACTAACGGTTCTGCATAGCGTCAACTTTACGCTCGAACCCGGTGATACGTTCTCCATTGTAGGGCCTTCGGGCAGCGGCAAAACAACGTTACTAGGCTTATGCGCCGGTCTGGACCGCGCTTCGTCGGGTAGCGTTTACCTGAACGATGTTCGTCTGGATACGCTGAACGAAGATCAGCGGGCCGCTATTCGTAATCAGTACGTTGGGTTTATTTTTCAGAATTTCCAGCTTCTGCCCACGCTCACGGCCCTCGAAAACGTGATGGTGCCACTCGAACTGCGGGGCGAGAAAGGCGTTGACAAAGCTGCCCAGGTGCTGCTGGAACGTGTTGGCCTGGGCCAGCGCGGGCACCACTACCCCACCCAGCTTTCGGGTGGTGAACAGCAACGGGTTTCATTGGCGCGTGCCTTTGCAAACCGTCCCCGGCTCCTCTTCGCCGATGAACCAACCGGCAACCTCGATGCGGATACCAGTGCTACGGTGGTCGATTTACTCTTTGAACTCAACCGCGAAGCGGGTACAACGCTCGTTCTGGTTACGCACGATCTGGAACTGGCCTCACGCACCCAGCGCGTTATTCGCATCAAAGGAGGCACGGTGGTTAATGATACAAAAGAGCGAAAGAATGAACGAGTGAAAGAGTGACCTCATCTGGCAGCTTTTCATTCTTTCGCTCTTTCACTCTTTCACTCGTATGAACACTTCCTGGCTCTTTCGAATGGCCTGGCGCGATAGTCGCCGGAGCCGACAACGATTACTTCTTTTCATGTCGGCCATTGTGCTGGGCATTGCTGCCCTGGTGGCCATAAACTCGTTTGGCGATAACCTGGCTCGCAGCATTGATGAGCAGGCAAGGGAGCTTCTTGGTGCCGACCTTACCTTATCCTGGAATCGGCCACCATCCCCCAAAATAGCTCAACTAACTAAAACCATCGGTCAGGACCGGGCTTACGAAGTTTCCTTTGCCTCGCTCGTTTCTATCCCCAAAACGGGGGGCGTTCGGCTGGCGCAGGTCAAAGGATTGCAGGGCAACTTCCCGTATTACGGCACGTGGGAGGTTCAACCAACATCGGCCGTTCAAACCTTTCGGCAGGCAACTACGCGCGTGGCCTTAGTCGACGACGCGCTGTTAGTACAGTTGGGAGCCGCCCCTGGCGATTCGGTACGCGTTGGAAATCTCTCGTTTCTGATTGCCGGCCGGGTCACTAAAACGCCGGGGCAGGCAGCCATTGCCGCTACCGTCGCACCGACAGTCTTTATTCCGAATCAGTTTCTGGCCCAAACCGGCCTGCTACAACGCGGTAGTCGGGTGGCGTACAAATACTATTACCAGTTTGCGCCGGGCACGGATGTCGAAAAATACATTAAGACGATTTCGGCGCGTCTGGACAAGGACGGTGTTAACTACGACACGGTTGACGGGCGTAAAAAACAAACGGGGCGCTCCTTCGCTGATTTGACCAAGTACCTGAGCCTGGTAGCTTTTGTGGCGCTGTTACTGGGTTGTGTGGGCGTTGCCAGTGCGGTGCAGCTTTATGTAAAAGAAAAAGTAACGTCGGTGGCTATTCTGCGGACGCTTGGCGCCAGCGGTCGGCAGGCTTTCCTGATCTATCTTATCCAGACGGCCTTCATGGGCCTGCTGGGTGCTGTAATTGGTGCTCTGGGCGGATCCGTAATCCAGTTGATTCTCCCTCGTGTATTTGGCAATTTCCTACCTATCACTGTAGAAACGAGCCTCTCGGGATCAGCTATTCTGGGCGGCATCGGCACCGGTGTACTCATCTCGGTACTGTTTGCGTTGCTGCCCTTGCTGGCCATTCGAAACGTATCCCCCCTACGCACCTTACGCAACTCGTACGAAGCCGACCTAAGCAATAGAGACCCGTTTCGCTGGCTGGTGTATGTGCTGGTCATCGGATTCATTATTGGTTTCGCTTATTGGCAGACCCATAGCATTGAGCTGGCCCTCGGCTTTACGGGGGGACTTGCACTGGCGTTCGTCATCCTGACAACGCTGGGCCTGGGTCTGATCTGGCTGGTCCGCCGATTCTTCCCGGCCTCCTGGAGTTACATCTGGCGGCAGAGCCTGGCGAACTTATACCGGCCCAATAATCAGACACTTATTCTCGTAACCTCCATTGGACTGGGTGCTTTTCTGATCGCCACGCTTTATCTCACCCAGGGTCTGTTGCTCGGCCGGGTGGAGTTGTCGGCCAGTGGCAATCAGCCCAACATGGTGCTGTTTGATATTCAGAATGAGCAGATTGCCGGTGTTCGATCACTGGTAAAAACTCAGCGACTGCCTATTTTACAGGAAGTGCCCGTGGTAACGATGCGCCTGTCGGCTATTAACGGCACCACCAATATTGTTCGTAAAGATACCGCAGCGAAAACCCCTAAGTGGGCATTTACCCGAGAATACCGGGTTACCTACCGGGATACCCTCATCTCGTCGGAGAAGCTGACATCGGGAAAAGCACCTTATCAGGCCGATGGTGCTATTTATGTCTCCATTGAGAAAGATTTCCTGGAGCGGATGCATCTCAAACTGGGTGATACCCTTGACTTTAATGTGCAAGGTGCGCCGATACAAACCATTGTTGGCGGCACTCGTGAGGTCGAATGGAATCGTGTACAGACCAACTTTTTAGTCGTGTTTCCATCAGGTGTTCTGAAGCAGGCTCCTCAGTTTCATGTGCTGATGACCCGCGTACCCACCAACCAGGCCTCGGCTGTGCTTCAGCGGGCGCTCGTCAACCGTTTTCCTAACGTGTCGGCGATTGACCTGGGGTTGATCCTTAAGACAGTGGACGATATTCTGGGTCAGATCTCATTTGTCATTCAGTTCATGGCCCTGTTCAGTATCCTAACGGGTTTGCTGGTACTGGCCAGTTCGGTGGTGATCAGCAAGTACCAGCGGCTCCGCGAAAGTGTACTCCTCCGAACGTTAGGTGCCAGTCGCGCTCAGATTTTACAAATTACCGCACTCGAATATGGATTGCTGGGTCTGTTGGCTGCGCTTTCGGGTATACTTCTGTCGGTGGTGGGTACCTGGGCCCTGGCTCGCTTTGTATTTGAGGTGCCTTACCAGCCTGCCATTTTACCCCTAGTCGTTATTTCGTTTACCGTGACGGCGTTAACGGTGCTCATTGGCGTTTTCAACAGCCGGGAGGTGCTGGTCAGACCACCGTTGGATGTCCTGCGCGGGGAAGGGTAAGATGCCATCCTGCTTTTATTTCCACTGCATGACATCGATTACATTCGGGCAGAAATCGTACTCTTCGGGCTGGTTGGACCCAATCAGGAGCAGCTGATCGGGGCTTAGCTGGCGAACTTGCTCCTGATACCAGGCGGCTCCCTGTCGGTCAAGATTGGCGGTGGGTTCGTCCAGAATAACGACGGGCGAAGTAGAAAAAAAGGCCAGCCCAAGCTTGACCCGTTGCTTCATACCCGACGAAAAATACTTTATTTCTTTATGACGAGCGTGGGTCAGTAACAGCCGGTCGGCAACGGCTTCCAGGGTCAGACCATCCCGGAACGGTTTAAAAGTCTGGTGAAACGCCAGCAGTTCATCCAGTGTCAACTCCTCGACCAGTTCGAGGTACGGGGCGGCAATACTCACCTGCCGAAACCAGTGATCGGGATCGAGTAGCGTAGCGTTCCGGGAATACGTCAGCGTTCCTTCCGTGTAGGGCAAATTCCCGGCTAGCAATTGCAGCAGTGTTGATTTGCCACTGCCGTTGGGGCCGACAAACGTATAACTCGTACCGGCGTTGAGCGTCAGGTTCACGTGGCGAAAGATCCACTCCCTCCGGTACTTTTTACCGATGCCCTCGGTAGCGATTGTCAGCATTGTGTAGATTGAGAGTGCCGCCGGAGCGGATGGCGCAAGGCCAGAGCCTGCGCCATCATGCGTTTATTCGCGCTCGACGTTGCTATTCGAAGGACCTTTCATGATGCCTCGTTCCGACGACCGGATGAAGTTCACAATTTCGTCGCGCTCATCAGACGGTGGCAACTCCAGCTCGATCTGCGTTAATGCGTCGGCATTGTTCAGGCCCCGCATGTAAATGTAACGGTAGATTTCCTGAATCTGGTTAATCTTGTCATTGGTGTAACCCCGTCGACGTATGCCTACCGAATTAATGCCAGCATAGGTGAGCGGTTCACGGGCCGCTTTAGAGAACGGGGGGACATCTTTACGAACCAATGATCCACCCGAAATAAACGCGTGAGCGCCAATACGCGTGAACTGAAGAACAGAACTTGACCCACCAATAATAGCCCAGTCACCCATGTACACATGCCCGGCCATCTGAACATTGTTCGTAATGATACAATAATTTCCAATCCGGCAATCGTGCGCTACGTGCGTATAAGCCATAATCAGACAGTTGGCTCCGATTTCCGTTTTCCAGTGCTCTTCGGTTCCCCGGCTAATGGTAGCGTATTCCCGGATGGTGGTGTTATCGCCGATGTATGTCCGGGTGTATTCGTTATTAAACTTCAAATCCTGCGGAGTCGACGAGATGACGGCTCCCGGATAGATTTTACAGTTACGGCCAATGCGAGCCCCTTCGTTGATAACCGCATGTGAACCGATCCATGTTCCCTCGGCAATCTCGACGTCTTTATGAATAATCGCAAATGGCTCGATCACCACATTCTGCGCTATTTTCGCTTCGGGGTGAATATAAGCTAATGGTTGAATCATTTCTTTACTGATGAATGATGAATGATGAATTACAAAAGATAACTAGCTGACAGTCTGGCAATCGGCAAGACTATTGTGTATCATCCATCCTTCATCATTGGACTCCGGCCATCCGGCTCATTATTTTTTCTTAACCAGACTGGCGATCATGTCCGCTTCGCACACCAGTTGGTTGCTAACATACCCACGGCCCTGCATTTTCACGATGCCCCGCTTCATGGGTGATGTAAACTCACAACGAAAAATTACGGTATCGCCGGGTAAAACGTTGCGCCGGAAACGACAATTTTCGATACCAACCAGAAATGGCCAGTAATTTTCGGGATCGGGCACGGTACTCAGTACCAGAATACCACCCGTTTGCGCCATCGCTTCGAGCTGCATAACGCCTGGCATTACCGGATTTCCGGGAAAGTGACCGGGGAAATACGGTTCGTTCATGGTCACGTTTTTGATACCCACTACGCTGTTTTCGTCCAGAGCAATGATCTTGTCGATCATTTGAAACGGATAGCGGTGAGGCAGCAACTGCGAAATGCGGTTAATGTCCAGCACGGGCGGTTGCGTCGGATCGTATTTGGGAACCTGGTTAACCGCGTTTTTCTGAATCAGTTTCTTGATCTTCTTCGCAAACGCAACGTTGGCCGCATGTCCCGGACGGGCCGCCAGTATCTGCGCCTTGATGGGTCGGCCAATCAGAGCCAGATCGCCCACCATGTCGAGCAGTTTGTGGCGCGCCATCTCGTTAGGATAGTGCAGTTCGAGGTTATTCAGGATACCTTCCTGCTTGTTTACACTCACTTTTGGTTTGTGCAGCAGATCAGCCAGGTAGTCCAGTTCGCCATCTTTCACATCGCGATCCACAATGACGATGGCATTCGTCAGATCTCCGCCTTTGATGAGGTTCTGTTTGTATAAAGCCTCCAGTTCGTGCAAAAAGACAAACGTTCGGCAATTGGCAATTTGCTCCGGAAACTGGCTGATGTCGTTCAGGTAAGCATGTTGACTACTGATTACCCGCGAGTTGTAATCAACCATGACCGTTAACCGGTAGTCGTCCAGAGGTAGAGCCGCCAGTTCAATATCCTTTTCGGCGTTGCGGTAGTGTACATACTCGCTCACCTCGAAATAATTCCGGGTAGCATTCTGCTCTTCAATACCTGCGTCGCGCAGGACGTTGATGAACTGAATAGAAGAACCATCCATGATCGGTGGCTCGGGTCCGTCCAGTTGAATCAGAATGTTATCCAGTTGTAAGCCGACCAGAGCCGCCAGGGTATGTTCGACGGTATGAATCCGCGCGCCACTTTGCTCAATGGTCGTTCCCCGCGAGAGATCCACAACATTATCCACATCGGCATCCACAATGGGTTGCCCCGGCAGGTCGATACGCTGGAATTTATAGCCATGATTCGTCGGCGCGGGCAAAAATGTCATCGTTGCCGAGACGCCTGTATGCAGGCCCACTCCCGATACCGATACGGCTTTCTGAATCGTCTGTTGTTTGGTATTCATTCGTTTACGGTTTACGGTCTACGGTTTGTGGTTTCGGTAGGCAGACCGCACCGGCGGACCGGCGAAGTTATACATGCGGTCAGCCAACCGTAAACCGTAAACCATAAACCGTATACTAGTTTTCTTTTTTCTTTTCCAGATTCGATACCCTTTGTTCCAGCGCTGGCAGCTTCCGAAAAACGGCCAGTGAACGCATACTCTCTTTCAGACCAAAAGCAGGCGAGCTATTAAGCGATGTTCCTTCTTCGGTTACGTTTTTACCCACGCCTGACTGTGCACCAACTTTGGTACCTCCGGCAATACTAAGGTGACCCGCAAAACCAACCTGTCCGGCAATAACACAGTTTTTGCCTAGTTTGGTTGATCCCGAAATACCCGTCTGTGCCGCAATTACGGTGTTTTCACCAATGTCGACATTATGTCCAATCTGAATTAGGTTGTCGAGTTTGGCCCCCCGTCGAATAACCGTTGATCCCATGGTGGCACAGTCGATGGTTGTGCCGGAGCCAACGTTCACAAAGTCTTCCAGAATAACGTTACCCAGTTGAGGAATGGTTTTATACGTTCCATCCGATTGCGGAGCGAAACCGAATCCTTCGCTGCCGATCACCGCGTTGGGATGAACAACGCAATGCTGACCAATGACACAATTATCGAGAATACGGGCACCCGGATGAATTATCGTATTATTGCCGATGCTGACGTTGTTGCCGACGTAAGCGTGCGGATAGATTTTAACATTCTCACCGATGGTACAATTCGTTCCAATGTACGAGAAAGCTCCCCGATAGATCTGCTCCCCGACTTTCGTTCCGTCACCAACATAAGAGGGTTGTTCTATTCCAAGTCGGGAGAAACTCAGTAGTTTGTAATACTCTTCCAGCAGTTGAGTAAAAGCGGAGTAGGAATTTTCTACAAAAATCAGGGCAGGCGAAACCGGCTTTTTGGGCTGAAAAGATTGATCGACAATAACCGCTGATGCCTGAGTAGTATACAGAAACGACTCATACTTGAGGTTCGACAGAAACGAAATATCGCCTGGCTTACCTTCTTCTATTTTGGCTAATCCGGTGATTCCCAATGAATCATCTCCGGTCACTTCGCCACCCAGCAGTGTAGCAATCTGCTTGACTGTAAACTTCATATGTGTGTGACAACCGTCGCAAAACAACCGATTTTTGCGTTCGATTGGGCCGCTAAGGTAGCTAACAAATTGCATTTTTTGGATAGAACCACCCGGAAATGTTCGGAAAGTAGTGACTTATTCGGGGGCACAGGTAAGTATACGCCGTCACTTAATCACTTATTAATTGACCGACTGCTGGATACTCTTCAGGTCTTTGGCCCAACAGACATAGTACCGGCGTACAATCGTTGTCAGCACCTGAATATTCGACAAATCCGACGCATCAGCAATATCAATCACCTTACCACTCTTCAGCTTTATGCGGATACGATCCTCCGAGGGCAGGTAAGCAGCGTTGGTAGCCTGTCCTTCGACCAGAAAATAGGAGAGCATATCTTCGGGTAAACCGGCTCGATACAACTGATTGTCAAGCTCGTTGAGCAGTTCCCCGGCAAAGGGTTCAGTCGATAACATGATCTTGAAAAGCTTGCGATCGAGCAACATCTGGCAAAGCGTTGACAAGACAAAATCAGCATGCAGCGCCCACTCTTTAATGCAGGCCCAGACGTCAAAATCATCCAGCCGGGTAAAAGCATCCAGGTAGATTCGGTTCGTCTGAAAATCAGCCGCCGTAACACTGTCCTGCAAAAACAACCGGAAGGCCGCCGAGGCAAAAACAGTTTCGGCACCTGGCTGGTGAAGTAAAAACCGAGCTCGGCGCAGCACCTGAATAAGCATCGACTCCGCGCAGATGGACGTTTTGTGCAGATACACCTGCCAGTACATTAGCCGGCGCGCATTCAGGAAATTTTCGACGCTCAGAATCCCTTTCGCTTCAACAACTAACTGATCGTCAACTAGGTCAAGCATTTTTATGATTCGTTCAGCCCCAATAGCCCCTTCCGCTACACCGGTATAATAACCATCGCGGTTGAGGTAATCCATCCGGTCCATATCCAACTGACTGGAAATGAGCTGATGGAAAAACGTTCGCTCGTAGGTTCCCTCGAACATGCGGATAGCCATCGACAGAGCACCATTGAACTGCCGATTCAGTTCATGCATGAGTAGCAATGAAATGTGCTCATGCGAAACGCCATTCAGCAGGCAGCACTCCAGCACATGCGAAAACGGTCCGTGGCCAATATCATGCAGCAGAATAGCAATCTGAGCCGCTTCGCACTCGTCATCATTAATAGAATGACCTTTGCTTTGCAGCGTACTCATGGCCTGACCCATCAGATGCATAGCGCCCAGCGCGTGGTGAAAGCGCGTGTGCAGAGCGCCCGGATAAACGTACTCTGATAGACCTAACTGTTTGATACGCCGAAGTCGCTGGAAGTAGGGATGCTCGACCAGATCGAAAAGTAGTTCGGTCGGGATGGTAATAAACCCGTACACGGGATCATTAAGAATTTTCTTCTTGTTAGGCGCTGACATTCAGCAAAGATACCGGACAGGATTGCAGGATTCGCCGGATTGTCGACGGAAAATCCATCGAATCCTGTAATCCTGTGAAAAATTTCGTAAATTTGCCCGTTGACATCGAGCAATCGAGCAACAATGGGCTTGTAACTCAGTTGGTTAGAGTGCCTGACTCATAATCAGTAAGTCCCTGGTTCGAGTCCAGGCTGGCCCACTTAACAAAAAAGCCGCTTAATAGAGATGTTAAGCGGCTTTTTTTGTCGGTATCAAAAAAGGTTGATGGTTCGCACAAGACTGATAACCTATCGCCAGTAGGGCATCTCCGCCTGTTGCAGCAACACCTTTCGGTTGCGTCCGTCGGTATCGGCAATGTATACCGTCCGCTGATTGAGTCCCGTGTTGTCAGTATTGGTGAAAATAATGTTTCCGCCGGTGGGTGAAAAACGGGGTTCCAGATCGTTGGTACCGGCAATTTTGTTGGATTGAGTCGATCCACCAGTACTGGATTGGGCGCGCGATAAATCAGTGACCGCCGTCGAACTCAGGTCGAGCAGATAGAGCCGGGCATCGAGCTGGCGACCCTGCTCATTCTGAAAATTTGTTGAGTCGGCCGAGAAGAGAAGTTGGCGTCCATTCACCGAAAAGACTGGGTTACCCACGCGGGCATCACGCCGGGTATAAACAACCCGATTGGCACTGCCATCAGATGAGAAAACGGCCAGTTCATTGTCGTACAAATCCGTACCGGTTGTGCGGGCGGCAATGAGATTTCCCTGCGGAGTCCAGTCGCAACCGGCCCAGACGCGCCCCGTTCGGGTTCGGGAAACTACCCGTAAGCCCGTCCCGTCGGTACGTACGGCATAGAGCCGATCATTGCTGGGATACAACAGTTGCGTGCCATCCGGCGACCAGCAGAACGACAGGTCAGCCGCCGATAAGCCCGCAATGGGGACCGTTGTTACCTGCTGTCGGTTGCTGCCATCCAGATTCATCAGGTAGAGTTGTAGCTCGGTGTCGGTGTTGGAAATAAAGGCGATTTTCTGCCGGTTCGGACTGACGATGGGTCGCCAGTTGCTGCCGCTCCGGGTAAGTTGGTTGACGGCTCCGTCGGCGGTAGCGCCGAAAATTTGAAACTGGCCGTTCATCCGCCGGACAAAGACGTAGCTGTAGTCGGGATACAATCCCGTCTGGAAGGACCAGATCGGCCCGTTCACGGTGTTGATGCCATCGGCTGCAATGACCTGCCAGAGGTACGTTGTATTATAGTCTAACCCGCTTATAACCAGCGAATCGGCCACGAGACCCGTGTAGGATGCCGTTGGTGTAGCTGCCCCCGATCGGTATAGCAGTACCGTATACGTCAGCGAGTCGCGGTTAGGGTCGGTAGCCGTCCACTTCAGGGTAAGCGTCGTCGATTGGGTAGTGCTGTTCTGGGCCGGGGCTACCAGCGTGGGCGTTGTGGGGGGGCGGTTCTGCGTTTTGTCATCGGTCAGCAGGATCGTTACAACTGGCGACGTACCGGCGGCCGCGGCTACGGTAGCCACTTCAGTGCCGTAGCCCGTTTTTGACGCCTGAACGGTATAGCTGCCCACAATAACGCTATCGAACCGGAACAGTCCGGCCGAGTCGGTTGCTACGACCCGGTTGCCAGGCGTCAGCTTGACCGTCGCGTTGCGGATGGGCTGTTGATTAACGCTGTACAACACGCGACCCCGCACCGTAGTCAGCTGGACAGGGTCAATAAACGTATCTTCATTACAACTGAGCAGGCCCGTAAGGCCAATGAGGAGAATTAAAACGTTGGAAAAGGCTTTCATGGACGGTAGACAACGCAAAAAGGGTTGCCGATGAGGTGGGTATGAACTTATTTTCGAGGAGTAATCGGTGCTGGCCTGGGGCGAAAAATACTGCCGATGTGCAGGGTGATTCCCAGCGTACCCCGGAGGTAGTAATCGTTGCGGGCGCCGGCTACGATCCCATCCAGCGCATCGGTAAACGGCTGATTATACGAGATCGTCGAGCGAAAGCCGATCAGCCCGCCCGATGAATACTGAACACCCACGCCCCCCTGCGCCTGTGCGTAGCGATCGCCCTGCGAGTTGAACGGCGTCGTTCCCGCGCGAGACACCATTCCCCCGCCAATGAACAGCAGCGAACTCCAGCGCTGAAAAGGGGTAGGGGTAAAAACCAGGTTACCTTCCAGTGATGCGATGCGGGTCGAGAAAGCGCCTTCGCTCGCCAGTATACCCGTTCCTCCATCGACCTGTATCCCAAATTTTGACGAAAAATTAACGGCCAGCGAAGCCCCGTAGGCACCCTTGATGGTGTGCCGGGCGTAGTCGCCGTAGTAGCGCATAACCCCGGCGTAGGGTTGCAGCGTGATGAGGGGCGCGTCGATTTCGGGGCGAATGCCGTACACGTCGGTTTCGCTCATGCGGGTCTTCTCCGTCTGGTAAGCGTCAAGTACTTTTTTCATTGGCCCGGCCTGTTTGTCTTCAGCTGCCCACAAACCGTCGCGTACCCCTTCGATAATCAACCCTTCGACTGCCTTTTCGATAGCTTCCGTCACGGCCATTTGCCCCGGCTCGGTGGTGGTCAGCCCCGTTTCGGTTTCCAGCAGCCGTTTGAACGTCACGTACCGAAACAAACTGGCGCTTACCGTCTGCGACAGGATGGTCTTGGAGGTATAAATGGTCTTGAGAATCTTGCCGGTCTTGGTCGCTACGGCCCGCAGGTAAACCGTTACGCGGTCTTGCCGGTATTGGGTTGAACCGCCCGCGCTGAAGTATTGCAGCCCCCCGCCACCGGTGATGATGTTAGCATCGTAGGAGACGACTCCGCCTTCCAGAATGATACCGGCAAACAGCAGCGGGGGCAGGTTTTCGCCCTCCTTGAACTGGGCGACGCTGGAGCGCACGATTTTACGTTCGTTGAGCAGGTTGCTGACGTTTTCGCGCTCGATGGGCACAAACCAGTTACTTTCTTCGAGGGCTTTGAGCAAAATGTTGGTCGTGCCCTGGGTGACGGCAGTGGAGAAAGTCGAGCCCGTTTCAATTTGCTTGTATTGCCCCGTCAGGTCGCGAAATTTATACACAGCCGCCACAATTTTTTCCTTCGCGGGGGGCAACTGCCGCAAGGATGTTGTGGTCGGCGTTTCTTCGCCCACCCGCGCCCGGCGCGGACCCGTGGGTTGATAGAAAAATGCGGTACAGCCGCTCAACAGGCTCACGAGGGCGGTTGATACCAGTAGGCGGGGCAGGTAATAGGTAGTCATTCAGGTTTCGTGTTGATGCGGTGGGGTAAGGCTAATAATAGGGTACGGTAATCGAGGTTTCGCCCCCTTTTCCATCGACGATGCGGACTACAACGCCGTTTGTACCATTGCTGATTTCGACCTGGTAGTCGCCGAAGGTGTAGGTGCCGGGTTTCAACGTGCCTTCGCCAAACTGTTTGCTGACCAGGCTGCTGGTAATTCGGCCAAGAAGCTGATTTTGCAGACTTTGGGCGTAGCTGTCGAGCGTGCTGGTCTGGTTACCAGTCGTCGTGTTTCGTTTGGCCGCCGGATCGGTCGTGCGGTCCTGCGCCTGCGCCGAACTAAGCATCCACGAATAGTTGAAGGTGTTTCCGCCAAAATTGGGATTGTTGGGATGATACACGAAGCCCTGGCTGCGGGCGGCAACGTTCATTAATACGAAGGCTATCGTGAGAAGTGTAAATGGTTTCATAGGGATGATGAGAGCCGGATATGTGTGCACTGCTCAGAAAATGCCCGAACCGCGCTGGTCCTCGTTTTCCAGCGACTGCTGCACTTCTTTGTAGTTGATGACGTATTGGTTAATGAGTTGAGCCGCATCGAGGGCGTAAGCTTCCAGTACGTCCTGCCGGATCTGTACGTAGTTCTGCCAGATAAGCTGATCGTTGAGCGTGATGGAAATAATGCTGGTGCCACTGCCGAACGTAGGCAGCTCATCGACGGTAACCAGAAAAGCGTTCAGGTCAAGCTCCAGATTGGGTTCAACCTTGCGGGTCGAATCCGTCGGCGCGGGTAGACCGGGACCTTTGGGTAGTTCTGCATACTGCCGGAAAAAGGCTTCGTAGAAATCCCGGCCGATTTTAGAGCGGGTGTTATCGAGGAGAAGCGTCTCGGTGCCTTCTTCAGAAACAACGGCTTCGTTCATCGTTTCTTTGTCGAGTACCCCTTCCAGATCGGGGTCCTGCGCATAGGCCGATACAGTCGTCAGCAATTCCCAACTTAATAATACGTAAAAAAGAAGTCGCATAGGCACTTGTTAATGTCCGATGGTCGGGCCATTTTGAATCCGGATGGTCGCGCCACCCGACTGCTCAATCTTCAGGTTTGCTACGCCCATACCCGTTGAGGTGCCGGGCGTCGCTACGCCGGGAACGGTCAGGCCATCGGCGATGATCGTATTGTTGCCGTTGCGCTGAATCAGATCGATACGGCCGTTGCTTCCCGACAGACCCAGCAGGCTCACCACGTCGCCCCCGTTCTGACTGACCTGGAGCTGGTTGTTCGTGCCGTCGAGCCCGACTGCCAGCCGGTTACCACCCCCATTTTGATTAAGTTGGAGTTGGTTACCTTGTCCCGTCACTTGCACGGTTGCCGCGTTAGCGTTGGCGGTTTGCGTCAATTGGATCTGATTCTGTTGTCCCAGTATCGCTATGGTGGCCTGATTTCCCATGCCGGCCTGTTGCAGCAGTACCTCGTTGGCGGGCGATGCGGGTGCGTTGGCCGTACCCGTCGTTAACTGCCAGAACACCTCCGGCGAGCTAGTGGCTACAGTGGTTACAGATTGCGCCCAGGTACTATTGGCTACGCAGAGAATCAGGATCAGAATTCGCAGGAACATCGGCACAAGTCAGCAGAATAACCGTGATCGGCAGGAAACCCACCGACCAAGGTTCAATTGATTACAGCTATGGATTAGTTATGACCCGTTTGCATGATCGTAGCCATGTTGCCATTACCGATCTGGCTGACGTTGGCTACGTTCGGTACGTAGTTAGAGGTGCCCGAATTCTGGGTAACGGTCAACGTGTTGTTGTTACCCTGTTGCAGTGCATATTGACCGTCGGCATCGGTACCAAGACCTTTGATGACGTTTTTATCGCCGATCTGCTGGGTAAGCGTAGCCGTATTGCCGTTACCATACTGACGGAGTTTGGCCGTATTGTAGCTGTAGTCCTGTGTAATGGTCGCCACGTTTCTGTCGGAAGCCGCCATGGATGAGCTACCCTGCTGAATTTCAGCGACATCAATTCCCCCGCTCTGCGTTACCAAATCCTGTTTGATCGTTGCCTTACTGTTAGAAACGTTGTACTGGCTGATCGAAGCTCTGGATGCATACCCTTGCTGCTGAATCGTGGCTTCATTGCCAACAGCACTGTAGCCCTGGTTGATTGTTGCTACTTCATAGATGCCGTGCTGCTCAATAGTCGCTGCGTTCTGGCCGCTCAGGTTTGTCTGATTAATGGTGGCCGTGTTATACTTGCCGCCGTAGAAGCCTTTGGTATCCTGCAGGATGGTGGCTTTGTTAAAGTTCGCATCTTGCCCCTGATTTACCGTCGCTATGCCGTAGGTACCGCTTTGGCTGACGTTAGCCACGTTGCTTATCGAACTTTCGTTTTGCGTAACGGTAGCGGTATTATTGCTGGCTATCTGCGTAACAAACGCCTGGTTGTCGCGGCTGTTGGATTGTTGCAGAATTGTTGCTTTGCTGGCTGTAACCCCGGCACTGGCTGTTCCTTGGTCAATTTTGGCGGTGTTACCACTCGACCGGTTCGACTGATCGATCAGCGTCTTTCCATTGGTGGAACCATACTGATTTATTTCGCCAAAGTTTGAATAGCTGATGTCACTCTGGTTGATCGACGTCGTTTTATTGTCGTTACCCACTTGCATGATGCCAGCCCAGTTACCTTGGGCTGCTTTTACGGCAGCCGCCGAGGTTCCAACCGTAACCGCAATGGCACCCGATGCCAGCGCACCACTGTTGTTATTCTGGGTAATGGTGCCGACATTACCCGTTCCCGTGAGTTGCGTAACGTAACCCCGGTTTGAGTTCGATGCGTTTTTCTGTTCAACTGTGGCCTGATTGCCATTCGCACCGACCGATTCCTGGCGCGTGGCTCCGAAGCTGCCGAAGTTCGTTGACGCTCCCTTATCTTGGGTAATAGTCGATTGCAGGTAATTACCATTCTGTTCCTGCATCGCCGATTGGCTGTTACCGTTCTGCTGAAGCGTGGTGGTGTTACTCTGGGCGAAACTGGCGGCTACAAAAGCCATCAGGGCTGTGCCGGTAAGGAGTACTTTTTTCATGGATTTGTTTATTAAATTAAGATAAACGTTTGGGTTTACTGACGATTACGTCGTTTTGACGGACGTGTTTTGATGCGATTTTCAGGTACGACAGGGAGCGTGTGGATGGTGTTTTCACCCGTTTCCGACGACTGATTGATTGTCGCCGTAGCCTGACCTTCCTGCGAAATCTCGACCGAATTAGGGCCGACATTGTGCTGGCTGATCGTCGTTTCAGTGCCCTTGGGCACCCGCAGGCTCACCCGGTTGCCGGGCTTACTGCTATCCGTGGTCGCACCGCCGGTCTGGCTAATGCTGACGCTGTTGCCCTCACCCGACTGGGTGACGGATGCCGAGTTGTTTCCTCCGCCGTTTTGGGTGATGCTGACGCTGTTTTGCGCAAAAACGGTGGTAGCTACCAGCATGGTGAACGCAGTTAGAATGAGTTGATTCATAGTGTTTCGTTCGTTAATGAGCTGTGTTGTTAGGCATACCAATACTTGTAGTCGACAACGCGTATCGACATCAACTACCTAATTTTCAGTAAGTTAACTTTCTGATTAATCGATTTTTCTGATGACAGAGCAGACGGGCCAACGTTGGGCATTACTGGCTGGCGTGACGGAGAACAGATGCATTAGAGTCTGGATACAAGTGGTTTCGTTGATGAATCAAAAGTACTCGTATCCAGACCCTGATGCTGGAGATAGGCAGTGAATAACGACCTGTGGCCCGTGAATAGCGGGGATTCGGGAGGGAATGAATTAGCGGTACAAAAAGTGGCGCATGAACTCGTCTTTGCAGCTCCGGCTCAATGGAATTAACTGGGAGCCGATACTCGCTTCTACATCGTTAAATGAGTCGACCGAATTGATATTGATGGCGTAGGAACGATGGACGCGTACCAGACTGGGCTGGCTGATCCGTTCCAGAATATTGCTCAACGTCAGCCGAACGATGTATTTGCGACCCGAGGTAACCAGCTTCGTGTAGGAATTGTCGGCTTCCAGGTAAAGCAGGTCATTCATGTCAATACGGACGAACTGATAGTTCTGCCGGATATACAGGTAATTATTGATCTGAAGCAGGGCTTCGCGACCGCTACTGTCCCGATCAGCGGGGGGCGGGGTCATTCGTACCGTGGCGTTGTGAATGGCTAGTTCGATGGCCGTACGCAGGCTGGGGAGTTGACAGGGTTTATTAAGATAAGCCGCCGGGTAGGTTTGTTTAGCCCGCTCCAGGGTGTCCCGGTCGGTTAGGGCGGTCAGGTAGATAACAGGTACGGAGCGCTCGGAGGTCAGCTGCCGAACCGTTTCGATACCATCCCATTCGCCTTTGATCGTAATATCGCACAGGATCAGATCCACAGGCTGGCTCTGGAACAGGAGGAGCGCTTTCTGACCGTTGTTCGCAATGCCGACGACATAATAGCCTTCGGCTTCCAGACTATCCGACAGGTCCATGGCGATAATGGGTTCATCTTCAATGACTAAAATGCGCATTCGTTCGGTGGTGTTCATTGTCTACGGGTTATTCTGAAAGGTGAAATTTGTTGTTAGATTAGGCAGCCAGGCGGGCGTTTTGAATGGAGAGCCGGAAGAGGGTGCCGTTTTGCTTTACCCATTGGCCTTCTCCCTCCAGTTGTTCGCTGAGCGACAGGATGAGTCGTCTGCCGAATGAGCTTTGCTGGTTCGGCCGTTGTCCGTCGAGGCTGTCGATTCCGGGGCCATTATCCTGCACCTCCAGCGTCATGCCCGCTCGCTCTTCGTTGCCCGTCTGGTGGAGATTAATACGGAGCAGGGGCCTGGCAACCGTGGTGTACGCGTACTTGAACGCGTTTGTGGCCAACTCATTGACAATTAGCCCCAGGGGAATCGCCACATCTACGTCCAACTCGGGCAGGTCGACGTTGAGTTGCAGGTCAAACGTATCGGGATGGTACCCGTAGGCCCGCATCAGCCCATTCGCCAGATCAGTGAGGTATTCGGCCATGTTGATCGTCGTCAGCTGATCGGTCTGGTAAAGCCGCTGGTGAATCAGTGACATGGCTTCGACCCGCTGCTGACTAACCCGCACGGCCTGAATGGCTTTCTCGTCATCGAGCCGATTCATCTGCAATTTAAGCAAACTGGATACGATGGCCAGGTTGTTTTTCACACGGTGATGCAGTTCTTTCATCAATACCCGAAGCTGATTGGACTGGTTGACCAGTTGTTCGCTGTTGGCCGCGATAATGCCATTCTGGACAGACAGGCGACGGTTCGATCGGCGGATAACGTAATACTGCCCCACCAGGCTACCCAGCAAAACCAGCAGCAGCCCCAGGCCACCCGTCATGTACTGGATCTGCCGGGCGCGCTGTTGGTTACGCTGATTGAGTTCGGCAATCTGCTGCACCTTTTTGCGAGTATCGTATTTTGCCCGTAACTCCGCCATCGCCCGCGCTTTTTCGATGTCGGCGGCTGCTTTGATCTGAGCCTCCCGGCGTTCCTCCTCCGATTGAATCAGCGCAATCTCTTTCGCCTTCTGTGCTTCTACCTGGGCTACAGCCTGCGTTTTGGCCAGTTCCAGATTGGCTTTAATCGTGGCAAGCGCGTTGGCCTGCTGCACGGCATAACGGCCCTCCAATTGGCTGATGGTGCGCGTCTTGGCCAGTGTCACCAGCGAATCGTCCATGCGCTTGTGCTGTACCATGGCCGCATAGGCTTTGTCGTACTGACCAGCTCCCGCGTATGTTTTAGCCAGCATACTGTACACCGAACTGATCAATGGGGCATCGTTCACCCGCCTGGTCAGCACCCGCGCTTTTTCGGCATACTGAACGGCCTTCGTCGATTGGCCCAACCCATCGTAGGCCGTCGCCAGATTCCGGTAGTTGTGGATCAGGCTACTGTATTTCTTCAGTGGCTCATTGATGGCCAGCGATTTTTCGAGGTAATAAACGGCCTTCTGATACTGGCCCGCTTCGTTGTAATTTTTACCGAGATTGTTATAAATAGTACGGGCAACATCGGGCAGTACTTCCATCTGGTTGATGGGTGCCAGAGCTTTGTAGAAGCAGGCCCGCCCCTGCTCCAGATTACCCAGATCTTCGTAGATGATGCCCAGGTTGACGTAGTTATCCCGCAGTGATTGAGTCGTGCCCATGCGTTCGTTGAGGGCAATCGCTTGTTGTACATACGCAAGCCCTTGCCGGGTGTAGGCCAGCACCCCCTGACTATCTCCCATCATCTTGTAGAGCAGCCCCAGATTATTGTAAACCTTGGCAACGTCCTTATTTTTGCCAGCTTTGGTATACGCCGTCAGAGCGGCCTGGTAAAACGTCAGGGCATCTTCGAACTGACCCTGGTGCATGCGAATGATGCCGTTAAGCCGATTGAAATCTCCCAGGCCCGTCCAGTAGTTGACGCGCAGGCAGATCTGGCGCATTGGCTTCAAATAATGGAGAGCCGAATCGGGATGGTTTTGCTTGTAGAACAGGTTCGCAACATCATAATAGGTCTGGGCGCGGATCGTATCGGGTAGCTTCAGGGTGAGTACAGCCTTAAGGCTATCAATCTGCCGTTGCTGCGCCATGACTGGTGAATTCAGCAGAAGCAGCATCAGAATAAGGCAACCGACAGGCCCCTGGTAGACGTTCATGAGTAACTTAAATAGACAGGATGTTTTAGCCCTCAAATTGACCGCCAAAAGGCGTCACCAGTGTGCCAAAAAGCGTCACCAACGTGCCAAAAAAGACGATCTGCACCAAATACAGGCCTATTACGTCTAGCATTACCAGTACTGTCCTCTACAAGGGCAGACCGAAAAAAGGGGCACCAGGGCCGAATGAGCCAGGGTTAATTCGAGCGTGCATCCTGTTAACATGCCTGACTATTAAGTATAAATTGTTTAGAAAAGCGTCTCCGCTTTGTGTATCGTATCGGTACTGTTGTTTATTTTACAAACTGTTTTACAAGCTATATGGTATTACTGGACTAATGGCTCACCGGTAAGGTCCAATACGAATGCTCAACGTTTCTTTTTACCCCTCTTTCTGGCTGATCCCGTTACTCGTGCTGGTCGGGTCGATCAACCTCAACGGGCAGTCAGTAAAACAAACCGTGGGCTGGCCACCTTTGCAGTTTCTCAGCATCGAGCAGGGCTTACCCCAGTCGTTCGTGTCGGATGTGGCTACCGACGACGATGGCTTTATCTGGGTCGGTACCCGCGATGGACTGGCTCGCTATGATGGTACTCATTTTATTCCGTTTCAACACCATACTGATGATCCGACGTCACCGATAGACAACGTAGTCAGTAAACTGTGGAAGGGGGGCCATCACCAACTCTGGGTGCAGTACGAAACCGGCGACATTGATCAACTTAATACCCAGACTGGTCGCTGCTGGCACCTGACCCGCCAGTCCGCGTTTGAACAGATACGAACATTGCCCCTCAAGTCAGGCAGTCCGCTAAAGGTCGATCAGCAGGGAAATTTATGGGGTGTTCTGCGGGGCGAAGGCGTATTCTGCTGCGATTTTCGCCGGAACAAATTACTGCGCTACCGCCAGGCTACCCACGGGTTGCTTTCCGACACGATCAAGGCCATTGCCGAAGACAACCATCACCGATTCTGGTTTATCAGCCGATCGGGCATCAGTCTGTTCAACCCCGCGGCTAATCGCTTCGAAAACACCTCTTTCCCGTTTCCGTTAGCCCATCAATCGGGGTACAATGCCACCATTATTGAGCGGTTGGGCACGTTGCTGCGCAGAAATGGCGAGATCCTTTTCGGAGATCAGCGATACCTGTTTTTTTTCAACCCAGACCGTCGCACCATACGGTTTCAAGAGGCCAATATCAGCTTACATTCTGACATATACCATCTGGCCCAACATACGGATGGTTCAGAGTATATAGAAGCGGACGGCACCGTCTATAAATACACCGATCAGCAGGGATTGATCCCTGTCTGGCGGTACACCCCTTCGACCGATAACCTGTCGACCGGTTTATGGTGTACGGGCATGTGTTTCGACCAGGCCGGTGTGCTCTGGCTAGGTGGTAACACGCTGGGTTTGCTACGGCTCGATCTGGCCGCTGTGCCGTTGCGGGCCTATACATACCAGCAATCATTCTGTCAGGATGTGCTGCAAACAGAACTGAACCTGTCACTGGCTACCTTATTTCGCTGGCCATTTACCAATGAGGTAGCCCGGTCGCAAGGTTCGTATTATATTCGGTCGGCGTACGATGAACAGGGAAAGCTGTGGCTGGCCCTTGGCGAACAGGTTGGTTATTACGCCGTTCAGCAGAAAAAATTTACCATGCTGCCTACTGTGCCCAGCCGGGTAAAGGCGTCGTTTCAGGGGGGATTGCGAGGGTTGTCCATTGCGCCCAACGGTCAGGTTTGGATTGTTACGGAAAAAGGAATGCCTTATACGTACAATAGCCAGTTGGCCAGGTGGCAGGCACTTCTGCGTAGTGATTTTCTGGTTAAAACACCCATACAGGCAAACGATCTGCTGGCCGATTCGACCAGCCTGTGGGTAACAACGGTTAGTAAAGGGTTACTCCGATTCGACCTGGCCAGACAACGATACCAGGCTATCCGGTTCGGTTCATTAACGGATAACCAGCCGGTTCAGTCACTTCTCGATCTGGAGCGTGACCCGACCCGACCGCACCTGGTCTGGATCGGTACTTATCAGGGATTGATCTGTTTCAACAAAAGAACGCTTCGCTATCAACGGTTCACAACGGCGCAGGGATTACCCAACAATACGGTCTACTCGGTAGTGCCCGACCGGCAGGGCCATCTGTGGCTCAGCACCAACAAAGGACTGTGTCGGTTTCATCCTATCCGGCATACGATGCTGAACCTTAACACGGCCGATGGATTGCCCGGCGATGAATTCAACCGGTTTCATCACGTAAGATTACCCGACGGCCGGCTCGCGTTTGGTGGTATCAAAGGCTGGATTGCGTTTGACCCGGCGCTGATCAAAAGCGATACCTCGCAGCCCATTGTTGCGCTGACGGAGTTAAAAATCAATAATAAATCCGTCAATCAGTACGGCATTCATTCTCCATTGCCCGCGCCAGTCAATAAGCTGGCTGATCTTGATTTGTTGTTCGATCAAAATTACCTGACGTTCGGTTTTGCGGCCCTGCATACACACCAGCCCGACCGGATCACGTATCGGTATCAATTGGTAGGCTATGATAAGGAATGGACGGTTGGTACTCAGTCAACAGCCAATTACACGAAACTGCCGCCGGGTCAGTATACGTTGCGGGTCAATGCCGCCAATGCCGCGGGCCGCTGGAGTCCGCACATCAAAGAATTAACGATCGGTATTCAGCCACCATTGTGGGCGAGTGGCTGGGCGTACGGGCTGTACGCCTTGGTGGTGGGGTCGGCGTTAGTTGGCTTCGTCCGGTTTCGAACAAAGCAGGAACACGACCGGCGCGAGCGGATGGTACGGGAGCGGCAGGCCGATGAACTACGCCAGCTCGATCAGGCCAAAACCCGGTTCTTTGCCAACGTATCGCACGAACTTCGGACACCGCTATCGCTGATACTGGGACCATTGAGCAGCCTGCTGGCTAACCGACAGTTGACCGGCCCTGATGAGCGTCTTGTGCAGACGGCCCAGCGAAATACCCGGCACCTGCTGGTTCTGGTGAATGAACTACTCGATTTTACGAAGCTGGAAGCCGGAAAGATGGCGTTATACCCACAGCCCGTTCTGCTGCCATCGCTGATCAGCAGGCTTATGGCTACATTCGACTCCCAGGCGCAGCAGAAAGGCATCGGATTAACCAGCAACATCCAGGTTGCGGATGATCTAATCCTGGAGATCGATGAACGTAAGCTCTGGCAGGTACTGACCAACCTGCTGGCCAATGCGCTCAAGTTTACGCCGGCCGGGGGCACCGTAAACGCCACGGTGCAGTACAGTGCGCCCCAGCTCCGGGTATCCATATCGGACACGGGGCGGGGGATACGGCCCGACGATCTGCCGCATATTTTCGAACGGTATTTCCAGACCAAACAGGCCGACGCCCCTATTGAGGGCGGCACGGGCATTGGCCTGGCCCTTTGTCAGGAACTCGTGCGACTAATGCAGGGACGTATCTGGGCTGATAGCCAGTGGGGCGAGGGAAGTACGTTCACCCTGATTATTCCGGCGCCCGAAAGCCGCGTTGTAAATGACATTGATACCCTACTTTCGGTTGAACCCGAACCTACCGCTCTGACTGATCCGTTTTCTTTGTCGGATGGAATCAAACCAATACGTCAGGAGCCGCTGGCCGACACCGTACTGATCGTTGAGGATAATCCTGATCTGCGGTTGTATCTGACCCTGATTTTATCGCCGTCCATGACGGTAAAATCGGCGGAGAATGGTCAGGTGGCCCTCGACGTACTGGCCAGCATGGCGCCCCCTCCTGCGTTGATTATTTCCGACATCATGATGCCTGTGATGAATGGGTTTCAATTGCTGGAATCCCTGAAAGCGCACGATACGCACCGGCGAATTCCCGTCATTATGCTCACCGCCCGCGCCGAACTGGCCGACAAACTGCGGGCCTTGCGTATCGGCGTGGATGATTATTTGCTGAAACCCTTCGATGAGGACGAGTTGCTTGCTCGTATTACTACGCTGCTGCGTAACCAGCGCGAACGAACGACACCCTTGTCACCCGAATTTGCCGACGGCAGCGAAGACGAAGTAACTCCGGTAACCGCCCCGGCCATCTCGGATGAAGACAACCGCTGGCTGGAACGGCTGGAAGGATTGACCATGGCCCAACTGGATAATTACAACCTGACCGTCGATCACCTGGCCGACGAACTGGCTATGAGCCGACGGACATTCTACCGGACCATTAAACGCCTGACGGGCCTGACCCCGACGCAATACCTGACCGAAGCCCGGTTTCGTCAGGCTCGTTTGCTGCTGGAAACCCGTCAGGTATCCTCTGTGAAGCAAGTGGCGCACCGGGTTGGCTTCCGGCAGGTGAGCCATTTTGCCCAGATGTATCAGCAACGGTTTGGCAAGCAGCCTACCGATTATCTGTAGGGCTATATAAGAAGCTTTTGGGTTTAGTATCGTCTCTGTTGGGACATACCATCACCCCATTTATCGGATGGCTCCTCCTTCATTGATTTGCCAGCTAAAAACCTTTCTTCAAACGGCCCTGAATCAGTATCAGTAAACTCCTTCGCCAAACAGAAAGAAGCCCCCATACCAATTCGATACGGGGGCTTCTTTGTACTAGACCGGGTACTGCCACTCGCCCCGGTAGGCACGGCTCAGTAGCTTATTCGCTTCCGGATCGTTCGGAATATCGGTTCCGTTCCAGGCTACACTCCGACCTAGTTTCATGGACAGCATACCCAGCAGGGCCATGTTGGTGGAGCGATAACCAATCTCAATGTCGCAGACGGGCAGCTTATTGGTTTTAATGCTTGTAAGGAAGTTGGCCCAGAGCAGCGCAATGTTCTGATCGTCGGGTTTGTCGAGTTGAGCATCCTGATGAATAACCGGCTTCTTCGGGTCCGACGGATAAAATGTCCAGCCATCGAGCCAGCCCATGTGAAACGTGCCTTCGGTACCGTAGAAGTATACCCCTACTGCCTGCTGTGGGTGCGTTTTTTCGGCGTTATTCCCGGCAAAATTCCGCTGCTCCCAGATGGCCGTGAAGTTCTCGAACTCGTAGGTAGCCACCTGGTGATCGGGTGCGTCGGTACTGTCTTTTTTGATGGCTCGCCCGCCCGTCGAATAGACCTTGCGCGGATGCTTTTCTTCCGTACACCAGAGTATCTGGTCGAGCCAGTGAATACCCCAGTCGCCGAGGGTTCCGTTGGCATAGTCCAGAAAATTACGCCATCCCCGCGGGTGCATAACCGGGTTGTAAGCCCGCAACGGAGCCGGACCACACCACATGTTCCAGTCCATTTCTTTCGGCGCATCGGCATCAGGCGTTGGCTGACCAGCACCGCCGGGGTAATACACAAACGCCCGCGCCATACCAATCTGACCGGCTTTACCCGACTGCAGAAACTCCCGGCCCGATACGTTGTGGGGCGACACCCGCCGGTGCATTCCTACCTGGCAGATACGGCCTGTTTGCCGGGCCGTTTTCACCATCGCTTTGCCTTCATTGATGGTGTGGCTGATGGGTTTCTCCACGTATACGTGCGCCCCGGCTTTCATGGCTTCAATGGCGACGAGTGGGTGCCAGTGATCGGGCGTGGCGACGATAACAATATCGGGCTTTTCGGTCGCGATCATCTCGCGGTAGTCCCGGTATAACTTCGGCTGATCTGCGGTTAGTTTGCTGAGTTCTTCGCTGGTCTTTTTCAGCTGGCGCGTATCGACATCACAAAGCGCGACAATCTTCGATTCACCCGCCTGCACGGCGCAACGCAGAATATTACCACCCCACCAGCCCGCACCGACAACGGCCGTCCGGTATTTCTGAGGGGCTTTACGCGTAATGAACGCCCGAACCTCAAAAGGGTCGGTAATGAGGGCGGCTCCGGCAAGCGCAGACGTTTTCAGGAAATCAGTGCGATTCATCGGGAAAGAAAGAGAGACGTTTTAACGTTGAGACAAACCAAATGCCCGTCTCTATCCCTTTAAAGCAACCTATCTTCGATATTTACCATAACTGCCCCAGATTAGCCAGCAACGGTTTCCCGGCCAATGCCTGCATCAATAAACCCGCGAGCAAAATAACGTAGATGGCCGATACCAGCATCACCTGACGCGGCCGACGGGCAATGTAATAGCCAAATAAGGGGATCAGTTGCAGGGCGTGCATGCCGAAAAAGTGAGCAATGCGCAGATCGCCATATCGGGTACTCCAGTTCAGTATCGGCAAGCCCGGTCCGCCGTCGGGCGCCCCTACCGTATGGGCTAGTCGACCTGCCATCATGAATCCCTGAAACGAAAAAAGAACAAACACCAGAATACCCAGCCGGATACCCCAAAGGTAGGATGCCGATACGCCAGCGGGTCGCTGCACCAGGAACAGATAGCCAATATAGCCACTCCACAGTGCCACAACGGTAATGGTAACACCCATGATCGAAAATAACAGACCATTAACGGGAGAAGATATATTGAAATGGGATAGTTGCCCCTGACCTGCCTGCCAGAGAATAATAACCATTTCGATGGTCATACCCAGGGTGACCACCCAGGCGTAAATCCGGGCGGCCCGCTGTTGCCGAAGTAACCCGACATACCAGCCCATTGTCCAGGCGAATAGCCAGATCGACACAAAAAACTTGGCAGGTTTTATGAAGGCATTGATACCCAGTACCTGCCGGGTCGTAAGGAGGGTCAACCCAACACAGACAAAAAAACCGACAAGACAAACTACACCACAAGCGTACAAGACAACGCTTCGGCTCTTGAGTGTTGACAGAAAATCGCTCATTAAACTTTCTATTTAAAGGTTCGGGTACGCACAACCCGAATTAGCCAATACAGCAACAACCCTACCGGACCCAGCATGAAGCAGAAAAACAGGGGCAGCACAACTAGCCAGTGCGGAATGGCTTTCTCCTGTGAGTCACGTACCAAAACGGTACCCACCACCAGATCAAACGCGAGGTAATGTACCCAACCGGCCAGCATAACGCCATCGCCCCCCCTGGCGAACAGTTGTTTTACACCCGCCAACGTGCCAAAAGCCCCAACGTCGACGGGCCCACCGCTGAACAAATACAGCCCATAGATAATGGCCAGACACACCGGAATCAGGTATGACTTCATGAGCCATTGCGTCATAAACCAGCGTGGTGCCACAATCATGAGCAACCACTGCGGCAATACGATCGTGCTCGCCAGACTAAAAACAGCTTCGGGAGACATGGGGGTAGTTTACAGTTTGTGGTTTACGGTTGCTGGTTTGTAATTTACGGTCTACGGTTGGCTGAAGCGTCCAAGTGCCTGCGAAAGCCACGATCGCGCGTCAGCCAACCGTAGACCGTAAACCGAATACCGTTACTGCCCTACCTTTGCCTGACCCAGTACCCGGAGTAAATTACCCCCCCAGATTTTAGCGATGTCGGCTTCGGAATAGTTTCGGCGTACCAGTTCAACCGTCAGGTTTTCGATTTCGCTGACATCTTCGAGCCCGTTTACGCCCCCGCCCCCGTCGAAATCAGAGCCGATACCCACGTGATCGATGCCAACGAGTTTAACGATGTGGTCAATGTGATCGACAATATCCGACAGGCTGGCCCGCTCCGACGCGTACACCTTGGAAACGGAATCGCTCATGGCCGTTAACCGGGCTTCCATCTCGGGCGTTACCACCTTGCCAACCCGGGCCATCCGCACTTTGGTCTTAGCGGCCCGGTTTGCATCCGATGGCTTCTTTAAGTAATCACTCACAAAATTGACCTGTACCACACCCCCTTTAGCAGCAATGGCTCTGATCATGTCGTCGGTCATGTTACGCGGAAAATCGCAGATAGCACGGCAGTTGGAGTGCGACGCAATAACGGGTGCTTTCGACAAGGCCAGTGCATCGTAAAAGGTACTGTCAGCCACGTGCGACACGTCGATCAGGATACCCAGCCGGTTCATTTCGGGTACCACCTGTTTACCAAAATCACTCAGGCCACCGTAGATCGGGCCGTCGGGATCGGTAGACGAATCGCCGATGAGGTTGTTGGCAAAGTGCGTCAGCGTCATGTATCGGCAACCCAGATCATAGTACGTCTTCAGCATAGACAAATCCTTGCCAACCGGATAGCCGTTTTCCATGCCGACGAATACGGCCCGTTTACCCGCTTTCTTTATCCGATAAGCATCGGCGGGTGTAGTGGCCAGTTCAGCCTGATCGGGGTACTTTTTCAGGGCCTGATGAATCAGGTCAAATTGATTCAGCGCGTTGCGTTTGGCCTCGGCGTGGCCTTCGTCGGTGCGTGGCCCCTGCGACGTGTACACGGCAAAAAACATGGCGTCCATGCTGCCCTTTTTCATACGGGGAAAGTCGATCTGAGACCCATCGCGTTTGGTGTCGTGCGAGACGCCCACATCGAAACCCGGCTTCTGCATCATAATGGGCGCATCGGCGTGCGTATCGAGGGTTAACACATGCTGATGAATTTTACGGGCCTTTTTGGTGAGTTTATCGTCGTCGCCGGGCGGATGAGCCGTAACCGAGCTGAACGCAAGTACGGCGGAGAGGAAAAGAGGGAGCATAGAAAATCAGGTTGTTACCGAAAAAAGTCATTCTTTCGAAACTACACATTCAGGCTGGCAATGTCAAACTTTTGGCTGAAACGTGCCGTTATCGAATTACCTTTGCGGTAATTAAAGAGCGAAAGAGTGAATAAGCGAAAGAGCGAAAAGCTGGCGCAAGTTTGACTACTCTCTCGCTCTTTCACTCTTTCGCTCTTTACCAATGTCCGTCGTACCTTACAAAGATAAAGACACGTCCAAGCGGGAACAGGTCGCTGAAATGTTCGACAGTATTTCGCCGAAATACGATCTGCTAAACCATGTCCTGAGTGGTGGAATTGATATTCTGTGGCGCAAACGAGCCATTCGTGAGTTAAAGAAAGCTGCGACCCAATTGCCCAGGCGTATCCTCGACATAGCCACCGGCACCGGCGATTTTGCTCTGGAAGCCCTGGTCCTGAAACCGGAGAAGATTGTCGGCATGGACATCTCGGAAGGGATGCTGGCCGTTGGGCGCGATAAAATGAAAAAGCGTGGCGTCGATCAGATCATCGAAATGCGGTCGGGTGATTCGGAAGGATTACCGCTGCCGGACAATGATTTCGACGCTGTCATCGTTGCATTTGGTGTGCGCAATTTCGAGAACCTGCTGAAAGGGCTGACCGATATGCACCGCGTTACGCGCCCCGGTGGTGTGTGCGTGGTTCTGGAGTTCTCGAATCCGCGCCAGTTCCCGTTTAAACAGTTATACGGCTTTTATTCCCGTGCCATTCTGCCGCTCATTGGGCGCGTAGTAAGCAAAGACTCGTCGGCCTATACGTACCTGCCCGAATCGGTGCAGGCTTTCCCCGACGGTCCTGACTTTCTTCGCATTTATGAGAAGGCCGGATTCAAAAATACCAAATGGATACCGCTCACCTTCGGCGTTGCGTCAATTTACATCGGCCACAAGCTGGCTTAATTAGTCCGGCCCAGCGAAAGCTGGACCAAATCATCGTAGGCCAGCCTATGAAAAATGGTATTGCCCGATGGCGGGTAGGGCTTGCCCTGGCGGTGTCGCTTCTGAGTCTTATATCGGCCAGCACCCAGGCGCAATCCAGCTACAAGTACGTTCGTAAGCACCTGGAACGCTACGATGACAAGACGATCCATTATGGATTCTTCTTTGCCGTTCCCGTTACCCGCTTCAGCGTTACGTACAGTCCGGCGTTTTTAACGGCCGACTCGGCCTCCCGCATTTATTCGCCCAACAAACCGGCGTTTCGAGTTGGCTTTGTAGTCAACACGTTTTTAAGCAAGCATTTCGATTTACGGCTCACCCCTTCCGTTTCGCTGCTCAGCCGCGAGGTGCAATACGATTATCCGGGTGGCACTTCCCGAACTGAAGTTCGCGAATCGACCTGGATCGACCTGCCGCTTCTGGTCAAGTACAAATCGGAACGACGCAACAACAACCGGATGTATTTGCTGGCGGGGGGAGCGTTCAGTATTGAAAGCAACGTGCGCAAGAAAGAAACCCAGGGCGTCAACAAGCTCAGTACGGGCACGATGGATTTTTCGGTGGAATATGGTATTGGCTTCGAGCAATTTTTCGAATATTTCAAATTTGCGCCCGAGCTACGCTTCTCGCACGGCCTGGTTAACCTCTATCAACCGACAAACAACGTAGCGGGCGTGGGCATTAACCGACTCACTACCCACTCGGTGACGCTGTATCTAAATTTCGAATAGCACAAGGGCCTTGTCAATCAGCGAATTAAAAAAAAGTTGAGTTTTTTTTAGCCTCAGACTTGCATAAAGGCGATTTAGGCTCTTATATTTGCACTCCCAAACGACGACAATCGAAGAGGGGAAAACAGGAAAAAGGGAGTTTAGCTCAGCTGGTTCAGAGCATCTGCCTTACAAGCAGAGGGTCGGCGGTTCGAACCCGTCAACTCCCACGACTGAAAAAAGCACTTATCACTTCTGATAAGTGCTTTTTTCTTATTAGGTACAGCGCTAAGCACAACAAAAGTTGCGCTACTCATTTACGGGCATGAAAAAGGACTAATTAAAGCCCTCTCAATTCATATATGTTTATTCCACAGTAAAGGAATAATTGGTAGTAGCCTAACTGCGTCGAACAAGGTACGTTTGTGAACGGTGTTAGAAGATGTTGCCTGCAAGCAGTGTGGCCAAACTGAACAAGTCAAACGGTATGGTACGACTAGTGCATGCGTCCAAAGTAGTCAAAAATCTTAGCACAGATATCATATGCTACGAACAGCGTTAGACAATTGTTAAATTGGCGCCCCTGATCCAATCTGAATCAACCATTCAAGTGAACGGCCCCAGACCGGCCTTTTAAGTTAATATAGACTGGAGGTGGGACTAGAAGCCAACCGTCACTCGTCAAAACCCAGTCAACGGGCTAATTGACCACAAAAAGTTAGTGGTAGGCTTTACTGCAAGCGCAACGGCAACGTCTGCTGATTAGTCACAAAATCATACGATGTCCAAGTGTAATACAATTTACTGTATGACACGATATAGTATAGGCTATACGCCATCAATGGCCTTCAGGAGATGTATTACAAATGGATCCTTTTTCGAGAATAAATAAACGTGAGTTACTTGATAAAGTGGGTTGCTCCTGTTTACTTACTAGTTGTATTTTTCCAAGCCAATTGGTATAAGTAATCTTATGTTAATGAACTATTCCTAGATCAATCACCCTATATAAGCAAGGAAAACAGGCCGGATTGTACGCTGGAAAGGGGAAAGAAAAGGCAATTATTATGTTAATGGAATATCTGTAGATTGAGCTGGTTAACTATGAGTAAAGTATGCCTAAAAAAGGCCTCTGGATTACCAGAGAATTGATTAGCCGACTAAATTAATCTTGCCAGCCTTCAGGTTTACCCGGAGTCCGGCTATCACTAGGAACACAAACGGCTGTTGGCACCCGGCTGCTATTCAACAGACCAGGGGCATTGTAGACTGGCTTTGACAAGTTCGTATTTGGATCTACCTCGCCCTCAGCACTCGGTAAACGGCCGTTAAGCGCTTGAAATAAACCAGGTGAGGGTCCACTGGCATCCTTTCGATCCAACCAGTAACGAGTCCTCGAAACAGCCGAAATTGTAAAATAACCCACAACAGGCTCACTCCAGTTAGCCACATTATGAACGTTGCCAACAAGGGCAGATGGGGGCGTATCGGCTAAACCACCCGTATTTTGGGTTTGCTGAGCAAATAAATTGAAGAACGAATAGGCCTTCTGGCTCAATGATTCTTGGCGAATCTCGACTAGTGCCCCATTAGAATCATAAAAGGGGATCTGTGCCACCCGGCGTCCTTTAATAGTACCGCCATTACTTAAGCGATCATCGAATACATCAATGCTCACACTCGGTATGATCTCCCAGCATTGAGTACGACATTGGTAATCATTCACATAATAGCTACCTAAGGTAGAAGTTGTAAATGGATTCGAATCAAAACATTTCTCGTATGGCTGAGAATCTTTATCATCATACGGATTGTATTTTAAATAGAAGCCCTGCACGCAGGTATGACACCAATCTTGCCTTTCGAATAATTTCCAGTCGAAGCGGTAGTAGTTGTGCTCATTAACCGGATCCTGCCAGTCGATAAATACCTCGTGGGCACCTCGATACAAATTAGTTGAGCCATTGATTGATTGAGCAGGTAAACTGGTTGGGTTGAACCTGGCGTAGACACGATCAATCGATGGTACGCTGGCCATCACTTCAATTGAGGATTGGTAGTGAGTGCCGTCAGGCAGATTAAGGCGAAGCTGATAGGTATGTCCCACCTCACCCTTGAAGCTATTAGGAGCCTGATAGCGACCAGACTGGGTTTCTTGAAAGGTAAAGACCCGACTTGAATCCACTACGACTTGAACCGTAACTTTGGACAAGGGTAAGGTACCAAACCGACCCGTCAGTGAATCGGACTTCGACCGATTTAAATATACGAACTGGGGTTCATCCAGGTTGGTAATGAGACTTTCGACCACAATAACGTTAACCCGTTGAACAAGAGTTTTCTCAATGCGATCAACACACGCCATTGGCAGAATACCGGCTAACAGACAAGCGAATAAACCTAGTGTGATTGAACGCATGGATAGCCTAAGTTGAGTAGGGGTAAAACCATCCGAGCAGGCCAATTTACTCGCTTGAGATTGCAAGAGCTATATCGAGTAAATCGATCTCAGCTAAGCCTACCCCAAGACTTTTAGGAGGCTTTGGGCAGGCTTTCCGCTATTTTTAGGTAGGCTTTCAGGAGGCTCTACTTTACATAACGGCACTTATATAACAGAAATAACTTGTAATGACCACCAATTTTTTTTCTATATTTCGATTAGCTAACTGGTCGATAATATTAGTCAGCTGTTTGCTGTATATCGGTTGTAAACACACCGACCCTAATCCAGCATCTGACTTATCAGCGGATCAACTGTTACTTGTTCAGGACCTTAACAAGCGCATATCACCCATCAAAGATTCTGACCCCACTCGGGAATTTAATGAACTCGCTAGCTTAGACACATTATTTAAGCAAGTTCAAGTAGTGGGCATGGGCGAATCAACGCATGGTAGTCGTGAGTTCTTCCAAATGAAAGATCGTTTGTTTCGATATTTAGTGCAAATTCACCAGCATCAGACATTAGGTTTCGAAGCAAATTTTGGTCGCTCAGTTCAGATTAATCGATTCATTCATGGCCAAACTACGAGCTTGACCTCTGCCAGTACGGCCGCTAAAAACCTCTATTTCTGGCCTTGGGCCACTGAAGAAGTAAGCCAATTGTTCCAATGGATGCGGGAGTATAATGCGAGTAAGGGAGCCGCTCAACAAATTTCTTTTTATGGCATAGACTGTCAATATGCCGATGACGAATTCCCAATTATCCGCGAGTTCTTAGCCAAAGTTGATCCTGCATCTGTTGTCAAGATTGACTCCGTGTCGAACTTATTTACTCTTACTATCGGCGCTACTTCTCCCACTTTCTTCCAACAATACGCCCAAAAGATACCCGAATTATATAGTCTATTTGTTCAAAATGAGACCAAATGGGCCATCGCTGGTGGTCGGCAAGATTATGAGGTAGCCAAACAAGCCGCTCGTATCTTGATTCAACAACAAGATTTAGTCAGTGGCGATGCTTGTAATTACGGCATTAGGCGAGACAAATATATGGCGGAGAATGTTCAGTGGATTTTAACAAAAATGAATGTTAGTAAACTAAGTCTGTGGGCCCACACTGGTCATGTAGCAAATCTGCCTGGTGTAAACTGTAATCAGCCTTCAATGGGCACTTATCTCAAACAACAGTTAAAAAATCAGTATCTGATAATAGGCACCAGTTTAACCAGTGGTAGTTTTACAGTGCGTAATGGCGCTTTAACTGAAGCCCCCATTACCAGATTGTCTATTCAAGGTTCCGTTGAGCCTGCTTCGTATAATTATCTATTAGGGAAGAGCCAGTATCCAAATTACATTCTAAATCTACAGCAGGTCAATTCGAGCACTGCGTCAGGCAATTGGTTTAATACCCAACACCCATTTTTACTGGTTGGGGCTAGCTATGATGAAAACAAACCTAATAAGTCATTTTATGACATACCTTTAAGCACCAGTTTAGATGTACTCATTCATTTTCGAGATACGACCCCTACCCAGCGACTACCCTGAAAGTGAAAGTAAACTTTTATACTTTTCTGGGTTCAGTCTATAGTACTGCGAACAGACTTTTATCAAAAGTTTCACACAACATAATGTTAGTTATACAACAGAGTTAGAAATAGTGCAAAATAATGAGTTGATAAATAGAGGTTTAAAGTAGTAATAACCAAAGATTACTTACCTTGTCTTTAGAATTCAAGGGCATGAAAGCACCCCATATAGACAATCCAGGCAGCTTAACGAAGTGGTTACTGATCGTAGCCCTGCTGTGCAGTCTTTTGGCTGGTTTAGGAGGGGATATTAACAGTCAGAACAGCTTACCAGTAAGCGTTAAGACGGAACTGGCAATGGCTACTACGCCAAGCGTTAAGCAAGCCCAGTTAGTCCAAGAAAGACAATGTTCAAGTAGGTTTTTCACTCTAAACCAATCCAGTCAATTTGCCTATCTGAGGACTTATAATGAACGGGTTACTCATCAGTTAAAGATAGTTCGCTGGACTACTTTCTCGTTCACGCGCTTTGCTCTCGTTAATTCAGTCAAGACAATTCCTGCTAGTGCCGACGAGCCTTCTTTAGGCTCTCCTAGGGGCTAATACCTCTTTTAAAAGCCCGTCTGCGGCTGCTCAATTTACTATTCTTCTCATCACTACTGGCAGGTAGTCTTAATACATTAATACATGTTGGTGAAACGCATTAAAAAGCTGTTCAAGCTTGTTGGCTTGGTATGTTTAGTCATGCTAGCTCTATGTGGGATAGGCATTAACGGAGCCGGTCCGGTATTATCACAAAGCCGAGAACGCTATATCGACAATGGAATCAAAACGGAACTCGTCCAAACCAAGGATGAGGAAGGCGATTCCGTAGAAGAGGACGAAGCTAAATTTTGAACGGAATACAAATAAATGTAAATAGTGCAAAATCGCCTTATTGATCAATCTGAGGTGATTTTGCACTATTTCTAACTCTGCTGTATAACTAATCTTATGTTAGTCGACTAATCATAGAAGTCGTCAATAAGCATTGAGTGAAGCCTTCTTGTTTTTAGTCAATTCCATTTGATGTAGTATAGACAATGTATATTGCCCAAGAGAGGCCAACTAATAGAGATAGTGCAGAGAGAGCTTTCTTGCCTTTAACATCAGCAAAAAGGTGAACAAGCAGGCTATACAAAATCAATAGAGGGCCCGAGAGTGCCAAGCCGAAAAGCATTAAAATCGACCTTAATACACCAGATGCTGGCCAAGATCGAAAGTATTCATGGAAAATGGGAAATGATAGAGTAAGCAGGATTAGGATTAAAATGTAAAGTAGTCGATTCCTCATCTTTTGTTATATAAGTGGCAATATGTTAATCAGCGAATTCAGTTTTGGCAAACTCTTGGGTTAGTTTTGGCCATCCTTCATAAGGAGCTGCTGTAATAGTATCTGGGATTGAGCGGCTCCAATCGATTCGGTTAACCTTAGGCTGTTTACAGTTAAAGCGAACTAAAAATCGTTCGTACAAGAAATTTTTCGCTACAAAGTTACTCTGCCAATAATCACTCCAACTTCGAGGTTTTTGCCCCCATGTTCCAATATAGGTATGTCCCTTGACAACATATCGATAGTTAAGCGACTTGCCGTCACCACTAACAGTCATTCCGTATCCAATAGTAAATCGTGGGCACTCATCAATCAAATGCTTCTCCCTTCAATCAAGAACTAAGAGAGCAATAGTAACAGGTGCTATGATAGAGAAAGCTATTATGTTACTGGTTCTTGGCGGAATCGGTTTATTGTACCACTTCATGCTAAGAAAATCTGTTATATAATCAATGTGGCTGTTGCAAAAGTCATTTCGAGTCACTTCAGCCACGAGCAATGAGTTTGATTCAGCGGCATTTCACTACGAAAACAGATCGTTTTTGAGTTGCTGAACGCCCTGGAAGCCGAATTCAGTATTGACTCCAACCGGCGGTATGTGGCGGGCCACTCACTGGGGGGATATGGGGCTTGGTCTTTCATCGGGACTCACCCCGGAGTGTTTGCCGCTGCCCTGCCCTTGAGTGGAACCGGTGATCCTGCCTTAGCCAAGAATATGGTTGACGTAGCCATCTGGGCGTTCCATGGAGAAAAGGACCGGAATGTACCCGTTGACGGGTGCCGGACTGTCATTCGGGCTATCCAACAAGCAGGTGGACACCCCCACTACACCGAGTTTGCCAACGTGGGGCACTATCTTAACCCCAGTTTAAACGCTATGCCCGGCATACTGGACTGGCTATTTGCTCAGAAACGGATGAGCCAACAGGACAGGAGCAGTCTGAAAAAATAGGCATTTCCCTTCTTTTATTACCTCTATAGCCATTGGAACCAGCGTAACGTCTCCTGAAACACTCCCTAGTGAGACGAGGAGACGATTCATGTATGTGGTTCTTACTCGGCGCGTTTGGGTAGACACTCTATTTTGTAGTTTTACTCATGAAATTAATCATCCTTTTTGGGCCACCCGCCGTGGGTAAAATGACCGTTGGTCAGGAACTAGAAAAAATAACCAACCTGCGATTGTTCCATAACCACATGTCGATTGAACTGGTCCATCAGTTTTTTGACTTTGGCACTCCCGCTTTTGAGCGACTTGATCGGCGAATTCGCTTTGCGTTCTTTGAGGAGATCGCAACCAGTGATTTAGATGGCTTGATCTTTACCTATGTCTGGGATTTTAATGAACAAGCAGATACGGACTACATAGATGAGGTAGCAGACGTATTTCATCAACAAGGAGCCACCGTGAGCTATGTCGAACTAAAAGCCGACCTATCCGAACGGTTGAAGCGAAATCGCGATGCGCATCGGTTAGCCTGTAAGCCCTCAAAACGAGATGTTGACTCGTCGGAATCATCCCTACTCTACTTTGAGACGAGTTATCGGATGAATACGCGGGAAGGCGAGTTAGGCCAAAAGCCATTATTGACGATTGATATCACTTTCCAAGAGCCACTGGCAACCGCTCAACGAATCAAGGAGTGGCTTAATCAATCATAAAAGATCCAGTATGTACTGTTCGGTTTTGTCTAGCGACCCTTGTTTTACGTATGCTTATCAAACGCTCTCAAATGAGACGGAATAGTATCTATAATTGGGGCCTTTAATTAAATAGTAGTCCCCCTTAGGCTCAAGTGTATGTATGGTTGACGGTTAAAGTTGCAGGACAGTATGATTGTGCTCCAGGTAGTAAGTCCCGGTACCCGATTGCCACTTCACCTACTCTAAACTATATGCACCGGTAGCCGTTCATAGTACGCTAAGTTGTTCAGTGCAGCCTTTAGATCTACTGACTCATACGTATGACCATGAACTATATCCGGCGTGGGACCGGTAAACCCCTATTATTGCTCCATGGCCTAGGGAGTTCCCTAAAGGTTTGGGATCTCATTATGGATGAGTTAGCCACCCAGCGGGATGTGATTGCCCTGGATTTGCCGGGTTTCGGTCAATCACCGGCTCTACTGGGAGAGGTATCCATTCCTACCCTGGCCGATGCGGTGACCGACTTTTTAACCCAGCACCAACTGCTGGGCATCGATGCGGTGGGTAATTCAATGGGGGCCAGGCTGGTGCTTGAATTAGCTCGACGTGGCCAAGTGGTCGGTTCGGTGGTATCGCTGGATCCAGGTGGATTCTGGCAAGGCTGGCAGGTCGCCTATTTCTACCAGTCAGTTCGACTATCAGCTCAATTATCCAAGCTCATCCAACCCATCTTAATACCCCTGGTCAGCAATCCCCTGAGCCGAACAGTGCTGTTCGCTCAATTTTCGGCCCACCCCTGGACGATTCCAGCTGGGGTAGCCTTGAATGAATTTCGGGAGTTTTTACCGACTCCCAGCTTTACCAAGCTGCTGGATAGTCTGGCCCATGGCCCCCCGCAGCAGGGGGCACCTGTTGGCTCTATCCCGAATCTGGTCATTGGCTGGGGTCGTCAGGACCGGATTTGTCCGCCCAGTCAGTCTAAGTTGGCCATGAAGCTGTTTCCTGATGCACAACTACACTGGTTTTCGAATTGTGGCCACGTTCCGCAATTGGATCAACCGGCTGAAACGGTAGCGCTAATACTGGCTGTAACGGATGGCCACTATGAACCACAACCCCAACTTCTTACGGTTAAAGAAGCGTCAGAGGTTACTGAAAAAGTCTTTATTGGGTTGGGTGTTGCGGTGCTATTGGTGGGCCTATTTCTCACCTTTGGTAAGCAAAGATAAAGTTACATCTGATCGTGGCAGAGCTAGCAGATGCCTACCACGATTTATTGGTTATTTCTTGAGACAACCGTTGTGCAACTAGCTAAAGCCATAGTCTAAATGTAGTATGTGTAGTCTTTTAAATTCAGCGAAAATGCAATTTGTAGTTCTGATTGAATCATTCACGAAAATGCTCCTACTTGAGACGGCAATTTATATTACTTCAGATAAACAACAGATTTTCCACTCAAGTGTCCTCGTCCTTTTCCGCTGAACTACCCCCTTTCAACTAAAGGCTACCTTTCTTAGTCTCGTTGCTTACCTAGCTTTTTTGATGCCTACAGTTCATGAATGAACCGCAAGCATCAAAAGATAGTTATATTGCTATCAAATGAGACTGCTCACCCTCTTCGATAGCACAATATGGCAACGCAAGTAACCGCTTACATCAGCGAGCAGAATCCATCTCCTCAGCCACTGACGGCTCTTCAGCTCATTGACCGCTCCCGCCAGGGGCTGTTGGGCACCGAAGCCGGACGAATCGCCGGACTACTAGGGGTTACCGATAAAGAGATGGCTCGGCTGCTTAATCAATCGACAGCTACCTTCCACCGACACGCTAAGGCTGGGCGACTCGATGCCGCCACCTCCGAAAAGCTGCTGCTACTGGGTCGATTGGCTGGCTATGGAACAACCGTTTTCCAGGATCAAGGCAAGTTCAACCGCTGGCTGCGTCGACCTTTACGGCTGTTGGGGGATCGATCCCCCTTAGATCTGCTGGATAGTCCCACTGGTGTCCAGTTGATCGAAGACATCCTGGGGCGTATTGAATACGGTGTCTTCAGCTAATGGCCATCACGCTGTATCGTATCCAAACCGACGCGCACCGTGACCGCATCCTGGAGGGAATAGGGGCTAAGTTACGGGGTGGTCGTTGGAATGCTAAAGGACGGCCTATGGTTTACACGGCCACTACCCCTGAGCTATGTTTTCTGGAATACATGGTGCATCTAGATGGCACGCCTTTGGCGGACCTGCCTCCGCTGATACTATGTGAAATTGCCGTACCCGATCACTCCATAAGCTACGTTCGCGTGGAAGAACTGCCTCTTGACTGGGATGATCCCTATGCTACCCCTGTAGGCTTGCCGCTTTTTGCTGAACAGCAGTTCGAGCGCCGAAAGTGCTTATGTTTAGCCTTACCTTCAGCGGTTGTTCCCCTGTCACCCTCCCGCAACGTATTGTTAGATCCCTTACATGCTCAGCGTAGCGAGTGCCGCGTCCTCTCGATTCAGCCTTACCCGATTGATCCACGTTTACCAACGGCGGGCTTAGCCTAAATAACAGGGCATTTTTGGTGATACATTCTTATAGGCTACTGGTAAGCGTCGCTTTAAATGGGCGTTAAAAGAGACGATGAATGAAGCCTAGATGGCACCTGCTTGTCAGCTCGGCTACTACTGTCAGTTGGCCTACCCCACTACCATAAGTCCCAGAGCATTGAAACAAGGGTCTCATACCTTAACCAAGCTATCCTCAAAGCATAACTTCTTGTAGCTGGCTACAGCCAACAAGACTGGTATGCCCCTCACTACCAGTACCGCTCTTGGTCAGTGATAATATGACAAATTCCCTATCGCGTTGAACTATGCAGCGGTATAACCTAAATTTTTACGTTGATTGAGTAAAATGTGCACCTAATTGGGTGAAATATGCACCTCCCGCGGACCGCTTGACGATACCTTTGCCCCCCTATTGGACGCCCCACTAGAGCCGTGCGGCCCGGTGGGCGTCCACTCGCCTTTTGCCTGTTCGTGGGGCGGAAAATGCCCCGACAAGAACACGCCAGGCAGATTCGCTTGTGTAACCAACTAACTATTTTTTTATGACCCATCTTTTACCTTCTTTTTGCCGGTTCAGCCGGCAGGCGCTCGGTCTGCTTATGCTGCTATTGAGTACCGGTCTGCTGGCTCAAGCCCAAACCATTCGGTATGTTAAACCAACGGCTACCGGCACCGGCGACGGCAGTAGCTGGGACAACGCTAGCGGTAATTTGCAAAGTCAGATCAACGTTGCGGGCGCCCAGCAGGTCTGGGTGGCGGTCGGCACCTACAAGCCCGGGGGCAATGCGAATACCAATCGTAGCGTCAGCTTTTCTATGAAGAACGGGGTGACGATCTACGGCGGCTTCGCGGGCACTTAAGACAACCTGAGCCAACGGGTGCCGGCTAATGCTCTGGCGACAATCCTCAGTGGCGACATTGGCATTGCAGGTAACGCGGCTGATAACAGTTACAGCGTCATCAGCAACCCGCCGGGCCTGACCAACTCGGCAGTGCTCGATGGCTTCCTCATCACCGGCGGTACTGGTATAAACGAAAGCGGGGGGATGTACAATAATGGTCGTGGCGATTATAGTAGTACCAGTAGCAGCGGCATCGTGTGTAGCCCCACGGTGCGGAACTGCTCGTTTCAGGGCAATTCGTCTATCAATGGGGCCGGGGCCATGTTAAATGATGGGAGAAATTATGGCGCTAGTAGTCCAGTACTAATCAACTGCTCGTTTCAGAACAATTCGACTACGAATGGGGGCGGGGCCATGACCAACAATGGGTCTGACGGGGGCACCAGTAGTCCGGTGATGACCAACTGCTCGTTTCTGAATAACTCATCCAGAAGTTCGGCCGGGGCCATCTACAGCGAAGGGTATTCTGGTACCAGTAATTCGGTGATGACCAACTGCATCGTATTTGGCAACAAGGGGAATGGGGGCAGGGTGGGTAGTTCGATTTATACGTCCGGAGCCCGCATCTCAGCAACCTACTCGTTGTTCGAGACGGGCATATTTGGCTATAGCGATGGGGGTAACAACCGAACCACCGCTGTTTCGCCCTTTGTCAGTGCCACCGATACCCGGCTCAACGCCTGCTCACCCGCCATTGATGCGGGCAATAACGCAGCCAACACCACCGCCACCGACCTGGCCGGTAATCCCCGTCGCTACAACCAAGGCCAAATCGACATGGGCGCCTACGAGTATCAGGGTACACCCAGCCAGCCCCTCACCCTCACCAACCCGTCCCAATCGGCAACTACCGTCTGCGCGGGGGATCTCGTGAGGTTTGGCGTTACGCCCGCAGGAACTGGTCCCTTCAACGCCACACTCTACCGAGATAATGCGGAGGTGGTTCGCTATATACAATTTCCCGAAGGTTTAGAAATCAGGTCAACAAGCGTTAGCACCCAGAGTGGTACGTATCAGTTTGTGGTCACCTCCGCTTGCAATAGCGTAACGACTACCTATGCTCCCATTACGGTCAATCCGTTGCCTACCCAGTACGCCGTCACCGGTGGGGGGGCCTTCTGCCAGGGTGGCGCTGGCGTTGTTGTTGGCCTGTCGGGATCCCAGACGGGGGTCAACTACCAACTTCAACGCGATGGTAACCCGGTGGGCTCGCCTGTTGCGGGTACAGGCAGTGCCCTGGACTTTGGCAACCAAACCACCGCCGGTACCTATACCGTGCTGGCCACCAATGCCAGCACCAGCTGTCAGCAAGCCATGAGCGGTTCGGCTAGTGTCACCGTCACGCCCCAGCCCTCGGCCCCTATGGTAGTGACCCAGAGCGGCTATGCTTACTCGGCGGGGGTGAGCAATCTGACCATCGCTCAGAACGTGGGGCCCGTCAGCCTGACGGTGCTGGGCTGCTCGGAGGGTATGGTCATGGCCAACGGCAACGCGGCCAGTAGCTTCACCGTCTCCACAGCCATGACCGGTACCCAGACCTACACCGCCACCTGCACCCTGAACGGCTGCACCAGCCCGGTGGGTAGTTTTCAACTCACGGTAGTGCCCACCACGCTTAGCGTGCTGCACAGGGATGCCGACTACGGCAACACCCAGAACAACATCATCAAGCCCTACCTGCAGCTAGCCAACGCGGGCGGGCAGGCCATCCCCTACGGGGAGGTAACGGTGCGCTACTGGTTCACGTCGGAGGGCCAAGCTCCGCCAACCAACCTGGCTGTGTACTATGCCTAACTAGGGGCGGTCAATATGAAGTATGTGGCGCTTTCGCAGCCTCGCCAGGGGGCCTTTGGCTACGTCGAATACAGCTTCCCCGGCGGGGGCAACTTGGCGGCCAATGGTAACTCAGGTCCCATCGAGAATGGCATCCAGAAAACCGACGGGTCTGCCTTTAATGAATCCGACGACTACTCCTATGCGACCAACTATCAGAACTATATGCCCAATACCCGGGTGACGGCTTATCGTAACGGCACGATCATCTGGGGTCAGGAGCCCACAACGGTCCAGTCACAAACGGCAGTAGCGGTTTACTCGGCAGCAAAAGACGGCACGACGACGTCCCAGATCCAGACCCGACTCGAACTGCGCAACACGGGCAACGTGGCTCTGCCGGTGGGGGCTCTCAAGCTGCGCTACTACTTCACCTCGGACAATAACCAGCCAGCCAGTGTGTTTGTGGACTATGCCGACATGGGGGCCGCCAAGGTAGCCGCCCGGGTGGTCAAACTGCCTGCGCCGGTAGAGGGGGCCGACAGCTACGTGGAGCTGAGCTTTCCAAACAATACTATGTCGGTGAATGCCTTGAGCAGTCTGGGGGTGATCGACTTCCGGCTGGTTCGGTCGGACTATGGGCTCTTCAACCAGAGCAATGACTATTCGTATGCGGCCAACTATGGCAACGTGGGTCTGAACGCTAAAGTAGCGGCTTACCTGGATAACCGGCTCATTTTTGGCACTCCACCCTCGGGAGCTCCCGCCCGACTCGGGGCGAGTGAACCAGGGACTGAGTTGGCCGTCAAAGTACTGGGCAACCCGGTGGTGGGTGACCAGGCTCAGCTCTTGATTACAGGCGTAGCTGGTCAGGCGGTGAGCTTGCGACTAGTGGACTTACAGGGCCATACCATTCACGAACAGCGCATCCAGCAGGCGGGTGAAACTGAATCATTGAGTCTGCCACTGGGCCAGAGCCGGGGTCAGCTGCTGCTGCGGGTGAGCACCGAGAGCCAGCAACAGAGTGTGAAGCTGTTGCGGCCATAACACAAAGTAGAAAATAAAGCTAAAAACGCCTGCCTCGCTTGAGGTAGGCGTTTCTTTTGTAGAGGCACTATCTCATAAATCGCTCAAATGAATGGACTACTTCTATCCGTTGGCCTTCAATAAACGGCCATCAATTCGGAAGGGTGCGTTTTCCACAATCTTGACCGCTTCCTCGAAGCTGGGATGAAGCGTATGCATTAAGTAGTTTCGAGACCGGTCAACGATTGCAGAAGGTACCGATATACTCAGCTTGTCAGGCGCGTCAAGCCAGTCCTGTAAATAAGACTGTAAAACCTCAATTTGCTGCTCATCCTGCCAGGTAGCCGGTAGATCCGCTACCGACACGACATGATACGTTTCGGGTATGTCC
>NZ_BAAHBO010000007.1:0-381710 GCF_054776635.1 Spirosoma lituiforme
GTTTCCCGAGCGCGCTTATTTAGTCATGTGCTGTTTCACACAGCGCATCATGCCGGACAGATATCTCTCACTTTGAGCAGAGGAAAGAAAATGCTACAGTCGTAGTCAACTGGTAAAGTTGGACAGATATTAAAAATCAGCGTCTCGGAAAAACGCTCCCTGTGAGACAAAGAGAAATTTATATATTCTCGATTTGGGCATTTGTGAAATAGATTTCCCAAGAGTCAAGATTACAACGAAACGGGTCGCATTAGCGAATCATACTGGACCTAAAACCTATAGGCCAGTATGATTCGCTAATGCGACCCCGCTTTGTAGAAAACTCTTTACGATCCTGAACATCCCTGGTCCGGTAAGAAGCCGACACCCGTCTTTATCCAGCTAGAGAAAGGAAAGTCGTATTACGTCAAAATTGGGCATATTATGTATAGTCAACATGTAGATATCGAGGAAATGACGGAGCGTGCTTTTCAATTGTACATTGGCCTAAACGAATTGACAGGTCATATCAAGAAATACAAGTTGAGTACTTCTAACGTAGCCTTAATGAGTTCCAACTAAGGCTCCTTTCCAGAATTACTTTCCACTCCCTCAATACCTTTCCTGATCAGTGATAAATGGTGGTAGACTTGCTCCCCGAATCTATTTTAGCTTAGATAAACAACCAACATGATGAAGCGAATCCGTTTTCTCAACATCTGTTTAACCATGGGCACTTCCCTGGCTTCACCTTTCCTGTGGGCTGCCCAAACCATCCGAAGAGTCCGGGTAGAGAAAGGCTTTAAGGTAGAGGCTGGTAAGGACAGGTTTAATCAACCTATTTCGCTGTTTGATGGGGATACATTCATGACAAAAGTATCTACAAAAGATACGAATGCAGATTTATATGTCTATGAATCCCGACGGGTTAAGGAAGGAGGGCCTGCCCTGCATGTTCATTTCGATCAAGATGAACTATGGTATGTGTTGGAAGGGGAATTTCTGATTAAGGTTGGTGATGTCCTTCATCAGGTGAAAGCTGGCGATACCGTATTCGGTCCTCGGAATGTACCTCACTGTTTTGCCAAAGTGGGATCAGGCGCAGGCCGTTTGTTAATGACCTTTCAGCCAGCGGGCAAAATGGAAGAGTGCTTTCAGAAGATCAGTGCCGGAGCGCTAAAAAACCTGAGTGAAGCCGATCAAGATACGTTTCGGGAAGCGCATGGATTCAAGCGAGTCGGTCCACCTATTAATCAGCTCAAACAGTAAGGTTGGCTGATTCGTAGTCTCATCTCAAGCCCTAATCAATACCCAAAACTATAGCTCTTCAAACGCTGGTTTATTACTAGTTGTCTACCTCATTCAGTCGCCTAGGGTGAAATCAGGTAATTATACGCTAAAGCCAATTAGCCTGGCTGAATAAATTTGGCCTTCCTTCAACGACTCATTACTACTTTACCTGATGAAACCATTCTTTGTCATTACTCTTCTACTAGCAGCGAGCTTAACGGCTACTGCCCAGGTGAAAAACCAGTTAGCCAATACCGCCTGGCAAGGAACGGTCGAGACGAGCAAAGTCGTGGATGTTGTTCTTCGGTATGGAGCCGACACGATGACGATGTATACAGTAGCCGACAAGCAGTTGCTCGAAACGATGACTTATAGGATGAAAGGCGATTCGCTGACTTGGAAAAAAGTAAGTGGGACTAGTCCCTGCGACACCCAAGCGATTGGGATCTATCAGGTGCTGATCAAGAATGAGGAGATGGTTTTGAAACTACTCAAAGATGATTGTCCATTACGAGCCGGTTCATTGCTACCAAAGCCCTTCAAGAAGGTGGCATTCATCAGTAAATAGCTCAGAATTTGAGGGGTGTGAAATGACTTTTACGGGATGAAGGTGAAGTTATGACTAGTCAAAATGGTAGTAGCGAAGTGTATGCGACTGATGACCGGTCCGCCGGTGCGGTTTGACAGATAGAAAAAACATAACCGTCTCCTGAAACGCTCCAAAAAGAGACGAAAACAGAGTTGCTTATCTATAACTCGGGCATTTCATGAGACGGACAAGACAAGCAATTCTGTATTTTGCTGACGCCCAGTTTGTAACTACTAATTAGGTAAAGGGATGAAAAGCAGATGAAAACTGAATTTTGTCGGTAAAGTGAAATATCTATTGCAAACTCACGCTTAAGAGTTTGGATCAGCTCACTTTCGCTAGTTAGTAACAAGACATTTTTTTGATCACCCTCTCGCAAGGTTAGCTTGTTGTTAAAGAGAGTTTTGCGGCCTAGTAAAGTCGGTTTGGTATACACGATATTTTTTACAAAGTGGGCGCTTTCACTAGTTTGTTTAAAGTAACACAGCTCTTGAAAATTGTGAATGGGTACCTCAACTAGATGAAAAACGTATTTTTCTTCAAAAGCTATTTCGTCGGGTGACATCCAAAGACTAAGGTACTGAGCCGAATGATTGTGGCCACTTTAGTTTTTATGAATATAAAAACTCCACCATTTATCTTAAATTTGCCGCATCCCTCTTTAGGGTATTCATGTAAAGTAAAATACCAGAACCCGGTGGCACGGAGTAGCCGAAGAAGGTATTGCCTTTAGGAATATTACCGAGCTCATCTGCCGACGACTGAACCTGCCGGTGGTTAGTCAATCTCCCGAAAAAGCCGCTACGCATTTTGGCTGGTTTGCGCGCTTCGCCACACTGGATATTCCGTCCTACCGCCAGCAAACACAACAACGCCTGAACTGGCATCCCACGCAACCGGGGCTACTGGCCGACCTTGACCGGGATAGCTGCTTCACGGGCGCTGGTCTTTATTAAGTGCCTGATTTTAGGGCAGGAAACCACCTGCGTGAGCCAACCAGGGAAGTGCGACCAATGAGTTGCGTTGAATTCGTACTATCCGGGGAAGTAAAGCTGTTGAGGTCAGTTCTTTAGGAAGTAAGACAAAATCGCGCAGAAAGCACGCCTTCTGGTGAACGCCGATTTCGATAGTTGTCTACCTTACCAACCCTATACGCCCCCTGACTATGAACAAAAGAACCTTTCTTAAATTATCGTCTACTCTTTTGGCAACACCCGCATTATCTCCCCTGGTTGACCTGGTCGCCGACGAAAAGTTAAAAAACTGGGCTGGCAATTATGAATACAGTACCGACCGACTCTACCCGGCCAAATCAATCGGACAAGTTCAGGAGCTTATTAAGAAATACCCCAAGCTAAAAGTGCTGGGCACTCGCCATTGCTTCAACGGGATTGCGGACAGTAAAGACAATCTGATTTCGCTCAAAGCGATGGACGACGTGGTTGCGCTGGATACAAAAGCCCATACCGTGACGGTTGATGCCAGCATGAAATACGGTCAGCTGGCCCCTTACTTGGACGAAAAAGGATTCGCCCTTCATAACCTGGCATCGCTGCCCCACATTTCCATTGCCGGTGCCTGCGCAACGGCAACGCACGGATCGGGTATCAAAAACGGAAATCTGGCAACGGCCGTGTCGGGTATGGAAATCATTACGGCGGCAGGCGATGTACGAACCTTATCCCGCGCTAAAGACGGTGACGACTTCCGAGCGGCCGTTATTCATCTGGGCGCACTGGGCGTTGTTACGAAAGTCACCCTCGATATTCAGCCTACGTTTCTGATGCGCCAGTATGTGTACGAAAACCTGCCCATGGCGCAATTGAAAGATCACTTCGAGACCATTGCCTCGGCGGGTTACAGCGTGAGTTTGTTTACCGACTGGCAGAAGGGCCGCATCAACGAAGTCTGGATTAAACAGCGCATCGACAAAGGTGCCAGGTCAGAACCCGCAGCCCCAACTTACTTCGGGGCTACACTAGCTAAGAAAAATCTGCATCCCATTGCTGAGCTTTCGGCCGTGAACTGCACAGAGCAGTTGGGTGTGCCCGGCCCCTGGTACGAACGTATGCCGCACTTCCGCATGGGCTTCACACCCAGCAGCGGCAAGGAATTACAGTCCGAGTACTTCGTTCCCCGAAAAAATGCGGTCGACGCCATTCTGGCTGTGGAGCGACTACGCGATCAGGTAAGCCCCCACCTGATGATCTCGGAGCTGCGTACAATCGACGCCGATGATTTTTGGATGAGCCCCTGTTACAAGCAACCCAGCCTGGCCATTCACTTTACCTGGAAGCAGGACTGGGCCTCGGTCAAAAAGGTCTTGCCCCTGATTGAAAAAGAACTGTCGCCCTTCAATCCAAGACCGCACTGGGGTAAGCTGTTTACAATGGCTCCCAAACAACTACAATCTCGCTACGAAAAGCTTCCGGCCTTTAAGCAACTCGTGAACGAGTACGATCCGACGGGTAAATTTCGGAATGCGTTTCTACAAACGAATCTGTACGGGGCTTAGTCAGGCAATATAAACGCACCAATGGCTCTGCCCTGCGGCCAACCGGTTTACAATCGGCATTAACGTTGACTTATCAATTACCGGATCGGTGAGCGTTCATCGGCCCTTCCATGCCACCTCTTGCCGGGGTGGCATTTTCTTTATCTGGCTAGTCGTATTCAAATCAGACACGTATTGAGCGAATACGACCGGGTATCACTACAACTTGTTTGTGCGGGATGGCCCGAAAGCGGCTTCGACCAGAAGCATGGCTGAGGTTCCTCATCGAATTAATTACACTGGTACCTGCGCCAGCAAAACTAGTCAGACTAAACGTCCCATCTACCTGCTATCAGGTATAGATTCATCAAGTAATCACCCTCAACTTCGCAGGTACTATTGTAAAGTCTACAAGCTGACAGATTAATTTATCATTATGTCTATAGAATTTCTGTTTTTATATACTGATCATCAAGCTGCTATACATCGTATAGTGCCTTAGTCGCAATTCAATTGCGAATCGCCTATGCCTTGTTCTTTTATGTACTGGTTTTACCTGCTGCTGTTGGGTCTTGATAGAAATTCTACTCAGTGTCAGTTCACCCCATTCCGGTAGATCGAGAAACGTATCTAGTCAAATCAGATCGCGGGATCTAACCAACCACCTTCGCTTATTATGCCCTTTCCTTTACTCATTCGGTACAAAAACAGCCAGGTATCGGCTATCAATCTTCGTTCATTGATCATACCTAACCGAGGAGCGATCTGGTTCACGCGTTTACTTGTGGTTGTGCTATGCAGTTTTATCTGGACACAAGAAGGGCTGGCCCAATGTTCGCTGGCGATTACCCAACAACCCGCAGGAGCCACCAAGTGCGTGGGTGATACGTACACCTTCACGGCAACCGTGACAGGTACGGCGACTTTCCAATGGCAGAAAGACGGTGTTGACCTGGACGACAATCCAGGTGATATTGATGGAGCCACCACTCCCCAACTGACGCTCACCGACCTGTGCGCCACCTGCGATCCGGGTCAATACGTGCTCATCGTCTCAGGAATAGGCAGTTGCAGCGCTACCCAGCTCAGCACCCAGGCCGCCCAGCTAATCGTCAACACGCCCGTTGCCATCACCACCCAGCCCCAGCCCGCCACCGTCTGCGAAGGCAGTTCGGCCACCTTTGCCGTGCAGGCCAGCGGCTCCATCACCAGCTACCAGTGGTTCCGCAACGGCACGGCCATCAGCGGGGCCACCGCGGCCAGCTATCAACTGTCAGCCAGCCCGGCCAACCACAATGACACTTACAAAGTAGATGTAGTGGGCAGTTGCGGCACCCTCACCAGCAGCAGCGTGACCTTGACGGTCAACTCCAAGCCCAGCCTCACCGCCCAGCCCGCAGGCGCCACTAAATGCGTGGGCGAGAACTATACTTTCTCCGCTACGGCCACCAATGCTGGCTCATACCAGTGGCAAAAGGACGGCAACGATCTGGTCGATAAGGCGGGCGACATCAGCGGAGCCACTACTTCCCAACTGACGCTCACCGACCTGTGCGCCACCTGCGATCCGGGCCAGTACGTGCTCATCGTCTCAGGAATAGGCAGTTGCAGCGCCACCCAACTCAGCACCCAGCCCGCCCAACTGGTAGTCAATACGCCCGTTGCCATCACCACCCAGCCCCAGCCCACCACCATCTGCGAAGGCGCATCAGCGACCTTCGCTGTGCAGGCCAGTGGCTCCATCACCGCTTATCAGTGGTTCCGCAACGGCACGGCCATCAGTGGGGCGACTTCGGCCAGCTATCAACTGCCAGCCAGCCCGGCCAACAACAATGACACTTACAAAGTAGACGTGGTGGGCAGTTGCGGCACCCTCACCAGCAGCAGCGTGACCTTGACGGTCAACTCCAAGCCCAGCCTCACCGCCCAGCCCGTAGGGGCCACTAAGTGCGTGGGCGAGAACTATACTTTCTCCGCTACGGCAACTAACGCTGGCTCATACCAGTGGCAAAAGGACGGCAATGATATTATCGGGGCTACGACGGCTATGTACACCATCGCAGCCATTCAGCCGGGAGACGCGGGTACGTATCGGGTACGGCTAACGGGTACGGCTACCTGCAGTGGCAACGCGCTGGTCAGTACCGAAGCTACGCTGGTCGTTAACGTACCCATCGTCATCACCACATCAGTTGTTTCGCAGACTACCTGCGAGGGTAGCTCCGTCACATTTGCATCCGCGGCCAGCGGCACGAGATCACAGGTTACCGATGGTACCGGAACGGGCAACCGCTGGGTACTACCGATCGAATCTACACGCTGACAGCTACGCTGGCGAACCAAAACGATAGCTATCGGGTCGAACTGATCGGCCCCTGTGGCACAGTCACCACCGCCGAAGCCACCCTGACTGTTATCCGGATTGAAACCCCAACGATTACCACCGATAAACCCGATGGCCTGTGCGTAGGCGATCAGACCACCCTGACGGCAAAGGGATGCACCGGCGCTGTTACCTGGTTTCTCGATGACAATGCCGTTGGGCTAGGTTCCACATTTACCACCGGGCAGGCGGGTGCGTATACGGCCTCCTGCGCCAATCAGGGATGTTCACGACAACCGCGTAGTAACGTTATTCAGGTCATTCAGCTATCACCCGTCACGTTTACGGCAACCGTACAGAACGTAACGTGTTTTGCGGGCCAGAACGGGTCAGTTACCATTATCCCTGGTGGAGCAGCGGGCGCGCCCTACAATGTGCGCTGGACCAATCCAACCGGCATTACCAACGCAACCGTCAAAGAGTTGGGAGTAGGAACCTATACCTTCACCATCACCGACCGGGCAGGGTGCACCGCAACTGGTAGTCAGCCCATTACGCAACCTACGCAACCCACTGGCAGCGTAGTGGCTACCGACGTAACCTGCAACGGACAACAGGACGGCCGTCTGGCTATTACCGCTCGCAGCGACTACGGGGGGTACGCCTACAGTGTTAACGGCGCTCCTCCCGTCGCTTTTGCGGCTGGTGCGACTCAAACCCTGACCAATCTGGATAAAGGCACGTACACGATTCGGGTCATCGACGCCCGAAGCTGCGACGTACTTACGCCTACGCTGGTAAGCATTAACGAACCCTCAGCCCTGACGGCCCTTATCGGCACGGTAAAACAACCGCTCTCGGCTGATTCCAGAGACGGCAGCATCGAAATGAGCGCATCGGGAGGGACAGGTCCCTATACCGGGCGCTGGTACGATGCCAACGGAACCCAACTAACTACCCCTGTACAGACAACGGCCACCAGCACGGGCATTACCAGTCGTCTGTCGCCTGTTGATGGCGGTCTATACCGGTTTGTGGTGACCGACAGGAATGGATGCGAGCGGTCACTGACTCAGACGCTGGTGGCTCCTCAACGACTGATCGCTACGATCACGACGGAGCCGGTTACCTGCTTTGGCCGCACCGACGGAACCGCCACGGTGTCGGTAACCGGCGGGGTAGCCCTGACGAGCCAGCCGCCTTATCAAACGATCTGGCGCAGGCAGGGAACGACCGCCATTATTGGTCAGGGACTAGCCATTACCGGACTGGCACCTGGTTTCTATGAGGTTGCCGTTACCGATGCCAATGGCATTTCAACGACCGCCACGGCCCAGGTGATTGAGCCCGCTCTGCTAAAAACGACCGTCAGTCAGATACGGCCCAATTACTGCACCAACCTGCCCCTGGGTGAGGTAACGTTGCAAACCGAAGGCGGGCGGGCACCCTACCGCATCATCTGGAATGGAAATACGCTATCAGGCAGCACGATTACCAAAATACCCGGCGGGCGACAAACCTTTACCGTAACGGATGCATCGGGTTGCATAGCCACCACCGAAGCCGTTGTGCCCGACAGTGCCGCTACGTTCACGACGCGTATTGCCTACACCGCCCCAACCTGCTTTGGCCGCTGCGACGGAATGCTGACGTCGACGGTACAGGGTGGTACGGCTCCCTATCAGTATAATTGGCGAAACCTGTCTGTCACTACACCAACAGCGCTCAGTGTGTGTGGCTCCGGAGAAACGGCCCTGACCATTCAGGATGCAAAAGGATGCGTCATCACCTCCACTGTAGTCTCCTTGACGGCACCGGCCCCGCGTGTGCTGGGGCTACCCGGTACCCAGGAAGTGTGCCCGTCCAAACCGTTCGAACTTAGTGCGGCCTCGCTGACATGGGGGAAAACCTTCATCTGGACACTGCCCAACAGCACCACCCAGACCGGCGCTACCATTCAGGCCAGCGCGGTCGGTACGTACCAGATCACGGTGCTCGACGAAAACAGTTGCGGTGGACAGGGTACGATACTAGTCCGGCAGTTTACTTATGTGAACCAGCTCTTTACCGTTCCCAGTGAGGCCGTAGCGGGCAAATCCGTTGTAGCCGTTGACCTGACCAGCCCCGCGCCAGCCAGTATTCGCTGGGAGTTGCCGGGCGGCACCATCGTTAGTCAGAACACCTATCAGGCCAAGCTGAGTTTTGCCCAGGTGGGTACGTATAACATCACCGAAATTGCGACCGTTGACAATTGCGACTACCGCCTGACCAAGACCATCGACATTAAAGCCAGTCTCGATGACAATGGCTTCCCCCGGCCAATGAACGCAGCGCCCCTTGAGGTAACGGTCATGAGCAATCCCACCGTGAGCACAACCCTACAACTGGCCATTACCAACCCGGCCGACGAGGATTTTCTGGTAACGGTGCAACCCATCTCGGGCCATCAGCGCGTCTTCGGTCAGGAATACAGCAAGCATGGTTCCAACCCGCTGACGGTCAACCTGCCCAATACGGTCACCGCCGGTCTATACGTCCTGACGGTGCAAACGGCTACCGTCCGCATTACCAAACACATTTTGATCTCCCAATAACCTGCCTTCACCCGTCTTCTAATCGGTTCGTTTAATGCAACAACTACATCATTTTCGCAATGGGCTGAGCCTGTTGCTGTGCCTGAGTGGCTGGCTGATCGGCCAATCGGTGCTGGCGCAATCCGTTAACCTCGGTACTGTCGGCAAGGCCAAGCCCCTGGTGGTATCGGGGGGACTGGGGGCTAATGCCATCTTCAGCGCGGGGCTACCCAATGCAGATGCTCCTTTCAATTATTTTTTGTCGGGAAACCTGAACCTGAATTTCTTTGGGACAATCAACGTGCCGCTGACCTTCAATTATTCGGACCGGCGGCTGGATCTCTCGCAGGGCTATTCGTTTAACCAATTCAGTCTTCACCCGACATATAAATGGGTAACGGCGCACATCGGCACGAATTACATGACGTTTTCCCCGTATACCCTCAACGGCCACCAGTTTGTGGGCGTGGGCGTGGAAGCGACACCGGGCAAGTGGAACGTGCAGGCCATGGCCGGGCGGCTGTTGCGGGACCAGTACACCGACACCACGATCACCGGCCCTACCTTCCGGCGAATGGGCTATGGTCTGAAAGTGGCTTACAACCCCGGCAAGTACCTGTTGGGGATGACGCTCTTCGGCGCCCAGGATGACCCAAGTACGATCCCGGAAACCCTCCGCCGGTTTGATGACCAGGTCGTAACGCCCAAAGAAAATAGGGTGGTAGGCCTCAATTTTGGTACCACGCTCTTTCACGCCCTGCAACTCAACGCCGAATACGCCAACAGTGTCATCACCAAAGATCAATCACCAAACTACGAGCGGGTGCCGGTGCGGTCGATGGCGGGCCTGTTCGTGCGGGGTAACGCGACCTCCGAGTCGTACAATGCACTTAAAGTAGCGGTCAATTACAACATAGCCCGAACAAAAACCATCGTGGGTGCGGGTTACGAGCGCATCGACCCAAACTACACCACGCTGGGCGGTTATTATTTCGTTAATGACCTGGCCAACTACACCGTTAACGCAAGCCAGACATTGCGTGGAGGAAAACTGCAGCTAAGCACCAACGTAGGGCTTCAGGAAGACGACATCAGGAAGCAGAAAGTTATGCGGCAGCACCGGCTTGTGGGATCACTGGTGGCCAGTGCCCAGTTGCAGGAAGGCTTCTCGATGGGCATTAACTATTCGAATTTCCGGTCGTACCGCTTCCTCAATGATACCTATTCGCGGCTGGTGCGGGTACCGGGGCAAATTATCGATACCCTGGCCTACTCACTGGTATCGCAAACAATGGGCTATACCATGAACAAAGTGCTGGTCAAGACCGAAACCCGGTCGTCGCAGCTTAACGTTGTGGTTACCTATGTGGGGTCGCAGAGTGCACGCGCCAACATCAAGGATACGGACAGTAAGACGCGTATCCTAAATACCAGCCTGACCTATTCACTGGGCTTTTTACCGCAGAAAGCGGCTCTCAATGCGTCGATCTCGTATTTTCGCAACGCCCTGCCCACGGGCATTATCCAGGGTATCGGCCCCACCATCGGCATCCAGAAAACCTTTCTGGAGAGCCTGAATACGACGTTGACTGTATCGGCTCTGAATGTCAATACCAACCTGACTGGTCTGGAAGGGGGCACTACCTCACTAGCCCTAAACGCCCAATTGCTGGCCAATATGCGGGTCGGGCGGCATCATGCCTTTAACTTCCTTACGGCGGTGGTCAGCACGCAGCCCGCTACCTACGTCAACGGCAACGTTGGCTATAACTTCTCGTTTTGATAACCCACCTTATGCCAACTTTACGTTCTCTCTTTCTTTATCAAGTGTATCGGTGGCTGCTGGCCGGACTGCTGCTGCTGGGATACGCGCCCGTGCAGGCGCAGGAATTTTACCCGGTAGTAGCTCGATTCACGCAGTTGCCGCCCTACCCCGTCTATCTGGCCGATTTTAGCAACCCCTCCCAGACTAACCTGTCTATTCAGGTGCAGCAAAACGACCGGTCTATTGCCTCGCGTCCCTTCCGCATTCGCGTCTACATCGAAGGGCAGGGGTTTCAGGTTCAGAGTACCGATCTGGTGCAGGGAGAACCCCCGCTGACGCTCAGTTTCGGGCAGGTGTACAGCCTTCCCGCCGAGCAGGTAGCCAATTATTTCAAGCAGTACAACCTGAAGATCAGTGCAGCGCAGTACGCCCGTCCCTTTAGTGAGGGGGCCTTCCGGTTTGGCGTCGAAATTATCGACTACGCCACGAACCGGCCCATTTCGGGCGTACAGTGGGCGAACCCCGTCTGGATTACCATCAACGAGCCACCCGTCTGGATTATGCCGCAGAACGCCCTCACCATGACGCCCGTTCTGCCCCAGAACATTATTTTCCAATGGTCGCCACGCCACACCAATGTAAACGACGTTGAGTACGAATTCACCATCACGGATTTGCTGATCAGCCGGGGATTTAGTGGTAATGTGCAGAACCTGTTTCTGGCTCAGCCCCCCTATTATAAAACCCGTACCCGCACAACGACCCTGGTATACGACCCCACCATGCCGCCCCTGGTGCCCGGCCGTACGTACGCTTACCGGGTAGAAGCCATTGCCAAACGCGGCCGCGAAGACGTGGGCGTATTCCGCAACAACGGATTTTCCGAAATTCAGTACTTCAACTACGGCACCCCATTGTTACCCCCCTCGAACTTGCGGCTAACGTGGAACGACGCGAACACCACCGAAGCCAGTTTCAACTGGAAAGGTGAGTCAAACCACCAGTCATTTGTGGTCGAAATTCGGGAGAAAGGTAAAAACGGTCCCTGGCGCAGCACCACCCTTAACCCACAGGCGACGGGTCTTTACAGCAGCTTCACGTTCAATGGCCTCGACCCTACCAGGCCCTATGAAGCGCGGGTAACGGCCGCCGGGGGCGATGGGCAGCGGGCCATTTCCGAAGTGGTTCCTCTCAGCAGTCTGCAACTGGTGAACCAAACCGGCTTTTCGATTAGAGGCCATGTGAACTGGGCCTTTAACAGCACCGAAGAAGCCTTCAGCAAGCCAGGTACGCTCTTCGGTACCAGCAGCACCATTACCCCCCGCCAGATAGTCAGGCAACCCTGGCCGGAGCAGCAGGCGGGGGATCGCCGGTTTGCGCTGAACGACGCGATTATCAGCCTCTATAATACGGGCAGTACCCCCGTCGATGCCAGCACGTTTGCCCGGCAACGGAGCAGCTACTCCCTCATTCAGACCGTATCGAGCGACGCACAGGGTAATTTCGAGTTCAAAGGCGAAACCATCAAGCTGCTGCAACAGGCAGAGAATCTGTTTCTGGTAGCCCGCTTCAAAAACAACGCCTTTGGTGAAGCGATGACGCCGTTTAAAATACCCACCAAGCCGGAGGGTGTGCTGAAGTCGCCTGATATGACGCTGATTGCCAATACATTCCGCTACGCACCAACGTTCCTACTGCCCGCCGGAGACCAGGCAGTAGCCGACGCAGTGGAGGAAGTGGCTCTTTACCGGCTGAAATCGGTTGTGGAGGCCGCGCCCTACCTGGCTCAGGAAGGCAACGCCAGTACCCGTACCGAAGTGCGCTTTAACAACGAGGCTTACGTAAAAATGGCTACGTTCAATGGCAATCAGGCATTGTCCCGTCTGTTCACCAACCACCTTTTCAACGATCAACTCCTGGTAGTCGTGCGCCAGAAGGGCCAGGAACCGCAGTTCTTCCCCATTACGGGCATAGAGGAAGTCAAGGCAGGCCAGAGTCTGACGGTTAACGATCAATTTCGCTATCTATCCTCTTCCCGACGCATTTGGGGAATAGTGGGGCGGGGTACGCTGGCCAGTCCTGTTGCTAATGCGACGGTGCAGGTAGCAGGCCAGCCTTATACAACCGACAAAAATGGTCGCTATGAGGCACTTGTACCCGCCAGTATCAAACCGGGGCAAGCCATTACGGTCACCGTACCCGACCCGCTCGACAACAGTATCCGGCTGACACAAACCCCTGCTTTTTCGGGTACCAGTCTGGAGCAGAACATGTTGCTAACGGATAACGCCGTGCATGTGGTCGGTCTGGTGCACGACGAGACCAAACGCCCGCTGGCCGGGGCGGTGGTAACGATGGGAGCCGTCAGTGTGAAGACGCAACCCAACGGCTATTTTTCGCTGGTGCTGGATGAGCCAGCCCTATTGGCACTGGATGCCAGAAAAGACAGCGTACGAATTATGGCCGATGCGTATGCCCCGCTGAAACTGTCCCTGAATGCTTTTGCCCGAACCGCCGTGGCGGGTAGCAGTGCCGACAACCAGGACAATTGGCTGCGGGCACTGGGGCAGACAAATAGTCTGAAAAATGCCCCCCAGTCCGAGGGTACACAACCGATTGTGACAGCCGAAACCTACGGACGTCTGTTCACCAGCGCCGGAAAACGGGCCGTAGCGATTCATGAAAAAGCGGATATCCAGCTCACGTTGGTACAGAAAAAGTACCGTATTCAGCTCTACGTCGCCGATGACAAACGGACGCTGGGTCTGCGCAGTCTAACCGATTCACTGACCAATCAAACGTTTCTGCCAGCCGACACGGAACTTCTGGTGGAGAATACGCCCGTAAAAAGTGGCGGGCAGGCGGGATACGTGGCTACCACCACCGGCACCACGGTGACAGTGGCCTTTAAGAACAAGGGCGCGGGCAGTCTGTATTCAGAAGTAACCCAGACCGTCAAACTGCCCGCCAAACCCCATAAACGAGACACTATCTATACGTTTGCAATTCGGCTCCGGCCCGCTGCTTATGTCCGGGGTATGGTGCTCGACAGTACCCTGTTTGTGGCGGGATTACACACGGACAAAGACTCATTGGTTGTACCGGGCCCCGATCTGGCCAACCGGCTCCGCCCCATTGCCGGGGCAAAAGTAGAGAACGAAGGCGTGGGCGAAGCGGAAACCGATGCCAAAGGCACGTTCCGTATTTTGGTTGAAAAAGGGCGGGAAAACACCCTGAAGCTATCAAAGCCAACGACGTACGTGATTCGTGATGACGTCCGGGCAGGGAAAGCCATAAAAGACACCAGCCAGATTATTGCGTACAACGATGTCCAGATGAGCGTGAGCGAAGCCGACATAAACGCCTTTGCAGCCAGCGACCCGGTGGCCTTTGCCAAGCTCATTGAGGGAACGCCCAACCGGCTTCAGTTCAAGCGGGGCTACCTCACCCGGCGGGAGCGAAGTGTGCCAACGTTCACGAAACTACTCACCTTCGATGCCACCGTTGAGCAGGCCGTGCGCAACAGCGGAGCCGATGCAGGCAAAGGGGGCGAAACGTACAAAATTTCGGGAAAGATTCAGCTCGACAAGTGGGCTAAAAACAGTAAGGACGGTAGTACGCTATTTGGCATAACCAAAGGCAAAGAACTGACGCTAACCTTCAAAGACGTTATTGTTAAAGCCGACCCGAAAGATAAGACCAACGCGGTGCCGGTGCTCAGTTCGGTTAACCTGGTCGAGACCGAGTTTGATGCCTTACTGTTCGGGTTTGCGCCCGTTAAGGTAGAAGGTAACCCGGCGGGCGAACCCTTCATCCGGCTTCAGCAGGTGGCCGGGCAGGCAGGTCAGGGTAAGGTGGGGGGAGCCACGTGGCAGTTTATGCAGACCCAGCTCGCTGGCTTCAATTTCGGCAAAATGGAACTGACTAAAAAGAAGCCCGACAAAGTGGCCAAGGCCGGGGATTTCAACGATAAGGATGCCGTCGATGATGCCAAGGACCAGAAAAAACTGGCGGATAAGCGGGCCGGTAAAAAAGACGAGAAAAAAGACGATAAAGCCAAAATTCCGGAGAAAGAACCTTACCTGGTTGCCTTTGCTACGAAGAACCTGGAGGATATGAAAGACGACGCCGAGTACGCGGTCGAATTCATTACCGGGGGGTCAGCAAGGCAGAGCGAAAAGGCGGCAGCCGCTGGCAGCAAAAACGTACAGTTCGACCCCAATTACGCCCGGTTTCCGCTGGGTAACGCGCCCCAGGGGCCGGGTATGGTGCAGAACACAGTTGGTAACTACCTCAACACACTGGTTCCCTACGTCAACATTGAACGAAAGGAAGTGGTCCTGAAAAAGTCGGGCATCAGCATGAAAGGATCGCTCTCGCTGCCAACCATCCCGTACGTAGCCTCCGACTCCGCCAAGCTGATACTGGAGAAACTGGAAATCGATAAAGAATTTAAACTCAAGCAGGCGACATTTGCCCTCGACGGCAAGAAGAACATCTGGGAGGCCGTCGCCGGTGGTAAAACAACCAGCGGTTTTCTGCTCGAAGTAAAGTCGTTTCAGATTGTCAACGATTTTAAAGGCTACGGCATCTCGGGGCGTATCTCGAATGACAAAGACAATTACGTTGACGTCAACTCACTGACATTCAATGTAGTGGACGGCACATGCTTTCCGGCAACGGAACTCTCCCTGCCCAATCAGGGCTTCCGGGTCAAGTCGATTCGCTTCCGGCCATCGGGTAAAAAAACCATTGTATTTAAGCGAAATACGAAAGACAAGAGCTATGAGCTGGAAACCTCGCTGAACGTCGAATACGACGGTTCTGCGCCTAAAACAGCCCTGACGGACTCCACCGATAAATTTGGCAAGAGCCTGACCGAAGCGGACCAAAAGGCGCTGGCTGGTCAGCCTAAACCAGCCCAGCCAACCGATGCGACTCCAGCCAGCGGTGGGGTTATGAGCAGTGTCTTTCCGTTCGAGTTGCAGAAGTTTGTCTGGTCGACAACGGGGAAATGGGTTGTCTCGGCCAAACCCCGACCCATCGATCTTATTCCCGGTCTGGTGAAACTCAATATTCGGCGGCTGGTATTCACCAAAGCGGGCAAAAAACCCGACGGCTCGGCCGACGCGCTGAAGAAAAGCGAAGTGAACGATTTGCTGGCCATGAACGAAGAAGAAGTCAACCAGATCAACCGCACGGTAAGCTTCAATCAGGCCAACACGACCATCAAGAAAGATTCGCTGGGCAACGCGGCAACGGACAAAGATGGTAACCGGTTGCGTGAAGGAGCGCTCAGCAAAGAATCCCAGACGCTACGGGGCAACACCAGTTCGGAACGCCTGACCATTAAGGAACTGGCCGAGAAAATTGTCAAGGCCGATCCACCGGCATCAATGGCTTTTGGCTTTGCGGGTGGTTTTTCCACCGATGCCCAGAAAGCCGACGGTATTAAATTCGACTCCGACGTGTCGTTGGTGGTGGGCGACTTTGGCGAGGGCTGGGAAACCAGCATCAACGAGATCATGATCAAGATGGAGTCGACTGCCTTCAAAGCTTTCGGGAAAGTGAAAGTCTCGATGCTGGAGAAGAAAAAGGGCTTCGAAGGGGCCATCGACCTGGAAACGGCCGATAACCGGTTTGCCGCCAACCTGAAGTACTACAAACTACCCAAAGGCATCGAGTTGGGTGCGGGCTTTCAGGCCTCGTCGGCCGTTCCGATGGGGCCCATCACCTGGTCCTCGCTCGGGGGCGGTTTTGACCTGAACACGGAAGACCAGAAGTATAAAGTGTTCCTGATTGGGTCGGCCGTACCAACGCCGACAATGACGAATCCTAAACTCTGCCAGTATAAAAATATCCGGTTACTGGTGGAGTTCGATAACAAAGCCTGCGGGGCCAAGCCTGTCATAAAAGGCAACGGTGAGATGTTCGTCAATGGCGACAAATACTGCGAAACGCAACTCGAACTGGACTTCTGCCGGACCCGGCTGATGGCTAAACTCAATTGCGAAATTGAGGTCTCGAAAGAGTCGAAAGCCGAAGTCAATGCGCTGGTTATTGCCGACCCATCGATTGGTATTTTTCTGGGTGCCAACGTGCGGGTGGCCGCGCTGGGTGGCCTTGCCAATGGGGTGATCGGGGTGCCGATTGTGTTCCGAACAACGGCGGGGGTAGCTGACGGCATGCCCCCAGAACTGAGTCTGTATACCAGCAAAATTCCCGCTTACCTGCTCCAGGCTGACAATACGACGGCAACGGGTAGCTTTCTGAAGATGGATATGAGCCGCGAGTTCAAATGGTCAGATCGCGTATCGGTAGCGGGCCTGAGCCTGGTTGAGGCCAACGTGGAAGCCGTTTTGCGGGGTGACTTGGCGCTGGGCGTCAATTTCCGCACGGGCTCTTTCCGGGTGCTGGGTCAGACTATTTTCGATGCCGAAGGACGCGTATCAATCATTGGCCTGGCACTGAATGGAAAAATGGGTCTGGGCCTGACGCTCGATGGTGGCTTTATGGAAGACAAAGGCTGGAACTTTGCCGCCCAAGCGCGGGGTGAACTCCAGGTCTGGCGCGATAACAGCGCGTCGCTTGGCTGTAATGACTACAAAATAGAGCGGGAATGGTACTGGGACGATGTGTGCGTTGACCGATCCTGGTGGGGTGGCTGCAAACGCACCGAGCGGCAGTGGGTGCCCTACCCCGCCTACCGGCTAGACAAACTAACAACAAAAGTAAAAGTATGCCTCAGCGGTTCCTACGGGGCGCAATACCAAAGCCGGGGCGGAAATGCGGGCTGGAAACTATTAAAATAAGGCATTGACATGAACCAGTTTATTTATTCATTACTCAGTACGTTGCTCGCCACGGGTGTGTTTGCCCAGCAACAACCGGTGTACAACGTCATGACGTACCCATCTCCCAGGGGGATCTATGTACAGGTAACCCTGGCCGATACAAACGATTTATACCAGAAAGCCCAGTCGTTTGCTGTCCGGCGTACCGAAAAGGGAACCGATTCCGATCAGGGTCGGCTTGTGGGTACGCTACGGCCTACCACCTCGGCTGCCCAGTTCGAAGACCTGGTCGGTAGCGCTAAGTATAACCAGTTTGTTCGGACGTTTGGGTTTACGTCAAAGGCTGAAGTTGACCGATTCCTCACCGATCCGGCCCGGCGAGATGCTCGCCAGTTGTTATCTGCTACTGACATTGCTTTTTCGCGGGGATTGGGCGAGGTTTTTCTGGATACAGAAGTAAAACCCGGCGGCTTTTACGGCTACCGGGTGGTGCGGCTCGATAAGGCTGGTGTTGAGCAGGAGGTTGACCGGCGCGTGGTCCTTAACCAGGCCAACCCCGCGATCCGCAGCGTAAAAACCGACCTACGGCGCATTGTTGGCACCGACAGTGCCGTGCGCTTCTCCTGGAACGTATCGTACCCACCCATAGCCCTGCCCACCGATCCGGCGTCTCTGAGCGTCAACAGCTTTGCTGAATTAAAAGCGGTTGCCTTACAGCGCCCCGCTCTATTTTCAACTTTTCCGGTGGGGGCACTCAATACGACTTTCGCGGTGTATTACCGACTGAACAACGAGGCACGGTGGCGTTTTCTGGAGAAACATACCGCCACTGCCGACAGCGCCGGGCAGTTCTACACCACGGCCCGCATCGGTTGTAAGCCCGACGATGTGGTTGAAACCAGGCTGATTCCCGAAGACTACGCGGGTAACCAGGGCGACACGTCAGCAGTGGCGCGTGGCGTGGCCGTTACCAATAGCAAGGTCGAATACATCTACGGACTTAACAGCCGTGACACGACCAGCGCCATTTATCTGTGGTGGAAAAAACTATCCGCGAAGCCCTATTATTCGGGTATCGAGTTGTCGCGTACCTCGGCCAATACAGCCCCGAAAGTACTGGCCATTCTGCCCGTCGATGCCACCAGCTATACCGATCCGGACGTGTACCCGGCGGGTGAGTTGTTTACGTATTCCATTCGACCGCTGTTTGTTCCGTTTCAGGATTTAAAGCAGGAAATTCCGGCCATGACCGCTCAATCCTGCACTAAATTCCGGCGACCAACCCCGGCCTTCAACCTACGCGTTGACACGACAGGACGCTTACCTCGCCTGGTTTGGGATACGGCCGATGATAAATCAGGGTACGCCTTCCATGTGTACCGTGGTCAAAGCCCTACGGATATGGCTCCCATTGGATTGCCCGTGAAGGCCAGAGAATTTGTCGACTCAGCCAACTTTCTTTCGCCCCGGGTCACGTATTTCTACGCCGTACAGGCCATGAACCTAACCCAGGACGTCAGCGTCCTGTCGGATTACATAACCTACCGTCCCACCGTTGCCTATGCGCCAGTAGAGTTTTCGTCGCCCAACCTGATTCAGCATGAAATCATCAATAACGATGCTTTTCTAAGCTGGTCGGATATGCGACTGAACGACAATTACATCCAGGGGTATGCCTTGCAGCGCAAGCGGCAATCCGAACCCGACAGGGCTTTCAGAACGCTGCACGACGGTACGTGGACGCAGCCTAGTTTTACGGATACCACGTTTGTGCTGGGCGTTGCCTACGTGTACCGGGTCGCTTCGGTGGGACTCTCCGGCGAGCGGGGCCAGTATTCTCTACCCGTCAGCGTATATGGGAATCCCGTAGCCAGTGAGCTGCCTGCTATTGAGGAAGTTTCCCTGGTCAATATGTCGACCAGCATCCGCGTGTCGTGGCCGCCGATAGAGCCGGGTGGGATCGTAGGATACCGGGTGGTACGGCGCGAGCCCACCCAACGTACGTTTACCACTGTGGGAAAACTGAGCCAGGGTACGTTCGATTTCAACGACCAGGGGGTCAAGCCGGGCAAAACGTATGTCTACGCAGTGCAGTCCATCGGCCCCAACAAGCAGGAATCGCCTATTCGCACCACCCGGTCAATTTATCGGCAGGCCACCCGGTAGATATAACTGTTTCCTACCCCACTTAATTTATGTAAGAAAACGTGTCTGCCTCCCGAATGCAGGTATTCAGCGGGAATCATTGGACGCCGGTAGCCGGACGGTTGCTTATGTACTTTCTGCTATTTCAGGTCTTTTGCCAAGGTGGTCAGTCTTAACCCCATTTTGGCGAAAGGCCTCTTTTCGGGAAACCGATGGTATCTTTGGCATTCGCCCGAACTGGCTAATCCGGTCAGCAAACGTAGAACCAACATGCTCAACACTCCTCAACTCGATCTGGCTCCCATTACGCGACATCTACGGGCTATGTATGGCTCCCGCCTGTTAGTTGCCGCCGTTCATCACCTGCCTGTATTTGACCAATTAGGCGATAAGCCGCAGTCCCTGGCTGACATCAGCCATCGGCTGGGCCTCAGCGAACGCCCGGCTATGGTTCTCTTTCCGGCTCTGTGCGCCATGGGTCTACTCACGTACGACGAAACGGACCGACTGGCCATTACCGCGCTGGGCCGTTACCTGACGGAGTCGCAAACGCCTAATCTGACGGGCTATACAGGCCTGGAGAAAGAGGACAACGGCGTTGTTGAGATGGCGGCCCGACTCCGGAACGATGGCCCCCTGGATACAACCGAGGGCATTTCGTTCGTGAAGGAAGGAGAAGGCCCCTCGCCTATGGACGACCCGGATCTGGCCCGCAAATTCACGCTGGGCCTGGCCGGACGAGCCCGACACCTGTCACCCATTGTGGCGGCCAACCTCACCAGGCGCGAAGGGCATCTGCTCGACGTGGCCGGAGGAACCGGCTTTTACACCTACGAATGGTTGTTAGCCAACCCCACCTCAACCGCGACCATTCTCGACAGACCGGCCGTGCTGGCCGTAGCCGCTGAGATACTGGACGAATTCAGTCAAAGTGGCCGGCCGGGCGCGCATACTATACGGGATCGGGTACGTTTTCAGCCGGGCGATATGCTGACGGATGATCTTCCGCAAACGGATATTTTGCTGGCTGCCAGCCTCTTTCATGACTGGCCTGTGCCAACCTGTCAGTGGCTGGCGCATCGCTTTGCCTCGGCCCTGCGCGACGGTGGAGAACTATGGGTACACGATGCCTTTCTGAACGATACACTCGATGGACCATTACCCGTAACCGACTATTCTGCCCAGCTTTTCTGGGGAACCAAAGGCCGGTGCTACAGTCGGGCCGAGTACAGAGGCTGGCTGGCCGAAGCTGGCCTGAAGCCCACGGATGAAAACATCCCAACGCAAATGGACTACGGACTAATCTGGGCCAGGAAGTAATTCTGACGCGCAGGACGCCCCTGGCCATTAATGCTCCTTCCCAAACGTTTTTTCACCGGCCTCGACGGGTACCGTCATCCGATTGTTTTTGGGTGGTATTGGGCAGGGATATCCCTCTTTGAAGGCACAGTAAGGATTATAGGCTTTATTAAAATCCAGCGTCACGCGCCCATTCTGGATGTCGCCCGTGCGTAGGTCAAGGTAGCGACCGCCCCCGTACGTTTCTTTTCCAGAGGTGCTGTCCTTGAAGGGCAGAAACAAATAATCACGGTATTCCGGTATCCGAATAACGTTCAGATTTCGGTAAAGGGTTAATTGCTGCGGCTTGCCGCGGAGCACAAATGAGAGCAATGCGTAGGCAACGTGCGGTCTTGTCATGCCGTTGTAGGTTGGCATGTCGAAGGGTTCGGCCTTCGGTATCCGCTCCACCGTGGCCGTTATGCGATAGGTTGAGTCGGCTGCGTAAAACTGAATATAGGCTAAATCTTCCTCGGCGGTCAACGGTCCACCAGCGGAAGCCATCAGGTCTTTTTTGTACGTCTCGCGGTGTTTGTCCAGTTGTTCAGCAAAGGGGGTTTGCGCAAGAACCACCCTAAAGGACAAACAAGACAGCAGAATTAACAGAAGGCGCATATCGAGTTTGGTCAGAAAATGAAAGCAGGCTATTTATCAGCCGCTGTGCCGACCAAAGGTAAGAAATGATCGGGAAGGTCAGCCAGGTAGCTTCGTGACTAATCTGGCTGACCTTTGCTATTGTTTGAGTAGTTTCAGGCTGGCTATGTGTCGGCCGTCGGCTTCGATACGCAGCAGGTATAATCCCGTTTTAAACTGGCTCACATCCACTTTGATCTGATTTGCCAGCGTGGTATAGCCCAGTGGTTTCGTCAATCCGTCCAGTGTTGCAACGCTTACGTTCAGTTTCGCTTTCTGATAGGCCATCGGAATCATCACCAGGGCATAATCGGCCGTTGGGTTCGGTAAGATCCGCCACGCCAGGGGCTCCTCGTCTGCCAATGAAGCGGCCAGTCGGGAACCCGCATTGCAGTACACGGTTGTGGCCTGGAACGGATTGGCGGCCCCAACGATCTGCAAAACAACCTGATGCGGTCCGGCTGTTGTCAGGTTACCCGGTGCGTCATAACTAAACGCGTGCTGCCCGTTATCGCCAAAAGCGGTGGCCAGATCCTGACGGTACGCATTGGCCGTCAGCGTAGTTACCGGAATACCATCCCAGTTGACGTTTACCTGCACCGCAGCGTTGGGGGTGCCCGCGTCCCTGGCCCAGCCGTACTGCCGGCTGCAATCAGAAATATCGACCCATCCCTGCGGACTCACCAGCGTTGTGGGCAAGGGCGTAGGTGTTGTCGGTACGGGTGTTGTCGGGGGCGGTGTCGTTACCGGGGGCGTTGTGGGCGTCGTTACAGGTGGGGCGGGCGTGGGCGGCACGGCATTACCAGCACAAGTCAGGGTAAATGTACCGCCATTCAATACGTAACCACTGTTCTGAACGCGAACCGTAACACTGATGTCACTGCCGGTTTTTAACGCATCAGGCGTATCGAAGTTATAGCCGTGATAGCCATTGCCTTTACCGGCGGCAACCAGGTCGGGCCGAAATTGAGACGCAGTTTGCGTCGATACCACCTGGCCACCGGCAACGACTTCAATCACAACGGCATCGTTAGCCGCTGAACTCGTATAGATCCAGCCATTCAGGGTAGAGCAACCTTTTCCGTCTACGTATCCTTCGTAATTACCGGTCGCCGTTGGCTGTCCGCCGTTAATGACCAAGGTAGCGGTTGTCTCGACGTACAGATTGGCGGGGTCGGTGGCCCGAATGCGTATCGTATACGTCCCCGTCTCCGAAGGGGTTCCACTGATGGTCAGACCCGAAGCGGACAAGCCAGCCGGTAATCCACTAATGGTATATGTTAGCGCTGCGTTTTCGGGATCGGCAAACGTATTGCCCGAAATCGTTGCCTCGTACCGCTGATTTCGCGTTGCGGTACCCAGGTTTACCGACGCTGACACGGTTGGAGCCTGATTGGAGGAGGGCGGCTGCGCTGGATTCGTGGGGTTCCCCGTTGGTCTGTCGCCTGTTTTATGGGCCGTAAATAGTTCCGAGAACTCCCCCGTCCAGGCGGGTGAACTGGATTGAATCCGCACCTTCACCCGGCCATCTGCCCACACGGGCAACACGAATTCCAGTACATTCCCGACCTGGCTGGCGGATACGTTATCCACCAAACTGCCCCCTTCAGTATACACATCTATGGTGTACTGATTGCCGGAGTTAATGGGCGCGGTAACCATGTACGGGAGTTGAATGGGCTCACCACCGTTCCGATTGATCGGGAATACGTAGCCGGCCGTAATGCTGGGTGTTGCGGAAGGCTGGCTGGGCTGGCACTGCGAGAAGAAGGCATCGGAAAGGGCCTGATTCCACCAGTCGGCTACCTGCGGGTATACCGCATCTTTGAAGTGCAACCCATCCGACCGCCAGTCGGGCCCGATAAAGCCATCGGTCGATATGCCGGGAAAGCAGTTGTTAACCTGACTGATAAGCTGCTCCTGGGCGTTGATGATGTTTTGGTCGTAATCGTGTCCATTACCAGGAAAGTACGATACTTTGGAGATAACCCAGCTTAGGGCACCCATGCCCGACTGCGATCGGCTTTTGTTAATAACAGTCGTTAGGTTATTGACATAGTCCCCCTGCGAAACAGCGCTGTTATCGGACTCGCCCTGATGCCACAAAACCGCCCGAACCCCACTGCGTTTGATGTAGTACATAATGGCTACCCCAAACGGACGATACGGTGACGATTTGGTGAACGAGGCAACATTTTCGACTCCGTTCGCGGCATCGCGCCATTCCGACGAGGAGGTTGCCCCGTAGGAAGCCCCCAGAAACATAACCGGCACACCCAGGCGAGCCACCAGTCGGTCGCCCAGACCACCCCAGATGTACATGGCCCCGTGCGGTCCCGACTGCGCGCCGTTACCGGCCTGTACCAGCTGTTTGGGCAATGCCGTTTCATCAATATTTCCCTGCGGCCAGTTGTAGTAACCCAGCACCGATACCCGATCGTCCTGGGCGTTGAGGTTATTGGCATAAGGAGAACCGTACTGGTTCGACTGCCCGGCCGTAATGAAGACTTCACCCACGCCTACCCGATCCAGGGTCCAGTTTCCCACCTCGGAGCCGCCCGCCAGCGCCCGAACCTGAAGACTATACCAGCCCCCCATCAGGGGTAACGAACCGGAGAAGGCGCCGTTACCGGCCGATCCGATGGTTGTCCAATCGACCGATTGCCCGCCGTTGAGGGCTGTAGCTTTAACCTGAAAACTGGAAGCGGAAGCCGGGCAATTGCCCTGAATAGGCACCTGGGCACGATTGCCATTATCACGTTGAAAGACCATCCGGGAGAGCGGCATGGTAATCTGCGAATAGCCACGCAGAGGCAGTAAAAAAAAGAGCGCAGAAATAGTCCAGTAGAAACGGTTCATGGGCATAAAGCGGCTTGGTTAGTAAAGAGGAATGAAAATCAGTCATCGGATGGTGGTGTTTATAAGTAAGCAGTCAGCGGAATCCCGGCTGGGGCCCCGTAACAAATTCATCGCTTGTTTTTGGTGGATTGATAGCCTGTAGGAACTGACAGGCTTTTATAAGACTATTCGTTGCCTGGCAAAAAAATACCGCAAGAACAGGAAGCTGTAGAAGCACCACCCGTCGGCTCGCAAGATCAATTGATGATCCATGAACGGGTGTTACTTAGTAGCGAATTGGGTGAAAAGGAATGCTTACTATATAGGCTTACTCCGTTTCAACGCAAAAGTCGGCGGTTGCTTATACGAACCTGATGCAACGGGCAGCCACGATCCGAATCAGCTCATGTAAACGCACGATGGATTTGTTCGTTCTTCTTGCATCTAGATTGTCCGTTTTGGGTTCTAACGGCGTTCAGACTACGAAAAACTCCCCATCGGCAGGGTACCGAAACGACATACACCTGCTTACTTAATTTTAATGTATTTTTAATATAAGCGTGCCCATTTCTGTCGTCAGTCCACCTTGCTTATGTGGTCAACGATAGAAATGGGCATGCTAAACCGCAATAGTATCCAGAAGTTATGTTACCGGGCGCGGACTAATCCCCCTACACGTTTGGGCCGTTGAAGGAAAGCAACTCGATACGATTCCCAAACGGATCGCGGAAGAAAAACCGCTGGCGTCCGTCGATGTCCGATGAGTAGGCAATAGCCACACCTTTTCGCACCAGTTCCTGCTTTGCCGCAGCCAGATCGGCGACTTCAAAAGCCGGGTGCCGCAGCGACAAACCCCCTCCTGTTTCTTCCCGCAGGTGCAGTTGTATATTGGCAATCTCGAACCAGATGGCTCCTCCGGGGTGCTCGCCCGGAATCTCAGTAAGGCCTAAAACTTGACTGTAAAACGTTCTGGCCTCGGTTGTTCTTCCTTCCGGAATAGGCAGCAGTATATGGTCGAATCGCGTAAACTGAATCATTGGAACTAGTAGAACCTGGGAGGTGGATTCAAGGTCAGGTTCTGACGCTGATGCCAATACGGATAAATGGTCGGCACATCGCTGGCGGCATCCAGTTTCTTCACTTGGTCGATGGTCAGATTCCAACCGACGGCATCCAGATTTTGTTTGAGTTGCTCTTCGTTGCGGGCACCAATGATAATGCTCGATACGGTTGGCCGTTGCAGCAGCCAGTTGAGCGACACCTGCGCCACCGACTTACCTGTTTCGGCGGCTATTTCTTCCAGCACATCCGTAATAGCGTAAAAGACCTCTTCCGAAACCGCCGACTGCGGCACCGGACTTTTTCCTTCAGATACCCGACCTTCGGTGGGTGCGGGCTTGGTACGGCCGTATTTACCGCCCAGACGGCCACCCGCCAGCGGGCTCCAGACAAAGGCACCCACCTGCTGATCAAGGCCCAGTGGCATCAGCTCCCATTCGTACTCCCGGTTTACCAGCGAGTAATAAACCTGGTGGGCTACAAACCGATTCCAGCCGTATTTCTCGGAAATGGCCAACGATTTCATCAGGTGCCAACCCGAATAATTCGAGCAGGCAATGTAACGAACCATGCCGCTCTGCACCAGATCATCCAGCGTACGCATGGTTTCTTCCAGCGGAGTGACCCCGTCGAAACCATGCATGTGGTAAATGTCGATGTAATCGGTTTTCAGGCGTTTCAAACTGCTTTCGCACTGCCTGAGCAAGTGAAACCGCGATGACCCCTGGTTATTGGGGCCTTCACCGAAGGAGAACGTAGCCTTGGTTGAGATCAGCAACCTGTCACGCTTTCCGGCAGTGGCCTGACCCAGAATTTCTTCCGCGAGCCCATCCGAATAAACGTCGGCGGTATCGAACAGATTAACACCTGCATCAAGGCAAAGATCGACTAGCCGCGTAGCCTCGTCGGCCTGCGTACTGCCCCACCCTTTAAAAAATTCGTTCCCCCCGCCAAACGTAGCCGTACCGAAACTTAGTACCGGCACCTGCAATCCTGATCCTCCTAATTGTCTGTATTCCATGAGTTGAGTCATTTTCAGACTTTTACAGCCTGCTTTTCTGACAAAACCCCGTGGCTCAGCTAAAGGTTATTTCTGTGAAGCAAGTGGTGTCTGTTTTAAAAAACGAATACCACTTGCTTCACTTACTCCTAGGCTCGTGTCCTCCCGGGCCGCACTTTCATGTAGACACAAAACGGTTCGCGAAGACATGAGCCCAGGATACGGATCCAAGCTGAGGACACAACTCCGGTAAAAGTTATTTCCGGTACTGCGTCAGGCCATTACGCCTTTGTGCAGTTCAGCCTCTTCCTCCCAGAAAGCGCAAAGGGTTTGTTTCAACGAAAAAGCAAGCCCATAACAGGCAATCTGATTTCGGTATGATTTATACGGGGCCACAAACTGCGGGAACGAACGCAGATTGGCGGGAGCTAAAGGCGAGATGGCCAGAACAGACAGCACATCACCTTCCCGTAGCAACGTCCAGTCAGAAGCGGTAAGTTGTGGCTCGTCCACCAGATAGTCCTGTCCTTTATCATCGACCCCCGCTTGCAGATAGTGCCCGTAAGCCGCCAGCAAAAACGCCAGTGACGATACATCTTTCCCCTGATCGAGCCGGTCGAGTAGCGTTGGAATGACGAATGCCTGTAGTTTAGATGCGCCATCGCGGCACAACCGGCTCAGCGAGTCACTTTCATCCAGACTGGTCAGGCAGTTTACTAATTGAATAATCGTTTCCTCTACGTCTTCAGAAAGATCCATAGAGGCCAGCGTCTTGCCCGTTGTCGTTAAAAATGTACGCAGATAGGTGTTAATGTGTCCATCTCCCATAGCTTCCTGCACGGTTCGATGGCCGGCCAGAAAAGCCGGATACGCCAGCACACTATGCGAAGCCGTTACGAGGGGGCGTGTTGAAGCCTCCTGAGTGGTTGTAAACATAAGAAGTTGATGTTGAGTAGTATTGATGTCGAATCAGCGCGTGCTTGTTTCACCATGCCGGACATGGCGGGCAATACGAACGAACCGGAGACATACATGTGCCGGTGTTCGTACTGCCCGCTATTCCTGACAGGAAAAGAACGTTACTTACGCAAAAAAACTGGGTCTTCTGAACGTCCCGGCTGGTTGCCAGCTAGCATCCCGACGACGCAAAGCCTGTGCGATCGTAATAATCTGATCGGCCAGTTTACCCTGCTCTTCAATATCGCCCTGGTCGTAGTTTTTTTGCCGACCCGGTTCCCATTCGAACAGTTCGGTCTTGGCGTCGTAAATACCAACGGGGATCCGTTTTGTATTTTTTGACAGATTTTGTAGAACGGACATGGCCTCTGACTGAGTAGACGCGCCAAGGTGATGATACTGTCCGTTAAGCATATATAAAACAGAGAAACGATTCATGTTGATGAAAATTAAATGTGTGTTATGGTTTAGCGATTGCCAGCCAGAAATGACCCACCGAATGGAGTCTGATGACGGGACAGTGCTTCGAAAACCCCGGCATGCCGATTGATAAATAACAGAATTGATTCCCGGACCAGGTTGCGCAGGCTGCCTGCCGTTGCCTGGTTCGTTGTGTTATGATTGTGTATGAAGTTCATCTTTTTGCCTGTTTAGCGGTCCAGTCCGGGAATGTGTTTTATACTCGTTTAAGCTTCCCGAAAAATAGACCTGTTGATATGCCAGCGAATGCCTTTCTTATTCATTTCTGAGCCGCCATCTACCTCCTCTACGCGTATACATACACCAGATAAGCCGCTCTTTAATAAGCTGATTCACATTGACATGCTATTCGTTTATCAGCTATAAAACCCCAACAAAATTAGTTTGGTTTAAACGTTTCAACGTTTCAGGCTCCAATCGGCAAAAGTTCTTTATATAGCAATCTAACCTTATTAAAATAATACAATTATATAGCTTATTTTATTCCTTTTCTATGAATTTTTTAATCTCGAATGAATATCACGAACAATTCGATTGTTTAAACGATTAAATTATTTATTGCCTTTTTCCTATATTCGCTGCATGATCAAGAAGACATCGCTGAAAGATATTGCTCAGTTGGTGGGCGTATCGACAACGCTTGTTTCCTATGTGCTTAACAATCAGAAGATAAATAGGATCAATAAACAAGTTGCCCAGAAAATCCGGGAAGTTGCCAAATCATTAAATTATCAGCCAAACCAGATTGCCAAGAGTCTTAAAACAAACAGGACTTACACAATAGGCCTGGTTGTATCTGATATTTCGAATCCGTTTTCGTCGTCACTGGCGCGCATTATCGAAGATGAAGCGGATACGCACAACTACACCGTTCTTTTCGGCAGTTCAGACGAGAAGCTTCCGAAAGCCCAGAAGCTGATTACGACGCTGCTCAACAGGCAGGTTGATGGGTTATTGATTGCTCCCCCCGAAGGCATTGAGCCGCAGCTCGCCGAGTTGCAGCAGCAAGGCACTCCGTTTGTGTTACTTGACCGCTATTTTCCGGAACTCAAAACCAATTATGTGGCGCTGGACAACTACAAAGCGATTCACAAGGCGGTACAGCACCTGATCGACTCAGGGTATCGGCGTATTGGATTGATCACGTTTCAGACGAGTTTGATCACGCTGCTGGATCGCAAGCAGGGTTACCTGTCGGCGCTGAAGGATAACCGGATTCCAGTTCGGAAAACGTGGGTGAAAGAGTTAGGCATTGGGTCAATAGAAGCCGATGTCCGAAAAGCAGTGACCGACCTCACCACGGGAGCAAGACCCGTCGATGCGCTCCTGTTTGCGTCCAACACACTTGCTTTATATGGGTTGCAACAGCTCAACGCGCTGCACCTGAGCGTTCCTGAACAGGTAGCCGTTGTCAGCATCGACCAGGCCGAATCCTACAACCTGTTTCAGACCCCGATAACGTACATAAAGCAGCCTCTGCTGGAAATGGGCCAGCTAGCCACCAAAATTCTGCTGGATGCTATCAAGAAGAACAACACCATCACGCAGGCCAATCTCGAAGGCGAGCTGGTGATTCATGAATCAACACGGGCGGTTGACAGAGTAACAAAGTTGACGTAGTACTTAAGCAAGGCGTACGACTTACTAGGCCAGTTGGGACTTCCATTTCAGCGTTTTAGTTGACACAACGCCTGTCCCGAAGTCAGCCTGTAATCCTGTTCTTTAGCCGCTCGTACTATAGTCAACCCTTATTGTTGCGGGGGAGAACATTTTGCCTCGTCAACCAATAACAAAATTATGAAATCTTTATTAAGCTTTATTTTACTGGGCTGTTATAGCCTGAGTCACGGTCAATTGACACCATCCACTAAAAGTGTTGAAAAGCGATGGATTAAGAACGAAGCCTATAAAATGGCATGGTATATGGTTCGCGATACAGTACAGACGGAAATAGGTACCGTATCCACTCAGTTGATGACGGACAAAGATCGCTTGATAGCGGTGACATCGGTGACAATGAAGGGTATGAAGGGAGATTGGATCGATTCGTCTATTTGTGTTCGGAATACATTGAGTCCGGTTCGTCATGCGTCTTACAATAGGCAAAGAGATATGGTCCTGAACTTTGGTAAGGTCGTTACCGGATTCTATCGAGACAAGATGCGCAAGAAGGCTACGACCATTAACGACACCACCGTAATCCCCTATTTCGATAGCAACCTCTACCCGGTTCTGATTCGTTGGTTACCACTTAAAGAGGGCTTCACCCAGCAAATCGCCATATACGATTATAACCCGTCTGCCAAAATTGGCGTAATCAGCGCATCAGTTAATGAGGTAAGCAGTGATACGTATACCAGTAAAACATCAGGTCTTAGAAACGTGTGGGCAGTCAGTGTTACGGATGAGATCAGCAATGGGAAAAGCACCTATTTCATTGACAAGAAGGATCGTAGACTCTGGAAACAAACGATAGAAGCAGATGGACGCAGCATGATGATGGTTATCATCGAGTAACATCTTATACTTGTTACAATAAGAGCCGTAGCGGGTCATCTGATTGACTTACTGCATGGGCAATAATAAACATGCCACGACTGATAAGCCGTGGCATGTTTATTATCTTAGAACATGTTGGTCCATTAACTACCGCACATCTCGCAACCTTCCGGATCGTCGAGTGAGCAGGTCATGGCGGCATACTGCTGTTCGAGGTCCGTTACCATCGGTACGGGTTGTGGCGTCATGTGTTGAGCGTGCTCCTTGGCGTACTGCACGTAATCGAGGGGTTTTTCGACGGTGACGGCTTCGGCCATGACCGGCTCCAGCTGGGGCTCGGCTTGTGGCTGTACCACCGTAAACTTCACCGCGTCGGAGGCCGCTTTCGTGCGGAGATAGTACATACCCGTTTTCAAGCCCGCTTTCCAGGCGTAGAAGTGCATGGACGTCAGCTTGCCAAAGTTCGAATCCTGAATGTGGATGTTCAGCGACTGCGACTGGCAGATGTACGCACCCCGGTCGGCAGCCATGTCGATGATGTGCTTCTGTTTGATCTCCCAAACCGTTTTGTACAGGTCTTTGATGTTCTGCGGAATGTTCGGGATCGCCTGGATCGAGCCGTTGGCCAGAATCAGGTTGTTCTTCATCGCATCGTTCCAGAGACCGAGTTTGACAAGATCTTTCAGCAGGTGCTTGTTCACCACCACGAACTCGCCCGACAATACACGGCGGGTATAGATGTTGCTTGTGTATGGCTCGAAACACTCGTTGTTACCCAGAATCTGCGAGGTCGAAGCCGTTGGCATGGGTGCCAGCAGCAGCGAGTTCCGAACGCCGTGTTCAACGACATCCTTCCGCAGACTCTCCCAATCCCAGCGACCTGATTTTGGCTTCACCCCCCACATATCGAACTGAAACTGGCCTTCCGAAATCGGCGACCCTTTCCAGGTTTCGTAGGGACCTTCTTCTTTGGCCTGCTCCATCGACGACGTCATGGCACCAAAGTAAATGGTCTCAAAAATATCTTCGTTCAGGCGACGCGCTTCATCCGATTCAAACGGCATCCGCAGCATGATGAATGCATCGGCCAGTCCCTGCACACCAATGCCAATTGGCCGGTGGCGCATGTTGCTCCGGCGAGCTTCTTCAACCGGGTAATAGTTGATGTCGATGATCTTGTTGAGGTTGCGGGTGGCCGTTTTGGTCACGTCGTACAACTTCTGGTGATCGAACCGCATGATTCCGTCCGGATCGCGCTTGATAAATTTCGGTAACGCAATGGACGCCAGGTTACAGACCGCTATTTCGTCGGGTGCCGTGTACTCGATAATTTCGGTACAGAGGTTCGATGACTTAATGGTACCAAGGTTCTTCTGGTTCGACTTTTTATTGGCCGCATCCTTGTACAGCATGTAGGGCGTACCGGTTTCGGTTTGCGATTCCAGAATTTTGAACCACAGCTCCTGCGCCTTGATCGTCCGGCGGGCACGGCCTTCGCGTTCGTAGCGGGTATACAACGCTTCGAATTCATCGCCGTAGCAATCCGCCAGACCGGGGCACTCGTGGGGGCAGAACAACGACCAGACATCGTCGTCTTCCACCCGCTTCATGAACAGATCGGGCGTCCAGAGGGCGTAGAACAAATCGCGGGCGCGACCTTCTTCTTTACCGGAGTTCTTTTTCAGATCCAGGAAATCGAACACATCGGCATGCCAGGGCTCCAGATAGATGGCAAAGGAGCCTTTCCGCTTACCTCCGCCCTGATCTACATAGCGAGCCGTGTCATTGAAGACGCGCAGCATCGGCACAATCCCGTTGGATGTCCCGTTGGTGCCTTTAATGTAGGTACCCGTAGCCCGTACATTGTGAATGCTCAGGCCAATTCCCCCCGCCGACTGCGAAATCTTGGCGGTTTGTTTCAACGTGTCGTAAATACCGTCGATGGAATCATCTTTCATCGTCAGCAGGAAACAGCTCGACATTTGCGGCTTGGGTGTTCCGGCATTGAACAGCGTTGGCGTAGCGTGCGTGAACCACTTCTCGGAAAGCAGGTGATACGTCTCGATGGCCGCATCAATGTCATCCTGGTGAATACCAACGGCCACCCGCATCAGCATGTGCTGCGGACGTTCGGCAATCCGGCCATCCAGTTTCAGCAGATACGACTTCTCGAGGGTTTTGTACCCGAAATAATCATAGCCATAATCCCGGTCGTAGATGATCGTCGAATCCAGAAGCGCTGCGTGCTTGCGTACAGCTTCATAGACCTCTTTCGAGATCAGTGAGGCATTCTCGCCGGTTTTTGGATCTTCGTACTGGTACAGTTTCTTAATCGTCCCGGAAAACGACTTGTTCGTTTCCTTGTGCAGGTTGGAGATAGCAATCCGGGCGGCCAGAATGGCGTAGTCCGGGTGCTTGGTCGTCATCGACGCAGCTGTTTCGGCAGCCAGGTTGTCGAGTTCAGTGGTTTTTACACCGTCATAAAGACCACTAACGACTTTTACGGCTACCTCGACCGGCTGCACATAAGCCGGATCAAGGCCGTAACATAGTTTCTCGATCCGAGCGGTGATTTTGTCGAATTTAACCGACTCCCGGCGGCCATCGCGTTTAACTACAAACATGAGCGTTTGGGTAAGTTTAAGAGTATAAAAAAGATGACTAATTCAATTTAAAGTAGAAGTATATAGGTTCGGGAGTAACAGTAAGGGGCTATTGCTCTTTCTGAAGGCTATTGATGTATACCATACCCGAACAAGATCAACCACAGCCAAAGGCTATTACTGAATCGAATGGCGTTCTAAAGTTCTTTTGAAATAGACGGAAAAGCAACCCATATGGTTCGGGTACATTGATCAATTCCGGAGAGGTTCAACTCTACCAATCAGGTTAATAAATTGTTAAGGCGTCAGTACTAGGCACTTAACAATATCCTTTTGGCAAGCTGATTTGGGAAATAAAAAACAGATTTTATTAATCGGGTAATAAAGTGAAACGTACTTGGTGTAGCTCAGCAAAGGACGTATACTTCATTGGAAAAATACAGAGAAAGATAGAAAGCAGCAAGGCTCCATTACTGGATTATTAGGAAACGGTACAGTTTTAGTTGTCTCATAATCACCCCATAAAAGAAGCTAGAAAAGCCTTGGCTATTCCATCGAAAGGCCGTACATTTGCAGTCCTTTTCGGTCGGAAACCGAGAAGATGATAAGAAACTGAGATCAATCATGAAAAAGGGCATTCACCCGGATTACCGCGAAGTGGTATTCCACGACTTGTCGAGCGACTATAAATTTCTGACCCGCTCTACCGTTCAAACCAAAGACACCATCGAGTACGAAGGCCAGACCTATCCGCTCGTGAAAATTGAAGTTAGCTCGCAGTCGCACCCATTTTATACGGGTAAAAACGTACTGCTCGATACGGCCGGTCGTGTGGACAAGTTCCGCAAACGTTACGGTACCAAAGAAAACGCAACGCCAACATCGACTGCCCAGTAGTCCGTTCGTTCGCTTGAAACTCCCCCGTTGCGGCCAACGCAACGGGGGAGTTTTTTTTGTGCCAGTATGTTTTCCGGTGTTCGCAAAAACACGAATCTCGGAGACAGAATATACATAACTCATCAGGTATAGGTTTATCGCTACCGGACCAGCAAACAAGATTAGTCGTAGCTTTACACCATGGCTTTTATCCAGACAGATACCTTCACCGTGCGCGGCTACGAGTGCGATGCTTTTGGCCGGATGAGCATTCCGGCCCTGATGAACCTGATGCAGGAGTCGGCCAATCGCAACGCTATTAATTACGGCATCGGCATTTCCGATCTGGCTGGCAACGGTTTTGGCTGGATGCTGATGCGCTTTTGCCTGCGAATGCACCACTACCCGCGTTACGGCCAGACGATCCGGCTGATGACGTACCCCACCACAGTCGACAAGTATTTTATTCATCGCGATTTTCGGGTGGTTGCCGACGATGGAACCCTGCTGGCCGATGCCGGTAGCACCTGGCTTGTTTTCAGTATGGAAAAGCGGAGTATGGTGCCGCTACCCGACTTTATTCGGCGCCTGAGTCCACCAACCGACGTTGATGCGTTGCCTACGCTACCCCTTAAACCCGATTTCCAAACAGCTGCCTTTTTGCCAACGGACACGAAACGCGTTGAGGTTGGCTGGTTGAGCATTGATCAAAACAAGCACGTCAATAATGTGGCTTATGTCCAGTGGCTGCTCGAAGCAGTTGACGCCAACGTATTGCAGACGCGGGAAATTGCTGAAATTGATTTAGTTTACCGCATTGAAACCCATTGGCACGATTGGCTGGAGATTCAGTCAGCGAACGAGACCGAGTCGTCGATACGCCATCGAATCGTACAGACCGAGTCCGGTAAAGATGTATTGCTGGCCAGGAGCCAATGGCGGGAAAGTATTCAGGACCAGACAGGCTCCGACTGTTTGAGTTGACAGGGAAAATGGATTCGTTTTACAGCAAACAGCCGGAGTCTGTTTGAGCATCTTCCGATCAAATATGACCAATTCACCAACAACCACCACACTAGACGATGTACTGGCTGGCCTGATGCGTCGATACCGTGAGCGGGTTCCCGATGTGCAGAAAGTACTGGACGCTATGCTCGATGCGGGCGTTATTCAGTCGCCGGATGAGGTTGAGAATGATCACATTGCCTTCCGGACAATGGGCGTACCCAATCTGGGACTGGCCTCGTTCGAGAAACTATTTCTGCACCTCGGCTACGAACGGCGCGACGCCTACGACTTCGTTGAGAAAAAATTATCGGCTTACTGGTATAGCCCACCCCGGCAAGACTTACCGCGAATTTTCGCCAGTGAGTTACGCGTCGATGAATTATCGGCGGAGGCCCGGCGTATCATTCACCGATACACCGGTACCGTCACGAGCGATCCCGTCGATTCGCTGAATTTAAACGACGCCAACGCGATCGATCAGTTTCTGCACCAGCCCCTTTGGGAAACACCCACGCTGGCCGACTACCGGACGCTGTTGACCGAAAGTGAATATGCGGCCTGGGTAATTTACAACCGCTATTACCTGAATCATTTTACCATCAGTGTGCATAACCTCAAGCCGGGGTACAACACCATCGACGAGTTTGTGGCCTTTCTGCAGGAGCAGGGTATACGGCTCAATTCGGCGGGCGGCATCATCAAAGTTAGTCCGGATGGTGATCTGCGCCAGGCCTCTACCGTGGCCCAGATGATTGATGCCCGATTTGCCGATGGTGAAACGTTCCGCATCGCGGGTTCTTACGTGGAGTTTGCCGAACGGCGCGTTTTACCTCCTTTCCGGAACCTCCCCGCCGATCAGATCACCCGCCAGCACCGACGCGAAGGCTTCGAAACAGGCAACGCCGACAAGATTTTTGAGAGTACGTTCACCACCCAGACGGGTAACTAGTTTACGGTAAAACAAGCATGACAAACACTCGCTCCATGAACGCAAAATCGATGTGCTTACTGGCCGGGCTGCTGCTGGTTGGTCTGGTTGCCCTGGCGCAGAAACCGGCCCCTGTGGGCCTACAGCTGTATAGTTTCCGGACGCAGTTCGCGAACGATGTGCCGGGAACCATGGCAAAGGTGAAAGCGATGGGGTTTCGGGAAGTAGAGGTGGCGGGTACGTATGGCCTGAGCTTAACCGATTTCCGGAAGTTACTGGACCAGAATAACATCAAGGCCATCAGCACGGGAGTCAGTTATGAGGATCTGGACAATAATGTGCCCAAGATCATTGCCGAAGCCAAAGCTCTGGGAGTGAAATACGTGGTTTGTACCTGGATTCCACACGCAGGTGATGCGTTCACCATTTACGATGCCGACCGGGCTATCGACGTGTTCAATACAGCCGGGAAACTACTGGCGGAGAATGGACTTACCTTCTGCTATCACAATTACGGTTACGAGTTTCAGACGTACAAAGACGGCACATTTTTCGATTATCTGGCCGAGAACCTGGACCCCAAATCCGTTAACTTCGAGATGGACGTTTTCTGGGTGAAAGCCCCCGGCTACGATCCCGTTGCGCTTCTGCAGAAATACCACAAACGATTTTTGCTGATGCACCTTAAAGACCGTAAACCCGGCACGCCCGAAAGCAACAATGGCCATTCCGACGTTGAGTCCAACGTGACGCTGGGACAGGGCGATGTAGGCATTGCAGCCATTATGAAGCAGGCCAGAAAATCGGGAGTGAAACACATCTTCATTGAAGACGAATCGTCGCGATCAATGGAACAAATGCTCCCCAGCCTGGCCTTTTTATCGGGACTGCGGTGAAACACCCGGACAAAAGTTGCATTCGTGTCTGATCAGTAATTCTCTCCCGACCATTAGGGATAGAGCAGGTACTTTTTGCGTAACGTCTTGAATGCCGAAAGCCCCGGCTCCCAGCTTTTGCGAATCTCAGCTTCCGGCGTACCGGCAATAATTTGCTTTCTCAGGTTCTCGGTGCCCGCCAGCTTGTCGAAGTTGCCTATTTGCTTGCTTTGGGTGCCATCGAAAAAGCGTTCCTTGTCGGGATAGGCTTTGTATAACTCCATCAACCAGGCCAGATTAAGCTGTTTACGTTTGCGAAGGCTAGCTGTATCGTACTGGCGCAGATCGAGCCCGTAACAATCTGTATCCTGATGGAGTGGTGTTTCGCTCATACCTTTCAGACTGACCGGCTTGAACGAGAACGCATATTTCCCTTTGAGAGCAGGTGCGCCCAACACTGTAAACGGCATGTAGGTACCTCGTCCCTGGCTGATAATTGTCCCCTCGAACCAGCAAATACTGGGATAGAGCAGGATTGCCTGCTGTGTGTTCAGGTTGGGCGACGGAAACACAGGCAACGCATAAGGCATATCGTGGGTGTAATTGGCAACCTTAACAATTCGCAGTTTACACTGGGCCCGATTCGGTAGCCAGCCCTCGCCGTTTATCAATTGCGCAAATTCGCCAATGGTCAGGCCATGACTGATCGGAATGCGGTGCATACCAATACCCGAATGCAGATGATCTTCCAGGATAGGGCCATCGACCAGGTAGCCATTGGGGTTGGGTCGGTCCAGAATCAATAGCTCCTTACCATTCTCAGCACAAGCCTCCATAACGTGATCCAGTGTATTGATGTACGTATAGAAACGGGCACCCACATCCTGAATATCGTAGATCAACAGGTCAATGTCCGCCAGTTGGTCGCGGGAGGGTTTCTTGTTCTTGCCGTATAACGAGATGACGGGTATACCGGTTTTAGCATCCACTTCGTCGCTGACCTTCGCGCCGTTGCTGGCATTTCCCCGAAAGCCGTGCTCAGGCCCGAAGACTTTCACGATTTTAACACCCCGACTCAGCAGACTGTCGACACTGGGACGGCGGCCAATGATGGAGGTCTGATTGACAACCAACCCAACCCGCTTGCCGTTGAGGTAAGGCAGGTATTGGTCCACCTGATCGGCACCAGTCAGAATGGGGGCGGGCGGCCCGGACGTAGCCGTCGGCGGCACTACAGAAACAGTTGACATCCCCAGAGACAGGATGATGAGCGCTAGTATGGGCGATGTAAGCAGGCGTTTGACTGGTTGTTTCATGGGGTACGTTTTTATGGTGGACAACAGATCGGCCCGGTCAAGATAGGGTCAGCAATTCGACTACACTAGCTGGACATCGACGCGGCCAGCCGTTCAATATCCGCTACTTCATGAAATGCACTGATCACGATGCGGGTATTGGCCCGGTCGGCTGCCGTTGGGTAAGCGAACGAGTAAATCAGGATATTTTTCTGCAGCAATTGCGCATATAACGGATCATGCTCGGTAAAAAATACGGGGTACCCACTCGCATGATGAAATAATCCAGTTGGCAACAGGTGTTCTTCAGCCAACTTTACATTCCGTTGAAGCCGCTCCCGCCCTTCGGCGTACAGGGCATCGGCCCGCAAGAAAGCATCCAGACAGGCTGGTGGCATAGGCGAACAGGCCCCGAAAAAAGCCGTTTGCCGGATGAGCGTTATGGTAGCCATATCCCCAAAAACCACCCCGCCCGGCAACCCCATTCCTTTGGCCAGCGACCCGGTACCGACCACACGAATTGGCGCGGGATCATCGCCTGATATACGCGGGATTGAAGACCAGATACCCCGGCCCTCATTCAATACGCCCAGACCGTGGGAGTCATCGACCACCAGCGTGATGGGCCGGTCATTGGGCAAGGTATTGACCCAATCGAACGTGTAATAGTCGGAACAAACGGCGTCCAGTGAATTGACCAGAATAGCCACCGGACCCGGAGGAAGCCGGTTTAGTTGATCGGGCAATTGGGCTGTCCAGTCAGAAAAGGGCAATGAGGGTAGTGTGACCGTCGGTGAGTGCCAGAGCGCCGGATGTGCTTTGGGAGCGTAGACAAAGGTACAGTGCTGGCTTTGCAGCCAGTTAATAACAACCTGACCGGCCATCATACCCGATGAGAGCGTCAGGGCTGATTCGGCTCCGATGCGGGTAGCCAGCTTCGATTCGGCTTCTTCATACACACCGATGCGCACGTTTCCATTCCGGGAACTACCAAAAACCGTACCATACCGGCGCATACTTTCCATCATCAACTGGTGAAAACCCGGATGCTGGGGTATGCCCAGATAGGCGGTTCCACTAAAGAAAAGATACGCCTGGCCGTTATGGTCTATCGTTCGGTTGGGAAGTTGATCTATGTGAAAAACAGCACTCATTCGCTCATCAATAAGGTTGCGCCGGTGCCATTCTCCTGAGCGTAAACGACTCTGCCCTGATCGAATGTAACGCCCGTGGCCGGGTCGTTGGCAAGTAGCATGGCTCCATCCAGATCGGCATAATCGAGCAGGGGCAGTAATTGCGCAATGGCCGAAATGCCAACGCTTGATTCGGTCATGCAACCCACCATGACACGCAAACCCAATTCGCGCGCCCGACTAATCATGCGCCGGGCGGGGGTCAGCCCGCCACATTTCGTCAGTTTGATATTCACTCCGTGAAAGTGCCCCGCACACCGGTCAACATCGCTTTCCACAATACAGCTTTCATCGGCCATAATAGGCAGGGCGCTTTGTTCGTACATCTGCTTGGCCCCCTCCCAATCATCGGCGGGGAGGGGTTGCTCGATAAACTCAACCCCCAACGCTTTCAGTTGCCCGGATTTAGCCACGGCGTCGGCCGCCGACCAGCCGCCGTTTGCATCCACCCGAAAAACAGCATCGGTGTGCTGGCGCAAGGCGTTGACAAGCGCTATGTCGAGTTCGGGACGTCCCAGTTTGATTTTATACAATGGCCAGGGGCATTCCTGCATCTTTTCGATCATCCGTTCGGGCGTATCCAGCCCAATGGTATAATCGGTCAGCGGGCTATTGGCGGGGTCCAGCTTCCAGAGTTTGTAGAGTGGTTGCTGCTGTTTTTTTGCCCATAAATCCCAGGCGGCCTGATCGAGCGCGCATAAGGCGAATGGATTTTGTGCCAGGTACGGCTGTACCTCCGTCCAGAAACGTTCGGGGTCCGTGAGCGAGTGGGTTTCTATCTGGTTTCTTACGGCTTCGAGGGCTGCCACCATCCCATCCATGGTAATACCATAGTAGCGGGTTGCGGTGGCCTCGCCGAATCCGCGGTACGCGCCATCCCGCAACTCAACGATCAGCGTTGGCTGTACATCACGGCTGTCATGCGCAATGGTAAAGGTGTGTCTTAGCCGAAGATCGATCCGGTGAACGAGCAATTGCATAGTGTAAAGATAGGAGAAAGGGCGCTTCTACAACGTTATCAAACCGCGCCGGAGTCCTTCAATAACCATACCTACGCGGGTTTTCACATTCATTTTCTGGAAGATAACCTCCCGATAGCCATCTACCGTACGCGGACTTACGCACATTATATCGGCAATCTCGGTGTAAGTCAGTTCGCTGCACGCACTTTTCAGAAATTCAAGCTCGCGGCCATTCAGCACAAAAGGCAACTTGGGGCTGCTTTCGGGAGAAGCATTCAGGTTTCGGATCAGTTGGGTGGTCAGGAATTCGGAGTAGTAGTAGCCCTTTTCCATGATCTCGTCCAATGCCAGACGAAACTCGGATGGACGGCATCCTTTCAGTAAGTAGCCACGGGCTCCGTCGCGGATGATTCGAATGATGTGTTCTTCCCGGTCATCCATTGACAGAGCCAGTATTTTTATGGTCGGGTACAGCTTCCGCAGATGCATGGCCGTTTCGAACCCGTCCATAACCGGCATGCTCAAATCCAGCAGTAAAATATCGGGTATCTGGGTACTGGTAGCCAGCTGATCCAGCAGGTCGCTCCCATTCTCGGCAACAAGCGACACGTCGTAATTCTCGAATTTCCGGATCATGTCTGACAAAGCAGCAGCCAATAAAGTATGATCGTCAGCGATGGCTATAAGGGCAGACATGGGTAATATACGTTATGAGTGCCTAAAAGTATAAGCTAAAGCGGTATACACAATGGTCTGCTCAGCTTATATCTACCTCAACCCTACCCCAGGGAATTATTATAGCAAGCCAGAAATTGTGCCCGTAAAGCACAAAACTGGCAAAAAGCCTTTTTTGTCTAGAATTTAGTCTATATTTTTTAAAAGGTAACCTATTAATGGCTCTACTAGCAGCCTCTGGTGAATCGATGCCGATCCGTGGTTGGTAACCCAACTTTTTATACTTCTTTGATTGGGGGATAGGGCATTCGAATGTCGACTTGTGTACCAGCACCGGGCGTACTGGTAATGATACAGGTACCGCCCAGCAATCCGGCACGCCGGTACAGATTACTCAACCCCGCCCCCGACTCATCAAGTTGCCGGGCTGTGGCTTCTGTCACGCTGAACCCGCGGCCATCGTCACTGATTGTCAGCAAAAAGCTATCCGCTCTGAAATCGACTGCCACACGGACATGCTTCGCCTGTGCGTGCTTGAGGGCATTGTTGAGCGATTCCTGGGTCATCCGCAGTAAAACGATTTCCGTTTGCTCACCTAACGGGTACGGTTCGCCGTGGGTAATCAGTTCGGCGTGGATTCGTTTGGTGCGCTGAATTCGCTCCAGTTCGAGGGTCAGGCTGGGCAGCAGCCCAAACCGGCGTACGGTATCATGATCGAGCGTTTTTGAGAGCGCCCGCACATCGGCGATAATGGTCTGTACCAGTTCACGCGTTTGTTGCACCTCCTCCTGTTTTGCGGGTTCACCTACGTCGTCTTCGAGGTCGTTCAATCGCATAACAACTACCGTGAGCAGTTGCCCGACATTATCGTGCAGATCGTTGCCAACCTGCTGAAGCGTCTGGTTCTGGATTTCGAGTTGAGACTGAAGGAGTTCGCGCTGGTACAGACTCTTCATCTGTTCTTTATCCTGCAGGTACCGTACATACTGGCGCTGGTGCATCATCACGAAGGCAATCGGAGCCACGGTGATGAGCAGTAAAAACACGGTAGCAATACTGACAATTTCTATTTCTCCGATGAGGCTTTGCATCGCATACCAACAAAAAAGTAAACGCACATGATCAGGAAAACGACGTTATGAATTTTCCAGATTACACCAATGTTGGCGTAGTTTCGACTAACCAGTGAGTTATAGGTCAGGAAAATGAAGAAATTACTGGCGTAATAGGTGAAGATACCGTTGACATACCAGAAATTCCTGACCGTCAGTATATTTTCTCTGGGTTGCCCGGCCAGTTGTTGCAGGTAATAAGCCAGGCAGGCAACCGTAATCAGCAGGCTGATCGACCCGAATGATACGCTGTTGAAGTCAGCTACGGTACTCGATATCTGCACCGTATGCAGTAAATTCAACTGATACAACGCGGCAAGACCCAGAATAAACCATTCCCATTTTCGGGAGGCATAAAGCCGGGAAAAATACAATGAGAGGATATAATAAGACCAGGAAAAATTCAGTGAATAGGCGAACAGATTGTCTCGTTTCAGTTCGTTTAACCAATTGGCGTATCCATTAAAAAAAAATTGACCCGCCAGGTACCATACGATATAATCCCTCCCCTGCCGACGCATCGTGGCAAAGGCCAGGATGAGTAATAACAAAGGAGGAATAGTATCGAAATAATCAATAGCTTTCGTGACCATCAGACGTTGAGTACAGTAATGATTGGGCTAACGCTGTTGCCGCCCGTTAACCGCAGCCGGGAGGCCGGGGGCAGCCGTCGATCTCGTCCGTCGTCAACTGACCCGAATTGTCTTCGCAGTAGGCGGTGATAAAGGCCGGGAACGAGTCACCGTTTTTGTGACCAAACTTCAGCCTGACCACAACATTTCCCTCGTCAGGATCGCCCGATTCGTCGATTAATTCAATCAGTTCAGATTTCTTAAATACAAATTCCAGCATAGTTCAAGAATTAAAAAAAAGAGTCGATAAAATGATTGGGGTAAAGGTATGCATACAAGCACAGGTGAGCAAAACCCATTCCCGGCACTAAATATCAGCACACATATCTGACTATCAGTTTATTAAGTAATATTAATTACATCACATTCATTAGAAAGGGGAAATCCCCCGTACTAAGTACCGTGTTTTCCCCAATTAATATTGGTGCATTTCCCCCTGCCCTAAACCAAATTTATCGATCTACTTTGTAGAGTTATTTCTATCTACATACATACCACATCGCCTTCTTATAGATTGTTGACCGCCGGGCACAACCCGGCGGTTTTTTATGGCTACCCACTGGCCGATTTTACAGGCAATCAGCCTGTCTAGTAGGGCTAAATTAACCACAAGACAACCGTTAAGTCGTTGAAGTAGCGATTGAACTGTTATCTTTGTGTATTACTTCGATTTAGCAATTCTCCCGCTATGAAATTTGGCGTTGTTGTTTTTCCCGGTTCCAACTGCGATCAGGACGCAGTTGACGCACTGGAACTGATGGACCAGGAAGTTGTAAAGCTCTGGCACAAAGACCATGACCTGCAAGGCTGCGATTTTATTATCCTGCCGGGTGGCTTCTCCTACGGCGACTACCTCCGTACAGGAGCAGTAGCCCGCTTTTCGCCGATCATGAACGAGGTTATTGCGCATGCCAACCGGGGTGGTTATTTGATGGGTATCTGCAATGGCTTTCAGATTCTGGCCGAAGCCCGGCTGGTGCCGGGTGTTTTGCTCCAGAATAGCAGCCAGAAATACGTTTGCAAAAACATTTATCTGAAACCCGAATCGACCGACGCGCTGCTAACCGCCGACCTGACTCAACCCGCCTACAAGATACCGATTGCTCATGGCGATGGCCGTTATTTTGCCGATGCAGATACGCTTAAAGCGCTCAACGATAACAACCAGGTACTATTTCGGTATTGCGATGCAACCGGCGCAGTGACCGAAGAGGCTAACCCTAACGGGAGTCTGGAAAATATTGCGGGCGTAGCCAACAAGAGCAAAAACGTATTTGGCATGATGCCCCACCCCGAGCGGGCGGCCGACCCAGCCCTTGGCAATACCAATGGCCGACTTATTTTAGAGCAAATTCTGAAAGCCGTTCTGGTTTAAATCAGGACTAAGTTTACCTGGCTATACACGCCGAAGGCGTATCATGAACTCCTGTTTAACGGGTTACATGATACGCCTTCTACGTTTGTGTTATATACGGATATAAGAAAGAATCTAGGCGACAGAGGGTGCAAACAGATCGTTGACGGCAATCTTAAAGTCAGGCAGAACGGGAGCCGCTAAGCAAACGTCATCTTCCAGACAAATGGTGACGTGCTTTCGGGAGCTATACACATACACAACCTCCTGCTCCGGAATAATATTCCAAACCACCTGAACACCTGCTTTGAAGTATTCGACAATTTTTTCCTCAATGCGGTAAGCCTGATCCGTTTCCGACAATACTTCGATAACAAAAGCGGGAATTACATCTTCCCCTCGTCGGCCTTGTTGTATTTGCTCTTTCGTAAAATAGGCGATATCAGGTCGGCGCATCTGAATGGCTGTGAGCATCACATCCGGTTCAGCCATAAGGGTTCCTGTCTGATGATAGCCCTTCTCAATAAAAAGAGTATTCAAGACATCATAGATGTAGTATTGCTCTTTCTTCATACCAGAAAATCGGATAATTCCCCCATCGTTCCATTCGTATTTGTACCCGTCGATGGGTTCCCAATTCATGAATTCATCGAGTGTATGAGGAAGTGCCGAAGCAGCGGCTTGTAGCATGGCGATTATCGTTTAGGCGAATATAATCAAAACGCCGAAATAGGGACCTCGGTTCAGCGAGAGCAAATGCCCGTAACGCGAACGTGCCCATTTGACTAGTCAAATGGGCACGTTAATAGTAGCACAACTTAAATTCAGCATTAAGCCTTTGCTTCTTCCAGAACCGGATAGTCGGTGTATCCTTTTTCGCCGGGCGTATAGAAGGTTGATTGATCAGGATCGCTGAGTTCCGCACCTGTTTTCAGCCGCTCCACGAGATCGGGATTCGCAATAAATGGCCGACCGAAAGCAATCAGATCCGCCTTTCCGCTGGCCAGGTCTGCCTCGGCCCGTTCGGCGTCGTAGCCTCCGCACAAAATCAGTGTTCCCGTGTACTTGTCGCGAATCGCTTTGACAATGGCTGGATCAACCGCCGGGCTACCCATCGCTTCGTGATCGACCAGGTGAACATAGACGACATGACCCGACAGCTTTTCGGCAATGTAGTGATAGGTTTCATCATCGTCTGACGAGTAAGGCATATCATTGAACACGCCGTAGGGCGACAGCCGGATACCTGTTTTTTCTTTCCCAATGGACTGGGCTGTCTGCTCGGCAACGTCAAGGACAAAGCGGGCATTGTTCTCCACCGATCCGCCATACTCATCGGTCCGTTCGTTGGTGGCAGAACGCAGAAATTGCTCGATGAGGTAGCCGTTAGCACCGTGAATTTCTACCCCATCGAAGCCCGCTTCAATGGCATTTTTAGCAGCCTGTACAAATTCCTCTATCGCTTGTTTTACCTCATCGGTTGTTAAAGCACGGGGCGTTGGGTGGTCCTGCATGCCATCCGTATCGGTGTAGATCTGCCCTTTAGCAGCAATAGCGGAGGGAGCCACAATCTCGCCACCCAAGTGCATATTAACCGGGTGACCAATGCGACCCGAGTGCATCAACTGAGCAACTATTTTACCCCCCTGCGCATGAACAGCATCGGTTACAGTTTTCCAGCCTGCGATCTGTTCGTCGGTGTACAGACCCGGTACACGGGCATATCCATTGCCATTCGGCGACGGGGCAATGCCTTCTGTTACGATCAGGCCGGCCGCTGCCCGTTGCGCGTAATAGGTTGCCATGATGGGCGTTACGGCGTGATCTTCCGTTGCGCGGTTACGCGTCATGGGAGCCATGACAATGTGATTTTGAAGGGTCAGATTACCAAGTTTGGCTTCTGAGAAAAGTTTTTGTGCCATTTATTAGTACGCGTACTTGTACGGATTTTAGCGTGTAACGTTCGGGCATAAAACGTGTTGATACAGTTAAAGGTTTATTAATTCTACCTTCGTTAGCCCTGGTCAAGATCCGCCAGGCCGGGCATTTGACTCGAAACGATTTTTCAACCTTATGGTCTATCAGGCTAACGTAAGGATGCATTGCTTGCGAATAGTGTACTAATAAGCATAACCTTAGGTCCGCCTTTGCAGTTAATACTCTACCAGACTTGTTCCAAAAAGTCTGATACAACCAAGTTCTCAACGTATCAAAGTAGTATGGAAACGCAACAACAATTGCAGGGAAAGAAGGTAGCAATTCTGCTAACTGATGGATTTGAACAGGTCGAAATGACCGAACCCCGTAAGGCGCTGCAGGACGCAGGGGCCACCACGCACCTCATTTCGCCCAAAGGTGGTGATGTAAAGGGCTGGGACGAAACAGAATGGGGCGATAGTTTCCCCGTCGATCTGCCACTGGCGGCTGCTGATCCCAATCAATATGACGCCTTACTGTTGCCCGGTGGCGTACTGAACCCGGATACACTCCGGACGGAGCCAAAGGCAGTACAATTTGTTCAGCATTTTTTCGAATCGCAAAAGCCAGTAGCGGCCATTTGCCACGCGCCAATCATGCTCATCGAAGCCGACGTGGTTCGGGGTCGGAAGCTTACTTCGTTTCCATCTATCAAGACGGATTTGAAAAATGCCGGTGCCAACTGGGTAGATGAAGAAGTCGTAACCGACCAGGGGTTGGTAACCAGCCGCAACCCCGGTGATATTCCGGCGTTTAATCGCAAGATGATTGAAGAAATCAGAGAAGGAAAACACAAAGGGCAACACGCCTAATCAAAACGGGTCGATCCTGATGGATCGACCCGTTTTGATTTTTAGACTAATACCAAAACCCAATTCTTTAAGCTTCCTCCGTCTGCAACTGTTTTTCGTAGAGTTCGCGGTAGGCCCCGTTCCGGGAAATCAGGTCGTCGTGGGTGCCCTGTTCAATAATCGTCCCTTCGTCGAGCATGATGATAAAGTCGGCCAGCTTAGCCGATGATACCCGGTGCGAAATCACGACCGAGGTGCGGTCGGCCATGATGCGCTGAAGGTTGTTGAGAATGATGTTCTCCGTATTCGTATCCACCGCCGACAGGCAGTCGTCCAGAATCAGAATTTTGGGGTCGCGGGCAATGGCGCGGGCAATACTCAGCCGTTGCTTTTGCCCACCCGATAACGTTACGCCACGCTCGCCCACACGGGTATCGAACTGTTCAGGAAACTCCAGTACGTTCTGGTATAAATCGGCGTCACGAATGGCCTGGTCAACGCGCTCCTGCGGCAGTTCAGGTTTGCCAAACCGAACGTTGTTGCTGATCGTTTCCGAGAACAGAAATACATCCTGCGGCACATAGCCCATCTGTTCCCGCAGCGATGTCAGATTATAGTCTTTAATCGGAATGCCATCCACCAGAATTTCGCCGGAGGTTACGTCATACATGCGGGTCAACAGGTTTGCCAGCGTACTCTTGCCCGATCCGGTCGTTCCCAGAATAGCTACCGTTTCACCCGCCCGCACGTGCATGGAGAACTCTTTGATGGCTACGATACCCGAATCCGGATAAACGAAACGGACGTTCCTGAATTCAATTTCTCCCTTAATAGTACGCTGAACATCTTTTTGCGAGACAATGTCCGTTTTGATGTTCAGAAACTCGTTGATGCGAGCCTGCGACGCTGCCGCCCGCTGGGTTTGACTCGTAGTCCAGCCGAGGGCCATTACGGGCCAGGTCAGCATGTTTACGTACAGGATGAACTCAGTTATGTTACCTGGGGTAAGCCGCCCGGCCAGGATTTCCTGACCACCAACGAAAATGACCAGTACGTTGCTCAACCCGACCAGAATGGCCACGATGGGAAAAAACAACGAATCCACTCGTGTCAGACTTAGCGACTTACTCCGGTATTCGTCGCTTTCGATCTCGAATTTAGTAGCGGAGTTCGTTTCCTGCACAAATGCCTTCAGGACACGAATACCCGAAAAGGCTTCCTGTACATAAGTGGAAAGCCGCGACAGCGAGCGCTGAATTTCTTCCGACCGTCGAATGATAATGTTGTTCACAATGTAAATCGCGATCGACAAAACCGGCAGTGGCAACAGTACGTACAGCGAGAGACGAGCGTTGATACTAACCATGTACGTAATGACCAGAATAAACAAGACGATCAGGTTCAGACCGTACATGATACTCGGCCCGACGTACATCCGAACTTTGCTGACATCTTCAGAAATGCGGGCCATCAAATCGCCGGTATTATGCTGGCGGTAAAAACTCAATGGTAACGTCTGGTAGTGGTTATAAATCTCGTTTTTCAGGTCGTATTCCACATGCCTGGACATCACAATGAGCGTCTGGCGCACCAGAAACAGGAAGAACCCTTTCAACAACGCCAGCACCAGCGTGAGTAAGCCGAACAGCAGGATACTGAAGGCAAAAACGTCATAAAGACCCGATTGCAGGGGCGATTTGTCGTAGAGGTAATAGACATCCAGCGTTTCCCGAACCAGGTCGAGGGCGTAGCGAACCAATTGCGCCGGAAAAATACCAAACAGGTTGGAGATGACCGTAAACAGCGTCCCCAGAATCAGGTACCATTTATACTTAACGAGGTATTTATTGAGGTAAGAAAGTGATTTCACAGGACAGCCAGCAGCGTTTCATTCGTAACCGCCCCAATCGGCGAAAAGTTGCAGGGAATAACAGAGAGCAGGGGGCCGGACCCCGGTAGTCGAAACGGCGTATTCCGGCTTTCATAACCCCCTCACCTTAACCCACTTTTTACCGCGACCCTTGCCTTTCCCCCAAAAAAGTCATACTTTTGCACCCAATTCAAGAAGTTCTTTTCTTACTGGTAGCAATTAGACTTAGGCGGGATGCTCAATCGGCGACTACTCCGAATAAAGGTCATGCAAGCGTTGTACGCGCTTCGGCAGGCCGAATTTTCCAATCAACAACTAGCCATAGACGGCATTAATGACCTCTTCCAACCCGACCTGAATTCGATGCTGCCGCAGAACAAGCGGCAACTCGAAGGCTACCGAAAACTTGCCGGTCTGCTGTTCGAAGAGGCCGTAAAAACCAATCAATCTGCCCAGGACGACGACGCACCCCGCCATGTGCTCAAGGCCGCCAACGACGGGTTTGTCTTCTATCAGATACGTACCCGGAAAGATCGCCAGCACCTTGCCCAGATGATGATCAAGCAGGTCAACGGCATCTACGATGATTATTTGCGGGTGATGCTGCTGCTCGTCGAACTCGGTCATACGGCTCAACTGGATAGTGAGCGTCAGTACCGCGATGTGGATGAGACCCCCTTCCCATTTGAATCGAATTTAAGCGATAACCAGGTGATCAAAGCCCTGGCCGAACACCAGCCGCTTACCAACGAAGCCGTTCGCCACGGGATTTCCTGGGTCGACGATCAGCCATTTATTCGCAAAGCCCTTCGTGAAGCGCTCAAAACCGACGACGCGTACCGTACCTATTGCGAACAACGCAAGCATACAGCCGACGAAGATCAGGCCCTGGTCCAGCACGTGTTGCGTACCCTGATCTTCAAGCATGAGGTTATCCGGGATTATCTGGCTGAGATAGACCTGAGCTGGACGGAAAACAGCGAGGTTGTGCGGGGACTAGCCATCCGGACGTTGAAGTCGGCACAGAGCCCAGCGGGTCTCAAACTCGAACCACTCACCGACGATTGGGAAGAAGACGAACTGTTTCTCAACACCCTGTTTGAGAAGTCCATCGAGAACGATTCAGACTACGAGCAATTGCTGGCCGATCAGCTCCAGAACTGGGATGTGGAACGGGTGGCCATTATCGACAAAATCATTCTGAAACTGGCCGTTTGCGAGTTGCTCAGTTTCCCAAACATTCCGGTCAAAGTAACGATTAATGAATATATCGAGTTGGCAAAAGCATACAGTACGCCTAAAAGCGGTAAATTTGTCAATGGAATACTCGACAACCTATCCGAGAAGTTAGTAGCCTCCGGACGGCTGCGTAAAAGCGGGCGCGGGTTGTTGGATAATAAATAATTACGTTTTTGGTTTAAGGTCTATGGGAGTCAGCCACCGTGCGACGGACTGCCATAGATCACAAACCGTAGACCAAAAACCACAAACCTTCTGGAAAAATGAGCAGAACTGGACGTGATTTAACCTTTTTGCTGACCGGTATTGCCGCCGGTTCTCTTGTTGGCTTCTTGTATGCGCCCGAGAAGGGCAAGATTACCCGGGATCGGTTATCGTTCCGGTTGTCGAAATACAGAGAGCAGATTAATCAGTTACTCGACGAGTTGAGCAACTCGGTCGAATTACCCGAAAATTCATCGAAGAACGAAGGACAGCGTGTTGTTAATGATGCCCGTGAAAAGGCCGAACGTCTGCTGGAAGACGTAGATAAGTTAATGGCTCAGATCAAGCAGCAGAACGCCTAATCTTGGTTCAGGTGTAGAGTTTGTGGCGGTCTGTCGTTACGACGATACGCCACAAACCATCCATCAAAAACTACAAACTGACTACCAAAAATGCACCTAAACCATTGGCTGGCGGCCGTAGCCATAACCGGCATCAGTTTCGGTCAGTTCAGCTGCGATAACCGGAAGCAGGGACAGGAATCCAAAGAAACGGCTTCGGCTAAGATGCCCAGAATCACGTTTGCGGAAAAAGGCATTCACGACTTTGGCACACTCACCGAAGGCGACACCGTTGAACACAACTTTGCGTTTACCAATACAGGGGAGTTTCCGCTGATTATCAATAACATCACAGCATCCTGCGGATGTACTACCCCTGATTGGCCCAGGGAGCCAGTTGCACCCGGCTCAACATCGTCGGTGCGCGTACGCTTCAATAGCCGGGGCAAAATGGGTGAACAGAATAAAACCATCACCATCTTTGCCAATACGGAACCGGCCATGACCGACCTGCAATTCAAAGCCCTGGTCAAACCAAAGGGCGATACTACCAAAACGTCGTAAACTACCTGACTTATGCTGACTATTCTCTTACAGGCCGCAGCCGGCTCCAATACCTCAATGATTTATAACGTGCTGCTTTGGGTAGCCATCATTGGTGTATTTTATTTCTTCATGATCCGTCCGCAGCAGAAAAAGCAGAAAGATCAGAAGAACTTTGTCGAAAACCTCAAAAAAGGAGACAGCGTTGTAACAATTGGCGGCTTGCATGGCCGTATTGCTTCGGTAGACGGGGCAACGATTACGCTTGAGGTGGACCGGGGCGTTAAAATGACGTTTGAGAAAAGCTCCATCTCCCGTGAGGCAACAGTAAAACCGGTTGAAGCTGAGAAGCAGTAACCTGTGAACACCGCCCAAAACGTCCGCTCGTTTCAACCGACGAAAGCCCTGCTTTGCCTGGGTGCTGCCGCACTGTTCTGGTTTCTGAACGCCCTCAACAAACCGGGCTATACGCTCAATGTAGAGTATCCCGTCCGGTTCGTGTACGACGATTCACTGTTCATTCCAACGTTGCCCCTCCCCCACGCCGTTCGGGTCAACGTATCGAGCGATGGCTGGGGACTGTTGCGCCATTCGTGGTTGCCGTTCCGGGTTGATCCCGTTGATTACCTTGTGGAGAACCCTCTGCGGGCCACCGTCATCAATACGGCCTCGCTGGCAGCGGCTCTGGCCGAACAGGTAAAAAAACTGCATGTCAACTACGTTGTAGCCGATACACTGGCGATGAGTTTCGACCGGCGTTTGACCAAAACGATTCGTCTGGTTCCTGACAGCCTGCATCTGAACATGGCTCCCCGGTACATGGTGTCGAGCGTTATTAACATGACACCCCGCACCATAGAAATCAACGGGCCCGCCAAGCTGGTCCGGGGCCTTCCCGACACCTTGTGGGTAAAGATTCCGCGCAAACGGATTTCCGACAATTACGACGAAGAGATTCCGTTGAATCAGTTGCGCCATCCCCTTCTGCGCACCAGCGCCGATCGAGTGGCCGTTAGCTTCGAAGTTGGCGAATTATTATCCCCTCAATAAAAGAGCGAAAGAGTGGCTTGCCAGATCACAGCAGACAGATCGCTCTTTTTCTCTTTCGCTCTTTCACTTTTCATGAAAACTCCCCTCCAGATTGGTGTGACGGGTGGTATCGGATCCGGTAAAAGTGTCGTTTGCGCTGTGTTTGCGGCTCTGGGCATCCCGGTTTATGTCGCCGACGAACGAGCCAAGTGGCTGACAGAACACGATCCAATCCTGAAAGCGGACATCCAGCGGGTTCTCGGCCCAAATGCTTACGACGCCGTGGGGCGCTACAATCGGGCGTGGGTAGCCTCACAGGTATTTGCCGACCCGGCTTTGCTCGCAGCACTCAATGCGGTCATTCACCCGCGCGTGCTTGCCGATACGGCGGCCTGGGTGGACGAACAGGTTGGTAAACCCTACGTTATCAAAGAAGCAGCCTTGATGAAAGCCGCCGGCTCCGGAAATTCACTCGACAGCGTAATCGTTATACAGGCACCCGTTGCGCTTCGCATCGAGCGCATTCGCAAGCGCGACCCTCAACGCTCCGAAGCGGAAATTCAACAGATCATTGATCGCCAGATCAGCGATGACGAGCGCGCGCAGCTGGCGAATCATGTAATCGAAAACGATGAAAGCCAGTTACTATTACCGCAGATAATTCGGTTACACGATCTTTTTTCGCAACAAGTATCAAATTAACATCATCTGTGCCGTAATTTGGTCTATTTCTTTGTCAATAAGCCAAATTGAATGAAACGGACCTTTCTCTTGCTTGCTGCCTGCACCAGCAGCTTTCTACTCGGTGCATTGATTACCAGCGACGATTCTAAAAAGCCACTCACGGCTAACATGGTCGACATAGCGTCGAAGGTATTTGATCTTGACTTTACGGCTGCGGAACGCGACTCAATGCTCGACAATCTGAACAGTGCCCGCACGAATTACGAGGCTTTGCGCAAGATTGATCTGCCCAACGATATAGCACCCGCCCTGTATTTCAATCCCCTTCCAGCAGGCTTTCGTATGCCAACCGGCCCCTCGTCGTTTAAAGCATCTTCATCCGGGAACGTCACGCTACCGGCCAATCGGGATGAACTGGCTTATTACACCGTTGGCCAGTTAGGCACGTTGATCCGCACGAAGCAGATTTCGTCCGTGGATCTCACTAAATTTTTTCTGAACCGCCTTAAAACATACGACCCTACCCTGCACTGCGTCATTACATTGACGGAGGACTTAGCGCTAAGTCAGGCCAAACGTGCCGATGATGAATTGAGAGCCGGTACATACAGAGGCCCGCTCCACGGCATCCCGTACGGAGCCAAAGACCTGCTGGCAAAGAAGGGCTACAAGACAACCTGGGGAGCCGCCCCCTACAAAGACCAGACGCTCGACCTCGACGCAACCGTTATTCAGCGACTCGAAAAAGCGGGGGCCGTGCTCTGTGGTAAAATGACCCTCGGTGCTCTGGCCATGGGCGATGTCTGGTATGGGGGTATGACCCGTAACCCCTGGAGTACCACGGCGGGCTCCAGCGGCTCATCGGCGGGGTCCGCATCCAGTGTGTCGGCGGGGCTATTGCCCTTCGCCATTGGTACCGAAACCCTGGGCTCAATCGTTTCACCATCAACTGTTTGCGGGACCACCGGCTTACGGCCGACCTTCGGGCGGGTGAGTCGGCACGGAGCCATGGCCCTGAGCTGGAGCATGGATAAGATTGGTCCGATTACCCGGTCGGTGGAGGATTGCGCGCTGGTATTCAACGCCATTTATGGACCCGATGGCCATGACCCTACCGTTATGGCGGCCCCGTTCCACTATGCTCCGCTCACTACGCTCAAGGGCGTACGTGTTGGTTACGTCAAAAAAGCCTTTGAGAGCAACTACCCTAACCGGGCAAACGATTCACTCACCCTCCGGACACTCCGTGAATTGGGGGCCGACCTGGTGCCGTTCGATTTACCGACGAGCGTACCGGCGGGCAGAATATCGTTTCTCTTGATCGTTGAAGCCGCAGCCTCGTTTGATGAACTAACCCGCTCGGGCCGCGACGATCTGATGGTACGGCAGGGGAAAGGAGCCTGGCCAAACGCGTTTCGTTCAGCACGCTTTGTTCCGGCGGTCGAGTACATTCAGGCCAACCGGGCCCGGACCAAACTCATCAATGAGATGGCGGCTCAATTGAAAGCGGCCAGGATCGATGTGTACGTCTCACCCGCTTATGCGGGCGGAAACCTCACCCTGACTAACCTCACAGGCCATCCGTGCGTAGTATTACCCAACGGCTTTACAAAGCAAAACTTGCCCACCAGCATCACCTTTATGGGGCAATTGTTCGAAGAAGGCAAGGTGCTGGCCGTAGCGAAAGCCTATCAGGATGCTACCGTATGGAATAAAAAACACCCCGTTCTTCAGTAAGCGATTTCCTCATAAAATCAAACCTTCAACTTGAAAACGCGTTAGGTAGAGTGAACAAACAACGCTACGTTATGAATCGCTTACTAAGCATTTTTACTTTTTTAGTACTTACGTCCAGTTGCGCCCCCCGAGTTACCGTCGATCAGAATAGCAAAGCTGATTTCAGTAAATACCGAACATTTACCTGGATGGACAGTGACGTGAAAGCCGGACAAAATCCATTGTATTATAACCAGATAGCCACTGAAAACGTCGAAAATACAATGAGTAACGTCTTACAGGAGAAAGGCTTTAAAGAGACAACAACCAAGCCCGATCTACTAATAGGCTATCATTTTTTCGTCGAAAACAAAACGCAGACGGTAGCAACTCCATCGCCGGTTTATGGCCCTTACATGGGCTGGGGCCGGTGGGGCTATGGTGGCTGGGGACCCGGTTGGTGGGGCTGGGGCGGTCAGCAGTATACCCAGCAGCAGTATCAGGCCGGTACGCTGGTTGTTGATATGGTTGATGCCCGCACGCGTAAATTAGTCTGGCGTGGTTCTGTTCAGAACGCTGTTGGCGATCCGGCCCGCATTGCCGCTCAGCTACAAAAAGAAGCCGAACGCATCATAGAGAAGGTTCCGGAGCGCAACAGCTAGATAACATTCCCGCATCACGTAAAGAGGCCCCAATAATTCGTTATCGGGGCCTCTTTACGTGATGCGGGAATAGCATTAGACTATGAGCTTATGTCAGTACTTACCACAGTTTAGTTGGGTAGGCTCCATCGTCGTGCAGTTGCTTTAGCGCAGCCTGAACAACGGGCTTATCTTCCGGATAGGTTACCCCAAACCAAGCCGACTGACTGCGGAATACCTTGCAGTGGCCCGTATCGGTCTGGATCAGGTTAGACATAACGGTCGGAATGTAAAATTCCGCTTTGGGAGAATTGATGTTTGCAAACGCATAACTTTCGAACTGGTGTTCCACCAACATAAATACGCTTGGCTTGAACCCCCAGAAGTTCATGGATACGGGTGTGTTAGGCTCCAGCGTCGTCAAATTGCCGTTCTCTTCGAAAACAATCTTTTTGGCTTCCGAACCGCTCTCCTCTTCATAGATTTTCGTGCGCTCGATAACCGATACCAGGTTGCCATTTTCGGCCACTTCGCAAACCCCTCTGGATACCGAGCCGTTCTCCGATAAGGTGTTTTTCACTTCGTAACCCACCATGGCATGCAGCATATCATCCGTGTCGGTTGTCAGAAAGTTACTGATCAGTTGAAACGCTTCGAGCCCGTAAAAATCATCAGCGTTGATAACCGCGAAGGGTGTTTGGGTATGGTTTTTAGCGCATAGCATAGCATGACCCGTTCCCCAGGGTTTCGTCCGGTTCACCTCGCCCAGCTCTTCCGGCACAAACGAATCGAGCGCCTGAATAGCATAGTCGACCTCAATTTTTCCCGCCAGCTTACCAGCAAAAACTTCCTCAAAGTCCTGTCGAAGTTCTTCGCGTATGATAAAGACAACCTTTCCAAAACCAGCTCGTATAGCGTCGAAAAGTGAATAATCTATAATCGTCTCGCCATTCGGCCCGAATTGGTCGAGTTGTTTGATACCACCGTAGCGGCTGCCCATACCGGCCGCCAGAATCAGAAGGGTAGGTTGCATTTCAGTTATCACCGGAAGGCCGGCGCGTTAAACAGTTATCAATGGTTTATGGCAGCATATGTTGCCCGCCAAAATTAGAAAAAGGCTGTGTGCTTTTCTATTTAATGTAATCTTTAGGTCTGTTTATCCTTTTGTACTCCCGATAACGAAATCGAATCCAAGCCATATACAATTTGCCAAAGTTGCCCCTGTTATTACTTGCTAAACAAGAATTGTGTTAGAAAATAAAGCAAATTCGTCGAGTAGCTAACCCGACGTAATCTATGCAGTTAACTAGCTGGTCAGGAAAAATGGTTATTAAGCCATGCCTTTTTATCGGACACCCGGCCCGATTTCATTCAAACACCATACACAATTTGCCTGACCTGATGGCCGCTCGGCGTTCTGGTCGATCGTGAAGAAGCCATTGCTGAAACTACCCTAAGTCATTAACCGTTTCCGAAGACAATCCTTCATTATCAACTTCCACGAGCAACGGTATCAATCCGTGACACAAATCGAAGAAACGTCAGAAAGCTTATTAGTTAGTTAGATTGGTTATTTTTGTCAGTTGCCCCCGTTGCATTCTGCTAACCGATTTTGATTACGGCCAATGACCCACCCATCCGATACGCGTGCTTATTTTTTCAAGATTGATACGACGATCAAAAAAATTCGGAATGCGCTGCAAAAGCAATTCACCGATGCAGGTTTCGACCTAACCGTCGATCAGTGGGTAATCATTGATCACTTGTATCGCAATCCGGGCATCAGTCAGAATACGATTTCAGACATGACCACTAAAGATGCCCCAACGGTTACGCGCATTATCGACCTGCTCAGTCAGAAAGGCTTAACGGAACGGCGCCTGGCCGATACCGACCGGCGTAAGTTTCTGGTTTACCTGACCGCAGCCGGCGAATCGAAATATGCCGAAGTGCTGCCCATCGTATCGGCCATGCGACGCAAAGGCTGGGGCGACCTGAGCGACGATGACTACCAGCATTTTGTCCGGATCATGGACTCGATTTACAACAATGTCAGTGCATAAAAACGGTTGGCAAAGGGTTACTTCAGGGGTAACGTCAAGCCCACAGCCTGTTGATTTCGCATAATGGTCACGGGCAGGCGTCCTGTCCAGTTTATCTGCTGCTGAATAGCCATCAACCGGCCAATAGTCGGTACCTCTTCGTTGTTGGCCGTTCTGATCACATCTCCTTTCTGTAGCCCCGAATTGGCCAGTAAACTCTCTTTCGGGATACTCACAACAACGACACCCGTTTCGTCGGGAAGGCCGAAAGCTGACCGGTCGCCCAAGCCCTTCACATTGCGAATGGTGGCACCGAGCCAGACCATTTCGCTGACAATTTCGTTCTGTTGCGCCGTGAGCAGTATAGGTAACTTGGGCGTTTCGGCAATGAAGCGCAAGGCAGGCCGTTGGACACCAAACTGATTCATCACAAAATTCTGAAAGCCAATGTTCAGCGCGGGACTGTCGGGCATCACCCGATAATCGCCCTTGGCCGCATTCATAAATTGCGGATCACCCGCCAGACTATGCGCGTCAGTACCATTTTTCTGCGCGTTCAGTAAGGCCGCCTGATCAGGAAATAAATTAAAATCTACCTCCTTCCCCCACTCTGTGATACCAATTGGCGCGTAGGGTCGCATAACGATATTCCGCCGAAACACATCGCCACTACTCTTAAACCACACATGCGGGTGAAATGAGTTATTCACCAGAATGTTATTTTCTGCTACCCGGTTGAATCCTTCCCGAAACTTGAGGCCGCCGTTTAGGCAAACGTTGTTCGTAATAAAGTAATTACTGCTGCCATCATCCAGGTCAATATCCCAGCCATGATCGCAGCGAAACCGGTTATTCCGGATGATCGTTGTCGTTCTGGCATCCAGGTCAATCTGCTCAGGATGAGCCGCCACCAGGCTATCCATTGTGGCCCGGTCAGGATGCCAGAACCGGTCACGCCCCCACGAGTTAAACGAGCCGTGGTCGCCCGTTTCGAGAACGGTATCAAATACATCATTGTACTCCAGCAGGTGCCCGCCCCAGGTACCCTCGCTGATATTTATTCCGGCCCGGGGCACCTGATAAATGGAATTATGTCGCACGACGATACCGGCCGCCATCGAAATCTCAACCCCGGCCGCCTGCTTTTCGAGCTGCCCGATGTGATGAATCAGATTATCCTCCGCCACGCACTGAGCCGGATAAGCCGCATTTTTGGGACCTGCCTGCCGATCCTGCCGGGCATAGGGCACAAAGGCCTCGTACCGAAAAGCAGGCGACCGAACCGCCGACGAGTCGCCTACGAAACAAATAGCACTCGCACCGATGGCGTGAAAATAAGACCCCTTCACCACAGATTTTCGATTGTAGCCACTCATAAACAGGGCGTTACCACCCAGCTCCGTAAATTCACAATTAGTGAACTGGCAGTTTTCGGTGTTCTCCAGAAAGGCGGCTGCGCCCCGGTAAATCATCCAGTCGCTGCGTAAAAGTGGCTCATTAGTCTCCATGAATGTTCGCTCGGCATTAACAAACCGAATGCTGTGGATGTGCACGTTTTTGAGCGGTACAGTCGGGCTTCCTTTCAAGTCAATCAACCCTTTCAGGCGTGACACGTCGATGCGGGCGGTTGCCAGATTAACGCCCGGTGGTGGCATGAGCGACAGGACATGGGTCGTTCGGTTGTAGTACCACTCGCCCGGCGCATCCAGCTCTTCGGCTATGTTTTCGACAAAGCGTTCTTTCGGGTGCATAGGGGCCGGGCGGTTGTTCTGCCAGCCGCCTTCCAGTTTCAGCTGACCAGCTTCTTTCCCCACTATCCGGTAATGAAAATCACCCCACTCGCCGTTGTGCAAGGCGTGCACATAACCCCCTCTGGGCGACTTCCAGCGGCTAATGCGTTCGTCGCTCAGTGCATCGGCGGCCGTACCGTTGTAGACACGCGCTTTGGCATCATAATTTGGGTAGCGGGCCAATATCTGTTTCTGGCCGTTGACAAACACCTGTTCGAAAGCAGGCCCGGTAACGAGGGCAGTCCAGATACCATTCGGATTCTTTTTCCAGCGCAGCTGCAACCGTCTTCCGCCACTCAACTGGGCCGTTTCAGTTTGGTAATTACTGATGGTCAGGCTCTTTCCCTGCGTAATCTGTGGGTCGATATGAACCGTTTTGGGTAGGTAATAAATGCCCTTCCGTAAATAGATATGAACCCTATCGGAGGGGGCCGATTTCACTTTTGTCAGCGCCTTTTCCAGGCTCGCCAGTGGACGGGCAAGCGTACCCGGATTCGAGTTGCTGCCCGATGGCGCGACAAACAGCTGGGTCTGGGCGTAGAGCGTTGATGTTGTCAGATAAAGAAGAAGAATCAGGCTTTTCATGGGTGTGTGAACCGGCTTGATGCCATGCATTATAACGGGAACCAGTAGCGAATGTAGACCGATTAGGCTATCATTACCAACAAGTCAGTTCGCTATTCGTGCGAGTAGGCAAACATACTAAAGACTACTTTTATTATGTATAGAGCCATAGCCTGCGCCAATGCCCGGCAACTACGGATCGCTGCTCGAACAAAGCTGGCAGGAAGAACGCCCGCCCCAGTTGTCTCACGCATCATCCCGGACATTTCTGGCCAATGGCGATACAATAGCCTCACGGGGCCGGGGTTTTCAACACGGTTACCTGGCCGATTTGAGCGCTGTAACAGCAATTAGTCAATTATGAAAACAATCAATCCAGCCGATCTGCAACCTAATGAATTTTACCGATTCATGATCGGAACCATTGGCCCAAGACCCATTGCCTTTGCCAGTACGGTAGCGGCCAACGGAGTCGTTAACTTAAGCCCCTTCAGCTTCTTCAACGTCTTTGGCTACAATCCACCCACGCTGGTGTTCGCCCCGAGCCGTAATCGACATGGCCACAAAAAGCATACGCTCCTGAACCTGGAAGACGTAGGTGAAGTGGTGATCAATATCGTTACCTATGCGATGGTTGAGCAAATGTCGCTGGCCAGTGCCGAGTTTGACCAGGGTATTGATGAGTTCGATAAAGCAGGGTTTACCGCCCTTTCGTCGGATCGGATACGCCCACCCCGCGTGGCCGAATCACCGGCTGCGTTTGAGTGTGTGGTGAAGCAAATTGTTCATACGGGCGATGGCCCCGGCGCGGGCAGCCTGGTCATCTGCGAGGTGGTGATGGGCCATTTCCACGACACTATTTTCGACGTAAACGGAGCGATTGATCCGCACCAACTGGACCTCATTGGCCGTATGGGGGGCGACTGGTATTGCCGCGCTCACGGCGATGCGCTGTTTGAAGTAGCCCGCCCGCAAGTCGGGATTGGGGTCGATCAGCTCCCCGCCGACGTTCGAAACAGTGCCATCTTATCCGGTAATGACCTGGGAAAACTCGGCAGCTTCCGGGCCTTGCCCACGGCCGATGAGGTGAAGGCCTATCGGGAGTCCGGCGCATTGACGGAGCTGATCAACGAAGCCCGCCATGGTTGCCAGTACCTACCCGATCTGCTCCACCTGAGTGCGAAAAAGCTCCTGACCGAAAACAAAGTCAAAGAAGCCTGGCTCACGCTGCTGACCATTTAGAGATAGGGTAGTCAATACGGCCGTAGTCTATGTACTACTTCCATAGTCCGTGTCTTCACAGACCGCCCTGCTGGCGAATCAGGTATAGTATATCCATTTTTATAGTCAACAAAATCAGGCTGTTACAAGTCCCAGCGCATGACCGACCGAACGCATAAACACCTGTGGTGGCAGGCAGGCATCATTTACCAGATTTACCCCCGTTCCTTTCAGGATAGTAAAGGCGATGGCGTCGGTGATATTCCCGGAATTATAACCCGACTCGATTATGTGCAGTCACTGGGCGTTACCGCCGTCTGGCTATCGCCGATCTTCCCGTCGCCCATGGCTGATTTTGGCTATGATATTTCTGATTACCAGGCAGTCGATCCACTTTTCGGTTCGCTGGCCGATTTCGACGACTTACTGACCGAAGTCCATAACCGGGGCATGAAACTGATTCTCGATTTCGTACCCAACCATACCTCCAGTCAGCACCCCTGGTTTCTGGAATCCCGTTCCTCGCGGGGTAATCCCAAACGAGACTGGTACATGTGGCACGACGCCCTGCCGGATGGATCGCCCCCGAACAACTGGCTTAGCGCATTCGGAGGCAGTGGCTGGGAATGGGACGAACCAACTCAACAATACTACTACCACGGTTTCCTGAAAGAACAGCCCGACCTGAACTGGCGTAATCCAGCCGTACAGGAGGCTATGTTTACGGCCATGCGTTTCTGGCTGGATAAGGGCGTCGATGGTTTTCGGGTCGATGTTATCTGGCACCTCATCAAAGATGAACAACTGCGCGATAACCCCGTCAACCCCGATTATCAGCCACATATGGCTACGTACGATCAGTTGCTACCTGTTTACTCTACCGATCAGCCGGATGTTCATGACCTGATCCGACAGATGCGCCAGCTCGTCGATGCGTATGAGGATCGGCTACTCATCGGCGAAATTTACCTGCCCGTTCAGCAGCTAATGACCTATTACGGCGTTGACGGTAACGAAGCCCATTTGCCGTTCAACTTTCAGCTATTGCTTTTGCCTTGGGATGCTCACCAGATTGCCACGGCCATCGATGAATACGAACAGGCGCTACCCGGCCAGGGGTGGCCCAACTGGGTACTGGGCAACCACGACCGGCCCCGCATTGCCAGCCGCGTGGGTGCCGAACAGGCACGAATAGCCGCCCTGCTATTGCTAACGCTTCGGGGCACACCTACGCTGTATTACGGCGATGAAATTGGGATGCGGGATGTCGCGATTCCGTTCGATGAGGTACAGGACCCGCAAGGCCTGAATATGCCGGAGAAGAACCTGAGCCGCGACCCCGAACGAACACCGATGCAGTGGAGCCATGAACCCAACGCCGGTTTCACAGAGGGGAAGCCCTGGCTCAGGCTGGCCCGTGATTTTGCCCGCCAAAACGTCGGCCAACAGCAGGCAGATCCGTATTCGATGCTTACGTTCTACAAACGGTTGATCAACCTACGGCAACAGGAGCCCTCGCTAAACGTGGGGGATTACAGGCCCGTTTATTCGGATGCGCAGCTTATTGCCTATATCCGACAGGCAGAGAGCGCACCCCGGTTCCTGATTGTGCTGAACCTCAGCCATAGTCCCGGTTACCTTACCTTAACCGATCGTTCCATCCGGGGCGTCGTCGAAATCGCGACCCTGCCCGAGTGGGAAGGCCTCTCGATTGGTGAAACTGTCAGTCTGGGTGGGGATGAAGGTATTCTGGTCAGGCTGGCTACGTAAGCGCCGGAACCCAATGAGTTCGTCCGCAGTTCGTACAGGCATCTGTTTTCGGACCAGCTTCCGGCTGGCGGTTTCCGCATCGGTAACAGACACACTGGTCAGGGGCTTTTTCCTGTTCCTCAATGAAGTCAGTATCCCATTCGGGCAGTAGCGAAAGGCCCGGCTTGGGTGCCGACTCTTTAATGAGCGTAAATTCCCCGTTTGCTTCAATGTACAGCCGTTTTACGTGACCCAGATGAATCAGTCCGCTTGACCGAAGCTCGGCGAAAAGCAATTCACGGGTCATTCGGGCGTCTTTCATCGCGGCCAGTTGAATAACCGAGTTCTCAACCAGCGTACTGTTTATGTCCTGGGAAATACCTTCAAATGCCTCATTTCTGGATGCCCAGTACGACACGATTCGTTGCGTACAGACCACCACCAGCGCAATGATCATGGCAGGAAGTAGCCCTCGGCTGGCATCCAGAATAGGAACTCCGATAGCGGCTGCCATCGAGACCATCGCGGCCATTTCGTTCCGACTCAGCTGCGATGACATCCGGCGCCCCATCAGGCGCATCGACACCACCAGTATGAGATAAACAACGGCGGCCCGGATCAGTATTTCAACGTAAAAACTCCCCGGCACTTCTCCGAAAAGAATCCGTTGCCAGTCGGCAATATGAATGGCGTCTTTTTTCATAACACGTTCAGCGAATCGCTTCTATCCAGTTAGTAGCCTGGCAAACGGCACAAGGGTCCGGTTTTGGCAGGGCAGGAACGGTGTTCCCGCAATTCGTGCAGGCGAGTGGCGTGTCTTCGGCACGCTCATGAATGCTGTGTACTTCCTCATCTGCCGGAGGCAACACCGACAAGCCGGGTTTAGTCTGCTCATTTTCGTAAATGCTAAACTCTCCGTAAGCCTCCAAATACAGCCGTTTCACCTGCCCCAGATTATACACGTTCTCGCTCCGCAACGCGGCAAAAATCTGTTGATGCGAAAGCCGGTTTGATCTCAGCTGCTCTAGTTGAATGATGCCATCCTTCACCAGAACAGTTTCTGTTCCGTGGATCAGCTTTTCGATTTTACTGCTTTTGAACCCCAGCCAGCCTGTTCCTCTCAGAAAAGCGAGCGCGCAAACCAGCGCCAGCACCGCTGGCAACAGCCCCCGGTCAGGAATCTGCATACCCGGGGCCATAATCGCTCCCATGGTGAGCATAACGGCCAGTTCGAGGTTGGTAAGCTGCCCGTTCATGCGTTTGCCTAACAACCGCATGATGACCAGCAGTACCAGATAAATCAGCGATGTGCGGATCAGGACCTCCAGCATGAATTCGACGGGAGCATCGCCAAACAGTATCCGTTGCCAGTCTTCCAGCCAGATAGTTTCCTTCTTCATCTCCTGTCAACTCTGCGTACAACAGAATTGATTAAGCATCGGGGGAAAATCTACCTTTATTCATATAACCATTCCGGAAAGTTCGCAAAGGGGTTGTTGAGGCTTGTTTTCCGGGGGCTTAAATGCTGCGTTTATCATCCCGACCGGTCCGCCCGTGCAAAAAGCGAGAAATCTCGTGAGCCAGACAATCGGGAAATGAGTAAACAATCAACAGGATGGCTTCCAAACCAGTTAGTCTACGTATAGAACCATCCTCCTATTTTCATGAAACAACTCATTCTTGTTTTCCTTGTCGGTATGCTTGCGGCCTGCCACACCAGCACGACAAAAACAGAAACAACCGAAACACCTGCGACCCCGCGTCCAACCGATTTCATCGAAGAACTTTGGTACAAAAATGGCCTTGTCTACAGCGTCGATGTGGAGGTGTTCAAAGACTCCGATCAGGATGGTATCGGTGATTTTAAGGGATTGACCCAACAGTTGGATTACCTCAAAACATTGGGTGTGGAAACCATCTGGCTGGCCCCTTTCCAACCCAGCCCAAACGAAGACGACGGGTACGATATATCGGACTTTTACGGCATTGATAAGCGACTGGGCACCAGTCAGGATTTTGACGAATGCATTCGCCAGGCCAGCCAACGGGGCATTCGGGTTATGATGGATCTGGTGACGAACCATACGTCCGATCAGCACCCCTGGTTTCAGCAGGCTCGTCAGCGCCAGGATTCACCCTACCGGTCGTGGTATGTATGGGCAAAGGAACGTCCGAAGAAATGGGACAAAGGCATGGTGTTTCCGGGTGTCCAGAAAGACATCTGGACGCTGGACAAACAGGCGGGTGAATACTATTACCACCGCTTTTACGAAAGCCAGCCAGACCTGAACATGCAGAACCCGGCGGTACAGCAGGAAATGCGTAAAATTGTTCGGTACTGGCTCGAAAAAGGGGTAGCCGGTTTTCGGGTTGATGCGGTTCCGTTTCTGATTGAGGTAGCCAACGCGGATTTTGACCCCGAAAAACCCGACCATCAGTTTGACATGATCACGCAATTGCACCAGTACATTCAATGGCACAAGCGCGATGCTATCCTGCTGGGCGAAGCCAACGTTGACCCGAAAGAACAGGAGCCTTATTTTGGAAACGAAGGGCAGGGCATGCAAACGATGTTCAACTTTTTCGTTAATCAGCATTTGTTCTACGCCCTGGCTACCGGCGAAACAAAATCCCTGAAAGAAGCCCTGAATGCGACAAAGGACATTCCGCCTACGGCTCAGTGGGCTAACTTTCTGCGGAATCACGATGAAATCGATCTGGGCCGGCTAAGCGATACCGAACGAAATGCCGTGTATGCCAAGTTTGGCCCCGACACAACAATGCAACTCTATGACCGGGGCATTCGTCGCCGGTTGGCCCCCATGCTGGGCGATCAGCGTCTGGTTAACCTAGCGTACAGTGTGCTTTTCTCCCTACCGGGGATGCCCGTTATTCGATACGGTGAAGAAATCGGGATGGGCGATGATTTGAGTCTGAAAGAGCGACTGTCGGTTCGGACACCGATGCAATGGTCGGCGGAAATCAATGCTGGTTTTTCAACCGCGGCCAGAACAGTTCGGCCCATCATCAGTCAGGGACCTTATAGCTACAAAACGGTGAATGTAGCCACTCAACGTCTCGATTCATCCTCTATTCTGAATCAGGTAATGCGGCTTGCCCGTATACGAAAACAATGTCCCGAAATTGGATGGGCTAACGGAAAAATCATCGACACCGGCTCCGAGCAGGTACTGGCCATTCAATACGACTGGCAGGGCCGCTCCCTGGTGACCGTCTATAATTTTAGTGCAAAGCCACAGCAATGTCAGTTGAAGAGCACCATCAAAACTGGCCTTATGGTGACTAACTTGTTCGATGCTACGACGAATACGATTGGCGATGACGGGACTCTTCCGGTCAGCCTAACGGGGTATGGCTCGGCCTGGTATCGTCTAAAAAAATAGGGTAGTCACCAAAACCGGTCAGTCTGGCTAGACGCAATTGACCGGTTTTGGTGACTACGTCAACGGAACCCATTAGCGTCATAGAAAGCCAGTCCTTCTTGGGTTAACAGACCACGGACAAAGTGGTGCTTTATTGTCGTTTCAGCATCTGGATACGGAATTTCCCACTGACTTTGGGTAACCCATAGCCAGGCCAGAGCGGGCTCATCGACATCGGAGCGGTACAATCCCTGCTCTATACCCCTGCGAATATTAGTCGCCAGGATTGTGTTGATGTACGTTATCCGGAATAGCTCAAACATACTCCAGACAGTTGGGTAATGGCGTTCTATATCGCGTAGCAGGTTCGGATTGGTCGTTTGGCGGTACGCAACAAGCCGGTCCCAGATGCGCAGGGCACCAACAATCGGATTCGAAGCCAATGTATGAATGGCCTCGGCTTCCCGTAAATTCTCGTCCAGTTGTGTTTCCAGTACCAGCCTGACGAGTTCTTCTTTATCGTGAAAATGTTGATAGAGCGTTTTCTTGGAAATACCCAGTTGGTAGGCAACATCGTCCAGGCGAACGGTACGCACGCCGAGTTGATTAAATAAATGCCTTGCTTCGGCAACAATCCGCTCTTTCACTTCCTTTAGTAGCCAGTGTCTGCACCAACAACTGCGGATTGACTGGCTATGTTTCAGCAATGATTTTTCGGAACGGTTATGTATAAACGCAAACCGGTTTTGGTAGATCGTACGTTATAAGATGTATTGCAAGGGAAGCAAACTCACTGTTTCCCACCAGTAGGTACGCAATTCGTGAAAATAATCGAGCCATTCCGCAAACGTTACTGGTTTTACCAGATAAGAAGCAGCGCCAATGGTATAGGCCTCTATGATGTCGTTGCAATCATCGGACCAGCTTAGCATAATAACCGGAACCTGACAGAAAGGAACAGGCATCTGTTTGATCTGCCTGAGTAGTTGCCAGCCAGCAGCACGACTGGGCAAATACAAATCCTGTATAATTAACTTAGGGATTTCCCATTCCTGATGCTGCCACTCATGCAGGAGTACCAGTGCCTGTTGCGAAGATACGGCCCGGACAGGAGTTATCTCTGGAAGACATTCCTGCATGGCACGTTCGATCAATAGCCAGTGATCATCACTATCCTCAACGATCAATACTTTCGCTCGTTTGAAATTGGCTTTAATTTTTAACTTGTCGTAAGAATTCTTCATAATGTATAGGGAGACATTAGTTCTATAAAGTTACGACAAGTCTGTTGAATAAATTTATCTTTTCTAATTAAGTATTTGCGCAACATATATATACCCGATGAGCATTTAACCTCCTTTATATACTAAAATTACCGGTGACGATCTAGTTAACGATCACCAACAGGACACGTTATTTTTGTCAACCACAACGGCTACTCTGTTACCTTCTTGAACATACACAACTGATACTCCTTAGATATAACCGATACATTACCAGTTATTTATGATTTATTTTTTTGTATTCCAATAGCTTATTCAATATGCTTTATGCTCGAAATACTAAACCAGTTTATGTCTCCATTTCTCACTACAACTATATAACGTCAGCTTATTGACTCAATCTAAACGTTAAATCTTGCCTACATCTTTATATCGTTTTTTAGTACCCCATTACCTTCATTTTTTCGGTATCGGAAAGTCTGTATACTAAATACTATTTAGACAAGTACGAAATGAGAAATCAAGCATCAACACTAATCAAACTAGCGTAATTTTTAGCGACAAAATATATCAAAAAATATATCGTAGTAAGTACACAGACAAGCCGCGCAGGAATCAACCTGCGCGGCTTATTTTACTAATAAAGAAACTAAGCCAGCGTGGGCAACTCAATAGCCACGGGCGGTATTATCGGCCCGCGGATCGGATGCTCCCTCATAAGAGCCATCGGGTCGAATCAAGACGCAATCCATCCGGCCCAGGGTGTTCGTCAGTTTTTCCAGCACATAACCCCGGCTTTTCAGCGCGTCTATAGTAGCGTCGGAGAAAGCCCCGTTCTCGAATATTGTTTTATCGGGAAGCCACTGGTGGTGGAACTTCAGGGCATTGACCGACTGCTGCATGGTCATACCGTGTTCGATCACGTTCAGAATGGTCTGGTACACCGATGTCATAATGGTTGATCCGCCAGGGGTGCCAACCACCATAAACAGTTTTCCGTCTTTCTCCAGAATCGTTGGTGTCATGGACGATAGCATTCGTTTATTAGGCGCAATGGCATTAGCCTGATTGCCAATCAACCCATACATGTTAGGCGCACCCGGCTTCACGCTGAAATCGTCCATCTCGTTGTTCATAAAGAAACCCGCCCCGCCAACCACGACACGGCTGCCGTATCCGCCGTTAAGGGTCGTCGTGATACTCACCGCATTGCCGTCTTTATCCACCACCGAGAAATGGGTTGTTTCCAGACTTTCGTAGCCGGGAATGGAGCCGCCCCGAACGGCCCGGCTATCAGTTGCTTTCGCCCAGGAGAAATCTGTCCAGCGGGTACGCAGGTAGTCCGGGCTCATCAGTTGCGTAGCAGGGACCTTCACAAAATCAGGATCGCCCAGGAACTTGGCCCGGTCGGCATACACGCGCCGTTCGGCTTCTATCATGACCTGCACCGTACTATCGCGATTCCATCCCCATTTGCGCAGCGGAAACGGCTCCGTAAAGCGCATCATCTGCACCAGGGCAATGCCTCCGCTGGAGGTGGGCGGCATTGTGATTACGTTGTAATTCTTGTAGGTCGCCTGAATAGGATCGCGCCAGACAGAGTGGTAATTTTTCAGGTCGTCTTCGGTGATCAAGCCCTTACCACGCACCATTTCGTCGGCCAGCAAACGCGCGGTTTCCCCTTCGTAAAATCCGGCCCGACCCTGCGTCTGAATCCGTTGCAGGGTTTGCGCCAGATCGGCCTGCACCAGCAAATCACCCTTGTGCCAGCTAACGGTGTCCGTAACTGCAGTATTCCTCAAAAAATAGGCTTTGCCCGGATTGATCGTCGTCAGATCGCCTTTGATCCGGTTCAGACCAGTGGCATCCCGTTCGGTGAGCGCGAATCCTTTCCGGGCCAGATCGACGGCGGGTTGCAGCACCTGCGCCCACGATAATTTACCAAAGCGCTTGTGTGCTTCGGCCATCCCATCGACTGAACCAGGTACACCACTTGCCAAATGACCGCTGATGCTAAGACCCGGCCGAACGTTACCTGCCGAATCGAGGTACATGTTCGGGGTAGCTCGTCCGGGTGCTTTCTCCCGGTAATCCAGCGAGTAGGATTTGCCGGCGCTTTCGCGGTATACCATAAAGCCGCCCCCGCCAATGTTGCCCGCTCCGGGGTAAACGACAGCCAGCGCAAACTGTACCGCCACGGCAGCATCAACAGCGTTGCCACCAGCCTGCAATATGGCAAGTCCAACCTGGGAGGCCTCCGGGTGGGCCGATGCTACCATCCCATTTCGCCCGATAACCCCCACCCGATCCGAGAAAAACGGTTTAACGGTAGGGTCTTCGTCGCGGTACTGATAAACCCCCTGGCTCTGGGCTACCTTCTTATCAGTGGTTGATGTAACCGGCGATTGAGTTTTACAGGCAGCGACCGCTATTGCCAGGAGAAGCCATAGGGCGTAAGGAGCGACACATTTGTGCATAGCGTGTTCAGGTTGCGGTTGTACAGTAATTTACAAAAATAACGTTATCCGACTGATACCCAAATCAGCCATTTATCCGCCCGGGGGTTACGCTTGTCCGAAATGGTTTGGTGGATACTCGCCCATATCGTACTTTCCGTTGGTGAAGTCGTTCGGATACAACGCGCTTTGCTTCTTTCACCCTTTCGCTTTTTCAATCCGCGTGAAGTTCCTTCGTCAGACCTTTGAAAGTTTTCGATTTGCGTGGCAGGCGCTCCGGTCGAATCTGCTGCGTACTATGCTCTCGCTGCTGGGCGTAACCATTGGTATTTTTGCCATTATCGCGGTGTTTACGCTGGTTGATTCGCTGGAACGAAACATCAAGGAAAGTCTGTCATTTATTGGTGATAAGGTGGTTTATGTTCAGAAATGGCCCTGGTCGTTTGGGAGTGGCGAATATCAGTGGTGGAAATACTTTCAGCGCCCGGAGCCGACCTATAAGGAATACAAGTTTTTGCAGGAGAAACTCGAAAACGCTCAGGCCATTGTGGCCATGGACTTTAAAAATCGGGTAACCATCAAGAACAACAACAACAGCATGTCGGCGCTTATTCAGGGCACTACCCTCGACTACAACATCATATCTGATGTTCCTATTGAACAGGGGCGGTATTTCACCCAACAGGAAATCGATGTGTCGCGAAACGTGGCCATTATTGGCTCCGATGTCGCCGAAAACGTTTTTCCTAACCAGGATCCGATCGGCAAAACATTCAAGATCAGCGGCCTGAATTTTACGGTTATTGGCGTACAAAGTAAAAAAGGCGAGAGTCTCATCAACGTGGGCGGTAACCCCGACATCAAATGCCTGATTCCCTACGGCGCTTTCGCCAAAATGTTTCACTCGATCAACCCGAGTATCGACATTGCCATAAAAGGGTATGATTCCGACGAGGGGTTGCTCGAGCTGGAGAGCGAAGTGCGTGGACTCCTGCGTACCCGCCGGGGAGTGCGCCCTTTGCAGGACGACAATTTTGCCATCAACCGCCCCGAAGCGGCCGCCCAGGCCATCAGCGGTATTTTTGTGGTGCTTACCCTGGCGGGTTGGGTCATTGGTGGCTTCTCGATCCTGATCGGCGGCTTCGGCATCGCTAACATTATGTTCGTCAGCGTAAAAGAACGAACGAATATTATCGGCATTCAGAAATCGCTGGGCGCCAAGAATTACGTGATTCTGTTTCAGTTTCTGTTCGAGGCCATTCTGTTAAGCCTTGTCGGCGGGCTGGTCGGCATCCTGCTGGTTTACCTGCTCACGTTCATGAGTCTGGGTAGCCTGACCCTCCAGCTGACGGCGGCCAATATCACGCTGGGGCTGGGAGTTTCGAGTGTGATCGGCATCCTGTCCGGTATTATTCCCGCCTTCTCGGCCGCCCGTCTCGACCCCGTAATTGCAATCCGGGCCAAGTAAAGCCTAACAGTACTTATCGGCAAAAAGTCTATACTCTATTGTTGTTAGCCAATGATTAATGGGTATAACAGAATTTTTTAATCCCGATAAAACCGTTTTGGCAAATATTATTTTTTTACCTTCCCATTCGTTCGGAACTTACCTGAAGGTAACATGGTTACCACTTCGATAGTAACTCGATTATCCTTGTCGCTATTTTCCTCCATTCGCCTGGCCCATTCTAGCTTTACTCATGTAGCTTTTGTCAGGTAAACTCATTAAAACAAAGCGACTTATACCCCACTTCTCTTTGTCATTTCCCAGTACACAACCGTCTAGATCTTTCCTCTATTCCACAAGTTTAAACAGCAAGGTTACCATTTTGAGGAAAGCTGATTTCGCGTCGGTGGGCATTCTCCAGAACTAACCCGGTAACCCATAGAGGAACCAAATTCATTTCACATCGGTCCAGGATTAGGCAACGTCCCTGTTTCGCTTCTGTTAAGATTTTCGACAGAATGCCGAAGAATAGCCGAAACGAGCTATCTTTCGAACCTGACTTGCTCTTAATTAACGTTACCCTGTTGATTGTCTCCATTAAATGAAGGTCTTTTAAGGGGTCACTGTATACTCACCGAACGAGGCCAACGGATCTTATCTCTATCAAAATGGGTGAAGCCGATTGGTCAAATCCTTAACTGCTATAATTGATGTCAAATCCATTAAAATTCAAAGACAAAAACCGATCACAATTTTTCCCTACCGTTCGTCGACGTGTGGACGCTTATTTCGCAGAAAACGCCATCTCCTCTCACGCCAACGGGGCTATGTGGGGGAAAGCAAGTTTCTTCCTGATTGGCTACGCCACGTTGTACGGTCTGATTTTATCCAATCAGTTCGGACTATGGACCATGCTGGGACTAGCGATTGTGCTGGGTATGTTTGCGGCTTTTATTGGGTTCAATGTATCGCACGATGGGCTGCATGGCTCTTTTTCGGGGCGAAGCTGGGTTAACCGGCTCATGGGCAATAGCTTTTACCTGCTGGGCGCCAACCCGTATATCTGGAAAGTGACCCATAACATCGTTCACCATACGTACACGAACATACCCGGCCACGATGAGGATATCGAACTGGCTCCGGGCCTGGTGCGTCTGGACGCTCAGGAAGACCTGCGCCCCTGGCATCGGTATCAGCAATGGTATACATTTCCATTGTACGCGCTGGCGTCGCTGTCGTGGGTATTTCGTAAAGACTTTGTCAAATTTTTCAAGAGCAAGATTGGGCATCACGATAACTCGGCGCACCCTCGTGCCGAATACATCAAGCTGTTTGTCTCTAAAACGATTTATTACATCGGCTTTCTGATTCTTCCTTATCTGCTGCTCGACCTGACCTGGTGGCAGCTGGCCATCGGATTCGTTCTGATGCACGTGGCGGAAGGGCTGGTGTTGGGCCTTGTCTTCCAGCTAGCCCATGCCGTAGAAGGCACCGACTTCCCGATACCCGACGAGCGGGGCGATATACAATCCGCCTGGGCCGTGCACCAGATGCACACAACGGCTAACTTCGCGCCGGATTCGAAACTGGCTGCGTTCCTGTGCGGTGGGCTGAACCGCCAGATCGAACACCACCTATTTCCGAAAGTTTGCCACATTCACTATCCGGAAATCAGCAAAATTGTGAAGGATACGGCTCATGAATTTGGCCTACCTTACCTGGTAAACCATAGCTTTGGTTCAGCGCTCGTGTCGCACTTCCGCCTGTTGCGGACATTAGGCCGAACGGAACCCGTTAAACCGGTATTGGTACAACCCAGTGTGTTACCGCTCACTCGGCGAGTACCTGAACCTTCTTTATAAGGTAATCAGGTTTGGTAAAAACCGTATTTGTTCTTCTTGCTTACCCATGTCTACCCGCATTGCTATTCATCATCACACGCAGTATGATTATGATCGGATGGTTTCCTTGTCGCCCCATTTAATCCGACTCAGGCCAGTGGCACACAGCCGGGCTACTATTGAGTCTTACTTACTGACGATTCAGCCCGCCAACCATATCGTTCATTGGCAGCAGGACCCCTTCGGCAACTTCATCGCCCGCGTCGATTTTTGGGAACCTATGCAGTCGATGTCCATTGATGTCGACATTATTGCCAGCCTGGAGCCGACAAACCCATTCGATTTTCTCCTGGACACCCACGCCATCTCGTTTCCGTTCGAGTACGAGGCCCAGCAAAAAAAAGACCTTGCGCCCTATCTGGAGGCTACCGAACAGGGTACGCAATATGACCAATGGCTACAGACAATTGATCGAACTACACAGAATACGATTGACTTTTTGATCGGTCTTAACCGCCGGATTTTCCAGGATATTGCGTATACAACCCGAATGGAGCCGGGTGTGCAAACGGCCGAAGAAACCCTCAACCGGGCCATTGGCTCCTGCCGCGACTCGGGCTGGCTCCTGGTTCAGACACTGCGAAGGTTTGGTTTAGCGGCCCGGTTCGTTTCCGGCTATCTGGCTCAGGTCGTACCTGAGGGACCGTCTGAACTAAAGGAGAATTCACTAGCCTTGCACGCCTGGGCCGAGGTATTTATTCCCGGTGCCGGATGGATCGGCCTTGATCCTACCTCAGGTATGCTGGCCACCGAAGGACACATTGCCCTGGCTTGTACCTCCGAGCCTACCGGTGCCGCTCCTGTAACGGGCACCTCCGAAATAGCCGAGACTACGCTCTCCTATCTGAATACACTGGTAAAGTTGTAAGTCAATTGCTTCTGCCATTGTTTGGGTGTATTTTGCCTCCAAAGTCAAGGCAGTTAATCATGTATTGACGCACCTTATTGAATGCTATATCCGTATGCCAATACGTCTATCGACCGTTTCTGTTGTTTTATTTCTTGGCCTGTTAGGGCTTTTTAGTTGCCGGCCATCCGATCCGGTCGTTCCCGGTATACCAGGAACCAGCACGCCTGAGGTCGACATCTATGCGTGTAAATTTTACGAAACCAAGACAAAGACGGTAAGGGTAAATGAAGTTGGTTACCCTGCCGGTACGTCCGAGGGCTATTCGCTCGTCCCTTTTTTCGATACCGTCTACACAAATGGGCGAACGGTCAGTACGTACAAACACACGTTCGATAGCCAGAAATTTCTTACCAAGCGAACAGCGTCTGTCAACAACCAGCAGACCAGTAACAGCGTCATAAATAGCCAGTCGGAAACTACGTATCAGTACACGTCCGGAAAGCTAACCAGCACCCTAACGTCATTCACGACGAGTTCAGGCGTGGTGTATACCAATTCGCAGCGGTACACTTACGACGCAGACGGAAAGGTGAACAAATACGTTTACACGGGCATCGACGGCAGTACTGACACACAAACATTTGAAGGAGGAATTTTACGATCGTACCGACTCGTTAACGGGCAGGGGGAGGTCGATGATCGAACGCCATACATTAACAGCCAGGGGCTTCTTACGCAGGTCGATTTCACGAAAGGGTCTTACTTTTCCCGGTTCTCGCATGATTCAGCCGGGAATGCCGTCCGGGTTGAAGAGTGGCGGCAGGGAAAGCTGGATGCGTACACAACCAATGAATACGGGGATAAAAGCAATCAGGCAAGTGCCGTTTTTGTGCACAAAGGGCATCCCATTTTACCGAGTGCGTTCTGGTCCGATGCTAACCGTATAATAAAATCGGCCTACTACAGCACGGCCAGTGGTTATAACCAACCCGTTAAGCGAAGTGAGTCCGATTACGTCTACGTAGTCAATGAGCGAGGCCTGATAGTGAAGCGAACACAAACTACGCGTTCGTTTTCGTTGGATGGCTCCATTTATCAGACCGATACAACCGAGGAACTGTATGGGTATCGGCCCTGTAAATAAACAGGTCGATCAATGAAGTTAGTAATCAAAAAGGGCCACTGGCATTAGCCAGTGGCCCTTTTTGATTCAATCAGTCAGTAGGATGCAGGTACGGTGAGCTGTCATGAAACATTCGCATCCGCCACTTCCTGTTTGCCAATCCAATCCGTTAGCGTTCAATCCGGAACAAGTGCATGGGCAATACGTAGGGGTCTAATTCCACGTAATTCTGTTCGCCCTGCCAGGTGTAGTAAGCTCCGGTGAGCAGGTCGTGCACTTTATACGGCTGATCGTAGTCAATGCCCAGTTGCCAGAGGGGTACCTGAACCATACCAGCCCGTCGTTGGTACGCGTCCGTGTTGACCACGATTAGTAGTCGATTATCCCCCGTCGTTTTCAGGTAGGCCATAATGGCGTCGTCGCTGACGGTGCAGAAGGTCAGGTTATTAGTTGTTTGTAACGCCACATTCTCACGCCGTATTCGATTGACGAGTGTGATGAGGTACGTCAGCTTGTTCGTTTTATCCCAGTCCCAGAGCCGGATTTCGTATTTCTCCGAGTTCAGGTATTCTTCTTTATTCGGGAATGGTATATGCTCCATCAGCTCGAACGATGGCCCATAAATGCCGTAATTGCTCGACAGTGTGGCCGCCATAAAGTAGCGAATCAGGAACTGTGGCTCATGCCCCGACTGTAGGCTGTAGGGATTGATGTCGTGGGTCGTAGGCCAGAAATTGGGGCGGAAGTAATGCTTCATTTCACCCTGCGTCAACTCCGTCATGTATTCCTGCAACTCAGCTTTTGTATTGCGCCAGGTATAATACGTGTACGAATGCGCAAACCCCCGTTTGGCCAGTTCCTGCATTACTTTCGGTTTGGTAAAGGCTTCGGACAGAAAAATCATATCCGGGTACTCTTTTTTGACCTCGGCAATAACCCATTCCCAGAAAACGAATGGCTTGGTGTGGGGGTTATCGACCCGTACAATTCGGACGCCCCAGGATGCCCACACCAGCAACACCCGCTTTAACTCTTCCCACAGGTTTCGCCAATCGGCTGTTTCGAAATAAACCGGATAAATGTCCTGGTACTTTTTGGGCGGGTTTTCGGCGTATTGAATAGTTCCGTCGGGCCGCTTCTTGAACCACTCCGGGTGTTCTTTAGCCCACGGATGGTCGGGGGAGCATTGGATAGCCAAGTCCATCGCGATCTCCATGTCGTAGTTTTTGGCGATGGCGATCAGGTGTTTAAAGTCATCAACCGTACCCAGCTCGGCGTGAATCGTATCGTGTCCGCCTTCTTCGGAGCCAATGCCGTACGGTACACCCGGCTCACCCGGCTGGCAGATAACCGAGTTGTTCTTTCCTTTCCGGTGGGCGGTTCCAATAGGGTGAATAGGTGGCAGGTAGAGCACATCGAATCCCATACCCGATATACGGGGCAGCAGGGCCTCTACATCCCGAAACGTACCATGCTGCCCTTCCTGTCGGGAAGCCGAACGGGGAAAAAGGCAATACCAGGTGCTGAATCCGGCGCGCGCCCGGTCAACGTCCACGCCCAGTTCGTGCTGATAGCGAGTGGTATGGTTCCGTTCGGGATAGCGATTGGCGTAGAATGTAAACTGATCGCTTTCGGCCACGGAGACCGCTTCGTTGTACTGGTCACCCTCGGGTGCGCCCGATCCGGCACGAAATAGAGCGGCCATTTCCCGAATCACTTTCGCGTCGGGCGTTTCTTCACTGACTTCGACTTTTTTCCTGCCTTTGGTTTTTTTCGCGGCTGTTTCAGCGTTATTTCCGCCAGCCCGTTCCAGTATGCCATCCAAATAGGTGGCACCGGCCAGCAACTCGCTGGTGATTCGCTGCCCGTCGGCTACTTTCAGGTGAATTTCGTGCTGCCAGGAAGCGGGGTGGTTGATCCAGGCTTCGAACGTATACAGGTAACGGCCCTGTTTCTCCACCACGAATGAGGCACCCCAGCGGTCATTCACCAGAGGGGCCATCGCCATTTCGGTCCAGTCGGCGTCGTCGGTGTGCCTGTACAACAACACCGCTGTCAGGTAATCGTGTCCGTCAGCAAAAATGTCGGCCTCTACGGCCACAACATCGCCAGGAATAGCTTTTATGGGGAATTGGCCACCGTCCAGTTCGGGGCTGACCCGTTCGATAACAACTCGGGACCGACCAAAATCAGGTTGTCCGGAAAGCGAATTAGGTAGGCTCATTACACAATCGTTTGACTAGTTAATCGTAAACGGTTGAGCAATGTTACAAAAAAAGCGGATTCCAGCAGGTCAGGTGTTTTGTTGATTGCCAAGCCGCCAGCTGTTTGTGTTACGGCAATGGCAGGTACAATAAGAACGTGGCTCCCTTACCCGGCTGGCTATGGGCCGTCAGGTAGCCACCGTGGTTATCGGCAACTTTCTTACAAATAGCCAGTCCAATGCCCGTTCCGGCGTATTCACTGCGACCGTGTAACCGCTGAAACAGATTAAAAATCCGGTCGACATATTTATCGTCGAAACCAATCCCGTTATCAACAATACTCACTTCAAGATAGCTGGTGGCTTTTCCGGCGGAGGATATGGGCAGTTGATCAACCGGAACGGTTCGGGCATTGACCTGGATAACGGGCACCCGGTCAGCGGGGATAAACTTCAGCGCGTTACTCAGCAGATTCTGAAACAGCTGCCTCAGTTGCAGGGTGTTGCCTTGAATAACCGGTAATCCACCAACCCGCACCTGCGCATTCCGGTCCCGAATGGCGGTTTCCAGATCACTCTGCACCTCATCGACCAGGGCCGACAGGGATACGGCGTGAAAGGATGGCTTTTCCGTATTCAGTCGTGAGTAGGCCAGCAACCCCCGAATCAACTCCTGCATACGCCCCGTAGCCGACTGCATCCGGCGAATGATGTCCTGGGCATTGGCATCGAGCGCGGGGCCGTACTGCTCGGTCAGCATACTGCTAAAGGCCTGAATCTTGCGCAGCGGCTCCTGCAGGTCATGGCTGGCTACGTAGGCAAACTGCGAGAGTTCGGTATTACTCCGGTTCAGTTCACCAATATCGTCGGCCAGCTGCTGCTGGCTGGTTTCCAGCTGACTTTTATTTTGCCTCAGTTCTTCGTTGTCCCGCAGGGTTTGTTCAACACCTTTCTGTACGTCGATATCGGCCAGAAAACCGGTCCAGTGAACGATCTCCTGATTGGCATTGCGGAGTGGCGTGGCGGAAACCAGATGCCATATATAGCTACCTGTCAGGCTATTACGAAGCCGTCCTTCTCCTCTAAAAGGTAAACCCGCGGCAACACTATCCGCCCAGGTACGCGTTATTTCAGCGTAGTCATCCTTATGAAAATTGTGCAGCCAGTTTTCCTCATTCAGGTCCTCCATCGATTTGCCCAGAAAACTGGTAAATCCTTGGTTCACGTACGTTAACTTTCCGTTGGATGTTACGGTAAAAATCAGCAACGGCAACGAGTTCGTTACTTGTCTGTATTGCTGTTCGCTCTGACTAAGCCGATCAGCAAGTTCCTGAAGCAGGTTGTTTTTACGTTTGATATCATCGTAGGGTGAAGCAGGTGGCTCATGCAGAAATAGTTTTTTCCACCCGTTGATGCGGTCTGAATTAACGGATTTCAGATCCTGAACCGCGCAATATAACTGAATGATGGTTCCCCTCCCGTTTACATCAATTGTTAACTCATCGACCAGCCGCCGGGCGTGTACCAGCGCGGGCTCAAACGTACCAACCGGGTAATCCTGGCTATCGTGTAGATACGCCAGAATACGCCAGCCCTTTGTGTCGTGACTACTTACGCCCAACCGCAGCGATGCGTGATCACCACTGATTACGGCCAGCCGGGCTACCTCCGAAACAGCCGTAGCGAAGGTAGTCTGGGCTGCCAGTGAAAGACCCGCCAGCTCCGCTAGTTTCATGCTGCGCTTATGAACCAGAATCAGGTCCATTTCATTGTCCAGCATCAACTTCGTTAACTCTTGCATAACGTTAGTAAAGTTTGCTCACCACAACCGACATGTCGTCTGTATGGCGGGCATATTCTTGATAAATTATGGCCGCCAAAATAGACGGATCATAATGTTTAATACCTGGATAGCGCGCCGGATTCCACTGTGTGTGTAGTCCATCCGACGTCAGTACCAGCCATTGATTGCGCTCGTAAGGCATCTCCTGATCAACCAGTTTTGTGGGTATATTGTGTCCAATAATACCATTTTGGGGCATATATCCTTTCACGCCCATTGAGCCGCTGAGCCGGGTAAGGATATTACCTACTCCACAAAACCGCCATTTGCGATCGATAAAATCGAAAACGGCGCAAGTACCCACCAGTCCCCGGGTATGGGCCGAAGCCTCATGAATCGTTTTTATCAGTACACCGGGACTCAGCGATCGATCCTGCGAAAGAACACGCACGGCCTGCTCTACGGCACGCTGGGCCAATATGCCGTGACCCAGGCCATCACCCAAAAACACAATCAGTGAGGAATCGGTCAGTTTGAAATAACCGGCATCTCCGCAGGCGGTTTCGCCGTTTTTTGGCACACAGATGCAGCGCACATCTGCCCGGGGCGGGTCTTTGGTTACCTCTTTCTGGTTTTCGTACAGCCGCACCAGCACGACCGTTCCGCGACCGGGTTGTGAGTACATATGAAACTCGCTGGACAGCCGCTTGATGGCCCCTAACCCCTGCCCCAGCGACCCTCCGGTCGATACCCCGTCGACCAGCATCTGGTTGGCATCGAGCATGCCGGGACCACTGTCGATACTGATCAGCTCAAGACTGGCATTATCGGGGTCGGGGGTGGCTTTTACGAGTAACTCCCCGTCGATAGCGTATTTGACCAGGTTGGATATCAGTTCAGCCAGAACAATATCCAGCTCACCCATTCTTTTCTCGTTGAACCGAAGCCTGCTTGCCATCAACCGTACGTCGCGTTTGATGCCTGCTCCGTAACTACGATCCGTTACGATAAACGAGCGATGGGGCGTATTATCCATTCGTCCATTTAATAATGGTCACGGTTGTGCCCTGACCAACTGTACTGTCAATAGAAAACTCACTGACCAGCCGTTTGGTACCCGGCAACCCCAGACCCAGCCCCCGGCCGGTGGAATAAGCATCCTGCATAGCTAGTTTTATATCGGCAATGCCGGGTCCTTTATCCATAAAAATCAATCGTATGCCAACTTGTTTACCCCCATTTACCAGGTCAATTTGCACATCACCCCCGCCTGCATAGTTGAGCATATTTCGGGCCAGTTCACTGGCGGCCGTCATCAGTTTGGTCTGATCGAGCAACGACATACCCAGGAGCCCGGCCTGCTTCCTGACATAGGTCGTCAGTTGCACCACATCCCGTTCGGTCTGTACAGTGATTGCTTCAGTAGCGGTAACCTTAATCGTCGGAGTCGGCATCATCGTCGGATACTGTCTTGCTACGCAGAAGTTCCATGCCTTTTTCCACATTTAATGCCGTATAAACGTCTTTTAACGGCAAACCCAGTTCCACCAGTGTAATGGCAACGGCGGGCTGCATGCCCACAACCACCGTTTCAGCATCCAGCACACGAGCCATACTGGCTATGTTACTCAGGATTCGACCCATAAATGAATCGACAATAGTGACCGCCGAAATATCGATCATGATACCGCTGGCGTTGTATTTTTCGATAGCCTTGATAATGTTAGCTTCCAGATCAAGTGCCAGTCGATCATACAGATCGACCTGAATCGTTACCAGCAGAAACCGGCCCATCTTCAGAATAGGAATTCGCTCCATTGCCGGTGGTGATTAAAAAGGGTTGGAATCGGGGGATAAGCTCGTAGTCGACGGCATCTTTTTTACCTCCAGACGCAACGTTCGAAAGGCATATTTGAGCGCACTGGCCAGCGTAGCTTTGGTCACCACGTTCGACAGATCGATACCCAGATGCACAATTGTCTGGGCAATTTCGGGTCTGATACCACTGATAATACATTCGGCCCCCATCAGGCGGGTTGCATTAACCGTTTTGATCAGGTGCTGGGCCACCATTGAGTCAACCATCGGCACCCCTGAAATATCCAGAATAGCAATGTCGCTGCCCGTATTAACAATCTCCTGGAGTAGGTTTTCCATAACCAGCAGCGTGCGGGAGCTGTCTATCGTACCGATGATCGGCATGGCCAGAATACCATCCCACACTTTAACCACGGGTGTCGATATATTGGACATTTCATCGGTCTGACGAAGAATGATTTCCTCGCGCCCCTGAAGAAACGTCTCAAACGTAACAACGCCCAAGCTATCAACAAACCGGTTGATTTTCCGGCTTTCCTGATAAAGGCGTTTCGGATCATTATCCAGATCGGCCTGTATCGTTTCCAAGAGCGCATCTTTTAAACTAAAGATATAGATGGCCGTTTCGCGGGGGGTGTACCCGAGCCGGGCGCGGGTCATTGATATATTGGACAGCAGACTTACCAGCGGTTCGATCTCGGGAGTATTTAACTGTGTAAGGTTAGTGTCGGTCAGTACCGAAAAGAGCGTTGTCAGAAGTTCATCAGACTGGTTTCGAAGCTGTTCGTTTGGCATCAGGTCATCCCGAAGAGCTTCATCGGCCAACTGCATTCTCATCCAGGTAGTTAAAATCTGTTTTTTCTTTTGCCGAAGCAGGTCGACGATCGAGTCGGTCATGTTGACGAGTTTTACTGTTTAGCAAATATACGTATTAACGAGTAGTCAATTGGCTACCAATTCGGTTGGTAGAGCGATGGATAACTCTATTGTGATCGTTACCGCTTTGCCAACCGGATGTAGGTATACCCGGAGCGCTATTGAGCAGAGTAATCGTTTACAGCAGATACTTCATAAGGCTGCGCAGGGCATAGCGTATGGAAGCCATTTATTGTACAACGGATTACCGATTCGTTGTACCGCACCTGCTCCTCTTATTTTGCCCCATCGGCTTTAGCACCAGCAACAGCCGTTTGGCCAATGAACCCGCCCAGTTTCGCGCCGGCTTCGGTATCGAACCGGAAGCTAGTCCCACCGTAAAGTTCGGCCAGTACCGACTCGCCAGCCTGCCTGGTCAGATTAGCGGACTCATCGGGAAACAGGTAAGCCAGTACGGTCGTGGCAGCCGAGGAAACCGCTGTCTGATCCGATACATAACCGGGTGTGTTCGGGATTACAGTTGCCGTTTTAATGGTGGCGTCGACCTGCGAGGGCCGTGGAGTAAAGTACCGGTATTTGGTATTCCAGGCCACCGTTATGGCATCCTGCATGGCCCGGTTCATAAGCGCGTACGTGCGGGCAGACCGAAGTTCATTCTGGCTATTCTGCCGGATCAGGTCTTCGACCAGAAAATTCCATTGGCCAGACTGCGAATAGGTATTGGTACCGTTGTCCCAGTAATTGGCGATACGCCACTGATCGCGCGAGCGCGTGGTGGCAATGTCGCGTACTTCACTCAGCGCTTTCTGAAATTCAGCGGAACTAGTGGCCGGGGGTGCTGCCGGAACAGCCTGGAAAACAGCCGTTGAGTCGAACCAGGTTTTCACCGTACCCGCCAGCGGCAAAATCGGTGAGCGGGCAGGTAACTCCAGGCTACGCCATTTCTGATCGTAGGGAGCCGCGGCCAGCTTTGTCTGCCAAGTGTTTGTGGCGTCGATGGACTGGCTGAATCGGTCGGTTTTTGCCCGATCAATGACAGTAGCCGCTACGGCAGCCGCCAGGTCTTCACCCGCTTTCACATCACTGGGCACGTTGGTACCCGCCCAAACGCGGCTTTGTTTGTGTTCAGCTGCTTTCGCCTTCAGAAAAGCTACTTCATTTGGGAAAAGATACGCCAATACCTGACACGACGCTTCGGCAATGGCCGCGTCCTCCGACGGGTACGAGGGGACATCCAGCACCGGCACCCGGGTGATAACGCCCTGCTTTTCCAGAGATGCCCGATTATACTGGTATTTGGCGCGCCAGGCAACAACCAGCGCATCGTACTGGGCTACGCTCAGGTACGCATACACCCGGGCGGCATAGGGCGACCCAGCGTATTGGTTGGCGGTAGCAGCGGTAACGACCTGCCCCGTTGCGTTATCATAACCGGGCGGGGTATTGTACTTCGCTACGAGTTGACGGGCAATCTGATTCCAGCGCAAAACGCCCCCGGCTGCCCAGTAGTTGACCGCCGTGTTTTGTTCAGGCGTAGAACTGAGCAAGCCATTTTTTACGTCGCTCAACTCCTTCTGATAGGCATCGGACGTAATGGCCGTTGGTTGTGGCACGGTAATAGCCGAGGCTGATTTGAGGGCAATTGTGCGCCAGTTACCCCCGTCGGCATCGGGAGAGCCGGGAGACGTGAAGGGCAGAATACCTTCGTCGATGGTTGGCTCTTTGCAGGCCACGGCCCCAATCAATAAGGCACCCAGCAGTATAGATGATAAAAGCGTTTTCATAGTTATAGACCTTGTGCTTAACACCCGATCGGGAGCCGGTGGAAGCATTCGAAAAGTGGGAAAGACTAGTTATTGGCGGTCCAGTGACCGATCACGATGCCGCCATTGACCTGCGTCGTTTTGCCAATGTTACTCCCATCCAGGGTGGCACTGTAGCCCGCCACCAGCCCAAACTGCTTGAGCAGACGCACGTAGGCGGTTGCCCCTACCCGGGTGAAGCCAACGGCATTGGTTGGAAAAGGAACACCAGGACCAATGTCTGTTCCCTGGTTATAGGGTGTCTGCCGCTGTCCCCAAACATCTACGTTGAATACCTTGGATACGATTCCTGCGCGGACGATGATCTCGGTAACGTCGGGTACATTCACGACCGAACCACTATTTGGGTTAAGCTGACTGGGATCGTAGTAGTTAACGGTATGATCGAGCGTTACCTGCCCGTTTCGGATGTACCCATACTGGCCCGTTATAAAAAACGAACGGGCTTTAAAATGCAGCATAGTACGCCCATCGAGGTTACGTGACCCTCGGCCAATGGCAACCAGCGCATCGTTCACGTAATTTTCGACCGGTACCGAATAGCCTACAGCAAATAGCCAGGATAGTTTGGTCTTGCCAAATTTGTAATCGAATGCTTCCCAGCGTAAGGTAGCCGAGGCATCCTGGAAGCCCTCCTGTTTGGGTGAATACCCCGCGCTGGCCTGCGTACGAACGTAGGGAACCGCCACAATCAGGTCAAGGTCATAACCGAGCCCATAGGTGCCCACAACGGTCAGAGCCTGGGTCGTGACGGTACCGAGGTTCGGATTTTTAGTTTCGGCCCGGTTAACGTAGTACGTGTCGAATGTCGATTGGGAGCCGATTATGGCTAAACTGGCCTTTCGCTGGCCGCGCATAAATCCGTCGATCAACCCCTGCGCCTGGGTTGTCGAAGCGAGGGTCAGAAGTACCAGAACGCTGGCAGTAACGGCTGTAAATCGCATAAATCCATTTTAGGTTGAACAAAAGTAGTCGTTCGGGAGGAGCCTATCGTATGAACGACCATTTTCCTTGTTAGTGGTTAACCGGAAGCCGGATTTCTTCAACTTTCTCGCAAAAGCGTGGTTTCGTGGTGATTCTGTGGTGTCCGTTTTAAGAATCGCACCGACGACCTGACTGACACCACGGAAAAACGGACACCACAGAATCACGGGAATCACTTCTCAAACCGACTTGCTGCACTATTTTCAACCCAACAGAAAAAAAGTACCCCGGCCATAAGATGGCCGGGGACTAGCAACCTAACCTATGATAAATACCTTAAAAATCAGCTACAAGCCCGAGCCATCGGCCTTGCCCCGCGCTACGGCGTAAGCACCAATATTTTTACCGGCGGCAAGCCCCGCCGAACAATCGAACCGATAGTGAATTAATCCGTACACCCGCGAATCTGATGCTTCCTGCGCTTTTGTCCAGAAATCGTCAGCCTGATCGGGGAAGATGCTGGCCAGTACAACAGCGGCAGCCGCTGAGAAGGTCGAGTGACCTGACGTGTAGGACGGGAAATTAGGCAACCCTACCGACGTTTTCATGCCAAACTGCTGGGGCCGGGGGTAGTAGTAGTACGACTTGGTGTCCCAGCAGCAAATACCCGCATCCATCACCGCCGTGGCAACCAGCGCAAATGTCCGGGCCATCCGGACCTCGCTGAATTTGGCATCGTTAGCGGCATTGGCCGCGGCCCGTATCCAGTGACCGGGCGGTGTGTATGTACCGGCGCCGTCGGCCCAGTAATTAGCAATACGTGCCTGTTCGCGGGTTTGGCCTTTGTTAATCGTTTTCAGTTCGTCCATTGCCGCCGTAAACTCCGGGCTATCGAGGGCAGGTGGCGGGCCGGGCCGTAGTTTAACTTTCGTAGCCGCATCGAAATTCCAGGTTTGTACAGCCCCGTAATTAGGCAGCATCGGCGGACGGGCAGGTATTTCCTGGCTCACCCACGCTTCGCGTAGCCCGCGCGCTTTGGCATCGGCAGCCATACCCGCCGTAAGGCTTTGGTTGTTGGCCGCACTCATTCCATCTGTTTTAGCACGGGCCATCACTTTAGCGGCAACCTGACTACCTAAATCGCCACCGGCGTTCAGATCGCTCATCACGTTCATACCGGCCCACAGGCGGCTGTTGCGGTGCTCGGCCAGTTTGGCATCCAGATACGGTACTTCGCCGGGAAACATGGCCTTCAATACCGTGTAGGACGCAGCCGCAACAACGGCATCCTCGGACGGATACGTCGGAATCGTCGATGTGGGCAGAGCAACCCGAATGGTAGCATCTACTTTAGATGGAGCCGCCCGCTTAAACGTGTATTTATAGTTCCAGGCAGCCACCAGTGCATCGTACTGGGCTACGCTCAGGTACGCAAACATACGGGCCGTATACGGCGGATTGGCAAACGGAAACCGAGGGTCGGCCAGTGGGTTAGCGGCATCGGGCACCGGGTATTTCCCATCAGGTGTCGATGCGGGCGGTACGTTGTACCGGGCAGCCAGTTCACGGGCGATTTCGTTCCAGCGGTAGGCCGCTCCAGTGCCCCAATAGGCAACGGCTTCCTGTTGTTCCGTTGTCAGGCTGGCTGATTTTGATTTGAGATCGGCTACTTCGGCCAGGTATTCGGTCGACGTTACCGATGTCGGCGTCGCCACCGTCACGTCGGTGGGTGCCGTAAGAACATACGTTTTCCAGGTACCTGCTTTCTCGTCTACACTAGCCGGTGTATAGCCAACGCGCAGTGGTTCGGAGATATTTTTATCGCAGGAAATTACGGCGGCTGACAAACCGACCAATACGCAACTGAGCGTAAGTAACTGACTATATTTTTTCATGACGCTACGGTAGCTTACTTATTTCTTGACATTAATTTGATACAACAGACCCACCATGTAGCTGGTGCTCTGACCAACATTTAACCCGTCGACTACATAGCCTACGCGGGCATTGATCCCGATATTGTGCGGCTGCACTTTGGCGTACCAGCCCACCGATGTCGCCTGCATGTTATTCGTTGGAAACGGCATGTCGTTCCGGCGAATATTGTCGCCACTGAGGCAGGCCGTACGCTCAGCCCAGAATTCCGTTTGCCAGCCCTTACGCAACACCCCCAGCCGAACGGCCGCATCGTACGTGTTAGGCACCTGCACCTGGTTGGTGTTGTACACGCGATCGTTGGCCTGGTACGCGTCCTGATCGATTTTCGTATTGCCCCGCCAGCCGTAGCTGCCGTGAGCCGTCAGGTAGAGGCCGGTTTTGGGTTCCCGGTAGTTTGCCAGCAGGCGTCCGGTAAAAGTGCGGCACTGCAACCCAATCGACATGGGAAGGAAACTCGGTACGTAAGTACCCAGCGGAATCGATCCCCCAACAACTGCGTTGAGCGAAAATCCACCTACCCGAACCGCTTTCACTTTCAGCCAGGCCGACAGGTCCTGCACGCCATGCTGGCCCATGAGGTTGCCCGCGCTGTTACTCGTCCAGACGTACGGCAGGCTCAGAATAACGTTAACCCGCTTGGTGATACCGATAACCGGCATCAGCATAAAGCTCTGGGTTGTTTGGGTACCAATGTTCAGATTCTCGCGTTTGAGGGTGTTCTCCCAGTATTGATTCCAGGAACTGTGGGTGTACATACCGGCCACGCAGACCTGGTTTTTATTCATGTAGATAGCATCCTGCGGCATCTGGGCTTTGGTAATAAATGGCGCCAGCAGGAAAGCGATGAGCAGGTAATGGATTGTTCTTTTCACAGGTTTATTTGGTTTTCGGTACGATGGATATTAAATGGATAAGCCAACGGTCAGAACCGCGCTCCGGCCGTCGGATGGCCAGACGCCCGGGCCCGGATAAAAGGTCGGGCGTTTGGTAAAGTATTGCTGATTCAGAAGGTTGTTGATGCTGCCACGGATCGTTAATCCGTGCCTGCTGTGCCAGGTGCCGTTCAGATCCCAGAGACTGTAGGCGGGAACCGGGCCAACGGCACCATTGGCCGAAGCAACGGTCGTATTCAACGCATCGGAAAACGTCTGGCTTACGTAGCTGTATTGCAGCGTCAGGCTGGTAGTTCCGTAGCGGGCAGTCAGCCCGTTGCGGCTGGTCCATTCCGGTGCCGACTCCACCTGGTTACCCGCTACCGACCGGTTTTCGGTGCCGGCCGAAACGCGGCCGTTGAGGTAGCGCGCTTTGTTGAACGACGTTGAGGTAAATCCGCTCACCAGAATCTTCTCCGTCCGAACAAGCTGGGTTTCTACGAGTGCTTCTATGCCCGTGCTCCGGCTATCGCCAATGTTGGTGCGGAAAATATAATTGGATCCATCGGTGTTGGCCAGAAGCAACGTTCCCAAACGATTCCGGTAGAGTAAGTCAAAAACGGTAACGTTAAGGTGCAGCCCTTGCCAACGGCCATCGACGCCAATCTCGGCGTTGTACCCGTGGGCATCTTTCAAGTTCTTATCGATCCGTTCGTAAACGGATGTTGGAATGATGTCCTTGAAAACAACCGGACGATATGCCTGCGACCAGCCACCATACACCTTAACAGCCTCATTGAGTCGGTACTCGCCATTGACGCCCAACAGCAGGAAGTGGTGGCTAATATCGGTCGGCAGGTTTTCCGGCGCATAATACGTAATCGTACCGCGCATCTCCGTCTTACCACTCTCCAGCCGCATACCCGGCGAAACCGTCAGCCGGTTCGTCAGATGAAACTGATTCTCAGCAAAAGCCGCAAAATTTCGGGTTCGGTAATGCAGGTCACGTCGAAATGGGCTGGTCAGCGATAGATCAAAGTTTGTATCAGTGGTACCGACGCCGAGTTGCCGACGATGCAGGTCATTATTCATTAATTGCACCCCCGCGGCCAGATTCGAATTCATGTTGCCCAGTTTGTACTGATGCAGCAACCGCCATTCGGAGGTATAACTATTGAAATTGTCGATGTCGACCTGGCGGGCTCTGTACTGGCCCGTTACCCGACTGATGGTGTCGGGAACGGTAGCAAAAGCATCCAGCTGAACGCTGTTCCGGGCGCCCAAAACGGCCGATACCGTCCAGAGAAGCCGGGTTTGGTCAGATAGTTGCCAGTCTGTTTTTACCGATGGAATATAAATGTCCGGATTGAAATAGTTCCGGCTCCGGGTCGACTGGCGCGGATCCTGCGCAAACATGGCATCCGTTAAGGGACCAGGAATCTGGTAGGTATAAGTCGACCGGCCCAACTCAGCCGTGAATCCCAGCCGTTGGGTTGCCTGATAGTGGAGACGACCAAACTGGGCGCTGGCATCGGAGCGGCTGTTTTGCCGATATCCGTCCGAATGGCGTCGGTAGTAATACGCATAGTACGTCCACTTCCCGACACGACCGCCAATCGCATTAAAGGTGCTCAACAGACCGTACGTACCCGCCGAACTGACGGTCTCGAAACCAAATCGGCGGGTTGTGTCGGCTCCTTTGGTTACGTAGTTGAGCATGCCACCAAACTGAGCCCCGAATTGCAGCGAGGCCGTACCACGAACCAGCTCGATCCGGTTGATGCTTTCCATCGGGGGCGAGTAGTGACTGGCCGGATAGCCGTACATGTCGGAGTTGGTAATGACGCCGTTCTGGCGGATGTTATTCTCCCACGACCGATGTGGGTCGAGCCCACGAGTTGCCATATTGATCTGGTTACCGGTACCATCCATGTCATAGACGAATACCCCCGGAATCCGCGCAAAGAGCTGGCGGGGCGTTTTCTCGGCTACGTTGGCATCAATATCAGCTAGTTGGATAACCTCGTTTCGTTTTCCACCCATCAGGTACGTGCCGTGTATATTCGGCAACGACTCAACCACCGTCGAGCGAAATCCTTTCACCGTAACCTGCTTCAGCGTACGGCTGGGTAATGAGTCTGCTTTTTGTGAATAACTTGGGGATTGATTAATCGACTGAGCGAGCAAGTTGCCAGAAAGGTAGGTGGCCATACCCAGCATCCAAAGTTGTTTTATGCCTTTATTCGTCATGGTCAGGTTGTAGATGAAACTGGAGAGACGACAGGTGGCCCCATCGCCCCTCACGTATTAATAGTCCCTGTTGGTTAAAACCAGCGAGATACGTTAATTGAAACCAGGTAGTCGGCAAAGGCCGCATCGCCATGCTTCAGGCCCAGCGGATCAAGCCGATCGGCATAACTCGTGATGCGGTTGCGATAAACAGCGACCGGCACAGTGGCCGCAATCGATGTTTTGTGACGCATGTAGGCCAGGCCCGGCTCTACTGACACGATATAGCCAGGGCGACGAAAGCCGCTACTCCCCCCGAAGGCATCAATGGCGGGTACACCTTCTACGCGGCCACCCAGCATAACGGACAGTCCCGGAATGGCTCCAATCGACTGGCTCAGGCCAATGCGAGCCGCAAACTGATCGGCTACAGAAAACGTGCCCGTTACGAGGTCAATCGTTGTGGCCTCCGGGTTGCGCACGGTACCGTTCGTCTCGCGCGGATTGAACAGGTAAAAGCCATTTGCATAGGCGGTTAGCGTTTTGGTAAGCGATACATAGCCCTGAAGCTCAACGCTTACGCCCACACCCCCATCACCCAGCTGAATCGACTGATCGACCGGTTTATTGATCGTGTAGTCGGTACCTTCTTTCGTCAGCTTGTGGAAATTATCGGTTGCCGCGTAGTTACCGGTTGGCAGCTTTACGCCCAGCCCCACCGACAAATTAGCTTTGGGTAACTTCGCCGGGTTTATGAGCCAGTAATTACCCGAAATACGCAGATCACCAATGCCCTGCGATTTGGTATCGAACCGTTTCTGCTGGGGATTCTGGGCAAGGGCGTTGCCGTAATGTTCATAGAGCGATGAACGGTCATTGTACTGAATGGGTAGATTGACCGAGAACGACAACCGCTGATTGACCATATACGTGAGCCCCAGATCAATAGCGTGTGAGATGTTAATTACGTTTGTGCCCTGCTCAACGCGCTGCTTCTGTTCTTCGTCGCCAACAAAGTGCTTGTAGGAACGAAAGAACCGATAGCCTGCCGACACCTGCCAGTGACCGCTTCGCTGTTTGAAATAGTCGGCCGAGCCTGCCGGAGCGGCACAACTCATGTGGCGAACCGCTACGCAACCCTGCGCTGACGCCGACGTGTGTAAAATAAGGGTATAGGCAACCGCCAGAACGATTGTATAAATCGATTTCATAGATAACGAATGTCTGAGAAAGGATGAATGGACTCAGGACTTCTGTTGGCAGGCTGGTACAGCCTCCAGCCGGTAAACGGCAGGCTGACGGTGGAAATCGCCTGTTGGCCAGAAAAGAATTCCTACACTCGTGTACGAAGCTAATCAACGGATCACCTGGTCATGTAAGCATTCCGACAGCCTAAACACACGCGTCGAAGTGCATCATGTACAGCCTGTTTACGCAACAACGCGTAGCAGAACTACCAGCAAAAGCCACCGAAAAACAACCGAAAACACGATCAAAAATTCACCTCAGACTTCTGGAGGGGGCGAGTGAACGGGGAGGGCGCGGGCCGCAGTCACGAACAGGACGTTCGGAATGTGCACAGCTTCACGCCAGACGGGAGAGAAAAATTTGAAGATGGCTCGCGGAGTGGGCGAGTATTCCTTGAGAAGAAACTTAAGTAATTTAGTGGCTTTTTTGTGCGAATCTGATGCACCCGACACGTGGTCATTCATGAACGACAGCAGGTCGCTCTGCCAGAACGAATGACTTTCTGACTGTAGACCGGTAATGTGCAGCACATCGCCCTGAATCTCCAAACTAACAACACTATAATACTGTCCATGATAGCTGAAGCCGTCGGAGGTAGTACGGGTGAGGGCGCTCGCATCTGGCTTGTCTTTCAGAGGTATCTGAAACTCTACCATGCTATCGACCGAGCGATACACCATGAGCCGCTCCGACAGGTCATGCTCTGCCTGCCACCACGTACCCACAAACACCAGCACATAAGCCAGGGTGTGGTAGAGGAACAAGCCAAAGAGACCGATGGAAACCGCTTTCTTCAAAACTGTAGCTAATCAAAGTTTCCTCAAAAATAATACAAATTTTTTAACAAAAGCTACAACAATCGGGTTGGCTGCTGATTTCGACCAATTTTGGGTGTAAAAAACAAACTCTTGATCCCGATGGGTCAAAATGAGCCATCCCGGTAGCTATTACCCGTGTTGGCTGTAATCAAAAGCCGTAGATTTGTGTTAGTACACTACCGAATGATTTACGATAACCACAACCGCCCCATTACGTACGTCCGGCTGGCCGTAACGGACCGCTGTAACCTGCGGTGCTTCTACTGTATGCCTGAAGAAGGCATCAAGTATTTGCCGAAGCACCAAGTACTGACCTATGAAGAAATGGAGCGGCTGGTACGCGTATTAGCCAAATTGGGCGTTCAGAAAGTGCGGCTTACGGGTGGCGAACCTTTTGTACGAGCGGGCCTGATGGATTTTCTGCATCGACTGGCGGCCATTGATGGATTGAATGACATATCCCTGACCACGAACGGTGTCCTGACTGCTCCGCATGTTGGCGCGCTGGCGGCTCTGGGTGTTAAATCCGTCAATCTGAGCCTGGATACGCTCGACCGGAAGCGATTCCACCAGATTACCCGGCGTGATGAACTGCCCGCTGTTCTGAAAACACTCGATGCCCTGCTGACCGCCGGGATTCATACCAAGATAAACGCGGTCGTGATGGATGGGCAAAATACGCAGGATCTGATTCCGCTGACGGAGATGACCCGCATGATGCCCGTCGACGTTCGGTTTATTGAGGAAATGCCTTTTAACGGGGAAGGTAGCCATTACCCGGTGCTCCACTGGACGCACCGCCGAATTGTGGAGGAAATACGGGCCCACTTTCCGGATTTGCAAAAGTTACCGGACCCGCCGTTTTCTACTTCAGCCAATTACCAGGTTCCGGGCCACCAGGGTACTATCGGCGTTATTGCGGCTTTCAGCCGGACGTTCTGTGGCACTTGTAACCGTATTCGCATGACGGCTCAGGGCACGCTCAAAACCTGTCTTTATGACAATGGCGTGCTGGATGTTCGGGCATTGCTTCGGGGTGGCGCTTCGGACGACGAGCTAACAGCGGCTTTTCTGAAAGCCTTTTCTCATCGCCCGGCCAATGGTTTCGAAGCAGAACAGCAACGGGATACCGTCACTGAGTCGATGTCTACCATTGGCGGGTAACACGAGAGAACAATAGCTGACTGTCTTACCGCGTCATGGCGGGAACACCATCCAGAAACTTATTCGTGAATAACGTATCGACATCCATGCGCTGGATCAGCTCCCCGTCCCGGTCACTGAGCAGGTGATTGCGAATCATCCAGTTCACGAAAGACACCCACACATTGCGGTGCATGGAGCCCCAGTGACCTTCGCCATCCAAATAATAGCCCGAGACCAATTGCTGGCTTTGCTCCAGAAAATTTCGTTTGGTAAGTGTTGGGTGATTAGCCGTTTTCATTAATAACCGAACCGACTCATCCGGGGTTTTTATGGCGAACCGATAGCCTGCTGCTGTTGCTTCCAGGAATCGGCGCAAGGCATCGCTATTTTGTTCCGTCCACTGGCGATGTGCCGTCAGCACAGGATTGTAGCCGTACGGGATCTCGTATTCGTCGAACAAAAACTGATTCAGGTCAATGCCTTCTACATCAGCCTGTACGCCCTCCCAGGTCAGCCAGCACCAGGCTGCGTCGACTTCGCGGGTTAAGAGAGCCCGCCAGATGCCGCCCCAGCCCAATTTATGCGATACGAACTGCCCACGTCCGTCATCATTCTGAATAAGCTGACGAATCATATCGTCTTCATACCGAGCTCCGTACGAGCCGTATACTTTTCCGTCCAGTTCCCGCGGACGGCTGATACCACTTTCTTTCAGGGTAACAATGGCGCTGATATCCCGTGCCAGCACAGCAGCAACCGCTATCAGAGGCACCCCGTTTGTCTGGTAGCTTACTACGCTCTCGGAAGGCGTAATGGCCAGTTCAGCCTCCCCCCTCGACACACGACGGGCGGGCGTTGTCCGGTAATCGTCCTGATCGGGCGATATGAGGTCTACGTCGAGACCGGCCTGACTATAAAGCCCTTTGGCCAGAGCAACGTAGAATCCGGTATGGTTCGTGTTTGGCGTCCTATCGAGAGCTAAACGAATGCGCGTATTCATACTAATGGAAGGTTACGGTTTTTTGTGTCAGGTCAAAAATAAACGACACCATTCAGGTTACTAAAAAAAATCAAATAACTGATTATAAACCAGTTGACCAGTTAAAAATCAACAGTGCCAATCCATTTATCGATTGCCACTACTTAACCATACAGCCGATGTAAGGTTTTTGAAATACGGGGGTCTGAGCAAGAAAAAGGGCAATAATCGGCTAATTTGGTTTTAATCTCAAAAACCGGCGACGTCCTCACGCTATCATTCCCTCTTTCTGGATCGCTCAGCCCACAAACAGGCTTTCGTCCTGCAAGGCCTTTTCGTATTTCTCCCGAACAAACCGGTACAAATACGGAGCCTTGTGGGCACCACCCGTTTTGCGCTCCTCCAGTCGCTCAAGAATATTGTACCCAAGCATCCGTTTTTGAAAATTTCGACGGTCGAGTGGTTGCCCCAGTATGGTTTCGTATAGCTGCTGCAGATCAGGCATGGTGAATTTATGCGGCAGTAAGGTATAGCCAATAGGCTGGTAGCTAAGTTGGCGACGAAGTGTTTTTAAGGCCAGCGCGATCATGTCGTTGTGATCGAAGAGTAAGGGCGGAATCTGAGCAATATCCCACCAGCGGCACTCCTCGGCAAAAAAATCGGGGGAGGGCGTCACTTCCGCAAACTCAACCAGCGCATAATACCCAACCGATACATCACGCGTAATAATTTCTTTTCCCACTTCAATGGGCAAACCCAGTTTGGTCAGGGTTTCCTGAAGCGTAAAATTTTTGTACCGTTGTACATCGCCGAAGGTGTGAAACTGTTGCAGAAAAATTTCGCTCAGTCCGGTTCGTTTCTGCAAACTACGGTGGGCAGCATCGTCCAGATTCTCCCCATACAGCACCCGACCACCCGGTAAGCACCAGTCTTCGGTTCCTTTCCACCGCAATAATAATACCTTTAACTGCCCACCGTGGAACCCGAATATGGTGCAGTCGAGGGAGACATTCGGCAAATAATTCTTTAACTCATCGATAAACCGCCTTACTTCATTTTGGTACTCCATACGGGAAATTTAAACCTATTTATAGTGTGTAAAATCAACACAATGAAAAATAACCTTATTATTGTGCTACGTTATGATCCGATAAAAGGGATCGGTCAGGCCATTGTTTGTATCAGACCGACAGGTGTTGTCCGAGCAGTAGTAACGACGTTGGCAATACGTGTAAATCCATCCTGCATAGCTTTCTAACCAAACGTACCTCCTTCTCTCTCTACCGGGGAAAAGATTTATTTTGTTCAACCATGACACAATCTCGTCGCACGTTTCTGAACCAACTTGGCCTGACGGCCGCCGGCCTGGGGATGGCTTCCGCCTTGCCAACTGACTTGTTTGCCGAAGTGGCTCCCTCAAAATTTACGTTCGATATCTCGTTAGCGGAGTTTTCCTTCGCGGGTGAACTGATGTCGGGGAAAATGACCAACATGGACTTCCCGGCCAGAACTAAAAACGATTTTGGTATTAACGTACTGGAGTACGTTTCTATGTTCTTCAATGATAAACACACCGACAAAACCTATCTCAAAGAGCTTAAGCAGCGTTGTGATGACCTCGGGATGAAGAATAACCTGATCATGGTTGATGGCGCCAACATTGCCGATCTGGACGCAACGAAACGGAAGAAGGCCGTCGAAGCGCATTATGCCTGGGTTGATGCCGCCAAGTTTCTGGGTTGCAGTGCCATTCGGGTCAACCTGGGCGACACATCCAAAGCCATGACGGGCGTAGCCGACGACCCAGCCGATGAGGCCGCCAAGTCGGCCGCCGACGGGTATCATAGACTGCTCGACTATGCCGCGAAATCGAACATGAACGTCATTGTTGAAAATCACTTTGGCAATTCGACCGATATTGACTGGCTGGTGGGCGTGCTCAAACAGGTAAACATGACCAACGCGGGCCTCCTGCCCGACTTCGGTAATTTCTGTCGGCAGCGCAGTGCACCGGAAACCAACGATATCAAGGGCATTATGGGCACCAGATGCATCAAGGAGTATGACCGTTACGAGGGCGTCAGAAAGATGATGCCTTACGCCAAAGGTATTAGTGCCAAAACGCACAAATTCGATGCCAGCGGCAATGAGACCGAAACGGATTTCCGGAAGATGTTCAAGATCATCAAAGACGCTGGTTTCAAGGGCTACGTCGGCATTGAGTACGAAGGAGGGATCATGAGCCTGTATAAGCCAGATGGTGGGTATCTACCAACCACGGAAGGTATTCGGGCCACCAAAACGCTCCTCGAACGCGTCCGCACCGAGTTAGCCTGATGTACGGACAGACACCATGTGATGTCAGTTTCTTAAAACTGACATCACCCAAATACCCAACTGAACTCCTCTCCATTTGGTTGATGGAATAGTTTTAGCTGGAAAACGACAAAAGCGGCTTCGGCCGCTTTTGTCAGTCAAGACGATTTCTGGATCGTCAATCAAAACTCTGAATCATGTTCCGGTACATGGTTGTGGCCTTCCACTGTCCACCGGCAATGATCCGCCGAACCGTATAGAGCGGCATACTATCGTCGCGCTTGTCGGCCAGCGTAAAGGCGGCTGCGTAGCCCCGCTGCTGCAACTCTGGTAGAGCCTGCTTGTTCCAAAGTCCAAATGGATAAGCAAAGTACTTAACGGGCTTACCCACAATGGCTTCCAGCTTCGCTTTGGGTTCTTCAATCTGAATCTTCCAGTCATCGCCCTGATATTTTTTCACATTGTGATGGTCCCAGGTGTGGGCGCCAATGGTATGCCCCCGGTCAGACAGGTCCTTGATTTGTGTTTTGTCCATGTAAGGCTGTTTGCCATGACGACCAATGGCCACGGTCATGATAAAGAACGCCCCTTTGAAACCATGTTTTTCCAGTTCGGGAGCCGCTACGGTATACTGATCGAGGTCACCATCATCGAAAGTGAGCATAATCGGTTTGGAAGGCAGGGGCGCTCCGGTAGCCAGATAAGCATAGAGCTGGTCGGGCAGCACCGTATGGTAACCGCTATCGGCCAGCATCTTCATCTGTTCGCGGAAAGCCGCCACGGGTATGATGTAATCCTTCGCCGATTTAGAGTCGCTCGGGCGCCAGTCGCGAATCTGGTGGTAACACAAAATAGGAACCTGCGGACGCGCCAGAATCGTAGCCGCATTGGCTATTTTGCTGGCAGGAATACTGGCGGGTGAATCAGTTGCTGCGGTTGTCTTTTTCTCCGCGTCATTATCCGTCGATTTTTCGGCGGCTGTCGCGCTACCCGACGAATCAATGGCCGAATCAGTAGCGGTTTCGGTGGCAGCCGATCCTTTCGACTGGCAACTCGATAATCCATTGGTAACTAAAACAGAGAGGCCAACGGCCAGGGCAAGCGGTAAAAACTGACGACTGAACATAGTATATAAGTATGCGTCAAACATAGTGAAAACTATAACGTCGCCAACAGAAACATGCCGAACCGAATAAACTTTAATTCTGATTATACAGGCTAACTAGTGCACCTAAGGTCTGTTCAATTGACCTGTTGAGCGATACAATAGGTCATGCCTTGGTCAGCTAACAGCGACATAGTGATCGTTTCTGCGTCACCTAATCTGACTTGGTCGACGGATTCTTGTGGGTAGCGGTAAAATCACCTTTCAACCAGCGAGGTTTGGGCGTCATACTATAATCCATCAGATAGTTACCCGTCTTCGTGTCCAGGATGATGGTACTACCCTTTTCGCCCATAACAACCTGAAAGCGCCGAATTTCATCGAAAGAATCAGCCCGATGTTCATCAGCTTTGTTAAAATTTGACAACGACACAATCGCGAGTACGCTTAGCGCACCAACACAAATGGATTTAAGATCGAGGGTAATGGTTATGTTTTTCATAGACGTATTTGGGGAGTAATGCGTTGACGAACAAAGCATGTAGAGACGCAACCCTTTGCGTCTCATAACCAGGCAATTTCGGTTGACGCCAATAAGACACAAAAGGCTGTTTAATAAGACACAAAGGGTTGTGTCTCTACTGAATTAACGACAAAACAGCATAGTAGTACGCCATCATAAAGGAGAGTTTCAACTACTCCGTATTTGCACCAATAAATTACATTTTTAATCGCTCCCGTATAGAATTATACGGAGCCTTTCCGTACCGAGTGCCACCCTGCCTGAGTTTTGTGAATTTCCGGATATAGAAGGCTGATCGGGCCTGATCAATAGGGAGCATACATGGGCAAGGAATGAACGCGTAATTATAACCGGATGCCTAAGTAAACGGATAGATTAAATAGATAACCCACTAAACTGAACGGTTTAAGTCGTAAATCGCATCCTGAAAAGTAACGTTAACCAAATGCCATCTTCTTTAATTATTGGTGCGGGTATGGCGGGCCTTACCGCGGCCCGCGAATTGACATCTCAAGGGTGGGATGTTGTTGTGCTGGACAAAGGACGGGGAATCGGCGGGCGGATGGCTACCCGCCGGATTGAACAGGCCCGACTGGACCACGGTGCTCAGTATTTTTCGGCGACAACGCCCGACTTTCAACAGATCATCCAGCCGTTGGTTGAGGATAACGTCGTTGGACAATGGCCTCTGGAACAGACCGATGCTGCCGATTCGGCCTTCCATTATCCGTATTACATTGGTCTTGACGGCATGAACGCTGTCGCCAAAGCGCTGAGTCGAGACCTGACCGTGCTGACGGCCGAAACCGTCGTTTCATTTCGGATAGCTGATGCGCAGTGGCTTGTTGAGACCGAATCGGGGGGGCAATACCGGGCGGATGCCTTACTGATTACCATACCGGCTCCCCAGGCACTCACGCTGATTGAGAAAAGTGGCTTTCCGTTATCTCCGTCCGACCGGTCAGCGCTCAGTGCCATAACATATCGGCCCTGTATCGCCGTAATGGCAACGCTGCATCAGCCGAGCACAATACCCGCTTCCGGTGCTGTTCGGTACGAAACCGGCGACATTGCCTGGGTTGCCGACAATGCGAAGAAAGGCATCTCACCTGGTCAACCGTCCGTTACGATTCATGCCAGTACCGACTTCAGCCGAACCCATTTCGATGATGATCTGGCAAAGATCGGTCAGCAACTGATTGACCAGTTACCAACCTTGATTCCTGCCGATAGCATCAGTACCGTTCAGGTCCATCGGTGGCGCTACAGCCTTGCCGATCAGCGTCATCCGGCGCCCTTTCTGATAGTCGAGGCCCCGCTCCCGCTGCTTTTTGGGGGCGATGGGTTTGGGATGGGCAATGTTGAAGGCGCCTTTCTATCGGGCCTGCAACTGGCGAAATCAGTCAACGGGTAACTTTCGGACGGCCAGCTTGAGTAAAGCGGAAAGATGCACGTGCTTTGGTCACATTAAGCCATCAATCACGTTACATCATGACCTGGAAACAAGTTATTGATCCGTTTGGAAACATCACGCTGTCGGTACTGGTCGCAGCCTTGCCCATCCTGTTTATTTTCTGGGCGCTGATTATCCAAAAAATGAAAGGGTATCAGGCTAGTCTGGTGGCCACGGGCATTGCTATGCTCCTGGCGACGTTGGTATATGGTATGCCCGTCAAACTCGCCTTCTTGTCGGCAATACATGGGGCGCTTTACGGACTATTTCCCATTTGCTGGCTCGTGGTCATGGCCGTGTTTCTGTTCAATATCACGGTCAAAAGCGGCCAGTTCGAGATCATCAAGCATTTCCTGGGGTCAATTACTGCCGACCGCCGATTGCAGGCGCTGTTGATTGCGTTTTCCTTCGGCTCTTTTCTGGAAGGTACGGCGGGCTTTGGCGCGCCGGTTGCCATTACGGCGGCCATGCTGGTTGGGCTGGGGTTCAACCCGTTGTACGCGTCGGGTATTTGCCTGATCGCAAACACAGCGCCCGTTGCCTTCGGCTCTATCGGTATTCCGATCACGGTAGCCTCACAGGTATCAGGCATTCCCGAACTGCCTATTTCGCAGATGGTGGGCCGAACGCTGCCTATTCTTTCTGTTATGCTTCCCTTTTACCTGGTGAGTATCATGGCGGGGATTACCAAAGCCCTGGAAATTTGGCCTGCGGTGGTGGTTTCTGGTGTTTCGTTTGCTTTGCTCCAGTATGTCTCGTCCAATTTTTTAGGCCCCGCCCTACCCGATGTGATTGCCGGTCTGGGGTCTATCATTTGTCTGATCACCTTCCTGCGTTTCTGGAAACCCAGAACGATCTGGCGCTTCAATAATGAACCGGCGGCAGTCAACAACTCCTCCGTCAGCTACACGGGCGGCCAGACGATCCGCGCCTGGTCGCCGTTTCTTGTTCTGACCATCCTGATTATTGCCTGGGGTATACAACCCATAAAAGATGCGCTCAACGCCACCGGGATGGGCCAGTTCGAGTTTCCGGGTTTGCATAACGCCATTCTTGGGAATGATGGCAATCCTATTCCCAAACTAGTCAAGATCAATTACTTATCAGCTGCCGGAACAGCTATATTAATCGCTGCCCTACTCGCCATTCCGCTGGTTGGCTTGACCTATCGACAGGGTATCAACGTCTTCGGGGATACCCTTAATCAGTTGACATTTCCCATTCTCACCGTAGCCGCGGTGCTGGCATTTGCTTACGTTGTCAACGACTCCGGCATCACGCTCACACTGGCTAATGTACTGGCTCATACTGGCTTTTTATTTCCGTTTTTTGCACCCATACTGGGCTGGCTGGGTGTATTTATTACGGGTTCCGATACCTCCGCCAACGCACTGTTCAGCAAACTACAACTCGCTACGGCTCAGTCGATTGGTATCGATCCTGTCGTAACGGTTGCGGCCAACGTGTCAGGTGGTGTGGTGGGCAAAATGATTTCGCCACAATCCATTGCGGTGGCTGCGGCAGCCGGTAACCTGGTCGGTAAAGAATCGCAGTTGTTCAGATTTACGGTGAAACACAGTTTCATTATGCTGATTTTTATTTGCTTGTTGACCCTTGCGCAGGCTTACGTTCTGAAATGGCTCATTCCCGTTTATGAGATGCTCGATGGATATAAAGCCGCAGCCGCACCGGACACCTCAAAAGGGTATTCGTATTTACTCATAGTGGCTGTTATTCTCACTGTGCTGACCATCGCCATCCGTTCCGTTGCCAGAAAAACGAAACAAACACCCGCCCCAGTCCATTAGTTGGCTTATAACTGCCTTAGGTGATGCCTTTTTCGGTCATCCCGACAAAGGAAGGATGGCCGAAAAAGTCGTACCAGCATCTCAGGTCAGGAGTAAGTAGCCTGTCGGCCAGGCAGACAGTTATCGACGAAAACGAAATCAATACAAACCATGAAGATTGTTGTCTTGGATGGGTACACATTGAATCCGGGCGATTTATCCTGGAAGGAACTGGAGAAGCTGGGCGACTTAACCGTCTACGACCGGACATCGCCCGATGAAGTCGTGCAGCGGGCCAACGATGCCGCCATCATTTTCACCAATAAAACGCCCCTGAGCGAGGCTACGATCACTCAACTATCATCGGCCCGATTCATCGGCGTGCTGGCAACGGGATTTAATATTGTGGATACGGTCGCGGCCCGCAAACAGGACATTATCGTCAGCAACGTACCGGGTTACGGCACCGCATCGGTTGTTCAGCTCACCTTCGCTCTGCTGCTCGAACTGACCCTGCACGTTCAGCGGCATAGCGACGCAGTGCGCGATGGCAAGTGGGCTCGCTCGGCCGATTTTAGTTTTTGGGACTATCCACTTATCGAACTGGCCGGAAAAACAATGGGCATCATTGGGTTCGGTAGCATTGGCGAGCAGGTGGCCGATGTTGCTATGGCTTTTGGCATGAACGTTATCGGCTCGAAACGGCACCGTACGGATCAGTCGCACCGTACCAATTTCAAGTGGGCCGACGTACCCGAACTGCTGGCTCAATCGGATGTGGTCAGTATCCACGCACCCCTAACACCCGACACCAAAGGTCTGATCAACAAAGATAACCTGGCACTCATGAAGTCTTCGGCCTTTCTGCTGAATACCGCCCGTGGCCCCATTATCCTTGATCAGGATTTGGCCGATGCCCTGAACAAGGGCATCATTGCCGGAGCCGGTATTGATGTACTATCGTCCGAGCCCCCTGCGGCAGACAACCCTTTGTTTACGGCTAAAAACTGCCTGATCACCCCGCACATTGCCTGGGCAACGCGGGAAGCCCGGACTCGACTTATGCAAATTACTGTCGATAATCTGGCGGCTTTCCTGAACGGGAACCCGGTCAACGTAATCAATTAATCAGCTGCTCATGCCACCCGTTCGTATTCTGATTGCCACCAACGCATTTAAGCACAGCCTGAACGCCCCGGCTGTAGCAGACGCTATTGAACAGGGGCTACTGCAAAGTACACTCAATTGCGTTTGTGAGTGCTTTCCGGTTGGCGACGGGGGCGATGGCACGGGGGCCTTAATGATTCAGAAACACGATGGCCTGCTCGTTTCCGCAACCGTCAGCGACCCGCTCGGCCGACCTACAGACTCGTCGTTCGGACTGGTGAACGACGGGCGCACGGCAGTGATCGAAATGGCAAGTGCATCAGGCATTCAGCTACTCAAGCCCGACGAGCTGGATCCGCTTCGAGCCACGTCATTTGGAACGGGTGAACTAATGAGGTTAGCGCTTGACCAGGGCGTTCAGGAAATTGTGCTGGCCATCGGCGGGTCGGCAACGGTGGATGGGGGGACGGGTATTCTACGGGCACTCGGTATCCAGTTTTTAACCGCTGACAATACAGTACTGACTATTCCTGACAGCCTGACTGACTTAGCCATCATTGATGTAGCTGGCCTTGATCCGCGAATCCTGACGTGTGCGATCACCATCCTCTGTGATGTTGACAATACGCTGATTGGCGACCAGGGATCAGCAGCCGTTTTCGGTCCGCAGAAAGGGGCCACTCCCGAAAGCGTAAAAAAACTGGATGCCGGTCTACGCCGGTTTGCCGACGTTGCGCACCGCCAAACCGGCGTAGACATGACTTGCCTGAAGCATGGCGGTGCTGCGGGTGGCGTAGCGGCCGGACTCCACACGTTTCTCCAAGCTAACCTTGTCAACGGCATCGACTTTTTTCTCGCGTTCACGAACTTTGAGAAAGCGCTGGATCGGGCGGACCTGGTCATTACCGGTGAGGGTAGCCTGGATGAACAGACGCTGCATGGAAAAGGACCTTTTGGTGTTGCGTCTCGGGCAAAGCAAAAAAAATTGCCCGTAGTGGGCATAGCGGGCAGAGTTCCGGCAGAGCCGAGCGACGCGTTGACGCAGTATTTTGACGTATTGCTGGCCATTGGTAATGGACCGGCCGATATCCATACGGCTATGCAATTGACCCGGCAGAATTTGACCCGTACGGCCCGGCAACTGGGCAATTTACTGGCCTTATCAAGTACCGCCAATCTGACAAAGTAATGTGGACGGATGTTGCTCCAACTAGTTGCCATTCGCTCGGTATCACCTGACAACGTAGCCTTTTTGTTCTGTTGGTAGTTACAGGAACAGAAATTGTGTAACCACGTTAAAACAACGGATATGAAAAGGTTGATGATAATGAGTATTCTGCTGGTTGGCGTAACGGCTTTCGGCACCGAAGCCCAAACGACTAACGCAGCTAATCGTAGCAAGACAACCGGTAAAGCAGGGCAACAGAAGTCAATCAGGCGCTCTCCAGACAGCAATCCCGTCGCCGATAGTGCGGCTATGATGAGTGCAACAGACGATGGGGCAAGCGGACAAAGTGGCCGACCAATGATTAATCCGGCGGTTCCGGTCAGCAAAGGAGACTCGCTGAAAAACAAAAAACAGGGCAACCGAAAAGCCAGACAGCGTTACTAATGAATGCTGGATGCAGGGCAGTACAGAAACGTTTTTGTTATCCTGTTACCTCGTCGTCGATGGAATAGCAAAAAACGAGAAAAGTTGTTTGTTCTATTTCTAAGTTGCGAAGGTCTATTTTATAAATTTTCATCCTGCATACTACCCTATTTCAGCAGTATGCAGGATGAAGAATTGACTACTAAACCAACTCATCCCGGACCACCCCAACTAAACTTACCCGGCAGCCCGATCAATGAATTAAGTAGCTTTTACGCAAATCCTACCGCTTACCTCAGGAGAATCTATGTGATTGACATCCGTTTGGATAAACTGACTGCTTTAGATCGACTGACGCGAAGGTAGACTGTGAAGACACGGTTCACAGAACGAGCAGAAGAACCATCAACGAGTTTTATTCCTCAGTACGATCAGGGGCAGGTGCGTATCCCAGGTTGGTTTTAGCCCTTCCTGAATGATAAACGTTTTCGAAAAGTTGCCCAGAATTATGTCAGCATCCCCGTCATTATCCCAGTCGTTCACATCCATGCAAATCCAGCGCCCGAGTCCACTGATGGGTGGGGCATGTGGTTGAAACTGTAAGGCTTTTCGCTGCTCGAACAGAAGAAAACTCTCAGCAGGATTGTACTTAAAATCGGCAAAGAAGGCGATTGTCGCTATATCCAGATCACCGTCCTGATCAAAATCGGTGGCGACGGCCTTTGTACAGCCGTTAATGGGGTAGAAATAAGCCTGTTCATAGCGCTCCCCGCCTTTGTTCAGATAGATGTACAGCCCGTGATACGGTTTCAGCACTTTAGAGTAGTCGCTGTTGTCGCCACAGGTGTACAGAATATCCAGTCGACCATCATTGTTGAAATCAACTAGCTGAAAGCTGGTAGAGCCGTAAACGGATGGGAACCGGAGCAGGTTTCGTTCTGTGAAGCCGCCCTTCTTATCGTTCAAAAATAGCCAGATACCCTCATCGGCGTGCGCAAACAAACCCATCAGGTCGGGCCAGCCATCGGCATTGAAATCGCCCACAACGGCCTGACTGGCTCCAGCTACCTCACGAATGGGCAACCTGGTAAATTGATGATTCGGCGTTTGCTTCAGCCAATATAGCCCCCCTTTGTTGTGTCCAAAACCGCAAACAACCCAATCCGTCAGCCCATCTTTAGTAAAGTCGGCAGATACCGATTGCAGGGGGCGGGGCAGGTCCGTAGCAATCGCCAACGAATCGGTTCCCTGCTTACCGTTCAGTGTCAATGAAACTAGTTCTCCTTTCGAAATATCAGCGGCCCGCATGGTACCCAGACAACTGAACAGCCCCTGCTCGCGGCCCGCTTTATCCCGAAAAAACGTAGCATTGACCGCAGCCGAATTCAGTCGATTGAACAAGGTTGGCTGCAACGTCCGATCCCAGCGACACAGATTATTTCGGAAGGCATCGCTCGAATACAACTGATGGCCAATTGTGTCCATTGCCACCAGGGTTGTCATGGCGGTTTGGCCGGTGTCGAGCCGGGGCTTTTCGAGCGAGAACATAGCCCAGTCAGTCGCTACCGACGCCGGTGGGTTGGCCGCTGCCAGCTTCTCCGGCGCCAACGTCTGGTAATAAGCGAGTAGTTTTTGCCAGCTATCGAACGAAATAGCGGCCTTGGGCCCAGCATAGTACACGCCACCAGGATATACCTCGAGCCCCAGGTTTGGCGCCATAGCGGGCAACACATGTTTTATCCACGTCTCCTTATCCAGCAAATCGGGCGATGGAACTACATGACAACCAGCGCAATGTTGCTGCGCCAGTTGTTTTCCCTCGGCAATCATCGGGTCATTCAGGGCCGCGTCCTTTCCCGACTGACAACTGCCAATGGCCACACACAGCGTTACGAACATAAACGCGTATGAGTACAACCGAAAAAAGGATTGCTTGAGGATAATCATTGTCCGATTAGGCGTACCCTGAACGGCCACGTACGGGAATGAGCTCCCCCGGCACGTGGACGTTCAGGTGTTCAGATCACTCGTTTACTGCTGTACGCCGACCAGATTCAGGATGAACGCGTATTCAAGAGCAATTTCTTTCAGGGCTTCGAAGCGCCCCGATGCGCCCCCATGACCCGCTTCCATGTTGGTATGCAGCAACAATTGGTTTTCGTCCGTTTTCATGACGCGAAGCTTGGCTACCCATTTGGCAGGCTCCCAGTACTGCACCTGCGAGTCGTGCAGCCCCGTTGTCACGAGCAGATTGGGGTAGGCTTTCTTCTCCACATTGTCGTAGGGCGAATACGACAGCATGTAATCGTAGTAGGTTTTGTTTTTGGGATTGCCCCATTCCTCAAACTCGCCCGTTGTGAGCGGAATGCTTTCGTCGAGCATGGTTGTCACAACATCTACGAAAGGCACAGCCGCCACAACCCCCCGATACAGTTGCGGAGCCTGGTTGATTACGGCACCCATGAGCAGCCCGCCCGCGCTACCGCCCATGGCAAAGAGCTTATCGGCATTGGTGTAGTTGTTTTTGATCAGGTAATCCGAGACGTCAACGAAGTCATTGAAGGTGTTTTTCTTCTTCAGCATTTTGCCGTCTTCGTACCACCGGCGGCCCATTTCCTGCCCACCCCGGATGTGTGCAATGGCAAACATGAATCCCCGATCCAGCAGGCTCAGGCGCGTTGAACTGAAGCCGGGGTCCGTTGAGTAGCCGTACGAACCATACGAATACTGAAGCAACGGAGCCGAACCGTCTTTCTTGGTGCCTTTTCGATACACCAGCGACACGGGTACGTTTGCCCCGTCGCGGGCCGTCACGAAAAACCGCTCCGATACGTACTGGTCCTTGTCGAATCCACCCAATACTTCCTGCTGTTTCTTAAGCGTTTTCACCTTCGTATCCATGTTGTAATCGAACGTGGAATTGGGCGTTGTCAGCGACGAATAGCTGTACCGCAGCACGTTGGTATTGAAATCGGGGTTGTAGCTGATGCCTGCCACGTAAGCTGGCTCGCCAAAATCGAGGTACTCATCGGCTTTGGTGAGTTGGTTAATCACCCGGATGTTGGTCAGTCCTGCTTTCCGTTCGCCCAGCACAAGATGTTTGGCAAACACGTCCATGTTAGCCAGATACACATCCGATCGGTGAGCAATCACTTCCTTCCAGGCAGTCCGGTCCGTCGTTTTGCCTTCGGGCACTTCCATCAGCCTAAAGTTCTCGGCCTTCCAGTTGGTCCGTACGTAAAACTTGTCTTTGTAATGAACGATGTCGTACTCGTGTCCTTTCTCACGGGGCAGAAACGTAGTGAAGTGACCGGTGGGCTTGCTGGCTTCCAGCAGTTGGTACTCGGTGGCTACACCATTATGATCGGAGCTGATCTCGATGTATTTCTTTGATTTTGAACGACCCAGTCCCATATAGAACTGGTTGTCTTTTTCTTCGTAGACCAGCACATCGCTTTTCGAATCGGTTCCCAGTACGTGTCGGTAAACCTGATAGCCAAGCAGCGTCTGCGGGTCTTTTTTGACATAAAAGAGCGTCTTGTTATCAGTTGCCCAGGCAAAACTTCCCGCTTCGGTATTTGGAATAGCTTCCGAATAGATCTTACCCGTTTTCAGGTTTTTTACCCGTAGCGTGTAGAGCCGGCGGCTAACGGTATCTTCGGCAAAAATGGCCAGCTCGTCATTGTCCGATACCTCGAAACCGCCGATCTGGTAGTAGTTGTGCCCTTTCGCCATCACGTTACCGTCGAACATGATTTCTTCGGCACCCTGCATCGAGCCTTTTCGGCGGCAGTAAATCGGGTACTCTCCCCCCGTAATGAATCGGGTATAGTAGTAATAAGCACCCTCTTTGTACGGTACCGATTCGTCCTGCTGCTTGATGCGCCCTTTCATCTCCTCGAACAGCTTGGCCCGCAAGTCTTTAACGGGTGCCAGCACCTGATCGAGGTAGGTATTCTCCGCGTTCAGGTATTTAATCACCTCGGGGTTTTCACGTTCGTTGAGGTAATAATAGTTGTCGGTTCGTTTATGACCGTTCGTAATCAGTTCTTTGGGTTTTATGGCCGCTTTGGGCGGTGTAACGGGTTGTGCCTGAGCCATGCTGTACAGCGTGAGAGAAGTAATGAAAAATAGACCAGTCCGTTTCATCGGGGACATCGTTTCAGTTTGTTTCGGCAGTTTATCCGTAAAAATAACGGTTGTTTAGGCGTAACGGTTAGCAGAGCGGCTAAAGAGACCATTAATTTCTTCGCGATCTTTGCGTAACTCTCCCGCCCCGGCGGTTATGATTCCATGCTCGAACTCGTTGTTGCTCATTATACCGAAAACCTCAACTGGCTGCGTAACCTGCCAACAGGGGTACGCAAAACGGTTTACACCAAAAACCCTGAGCCCGTAACTGAGCACCCCACCCTGCCGTTGCCCAACATCGGACGAGAAGCGCATACGTATTTGCACCACCTCGTTGATCGCTACGACACGCTGGCCGACTGGACGGTTTTCTGCCAGGGCAAGCCGTTCGACCATGCCTACGATTTCAAAAAAACACTGCGCGAATTCAATACGGAGCCCCCAGGATTTCGGTGGCTCGGGCATCTGATCGACACCGACGACAACCAGGGGCACCGGCTGTTTGTCCCCTGGAGTAAAAATGAGAACGGGCGAAATCTTGACCTGCTCGGGTTCCATCGGGCGTTATTCGGTACCGACGGCCCCGACCTGTACTCCTTCGTACTCGGCGCGCAGTTTGCCGTTCATAAAACCATTCTGGTAAGCCGGCCGCGTTCTTTCTATGAACACGCTCTGAACGTTTCGATTACTTTTCCGGATGCGGCCCACTGCTTCGAGCGGAGCTGGGATAAACTATTTAATGTAGTCGGGATTGACCCGATCTGGCTGGCTGGTAGGCATACCGTTCAGTTAAAAACGATGAAGCATCCACACGGAAACCCCGCTCTTTAACGTACCTTTCTGCGAACCAAGCCCCAAACGGGTACCTCTGAATAAAAATAAATGTGAAACAGGCCATTATACTTAAATTATATGTTTTTCCTGAAATAGGCCGAACGCTTTGCCCCTACTTTGCGTCTAAACTTTCGACCTCTAAACCTATCATTCATTTATCTATTTAGTTAGAAACTCTTCTACTGTTTTATCATGGCCCGCACATTCTACGTGCCTCGTTTTCGATTTATGTTGCTCTGCATTGGTACGGCCAGTGCATTAACTGCTTTTTACCCAGGCACGCTCCCCTTCCGGAAAGCATTCAGCCGCATAAATACGGAGGTATCCGAACACAGCCGCGCCTACGAAACACTGACCGATGCCTCCCAACGAGTCGGCCACCGGCTGACGGGAAGCCCCAGCGGTGCCCGCGCCGAAGCCTATGCCTTTAACCTGCTGGCGTCGTATGGATTTAAGGAAATTCGCTACGAACCGTTTGAGGTAGAATCCTGGATGCGGGATACCGTTACGCTGGCCATTGTCCCCTACAAAAGCGATAATTTTCGGGATGTTCCAGTAGTAGCGCTGGCTCATTCACCCGTAGAAGCCCACGTTCAGGGTGAAATTGTTGACGTTGGCAATGGACTGGAAGGGGACTTTGCGGCCTTAAAAAATAAATTAAAGGGCAAAGTTGCGCTGGTAAACATTGGCCTGGCGGCCCCCACACAGGGCGCTCGGAATCTTCACCGGTCCGAAAAAACCGCGCTGGCTATCCAGTATGGAGCTACCGGCGTCATCATGGTTAACTTGGTAGCGGGCAATGTTTTGCTGACCGGAACAGCCTCGGTAACGGGTAAATTGATCGCTATTCCGTCGGTTTGTATCTCGCTTGAAAGTGGTCAGGCCCTGCGGGCGTGGATGCAGGAGGAACCGCAAAAACTTCACGCGCAGATTCACATGACCAATACGAGCCGGAAGATACGGGCTCGTAACGTGGTAGCGACCCTGAGAGGCTCTACCTACCCCGATGAGAAAATTATCGTTGGTGGCCACCTGGACTCCTGGGATCTGGCCACGGGTGCCATCGACAATGGCATTGGCTCCTTCGCCATTATGGATATTGCCCGCACCTTCAAAGCGTTGAAACTGAAACCGAAGCGCACCGTAGAGTTCGTCCTGTTTATGGGCGAAGAACAGGGCTTGCTTGGCTCACGAGCCATGGTGGAACAGCTAAAAAGATCGGGCGAGTTAGACAAGGTTCGCTACATGATGAACCTCGACATGACCAACGATCCAACTGGCCTGAATGCGTTTGGCCGTAGCGACATGGTTTCGTTTTTGAATACCATCGGTGAAACAATGAAGGAAGTTGAACCGGCTTTCCTCAATCAAATGGAAAACCGGGCCGGTCTGCATTCCGACCACCAGCCGTTTATGCTGGAGGGCGTTCCGGTGGTGGGCATGAACGGCCACCTGTCCAGAGAGGTGCTCGACTGCTACCACGCCGACTGCGACCGCATTAACCTCGTCAATGCCAGCCAGTTGAAAAATACGGTACGGTATTCATCTATGCTGCTCTACGCGCTGGCCGACGCGGACGATATTCCGGCCCATCGGCAAACAGATACGCAGACCCGCGATTACCTGGTTACGCAGGGTCTGCGGACACCTCTGCAAATTGCCAACGAGTGGCGATGGAAAGAGTGAGTTAGCTCAAATTTTGCAAAATTTAGCCACGGGTGGTCGGGTCCCATCGCGATGATTTTGTTTCTTTGTACAGACATCGTACCCTAACCCATTATGGCTAAAAATACCTTTCGGCAACCCGAGCGGATAGCCAAGCAGAAAAAACAACGGCGTAAGCTTAGGCTGGCTTCCTGGCTCAATGAATTCATTGGGTTAGACCGTCTGTTTGGGGAAGATAACGCCTGGCCGATCCAGCACATTGACCGTATTTTGTGGGTCACGTTTCTGCTTATTCTGTACATTGGCCTGAATCACAACGCCGAACGACTCGTCCGGAGAACCCAGCGCGCCAAAGCCCAGGTCGATGAATTACGATCGCAGTTCACGGTACTGCAAGCCGACTTCAACAAAAGCGGCAAACAATCCGAAATTAGTAAACGGGTGGCGGCTCTCGGCCTGGCCGACAGTCAGACACCACCCCATAAAATAGTGGTCAAGACCGATGAACATTAAGCAGGATATCATTCAACGGGCGAATCACGTCTTTTACATTGTCATTTTCCTGGCCGTTGGTGTCGTCATCCGGCTGGTATCGGTGCAGTATTTCAAGAAAGATCTAAAAGGAAAATTCTGGCGGGAACGCGTGGCCGCAACCCTGATTCAACGGGATACGGTACGGGCAATGCGGGGCAATATTTATGCAAACGACGGCAGCCTGCTAGCCACTTCGCTTCCCACCTACGTGGTTGGGCTGGATCCTACGATGGCCAAGCCCGAGTATTTCAACAAAAAAGTGGATTCGCTGGGTCTATTACTGTCCCGCATTTACCGGGATCGTTCGGCGCGCGACTACACGGACCTTGTTCGGGATGCCCGCGCTCACAAGCGCCGGTACGTGTTGCTCAATCGTCGGCGGGTTACGTTTCAAGAGCGGCAGCAGATGCTCAAGTGGCCGTTCTTCCGGTCGTCTAACAAAGTGGTGGCACGGGGCGGGGTGCTCCGTCCATACTACGAACGCTATCATCCTTACGACCAGATGGCCGAGCGTACCATCGGTAACCTCAACGCCAAAACAGGCCGGGGTTTGATTGGTCTGGAGGCCAGTTTTCAGCCAGCTCTGGCGGGCCGGAATGCCGTAGGTCTTGTAGAGGTCTTGTCGGGGGGTATTCGCAAACCCGTTGACGACGGCCCCGAAATGAGACCCGAGCCCGGTATGGACCTGTACACGACAATCGACGTTAATTACCAGGATATGGCTGAGTCGGCGCTCCGGACAACGCTGGAAAAGTACAGTGCCTCCAAAGGCTGCGTTATTGTGATGGAAGTAGCCACGGGTGAAATCCGGGCGATGGCCAACCTGACAAAAGTGAAAGGCAGCGGTGGTGGCGATCGGTATGTTGAGAATTTCAACCACGCGCTGGCTGGCCGAACCGACCCCGGCTCTACGTTTAAACTGGCTACGATGATGGCCCTGATGGAAGAAAAAGCTATTTCCCTCAATCAGAAAGTTGAAACGGGTCAGCACGCGGTTCGATACAATGGTTTAAAAATTGTGGATTCCAATGGCGGTGGCTCGGGCACGCTCACGGCCCGTCAGGTCTTCGAAAAATCATCGAACATTGGTACGCATTTGCTGATGCGCAGCTATTTCTACAAACGCCCCGACCTCTATTGCCGCTACCTGCGCAAGTTTCACCTGACCCAGCCCACGGGCATTCACATGAAAGGAGAAGCCATGCCCGTTGTGCGCAATCCCGACATGAAAGGGTGGAGCAAGGTATCGCTGACGTCGATGTGCTATGGCTATGAGATGCAGATTACCCCATTGCAGATGCTGGCCTTCTACAATGCGGTAGCCAATGGCGGACGGTGGGTTCGGCCGGTTATCGTTAAACAAATCAAGCTGGCTGACGAATTGATTGAAGATAACAAACCATACATAGCACCCGACCCGATCTGTTCGAAAGAGACGGCGCGCAGGGCCCAGGAGCTCCTGCGGGGCGTGGTGGAAACGGGAACGGCGAAACACATCAACAATCCGTTTTATGCGATTGCCGGGAAAACAGGCACTGCACAGAAAGTTATCGATGGGCAGTATCAGGTTGGTCGTTATTACACATCGTTCATCGGGTATTTTCCGGCCAATAACCCTAAATACAGCATGATTGCGGTGGTCGACAACCCGCAGCAGGGCGAAAACAAGGGCAGCCTGTACGCAGGAGCCGTGTCGGCACCGGTTTTCAAGGCTGTAGCGGATCGAATTGTCGCTTACGATTACCAGATGCACGCGCCTATTCGCGCAAGAACCTCGCAACCGCGCTCGTCGACGGATTTGGTAGCGGGCTACGCCGACGATCTGCACACAATCAGTTCGGCCCTGAACCTCCCCAACGAACCATCGACCGAGGGCTGGGTTGAAACAGCTTCTGATGGACGCTGGAAAGGGCGGCCTACCCGCGCCGACCGGGTTCCCGATGTGCGGGGACTGCCCCTGCGCGATGCGTTATTTTTACTCGAAAACCGGGGCTTCCGGGTACTGGTTGAAGGGCGGGGCAAAGTAAAAGAGCAGTCAATAACGCCGGGACAGGAAACCGAAAAAACGATGGGGAAAGTTATAACCCTGACGCTTGGCTAATTCTTGTCTGTTGAATTAGAATGTAGTTTCTTGACGCGTCGCTCGCCCCACTTACTTAATCCATGCCTGGTTAGAACGTTTAAACCGCAGCAAAATTAGGTAGTCCTGGTGCTAATCTGTTTTTTTGCATTCGACAAACGAACCCGTTGTTCGTTCACCCCGCGGATGCAACTCAAAGACCTCTTCTATAAAATTCCACTGCTGGCGACATCCGGCAGTATGAACACCGACGTAACGAGTCTGACGATGGACTCGCGTAAAGCCGGGCCGGGCAGTTTATTCATTGCCGTACGGGGTACCCTCACCGATGGCCATTCGTACATAGAAACGGCCATTCAGCAGGGAGCAAATGCCATTCTGTGCGAGGAGCTTCCGGCTGTCATAAACCCGAACGTAAGCTATGTTCGGGTGCAGGACTCGGCCAGAATACTGGGATTGGCCGCGGCCAATTTCTACGGCCAGCCCTCGAAAAAGCTGAAATTGGTGGGTGTAACCGGCACAAACGGCAAAACCTCCGTGGCAACCTTACTATTCCGGCTGTTCCGTTCGCTGGGCTATCGCTGTGGCCTGCTCTCAACGGTACAAAACCAGATTGACGATGAGGTGATACCCGCCACCCACACAACCCCTGACGTCATTACTACAAACCAGTTGTTGACCCGAATGCTGGCCCATGGCTGTACGCACGTGTTTATGGAAGTAAGTTCGCATGCAGTCGTGCAGGAGCGTATTGCTGGTCTGGCGTTCACTGGTGGTATTTTCACAAACATCACGCACGACCACCTTGATTTTCACGGTACGTTCGATAAGTACATCCGGGCCAAGAAAGGATTCTTCGACCAGCTTCCTGCATCAGCCTTTGCCCTCACCAACGTAGATGATAAACGTGGCTTGGTCATGCTTCAGAATACGGCCGCCCGCAAAGAAACGTACTCGCTGCAAACCCTGGCTACGTTCAAGGGAAAAATTACTGCCGATAGCCTGTTTGGCCTGAATATGCTTATCGATGACCGCGAGGTCTGGTTCAAACTCATTGGCCGTTTCAATGCCTACAATCTCCTGAGTGTGTACGGAACGGCTCTGCTGCTGGGCGAAGATTCTACCGAAGTACTCACTTCATTATCAGGCATTACACCTCCATCGGGCCGTTTCGAGCAGGTAGTATCCGAGGAGCAGATTGTTGGTATTGTCGATTACGCGCATACCCCCGATGCCCTGCTGAATGTGCTGGAAACCATCAATGAGTTACGCACCGCCGACGAGCAGGATTACCTCCCGCAGGTCATCACGGTGGTCGGTTGCGGAGGCAATCGCGATGCCGCCAAACGCCCGATTATGGCCGATATAGCCTGCCGGTTAAGTAACCGCGTCATTTTGACCTCCGATAACCCCCGCCATGAAGACCCCATGGCGATTCTGGAGCAAATGCAGGCGGGTATTTCGCCCGTTGATGTCAAGAAAACGAGCACGGTACCAGACCGGCACGAAGCCATTCGCCAGGCCGTATCGTTAGCCCGTCCGCACGACATCATTTTAATTGCGGGTAAAGGCCACGAGACCTATCAGGATATAAAAGGTATCAAATACGACTTCGATGATCGGGTTGTGTTGCGGGAGGCTTTCACAGAACGTCGAAATCAGTAACTTTGGTCCGTACAAAGAGTGAAAGAGCGAAAGAGTGAAAGAGCGCCTATAAGCCGCTATTGCTTTCCCGCTCTTTCACTCTTTCACTCTTTCGCTCTTCAAAAATGCTCTATTACCTTTTCCAGTTTCTTGACGAACGCTATAACTTCCCCGGTGCGGGCGTTTTCCAATATATTTCTTTTCGGGCGCTGGGCGCAGTTATTACCTCGTTACTGATTGCGGCTATCTTCGGTCGGCGCATCATCGACACGCTGCGCAACCTGCAGATTGGCGAGTCAATCCGTGATCTGGGACTGGAAGGCCAGTTACAGAAGCGCGGCACGCCAACCATGGGCGGTTTTATCATTCTGGCTTCCCTGCTGATTCCGGCTTTGCTGTTTGCCAAACTATCGAACGTTTATGTTATTCTGGCGCTCGTCTCGACCGTCTGGACGGGTATGATTGGCTTTCTGGACGACTACATTAAGGTGTTCAAAAAAAATAAAGAGGGGCTGGAAGGAAAGTTTAAAGTAGTTGGGCAGGTAGGCCTGGGGCTGATCGTCGGATTGACACTTTACTTCAACGATTCGGTTAAAATTCGGGTGTATGCCCCCCGGTTGCTCAGTACCTCCAACGTACCCGATGTGTACACCGATATTAAATCGACGCTGACCACGGTACCTTTCATAAAAAATAACGAATTCGATTATAACTCCCTGCTATTCGGATTGGTACCGGATAGTTACACATGGATTATCTACGTCATTATCTGCATATTCATCATCACGGCCGTATCGAACGGGGCAAACATCACCGACGGCATCGACGGGCTGGCTGCCGGCACATCCGTCATCATCGGGCTTACGATTGGCGTGTTGGCGTATTTGTCCGGTAACAAAGTTTTCTCGCAGTACCTCAATATCATGTACATCCCGAATTCAGGCGAGCTGGTTATATTCTGCGCGGCCTTCGTGGGAGCCTGCGTCGGCTTTTTATGGTATAACTCCTACCCGGCACAGGTATTCATGGGTGATACCGGTAGCCTGATGCTAGGGGGCGTCATTGCCGTGTTGTTCCTGGCCATTCGTAAAGAGTTAATGATCCCCATTATCTGCGGTATTTTTCTGGTCGAACTGGTGTCCGTTATCATGCAGGTCAGCTATTTTAAATACACAAAGCAAAAGTTCGGGGAAGGCCGACGAATCTTCCTGATGTCGCCCCTCCACCATCATTTTCAGAAGAAAGGGTACCATGAAGCCAAGCTGGTGACGCGTTTCTGGATCGTTGGTATTATTCTGTCGGTACTGGCTTTAGCAACATTGAAGCTACGGTAACAGGTCATTAACGAAGAGTCGAGAACCTCATTTCCGGCTCTTCATTAACTGTTCTATATCGTTCAAGAGATTTGAACGATACGTTCGGACTTTTCAACCAGAATGTCCATATCACCCGTGGTTCGATTGTAACCATGCAGAATTACAGAATACCCGCCAACTAATACGTAGAGGACTTTTCGTTTCTGTAAAGCCACCAAAAAATCCTAAAAATCTACCTTAAAGAGATCAGTCATTTTCGTGTTTTCGAGCTGAAAAAGCAGTGCGGTCCAACGAGGGGGGGTATTTACATCATACCGAAATGCGGTGCTGTTCAAATAAGCAGCCGCTTTTAATCAGTCAGCAAACGTTGCCGGTTGATTTCGGGCATGGTAACGTTCTGTTTCTTCGTGAGTACCCATGTGAAACGCAGTCCTGTCCAGTCGAAACGAATCAGCCATTTGACGTTAGCAGGTTAGATAAAGCAAAAATAAGGCGTTGCTTTCATATTCTAGCCATCCCCTTGTTTTTCAGTACTCTATCTCGTATATTTGCACTCCCGTTTCAGGACGGGCCTGTTTTTTACGCAGGTAAGGTAGTATAAATCAAACAATTAGTCTCCATAACAGTGAATACGCTCAGTTACAAAACCATCTCTGCCAACAAAGAAACGGTGCAGAAGGAATGGATTGTGGTTGACGCTCAGGGTGAAGTGCTTGGTCGGCTGGCCAGCAACATCGCACGCCTGATTCGCGGCAAACACAAAACCAACTTCACTCCACACGTTGACTGCGGAGATAACGTGATTGTCATCAATGCCGATAAGGTTCGCCTTACCGGAGCCAAGATGACCGACAAAGTCTACGTCCGCCACACAGGTTATCCTGGTGGTCAACGGTTCGCATCGCCCCGGTTGCTGCTTGAAAAACATCCTGAGCGTATCATCGAACACGCCGTCAAAGGTATGTTGCCGAAAAATCGGCTCGGTCGTCGGTTGTATACCAACCTGTACGTTTATGCCGGTGGTCAACACCCACATGAGGCTCAGCAACCAACAGAAGTTAAATTCTAAGTCATAATGGATCGTATTAATACCATTGGCCGCCGTAAAACTGCCATCTCCCGCATCTATATGTCGGCGGGCAGCGGAGCCATCTCGGTGAACGGAAAAGACTACAAACAGTATTTTCCTACCGAAGTCCTGCAAATCATTCTGAACCAGCCGTTCGCAACGGTCAACGGTGTTGGCGGTTACGACGTAAAAGTAAACGTTCGCGGTGGTGGTGTATCGGGACAAGCCGAAGCGACGCGGATGGCTATCGCCCGTGCCCTTGTTGAACTGAACGCTGAGTTCCGTCCGGCCCTCAAAAAAGAAGGCTTCCTGACACGGGATTCGCGTATGGTCGAACGGAAAAAATATGGCCGTCGGAAAGCCCGTCGTCGGTTCCAGTTCTCGAAACGTTAATATGGTTTTACGGTTGCGGATTGCGTTTTTTTCACAGCCACAACCTGAAGCCGTAGACAGAATTTGTCCAGACTGCCCTTAGATGATGCCGACGGGTGGTGCTGCGTATTTTTTAACAACATTCATATTTCAAGTCGGAAATGGCACAAATTGAATATAAAGACCTCCTCGACGCGGGTGTGCACTTCGGTCACCTTACGCGTAAGTGGGATCCCCGGATGGCTCCGTACATCTTCATGGAGAAGAACGGCATCCACATTATTGACCTCAACAAAACAGTTGCTGCGTTAGACGAAGCTGCGAACGCGATCAAAGGTATCGTTCGTTCGGGCCGGAAAGTGATGTTTGTCGCAACGAAGAAGCAGGCTCAGGAAATCGTTTCGGAAGAAGCGCGTCGCCTGAAAATGCCATACGTTACGGATCGCTGGCAGGGCGGTATGTTAACGAACTTCGCTACGATCCGTAAGTCGCTGAAGAAAATGCAAACGCTGGACAAAATGCTGAAAGACGAGGAGACCGTCAAAAGTATTGCCAAGCGTGAGCGTTTGACACGCAGCCGCGATAAAGAAAAATTGGAACGCGTATTGGGCGGTATTGCCGATCTGACTCGTTTGCCAGCCGCTCTGTTCGTTGTTGACGTAAAGCGTGAACACATCGCTGTTGCTGAAGCCCATCGTTTGGGTATCCCCGTATTTGCCATGTGCGATACGAACTCGAATCCCGAAGAAGTTGACTTCGCTATTCCAGCTAACGATGATGCGTATAAGTCGATCTCGCTGATTACGCTTGCCATCGGTAAGGCCATCGAAGAAGGCCTGATGGAGCGGAAACAGGATAAAGACGATCAGCGCGTTCAGGAAGAAGAAGAAGCTAAACGTTCTGAAGATCTGGCCCAGGCGAAAGCCGAAGGCGAAACTCAGCCAGAAGCGACTGCTGCTCCGGCCGCCGTTGCTGAAGATGAGCAGGACGCATAAAAGGTTTATGGTATATGGTTTCCGGCGGCCCGTTGCTACGGTTGCTAACGCTTTACGAACTATATACCGAATGCCGTAAACCTGACTTTGAAATAGCCCGTAGCCAGCCGCTATGGGCTATTCCATTTCGGGACCCAATGCTTTGAGTACCAAACATTTTTTGGCAATTTAATTAGACAATAACCTATTATTATGGCAATTACTGCTGCTGACGTAAATAAACTTCGGCAAGAGACCGGAGCCGGCATGATGGACTGTAAAAAAGCCCTCACCGAAGCCGAAGGCGACTTTGACAAAGCGAAAGAAATTCTGCGGAAGCAGGGTCAGAAAATAGCCGATAAACGGGCTGACAACGCAACGGCTGAAGGCATTGTATTGGCGCACGTTAGTTCGGATGGTAAAAGCGGTAAAGTCATCGCACTGGCCTGCGAAACGGAGCCAGTTTCTAAAGTGGCTGATTTCCAGAGCCTGGCAAAGGCGGTACTTGACGCAGCCGTTTCTACGGACGCGACAGACAAAGCAACTCTTCTGGCAGCTCCCCAGGCTGATGGCCGTTCCCTCCAGGATCACATCACCGACCTGATGGGCAAAATTGGCGAGAAGGTTGATGTTGCTTCATTCGAAACGGTTTCTGCAGATCAAGTTGTATCGTACATTCACTCAAATGGTAAACTGGGTGTATTGGTTGGTATGATGAATACGAACGGTACCGACGTTACTGAAGTAGGTAAGGACATCGCTATGCAAATTGCGGCTATGAAGCCGGTTGCTTTGGATAAAGACGGTGTTGATGCAACGATCGTACAGCGCGAAATCGAAATCGGCAAAGAACAGGCTCGTCAGGAAGGCAAGCCAGAAGCAATGCTCGAGAAAATCGCGATGGGTAAGCTCAACAAATTCTACAAAGACAATACCCTATTGAACCAGGAGTTTGTTAAAGACAGTTCGGTGACGATTGCCCAATTATTGGAAAAAACCAGCAAAGGACTAACTGTAACTGCTTTCAAGCGGGTATCAATTGGTTAATAGTCTGGTCACTCATAGTAAAAATACCCGGCCTTGTGGTCGGGTATTTTTCGTTTAAAGGGTCATTGTCACCGCCTGGCGTAGAATAGAGCAACCAATTGGCGAATACATATCTGGAAAGCATCACGTTACCTATCGACATGATCATTTTATAACTCAATTGCATTTACAGTAGCTTGTTAGTCACACTATTGTTGATAGAGGTTGGCTGGTGTGACCAATCCAAAAAGTCAGGGTACCATCCAAATGAATCAGGCATGTAATTTATGCCCATGTTTCATATGCCAGTACACTAAACTAAAGATAATTTATACCGCTACATATCAAGCTGCTGTTACTTTCGATCGGCCCCTGTGTCTTACTATCCATTATTACATAAAATGGATACTTTTTCAGATGAGGAGTTGGTACGTCTGTACGTAGAAACGCAGCGGAACGCATACTTTGAGCGACTGTACAAACGATACTGCGATAAAGTCTATCGAAAATGCTTATCGTTTACAAAAGACCCGGTCCGTGCAGAAGATCTGACACATGATATTTTCCTTAAGCTGGTTGTAAAACTGAGTGGCTTCCGTGGACAGTCTAAATTCTCGACCTGGTTGTACTCGATCACTTACAATTACTGTACTGATCAATTAAGATCGCACAACGTGCGCCGGGAAGTATACATAGACGATGGTTGGGAACGATTGGATGTTGGCGACGACGATGGTCTGGCTGAACTAGCCGAGATGGAGGCTCAACAACTTCAGAAAGCGCTGCATTACCTGCCGATTGAGGAACAGACTATGCTACTCATGAAATACCAGGATGACATTAGTATCCGTGAGATTGCCGTTCACAGTGGCCTGACAGAGAGTGCCGTGAAAATGAGACTCAAGCGATCACGTGACAAACTGCGGAAACACTATCTGGAAGGTGCTGTCTTCTGGTTATTGGTCGCCATCAAAGTAGCCCTTTCTGTTCGCCGGCCTTTTCGTTAACTAATCCCTTATGGAATCTCCAAAACCGTTCAAAGAAATCGAATCAGATGCCGTCTGTCCACCTCATTTACAAAATGAACTAGTTTCAGAAATTGATTTGATCCGGAATGCGATCACACTTATAGATGTTTATGTCGGTAATTTATTCGATCTGGTCACTACCCTCGTAAACCCATCCCAAATCTCACAGAACGACACACATCTCCCCCATGAGACAGCTTCCTAATCTGGCAGAAGTAGTACGTAATACGTTTCAGAATCTGATCAATCAATTCGTTGAATTTGTTCCCCGCATAGTTGGGGCTATGCTAATTTTGTTGATTGGTGTTGGGTTTGCCCGGCTGGCAGCTTTTATCATCCGCCGGGTCCTGAATCAGGTAGGTCTGGATAGGATCGGTAATCGGTTAAATGAAATCAGCTTTATAAAGCGGTTGAAAACCGAAATTAAGCTCAGTGAAATCATTGCCAAAATTCTTTACTACTACATCTTACTAATGTTCATTACAGCCTCTACCCAAACACTAGGGGTAGCTGTGATCTCCGACATGGTAGCGTCTCTGGTAAATTTCATTCCTAAATTAATCGTAGCGGCTATAATGCTACAAGTGGGCGTTTTACTGGCCGATGCCTTGAGGGAGGCTGTTCTGGGTCTATGTAAATCGTTCAATATCAGTTCCGGACGGTTACTTAGCATGATTGTGTTCGTCTTTTTTCTGATTGTTACTGTCATCAGCGCACTAGGGCAAGCGGGCATCAATACCGAACTGCTGGAATCAAGCTTCAATCTCATTATTGGTGGGATCATCTTTGCGTTTGCTATTGGTTACGGGTCAGCATCACGCGATTTGATGGCTAATATTCTATCGTCTTTTTATACGAAGAACAAGTATCAGGAAGGCCAGATTATTCAAATCGACCAGGTAAAAGGTAAAATCATAAAGATCGATTCCTTATCATTGACGCTTCGCACTGGAGACACAACCACCGTGATTCCTTTGCAGGCGCTACAAACGAAAAACGTAGAATTGTTTCAACCGGCTGATTTATAATGACCTATTTTTACAAAGAATGCTCTTTGCTAACAAAATATGCAGTGTGCCTACTTATCTGCTGGCTATGTTTTGACCAAGTCTCCGCGCAGGACTCGACCAGAATAACGACAAACTTTAAAGACACGATCTCAGTAAAACCTGATACATCTTATTGGCAGCGGTCATTCAGTGGTGGCGTTAATTTTAATCAAGCTTCGTTCAGTAACTGGTCGGGAGGTGGGGTGAACTCGATTGCTATCGGGGGCGTTGTTACAGCCCGCTCCTTATACGAAAAAGGGAAGACCTCCTGGGACAATACCGCCGATCTTCAGCTGGGGTACGTAACCCAACTAGGCAGCACCCGCAAAGCAGCCGACCAGATTATTCTTATATCCGTACTGGGTCATCGGATAGCGCCTGAATGGGATTTATTCGTTTCGGGTACGTTCAATACATTTTTCACGGCCGGTTACCGATACGACAAGCTGCCGGCTGACCAAACCAGTCTCAAGGTTTCCAATTTTTTTGCACCGGCTCAACTAACGTTTTCTGCCGGGTTAGCCTACAAACCCACCGACTGGTTTGCCCTCCGGTTAAGCCCGTTGGCTCCCCGGTTTACGTTCCTGGCGGATCAGCGTGTACGTGTGCGGCAAGATGCGACAACGGGCCTTTACGTGCCCGATCCTACCCAACGAGCCTACGGCGTGGACCCCGGTAAAAGTAGCCGAACGGAATGGCTGGCGTTTCAACTACAGGCCGTTCTGAATAAAAACTTAAGCGAAAACGTTTCGTTGAACACTCGTTATCAACTCTTTACAGAGTACTCTCAATTTAACAACATCAACCACCGACTCGACCTTACACTAACGGCTAAAGTGAGTCGATACCTGAATACGACATTTGGCTTCATCGCTCTCTACAATAAGGACTTTAGCTCTTTTCTGCAAATTCAGCAAACACTGGCGATCGGCCTTTCTTATAACCTGAGTTCTTTCCGAAAAAAGAAGGAAAAGGCTGACTCTTCGTTAGGGCGCTTCTAATATAATTAACCTTTATAAACTACATTAAGAGTCTTATGCTGAACGAATTTCGTGCATTTATTGCCCAGGGTAACGTATTGGATTTAGCCGTTGGCGTCATTATTGGGGCTGCCTTTGGCAAGATTACGACCTCTTTGGTGGAAGACATCGTCAACCCAATCTTAGGCCTGTTTCTCGGCGGTGTTGATTTTAGTCAGTTAAAAATTGTCTTGAAAGAAGCCGTTGGAACGACTCCCGAAGTGGCTATCCGTTATGGCAACTTTATGAATACATTTATACAGTTTTTGATTATTGCCTGGGTTGTTTTTCTGATTGTAAAATTAGCCAACCGGGCCCGTTTATCGAGTTCGTTAGCGCCCAAAAGCTAACACCTGACAAGAAAATTTACCATTGGAGCCCCGGCCTATAGTCAGGGCTTCTTCATTTATGCGTTATTTTGCTATTTGTATAGCTTTTCTATGTCAGTTCAAAAAATAGTCATTCTTGGCGGGGGCGAAAGCGGTGTCGGTGCGGCCCTACTGGCCCAAGCCAAAGGTTTTGATATCTTCCTCTCTGATAGAGGGTCGCTTAAAGCAGAATACCGAAACACGCTTGAAGCAGCAAATATCCCTTTCGAGGAAGGTCAGCATACAGAAGAACGCGTTTTAGCGGCAAACGAAGTGATAAAAAGTCCCGGCATTCCTGCCACGGTGCCACTCGTTCAGCAGTTGCGGGCACAGGGAACGCCCGTTATTTCCGAAATTGAATTTGCGGCTCGCTATACAAGCGCCCGATTGATTGGCATTACTGGCAGCAACGGCAAAACGACCACCACTCTCCTGACGTACCATCTACTTAAAACGGCGGGCCTGAATGTGGGACTGGCCGGCAACATAGGCGACAGTTTTGCCGCGCAGGTCATTGCCGACCATTTCGATTACTATGTTCTGGAGCTGAGCAGCTTCCAGCTGGACGACATGTATCAAACCCATCTTGACGTCATGGTGCTGCTTAACATTACCCCCGATCATCTGGATCGTTACCAGTACAGCTTCCAGAATTATGTGGATTCTAAATTTCGAATTTTACAAAACGCCCGCCCGCAGAACAATTTCATCTATTTTATGGAGAGCCAACCCATCCTGGATGAATTGGCCAAGCGGCAACCGGACGTACATCAACTCCCTATTTCCCTAAAAGACTCTCCATCACCTGGCGGCTATCTGGCTGATGGGCAATTGATTACTAAGAATAAGCAGCATTCCTTTTCCATTTCACAAAGCGATACACCTTTGCGTGGGCCGCATAATGCCCTCAATATGCTGGCGGCCATCCTGGCGGCCCAGTCGGTAGGTATAACCAACGAAGCCATTGAAGCAGGCCTGAAATCTTTCCAGAATGCAGCCCACCGGCTCGAACCGGCCGGTTTGATCAACGGCGTTCAGTTCATCAATGATTCCAAAGCCACGAATGTCGATTCGGTTTTTTATGCGCTCTCCAGCATGGACGCACCAACAATCTGGATTGCAGGAGGTCAGGATAAAGGGAACGATTACAGCCAGTTAGACGAACTGGTGCACAAAAAAGTAAAAGCGTTGATTTGTTTAGGCGTAGACAATCATAAATTAGTAGATCATTTCGGCAGCACTGTTTCGTTTATCTATGAAACACAGGACATTACCGACGCTATCGCCAAAGGGCTTGAGTGGGGTAATCCCGGCGATGTTGTTCTGCTATCACCGGCCTGTGCCAGTTTCGATTTATTTAAAAACTACGAAGACCGGGGTAACCAGTTTAAAGCAGCCGTAAGAAAGATGTATGATATATGATGTAGGATGTATATAATACAAACCCGCACACATCATACATCCTATATCCTATATCATATATTAGAAAAACATGTTTCTTCGCGACTGGATTCGTACACATCTCAAAGGCGACCGTCAGATCTGGTGGATCGTACTTTACCTGTCCATCATGAGTGTGCTGGTTGTTTACAGCGCAACGGGTACCAAAGCCTTTCGTGAACTCGATGGTAATACCGAAATATTTTTGCTCAAGCACGGATCCCTCCTGCTTATTGGACTGGCTTGCACTTATTTCGCCCACAAGATCAATTACGTGTATTACGCCCGGCTCTCAAAATTCGGGCTATGGCTCTCCATTCCTTTATTACTTTGGGCCTTTTTTAAAGGCTCAACCCTGAATGATGCCTCGCGGTGGGTAACGATTCCGATCATTAACCAAACGTTTCAGCCCTCCGATTTGGCCAAACTGGCGCTTATTTCCAACCTGGCAGCTATGCTGGCCAAGCGGCAGCGCTTTATGAGCGATCCAATCGTGCTTTTCAACCTGATTCTGTGGATTGGCGTTATTTGCTCACTCATTATTTTATCAAATACGTCAACGGCGCTTCTATTGGGGGCTACTTGTTTTTTACTGATGTACATTGGCCGGGTACCCGTACGTTATCTGGGGTACATGATTGCCGTTTGTGTCGTGTTCGGCGGTATAGCCCTGGCGGCTGGGCAGCGCTTTGGCACAGCCTCGAACCGGGTAAAGAATTTTATGAGTTCCGATACAATTTTTTACCAGGTCGAACAATCGTACATCGCGCTGGCTAACGGTGGCTTAACAGGTCAGGGACCCGGCAACAGCCATCAGCGAAACACCCTGCCCAACCCATTTTCCGACTTCATTTATGCCATTATCGTCGAAGAATATGGCCTGTTACTGGGGGGCATTCCGGTGGTTCTGGCGTACATCTGGTTCTTGTGGCGAGGCATGAAAACCCTCCAAAAGGCAACCCGCCCCTTTGGAGGACTGCTATCGGCGGGTTTAACGTTCAGCATTGTTTTTCAGGCCTTTGCCAGTATTTGCGTAGCGATTGGGTTAGCTCCCGTAACGGGCCAGCCCCTGCCTTTGCTAAGTATGGGTGGCACCTCCCTCATTTTTACGGGCCTGGCCATAGGTATTGTTCTGAGCGTGAGCCGCGACGAAGCCGACGAGAGTAAAATTTAATGTTCGTGGAATATTGCTCACGGTGTTCTGTATACGAACACTGACCCAAATCCAGGGCCTTCCCGTAAACCGACAAACCGCAAGCCGTATTCCATAATCACCTATTGAATGAAAATTATTATTAGTGGGGGTGGTACTGGAGGACACATCTATCCAGCGATCGCCATCGCCAACGAACTCAAAACCATTAACCCAGCTACAGAAATTCTGTTTGTCGGGGCCGAAGGCAAAATGGAGATGGAAAAAGTACCGCGCGCTGGCTACTCCATTGTGGGGTTGCCCATTGTGGGTATCAAACGCGAACTAACACTGTCAAATCTGGCTTTTCCGTTCAAATTGGGCACTAGTCTATGGCGGGCGCGGCAAATTGTTCGCGACTTCCGGCCCGACGTAGCCGTGGGCGTGGGCGGCTACGCCAGCGGTCCCCTCCTCCTGGCCGCTTCTCTAAACGGTACGCCAACGCTCATTCAGGAACAAAATTCATACGCTGGCCTGACGAACAAGGTACTGGCCCGTTGGGCAAAACGAATTTGCGTAGCCTACCCAGGTATGGAGGCCTTTTTCCCGGCTGACAAGATCAGGATCACCGGCAATCCCGTTCGCAGTACCATTCAGTTTTCCGGCGAACAAGTAGCGGCTGGTCAGGCGCTTTTCGGCCTGGATAGCAACCGACCCACATTATTGATTATTGGTGGCAGCCAGGGAGCCCGGACAATAAATGAAAGTATAGAAAGTGGGCTGAAACGCTTCGTCGATGCGGGTGTTCAGGTCATCTGGCAAACGGGGCCGGCTTTCATTGAGCGGGCCAAGACGGCCATAACGGCCGTTGGATCAAACCTGATCAAGGCCTACGATTTCATTTATGACATGGATAAGGCCTATGCCGTTGCCAATTCTGTTGTATCACGAGCGGGCGCTTTATCCGTCTCAGAACTGTGTTTGGTTGGTCGCCCGGCTATTCTGGTACCGTTTCCGGCAGCCGCCGAAGACCACCAGACTAAAAATGCCATGAGTCTGGTCGATCATAACGCAGCTATGCTCGTAACCGACCAGTCAGCCCGGCAAGAACTGGTTACAACGGCTCTTAACCTGTTAGCGGATACATCCCAGCAGCAACGCCTGAGTAGAGAAATCAAGACGTTTGCCCGACCAAACGCAGCTCGGGATATTGCAAGCGAAGTAATTAAACTGGCTGGCCCGAGCCTTGCCGTATAACTAATTTTAAGGGGCGAGTGAAAGCCTGGCCCAGACAATCATGAGATTAGACCAATTCAACTACATTTATTTTCTGGGAATCGGCGGAATTGGGATGAGCGCGCTGGCCCGCTGGTTCCGCGTGAATGGCTATGATGTAGCCGGTTATGACAAAACACCTACCGCCCTGACCGAGGTGCTTCAGGCCGAAGGCATGGTCATTCACTTTACGGATGATGTTGAGCAGATTCCAGCCCGGTTTCGCGAAAATCCAACTGAAACACTGGTCATTTATACGCCCGCCGTTCCCAAAACGCATTCGGAATACATATACCTCACAGAACAGGGATTCACTCTACAGAAACGTTCGCAGGTGCTGGGTCTGCTGGCGGGCCAGATGACCACGATCGGGGTTGCTGGTACACATGGCAAAACGACTACATCGTCAATGGTGGCCCACATTCTACGCGATGCCGGGGTAAACTGTGCTGCTTTTCTGGGCGGTATCACCAATAATTACGGGACAAATTTTTTGCTTAATCAGCCCGCCGACGACCTGAAGTCCGTAGTGTGCGTAGTTGAAGCCGATGAGTTCGACCGTTCGTTCCTGACCCTGTTCCCGACCTACGCCATTGTTACCTCCACAGATGCCGATCATCTGGATATTTACGGTGCCCACGATGCCGTGCTCGATTCGTTTGGCAAATTTGTTAGTCAGATTGAGCCCGAGGGCGTGCTGTTTATGAAGGATGGTTTGGCTCTTGCCGACAAAACCAAAGCAACAGTTCGGCCCTATTCACTGGAAAAAGGAAATTACTATAGCCAAAACCTACGCATTGAACAGGCTACCTTCATTTTTGACCTTGTTTACCCAACCGGTGTCATTACCGACATTCAGCTGAGCGTTCCGGGTTTCCATAATGTTGAAAACGCAGTGGCAGCCGGCGCAGTTGCCCTTGAAGTAGGCGTATCGCCGGAAGCGATCCAGCGGGCGCTGAACAGTTATCGGGGCGTTCGTCGCCGTTTTGAATACATTCTAAAAACCGATTCTATTGTCTTTATCGATGATTACGCACACCATCCGGCTGAAGTACAGGCATTTCTGTCGTCGGTAAAAGCGCTTTATCCGGATCGGGAAGTAACGGCTATTTTTCAACCCCACTTATTTAGTCGTACTCGGGATTTTGCCGAAGGTTTTGCGGAAAGTTTATCGTTGGCTGATCACGTTATTCTGCTGGATATTTATCCGGCCCGCGAATTACCCATAGAAGGAGTTACCTCAGACCTGATTTTTCGAGACATACACTCGAAAACAAAGAAAAAATGCACCAAAGCTGAATTACCCGACGTTCTGCGAACAATAAAACCTACCTTACTTGTAACCATTGGCGCGGGAGACATTGATCAGATGTTGACGCCGTTAAAAAACATGCTTGTAGACCAATAGATAAATATATCCCAAAAACAATCCAGCTTATTTACAGATGTTTTCTACCTTTAAATCATCCAAAAAGTGGTTACTCACGGCCGCAAGCGTTCTATGCCTGTTCGGAATTATCGCATTTACCGAAATCCGACACAGTCAAAAGCATGTCCGTGAAGTAGTTATAAAATTGGATCAGGTTGATGGACATCGTTTTCTAACACGTCGGGATGTAATGGGTTATTTGACCAATCAGGGATCTGACCCAATCATCGGCGAAAATTACGAAAAAATCGATTTACACAAACTAGAAATTAGGTTACAAAAGCATGGTTTGATAAAAAAATGTCAAATTTTTCGTGACTTGGCTGGTAGCCTACTCGTCGTTATTGAACAACCCCGCCCGTTGGCACGATTAATGCCCCCGGGAGATGGAATTCGGAATGTGTCAGGTCAGTATGTAAGTGAAGAAGGACGTTTTTTCCCGATTTCCATGAATTACTCGGCTCGCGTACCAATTTTGACTGGCAGCTATTTTGCCCAGAACCGTTCACTAACCAACGAGCGAAATCAGCCGCTATTGAATTTACTAAAACGGGTTCATGATGATCCCTTTTGGCGGGCACAGATTACCGAGTTATCAGTCGATGAGCGGGGCGACATAAAAATGTGGCCTCAAATGGGCAACCATACCATCGAATTTGGGCCACCGACAGAAATAGACGAGAAACTTAAGAAACTGAAACTAGTTTATACGGACGTTCTACCGGCCAAAGGTTGGGACCACTACAGCAGGGTAAGCGTTCAGTATCGAAATCAAATTGTGTGCGAATGATACCAACGGGCATGGACGAGAAGATAGTAGTGGGTCTGGACATCGGCAGCACGAAAGTTTGTGCGGTTGCCGGTCGATTGATTCGGAACAATAAAGAACAGGAAACGCTCGAGGTACTGGGCGTGGGCGAAACGAACTTGACCGATGGCGTAGCAAAAGGCTCTGTCGTCAATGTCAACAACACGGTAAATGCGATCAAACGAGCCGTTGCTGATGCGTCCAACCAGTCGAATCTGAACATTCATCTGGTAAACGTAAGCTTTAGCGGTTCGCACGTAACATCGGTTAAATCAAGCGGTAGTATTACTCGATCATCCTCGGGCGATGAGGTGCAGATCGAAGACATTGACCATCTGCTTAATGACATGTACCGTACATCCATTCCGGCAGACAAGGAAATTATCCATGTTTTGCCAATGGATTTTGTGGTCGATAACGAAACCAGCGTCAACCAGCCAGTGGGACGCAATGGCGTTAAGCTAGGGGCTGATTTTCAGCTCATCACAGCGCAAGCCAACGCTGCCCGTAACATTCGTAAGTGCATTCTTCGCAACAACCTGGCTCAGGATACCATGATGCTGTCGGCACTGGCATCGGGTCTAGCGGTACTGACCGACGAAGAGAAATATGCTGGCGTTGCTCTGGTCGATATTGGTGGCGGCACAACCGAAATGGCGATTTATTACCGAAATGTTTTACGCCATGTGGCTGTACTCCCTTGGGCTGGTAACAGCCTAACGTCTGATATTCAGGCAGGTTGTAAAATTCTTCCTAACCAGGCTGAATTGCTCAAGCGGAAATTTGGCAGTGCTAACCCCAATGAATACAACCTCAACGAAGTTGTTGCCGTACCGGGACTCAGCAATCGCAAGCCAAAGGATGTACTGCTCAAAAATGTAGCGGTCATTATTGAAGATCGGCTTCGTGAAATTGCCGCTTTGGTTCAGGCCGAAATTATTCGGTCGGGCTATGATGGCAAGCTTCTGGGCGGTATCGTACTGACGGGCGGATCGGCCCTGATTCCGGGTGTTGAACATATTTTTGGCCGGGTAACGGGTGTCGAAGAAGTTCGGGTAGGGTATCCGGAGCATCTCGAACCCAATGGCCGTGCCGATTTAGTTGGTGATCCAGCATATGCCACGGCCGTCGGTCTTGTCTGGGCAGGTTACAAAACGATTGATAATCGAATCTCGTTTATCAGCGATCCAAACCGGAGTTACAAAGAAGACGAACAACCTGCTGGCCCCGTCCGACCTATTTACCCAACGGGGGGGAGCACCCAAAAACCACCAGCCAGCGTTAAGGCACCCGAACCCGAACCGAAGAAAAGTTGGTTTGAAAAACTTAAAGAAGCACTTCAACCGACGCGGGGTAACGAAACCGATACGTATTGATGATGGACTCAAACCGGCCTGAGCCGGAGCAAAGGCAAGCAGGCAGTTTTTACAACGAACAGACACCATATACCCACACGATGAATAGTCAGGGCTATAGATTCGAACTTCCAGACGACAACCCAATTATTATTAAGGTTGTTGGCGTGGGCGGCATGGGCGGCAATGCCGTCAAGCACATGCACAAGTTAAAAATGCAGGATGTGAGTTTTGCGGTGTGCAATACTGACCGTCAGGCCCTTATGAGTAATCCTGTGCCGACCAAGCTGCAATTGGGCGATGGATTAGGGGCAGGTACCGAAGCAAAGGCGGGTGAAGACGCGGCTCGGGCTAGTATCGATGAAATCCGAAACTTACTGGCTCCTCCGACCAAAATGGTGTTCATTACGGCGGGTATGGGGGGTGGTACAGGTACGGGTGCCGCGCCGGTGGTCGCCGAAGTTGCCCGCGAAATGGGCTTACTGACCGTGGCGGTTGTTACGGCTCCATACTGGTACGAAGGAACCGATAAAAAAGAGCAGGCGCGTGAGGGTATCGAGAAACTTAAGAAAAGTTGCGATACCGTTCTCGTTGTACTGAACGATAAACTCGCTGAGCTGTATAGCGAATTGACCTGGACGGAAGCCTACGCTCATGCCGATGACGTACTAGCGAACGCGGTAAAAAGCATTGCGGAGATTATCACCACCCAGGGCGATATTAACGCTGACTTTGCCGACGTTAAGAAAGTACTCGAACAGGCCGGCCAATCGGTCATGGGGTCGGCTGTAGTAGGGGGCGAAGACCGCGCACTGCGCGCTATTGAAGCCGCTCTGAATTCACCGTTGCTCAACGACCATGATATTCGGGGAGCCAAACGTATTTTGCTTACCATCTCTTCGAGTAAGGAACATGCCATGCGGTTGAAAGAACAGATGGCTATTTCGGAGCACGTTGCGAAGAAAATTCAGAGTGAAGCCAAAATGTTCAAGTTCGGTGCTATAACGGACGATGAGCTTGGCGAAAATCTGCGCGTAACCATCATTGCCGCGGGCTTTGACGGCACAACGACCTTGATGGACCAGTTGAAGGATACAACCCTGTCAGAAGCGCCTGTTGAGCCAGAGGCTATACTGATTGATTTACCCGAAGACAGTCTGGATCAGGATGACCGGAAGGAAGAATTAGTACTGGTTGACAGCGATGGCGACGAAATTGATCCGAATCCCCAGGGATTGAGTGTCAAGTCAGATGACAAGCAAACCCCAACCAGCTATAATGGTACAACTATAATTCGCCCGGAAACACCCGGTATCATTCGCCCTTACCAGGATGATGCTGATGTGCTGATGCTCGACGATGAAGAGCGCCCCAGCGATGCTGACCTGATCAAGCGGATGGTTGATGCCTTTGCGAAAGGGCAATATCTGGCCGCCGACCTTGACCGACCTACTTTCGAGCGGAATAAAACAATGCTTTATTCGCTGCCAATGCTGTCAGAACAGGAGTTCGTGCGTTCGAAATTAAATGATTGATCGGGCGTAGATGCGTTCCAGTATTGGGCAGGGATTCAACCATCTCTGCCTTTTATTTTGCCCTTATGAAATCGACGTGTGCCGACGTTAAAGATACCTTAGTTAGTCTGGCCCAACCAGAGCGGGCCCTTGTATTGACTCGCTTTTTTAAAACGGAGCCGGGTCAATACGGCGAAGGCGATCAATTTTTAGGCATTACTGTTCCACAACAACGGGTAATTGTCCGGCAACACGCAACGTTGTCATTGTCAGAAGTAGAGAAACTGGTACAGGATCCGATCCACGAATGCAGAATGGTCGGACTGCTCATCTGGGTGACGCAATACAGTAAAGCCTCTCCCGCTCATCGGTTGATCATTCAGGAGCGCTATCTGGCCAATCGACGTTATATCAATAATTGGGATCTGGTGGATGCTACGTGTCCCCATATTCTCGGTAGACACGCACAAACAAACGATCGGTCTATTCTTTACGAACTGGCGAGTGAAGATAATTTGTGGAGCCAGCGACTAGCGATCGTTTCTACACTATCACTTATTCGGGTCGGGCAGTTTAGCGACACCTTTGCCATTGCCGAACAACTCCTGTCGCATAAACACGATCTCATTCACAAAGCGGTTGGCTGGATGCTTCGAGAGGTAGGGAAGCGCAATGCAGACGCGTTAGAGGAGTTTCTGCACGATAACGTCAGTCGGATGCCCCGTACGGCCCTTCGCTACGCCATCGAACGATTCGACCCCGTACGTCGGCAGTACTATTTGACACTGCGTTGATTTATTTGGTTTGTCATTTACGGTTTGTGGTTGACTGACCGGACCGGCAAAAGCAACCGGCGCTGGTGCGGTCAGTCAACCACTACCCAAAGAAACTATCGCATCATCTTGTTCATCTTACCCGATGCCTGCATGGTGTTCATTTTCTTCATCATCTTCCGCATCTCATCGAACTGCTTCAGCAGATTGTTCACCTGAGTGATGTTCGTGCCGCTACCGGCCGCAATACGTTTCTTACGGCTTCCATCAATAATATCCGGACGGCTGCGTTCTTTCGGCGTCATCGAACTGATAATAGCCTCGATCGGTTTAAACGAGTCATTGTCAATATCCAGGTCCTTTATCATTTTGCCCATGCCCGGAATCATACCCAGCAGGTCTTTGACGTTACCCATCTTTTTGATCTGTTGCAACTGCGACAGGAAATCATCGAAGTCGAATTGATTCTTGCGCATTTTGGCATTAATACGCTTGGCTTCGTCTTCGTCAAATGCCTGTTGTGCCCGTTCCACCAGCGAAATCACGTCACCCATCCCCAGAATCCGGCTAGCCATCCGATCTGGATAGAACACATCAAGGGCTTCCATTTTTTCGCCCGTACTGATAAATTTGATGGGCTTGTTAACAACCGTTTTGATAGACAAGGCCGCCCCGCCCCGTGCGTCACCGTCGAGTTTGGTTAAGACAACCCCGTCAAAATTAAGCCGCTCATTAAACGTTTTGGCGGTATTAACGGCGTCCTGTCCGGTCATGGAATCCACGACAAACAGCGTCTCGGAGGGTGAGATCGCCCGCTTGAGCGCTTCAATTTCCTGCATCATGGCTTCGTCGACGGCTAACCGACCGGCCGTATCCACAATGACGATTTTCTTTCCGGCCTTCCGGGCTAACGCAATACCATTCTGAGCAATCTCGACGGCATTTTTGTTTTCGGGTTCCGCATACACGTCGACACCGACCTGTTCACCCAGTACTTTCAACTGATCAATAGCGGCCGGGCGGTAAATATCGGCGGCTATGAGCTGCACGCCCCGGCCCTGTTTTTTCAGATACGATGCCAGCTTACCCGAGAAGGTCGTTTTACCCGACCCCTGCAAACCCGCAATCAGAATAATTGCCGGATCGCCTTTGGTATTGATGCTCTGCGCTTCGCCCCCCATCAGTTCGGTCAGTTCTTCCTGCACGATCTTGACAAACAGCTGGCCGGGTTCAACCGATATGAGCACTTTCCGATCAAGTGCTTTATCACGAATGCGATCCGTGATTTCCTTCGCTACTTTGTAGTTAACGTCGGCATCCGTTAGCGCACGACGTACTTCTTTGATCGTCGCGGCAACGTTGATTTCGGTAATACGGCCCTGCCCTTTCAGGGTCTTGATGGCCTTATTTAATTTATCCTGAAGGTTCTCGAACATAGTCTATCACAAACAATGACACAAAGATAACAGTTTCTGGCGGGCGTTTTTGCAGTGATATACTACTAAGATAAGCTTGTACGTTATTCTCGCGTATTTGCTCGTTACTCGTTTGACGGGAATTGCGAATATATTCCTATCTGCCCCCCAATGAATAAGAACTTTTCTTGCCAGCCATATAATAATCGGCAAAATTAGTAGTCTGGCAAAAAAAAGTTGGCACTGTGTTTGTACAGTCTGACTATAGATCAATTATTTTACAATTACTTAATACAACTATATGAAGCAATAATACTATTACGTACATTTGTAATGAAGGCATTTCTGTTTGCGGTCATCACGGATGTTCACCAGTAGGGATTATAAAACCAATTTCTTTATGAGAATCAATTTAAGAAAGGCAGCTACGGGTTATTTCGCCATTGCCTTGCTGCTAACCTATCCGCTGGTCTCATCAGAAACGGATGCCATGCCAGCACGGAATGCCTCTACAATGTCAGGCACTGTGGCACCAGCACCTGTTACACGTGCGCAGACCCGGCCAGCCCTCCTGGACAAGTCGCCCGTTCTGGCTAGAAATTCATCCGCAAAAGCCGAACCGGCCGTCACAACGGCCGCCGTAAAAGAACAGAAGACAGACGATAAGAAAGCGATTGGTCGGTGCTGGAAACGGCTCATGAACATGGCGCGCGAAATACGACACGCGCACACAAATACGACTAAGTAATATTTTCTACCCTCACCTACGCGAATGCCCGATCGTCAACCCTGACTGTCGGGTATTTGTGTTTATAGACTATTTCCGGGAGCAGTCGGGACCAAATTCCAATACTAAATCAGAACCCCGGCTGGTAGAAATCCGCTAGTTTACGGTTTATAAACGGTAGCATGCGTTACAGCCAGAACTACTTAATGCGCTACACCCACAAACCAACACGCTCGTTTAAACTCAACTACAATGCGCCTTTTACTCCTGCTCCTGCTTGGCAGTTCACTAACACCCATGACGACCTTTGCTCAAAAAGATACGCCAATTACCGTTGCTACCTACAACCTACGCTACAACAACAAAGGCGACGGTATCAACGCCTGGCCGAATCGGAAAGAAAGCGTGAAAGCCTTGATTCAGTTTCACGAATTCGATCTGTTTGGCACGCAGGAAGCCCTGCGCGACCAAGTAAATGACGTTGCGGAGTTACCTGAATTTGCCTTTATAGGTGCGGGTCGTGACGATGGAAAGGAAGCCGGCGAACACTCAGCGATTTTCTACAAAAAAGATCGGTTTAAAGTCCTTCAGTCCGGTAACTTCTGGCTGAGCGAAACGCCCGATAAACCCGGAAAGGGATGGGATGCAACCTGCTGCAACCGTATTTGTTCGTGGGCAAAATTCAATGATTTGAAAACAAAGAAAGACGTTTATTTTTTCAGCGTTCACTTCGATCATCAGGGCGTTGAAGCCCGTCGGCAATCGGGGAAGTTGATGGTGGAAAAGATCAGGGAAATCGCCAAAAATACGCCCGTTATTCTCGTCGGTGATTTTAATTCGACGCCCGAAACGGAGCAGATCAAAACCATTCAGACCTTGCTCAGCGACTCGCGCAGCGTAACCAAGCTGGCTCCATACGGGCCGGAAGGCACATTCAACAGTTTTAAATTCGATGCGCCCCTGAAAGACCGAATCGACTATATTTTTGTGAGTAAGCAGTTCGATGTACTAAAATACGGTGTCCTGACTGATGCCAAAGAGCAACGCTACCCCTCCGACCACCAACCGGTAGTCGCAAAAGTGGTGTTCAAATAAAGACCCAGCTATTTTTCTGGTAGCTGGTAAGATAAGGCAGCTTTAGGGTCCGTGTCCTCACGGACCACAAAACGGAAACGGGGCCTCACTCCCATTGAGTAAAGGCCCCGTTTCCGTTATTCTGATCTCGCCAACTACCGCGACGATGAAACTTTAGCCGCAGCTTTCTCCACTTCTTTTTTTACCGCTTCCCGCTGATCGTCGCGAACCGTCGGATACTTGATTCCCAACTGCTCCAGATACGTTTTGTACTTGCTCGGATCGTAATAGAACTTCTCCAGCTTGGGCTTAAACTCGGTCATGATCTTTTTATTCAGATAAATAGCCGGTTGCTCTTTCGACGTAATCAACGATTCATACTTGATGTCTTTAGTCTGTTCATCTTTATAGTACGCCCAGGCCTCTTTAATAATTTCCGGTTTCAGCAGCATATCCAATAGGGTCATAGCCTCCGCTTTGGCTCCTGCCACAATACCTTTGTGTGCAATGGGGGTTGCCATGGAAATAGCGTTGGCCCAGTGGTGACCAGGTAAACCCGGAATATTGCTGGGGTAGCGCAGCACGATTGTCGGCAGTGACCACGAGATATCGGCTATATCATCCGAGCCACCCCCCATTGGTGTCATCGCCTGGCCTCCCATCATCACAACGGGGGCGGTTGACGTGGGCATTCCCATCGAATCCAGCTTGACCGCCAGCCCTTCCACTTTGGGTGCCTGTAACTCCAGTTGAGAAGCACGCGCTAACAGTTGATCATCGTCGGTCCAGGTAGGCAAGCCCACTTTTTTGATGTTATCGTACATGACCGAAGCAATTGGACGGTTGGTGTGCACGGGCCACGCCGACCCCAGAATCTCGTACGTAAATTTCGTATCGGTCATCAGGGCGGCCCCTTCGGCTATTTTCACTCCGGTTTCGAAAAGCTTCTTGATTTTCGGATAGGTACGCTCGCGGAAGTAATACCAAACAGCGGCTTTGGAAGGAACCACATTAGGTTGATCGCCCCCATCGGAGATAACGTAGTGGGATCGCTGGGTCAGTTCGAGGTGTTCGCGCCGGAAGTTCCAGCCAATATTCATCAGTTCGACCGCGTCCAGCGCCGAACGACCCCGCCAGGGAGCACCCGCTGCGTGAGCCGCCTGTCCTTCAAAATTGAATCGAACCGAAACCAACCCATTATAGCCATTATCGCCCCAAGAGACGCCGAGATTATTGCCGACGTGCGTGAAAATGCAGGCATCCACATCCTTGAAATAGCCATCCCGAATGTAAAACGCTTTGGTACCGACGAGTTCTTCGGCAACGCCTGGCCAAAGCATGAGCGTACCGGGAATTTTTTCCCGTTCCATCAGTTTTTTTACCGCCAGCACGGCCACAATGTTGAGCGCCTGCCCTGAATTATGCCCTTCACCATGACCGGGAGCCCCTTCCACAATCGGGTCTTTGTAGGCGACACCGGGTTTCTGGCTGGCTTTCGGAATACAGTCGATATCGGAGCCAATCGCAATCAGTGGCTTCCCCGATCCCCAGGTGGCGATCCAGGCCGTCGGAATTCCGGCAACGCCTTTCTTTACGGTAAATCCTTCTTTTTCGAGGAGTGTCGTCAGGTATTTAAACGATTCCTCTTCCTGAAAGCCCAATTCGGCAAAACTGAACAGCATATCGTTGATTTGCTGCGCCTGTTCCTTATTGGCCTCAACAGCGGCTACCGCTTCTGCTTTGAGTTTTTCTAGTTTGTCTCCGCCTTTGGCTCCCTTTTTTGCCTGGCCGAAGAGCACGGCTGGCATCAGCAGAAAAGCTATTAGTAGATTTGTACAGTTTTTCATAAGTAATGCCAAATTTTGTTTAGGTAGTTATCTTACTAGCCAATAAATGTACTGAAAAACCAATCACGAGACGTACTAAATTTTATTAAAACCTGATTCCGGATAAATGAGCAAATAGTAAGAGTGTTCTTTCTGAAGGCGCTAAAATGTTACCGACACTGTGCGTTGAACAAGTGCTGAATATTCCAAAATCCGCTGGTTATTCATACATAGACTTGTTTTGTTTTCATTTTCTCCCTTGCCCCGCTTTCACTACTTTTGCACCAAGCAGGCGGCCCTGTCAAGTTTTCGTATCGTTTTCAATCGTTTATAATCAAGTCAAATGGAAAAAATTAAAGTGGCAAATCCGGTTGTCGAACTGGATGGCGACGAAATGACCCGTATCATCTGGAAATTCATTAAAGACAAACTGATTCTGCCCTACGTTGACGTTGACATTAAATACTATGATCTGGGTATCGAGTATCGCGATGAAACCAACGATCAGGTAACGATTGATGCAGCCAACGCGATTAAAGAATTCGGTGTCGGTATCAAATGTGCTACCATCACCCCCGACGAAGACCGCGTTAAAGAGTTCAACCTGAAGCAGATGTGGAAGTCGCCAAACGGCACGATCCGCAACATTCTGGATGGTACCGTTTTCCGGGAGCCTATCGTCATGAACAACGTTCCCCGTCTGGTAACCAACTGGAAATATCCCATCATCGTGGGTCGGCATGCTTTCGGTGACCAGTACCGCGCAACTGATTTCCTGGTACCGGGCAAGGGTAAGCTGACCATGAAATTTGAAGGCGAAGACGGTACAGTTCTGGAATATGACGTATTCAACTTCCCCGGCGCTGGTGTGGCGATGGGAATGTATAACCTCGACGAGTCGATCCGTGGTTTTGCCAAAGCCTGTTTCAACATGGCTATGCAGAAAAACTGGCCGTTATACCTCTCGACCAAGAATACGATTCTGAAAAAATACGACGGTCGTTTCAAGGATATTTTCCAGGAGATCTACGACACTGAGTTTGCCGGCAAGGTTCATTACGAACACCGTCTGATCGACGACATGGTTGCTTCGGCCCTGAAATGGGAAGGTAATTTTGTGTGGGCCTGTAAAAACTACGACGGCGACGTTCAGTCGGATACCGTTGCGCAGGGATTTGGTTCACTGGGTCTGATGACGTCGGTACTGGTTACGCCCGATGGTAAGACGATGGAAGCCGAAGCGGCTCACGGTACGGTTACACGTCACTACCGCGAGTACCAGAAGGGCAACAAAACGTCTACGAACCCGATTGCTTCGATTTACGCCTGGACGCGTGGTCTGGCTTTCCGTGGTCAGTTGGATGGCAACCAGCCGCTCATTGATTTCGCTAACGCCCTCGAAGCCGTTTGCGTCGAAACCGTTGAAAGCGGTAAAATGACGAAAGATCTGGCTCTGTCGGCTTACCCGGCTGGTACGAAGTTGGTGGCAGGTGAACATTACCTGAACACGGAAGACTTCCTCGAAGCACTGGACGAGAACCTGCAAGCGAAATTAGCTTAAGCCATAAAGATAAAAAAAATGCCGCTCGACTACGGGCGGCATTTTTTTTATCTTTATGGCTTAAACCCCTAATCAATTTATGAAGTACATTCTTTCAATCGTCGTTTTTTCGTTGCTTACGATCACGGCTTACGCCCATACGCCAACCGGCAAACCACCCGTTAAGAAGATGAAAAGCAGTTCTGTTCAGCACATCGTATTATTTAAATTCAAGCCCGAAACAACGGCCGAAAAGGTAACCGAAATCGTAGCGGCATTCGAAGCACTCCCGTCTAAGATCAGCCAGATCAAGGGATTCAAATGGGGCACAAATAACAGCCCCGAAAAGCTGGATAAAGGTCTGACCCACGCGTTCATTCTAACCTTCGACAACGAGAAGGACCGGGATGCCTATCTGCCCCACCCAGCTCATAAAGCGTTCGGCGGCATCGTTGGCCCCTGGCTGGCGGATGTTACGGTCGTTGATTTCACCGATCAGGCCAAGTAAGTATAAAGTGGTCCGTGTCTTCACGGACTACGGGCATGAGTAGGTCAAATAAGCGATTTAATCGGAGTGGTGTCATTTTCTTAACACTGACACTGCGGGAAACACTACGAAGAGTAAACTGACTCATATTCTAGGGAGCGGTTGGCTGGCCATAAGTACTTGACGAAAAGGTAACCGAACGCCGAAAAGGCCCCTGATGAATACGCAACCGAAATAAGTTATCGAAGTCGCCCGATTCTATTTTGGTCATGGCTGGTTTGGCTCCAAGTCCTCTGGCAATTTCCAGAATCGTATTGCTATGGCCCACCACCAGTACAGTCTTACGGCGAGTCGCATTGATCCGGTTCACAATGGCCTCGGCTGGCTTGGCCGGATAGTCCGTCACCGGAACGCCAATTCGCTTGGCCAGTGCCTGAGCCGTCTGGCGAGTCCGGCGATAGGGTGTCGAGAAGATGGAGTCGATTCCGCGATTGGCCAGTGTTTGGGCGAGTACAGCCGCCCGAGCATACCCCGCCGGGGTCAGGTCGCTCGTATCCGTTTCGTTTAGTTTTTCGGCATGGCGAACAATGTAAACAGTGGTTGTGGAACAGGCCATCGAGACGAAAAGCAGGGCGATCAATAAAGCGAAAAGGCGCATCAAAGTACTGGTTGAAAAAAAGTAAGAATTCAGGCTACGAGTAGACAAAAAGCCCCCGGCATTCACCGGGGGCTTTCGTTTGTGGTTCAATCCATAATCATCTTTGTTGTCATTACAACTCACGAACCCAGATATTCCGGAAACCAACTGGGTTGCCGTGGTCCTGCAACAGGATCGGGCCAGCGCCGTGCGCCTGTACTTTCGGGTAGCCAATGTATTCCGTTGTACCCCGAATGGCCGCGTGGTTTTGCACCAGAATACCGTTTAACAATACGGTTACGTAAGCGTAATCAAGCATCATTCCAGCTTTGTTGAACCGGGGAGCCTGGTAGATGACATCGTAGGACTGCCATTCGCCGGGTTTACGACTTGGGTTTACTAACGGAATCGCCTGTTTGTAGATTGAACCGACCATACCATCCACGTAGGTTGGGTTGTTGTAGTTGTCGAGTACCTGCAGTTCATAACGGCCCTGCAGAAAGACACCACTGTTTCCCCGACCCTGGCTGTTTCCCTCTACCTTCTCGGGTGTTTTGAACTCAATGTGGAGCTGAAAATCGTTAAACTCCTTTTTCGAGCGGGCCGAGAAACCTTTGGTCGAGTACATCACGCCATCGGTTACCGGCCATTTCAGCGGCCCCTCATTGGTCTTTTCCCAGTTAGCGGGCGAGTAACCTTTAATGGCAACCCACTGATCTGTGTTTTTACCGTCAAAAAGCACGACGGCGTCAGAGGGGGGTGTCGTACCACTTGTACTGGCCGAGAAATTACCCGGCGTCACGACGGGTGGTACCGGCTCCCAGATTTCGGTAGACTGTGGGGTTTGTTTGTTTGGCTCAGGTTGAGCAAAAGCCTGGTTCATTAAGGCGAGGCTAAAGCAAACGGCCAGCGATACGCTTAGGTTTTTCATGAAAAAGATTCGGGTTAAAGAATTCCGACGATAAAACGCTCAAAGATAGGTTAAATGTCAATTTGCGGCCTTTTACAAAGAAAAAATGTAACTTTCAGTCCTCATAACTCCATTTTCTATCTCATGATAACCCCCATTCGTACGACCCGTTTTTTCTGGTCGATGGGCGTAGGCTGGGCTGTTGGTATTGGGTTGGCCATTGCTCAACCCGCCCCAGCGCCCGGTATTGCCGTTCCTCTCAATGATTTAAGCGCGTTTACAGCCCCTACCGACAACTGGCGCATCGTTGGTCAGGTTCGGGCTGATCTGGCCAAACCCAACACCATTACCACCGAGAAAGGTACCGGAATTCTGGTAAACGTGCCCCTGGCAAAAATGCCGACCGATGCCAAAAATCCCTACAAGTACGACCTGGTCACTACGCTTCAGCACGGCGATCTGGATCTGGAATTCGACTACATGATGGCGTCGAAATCCAATTCGGGTGTATATCTGCAGGGCCGTTACGAAATACAGTTACGCGATAGCTGGGATATTCGTACGCCAAACGTGCATGATAATGGGGCCGTTTATGAACGCTGGGACGATAAACGCCCCGAAGGGCAGAAAGGCTACGAAGGCCACGCAGCCCGTCAGAATGCCAGCCGCGCACCGGGCTTGTGGCAGCACATGAAAATATCGTTTCAGGCACCTCGTTTCAGCGGAAACGGCGGGGCAAAAACCGAAAATGGCCGCGTCATCCGGATCGAGTTAAACGGTGTTCCCATTCAGGAAGATGTTGAATTAACGGGGCCCACCCGTGGCTCGGCCTTTGCCGATGAAAAACCCCTGGGGCCACTGCGCTTCCAGGGCGATCATGGCGCCGTGGCTTTCCGCAACATCCGCTACATTGCCTACGATAAACCTCGCCCCGAACTGCTTAACCTTAAATACGCTGTTTATAAAGGTAAATACGAAAAAGAACCGGACTACGACAAAACGGCTCCCGAATCAGAGGGGGCAACGAAGGTGTTGTCGGCCTCGGTCAGCCGGATTCCAAACGAGTTTCTGATTCGGTACTCGGGTACCTTGCGCGTCGCCGAACCCGGCGAGTATCGCTTCAACCTTGGGGTACCAGGGGGCGGTGGTATGCTCAAGATCAACAAGCAGTCTGTTATAACGCCGGGCGGATGGAATGGTAGCGGCAAAGTAACCCTTCCCAAAGGCGATCTGCCCTTCGAACTCTTTTACGCCAAATTCGTGGATTGGGCACAACCGGCACTCGGCCTGACCGTTGCCGGACCTGGTGTGCGTGAGTTCGTCATCAGCGAAGGAGCGGGCAGCAATGGCGAAGAAGTTGACCCAATTATGATCGATGCACCCAGCAACACGGTTCTCCGTAGCTTTATGGATATGCCCGGCATATCCATGCCAGATGATAAGAATACGACCCCGGCGGAACGCCAGGGCCGGCCAATCCGTGTGGTTCATGCGATCTCCGTTGGTAGCCCCGAGCAGGTGCATTACACGTATGATCTGGACAAAGGAGCTCTGCTCCAGGTTTGGCGGGGTTCGTTTCTGGATGCTACACCCATGTGGCACGATCGGGGCGATGGGTCATCGCGGCCAATGGGCATGGTTCAACGGTTGGGTGCGCCAGTGCTTTTCCTGAGTCGACTGACGTCTCCACAAGCGAACTGGATTGCCGATACAACCGGCTCCAGCTATCGCCCGAAGGGATACGTGCTGGATGAAAATGACCTGCCCACCTTTCGTTACCAGAGTTTCGGCTCCTCGATTAACGACAAAATTCGGGTATTGCCCGAAGGAAAGGGCGTTCAGCGTGAGGTGACCATCACTAACCCGGCGGGCGACCTATACGCCCGGCTTATCAGCGGCTCAAGCATTACACCCGTGGAAGGTGGCCTGTACCTGGTTGATGGCCAGGAATATGTACGCGTAGACGATGCATCGGGAGCCAAGCCAACCATTCGGGATGCCAACGGCCGCCAGGAGCTGATCGTTCCGGTGAAAGGAAAAGTGACCTACTCAATCTTGTTCTAAAAGAGAATGAAACATATACTAACCACGCTTCTAACAGCCGCTACCCTGACGGCTGCTTCGGCCCAGGAATCGCCGAAGGAGGAAGATTTTTTCAAGATTCTGAAAGTAACAGCGCCCGAAGGTACACTACTCGAGGTAGGCGGCATGACCACGCTGCCCGACGGGAGCCTGGGGGTAGCTACTCGCCGGGGCGACGTCTGGATTGTGGAGAACCCAACCAGCCGCAAACCGTTCTTCCGGAAGTTTGCGTCGGGTCTGCACGAAATCCTGGGACTTACCTACAAAGACGGCGCTTTTTACTGCGCGCAACGTGGCGAACTGACCAAAATGGTTGACTCCGATAAAAACGGGAAAGCCGATATCTTCGAAACCGTCTACGCCTGGCCCTTGTCGGGTCATTACCACGAATACAGCTTCGGCCCTAAAATTGCGCCCGACGGCCAGTTCTTCGTAACGGGCAATGTGGCCTTCGGCGATGAAGAATGGTGGCGGGGCGAAAGTCGCGTTCCGTGGCGGGGATGGACGATGAAAATCAGCGAAAACGGGACGATGCAACCCTGGGCAACTGGTATGCGTTCGCCCTGTGGCCTGGGCATCTACGAGGGTGAACTTTTCTACACCGACAACCAGGGCGAATGGATGGGCTCGGGGGGCGTTTTCCACGTTAAGAAAGGCTCCTTCACGGGTCACCCGGCTGGCTTGCGCTGGACGGGCCTAGCCAATTCACCCGTTAAATTCACAACCGATCAGTTCGTGTCCAAGATTGACGAGCGTCGGCGCCGGGATGAAAACGGTCGGGCCATCAAACCCGAAAATGTCGTCAATGAGACCCCGAACCTGTTTTTCAACCTGAAAGAAATGTTTCCTAACGTGGACGTGCAGACGCCCGCCGTTTGGCTGCCGCATGGTATTCTGGGTATCTCAAATTCCGAGATCGTGGAAATTCCACAGGGTACGTTTGGCCCATTTGCGGGGCAACTGCTGGTTGGCGATCAGGGTATGAGCAAGATCTCGCGGGTGTTCATGGAAAAAGTGAATGGCGAGTATCAGGGCGGTGCCATCGAATTCCGGAATGGATTCCGGTCGGGGGTATTGCGGATGGCCTTCGCGAAAGATGGTTCGCTGTTTGTCGGCGAAACCAACCGGGGCTGGGGGTCAGCCGGGGAAGCCAACGAAGGCTTGCAACGGGTAAGCTGGAACGGTGGGATTCCTTTCGAGATGCGCACGGTGAAAGCCATGCCCGATGGTTTCGAAGTCGAGTTCACAAAACCCGTTGATCGGAAATCGGCCGAGGATTTAGCGTCTTACCGAGTCGAGAGCTTTCTATACAAATACCATGCGGTGTACGGAAGCCCAACAATCAACAAAGAAGCACTGCCCCTCAAAGGTGTGAAGGTTTCGGCGGATGGTCTCAAGGCCCGGATCATTGTCGGTGACCTGCGGAAATACTATATTCACCAATTAACGCTGGATGGTGTTCGGGGCGCCGAAGGTTCCTATTCGCTGGTTCACCCCATTGCCTACTATACGCTGAACAACATCCCTGAAGGCGAAAAACTGGCCATGAGCGACGTAAGTACCCGCAATTCGGCGGCTACTCCGGCAGCACCAGCAACCACCGAAACAGGCAAAAAGTCGACACCTGCCAAAGCCGGAACGAAACCGGTTACGGGGGCTAAACCCAAATTGGCAGAAGGCCAGGCCGTAACGATGGCGAAAGCGCCAACCTACGATGAAGTGAAGGGTCTGCTGAACCGCCATACCTGTTCGGCCTGCCACCAGGCCAACAAACGGCAGGTTGGACCGGCGTTCGCGGATGTAGCCAAACGCAAGTACACAAACGACCAGATTCTGGAGCTGATCTATAATCCAAAGCCCAAGAACTGGCCCGACTATGCTACTGAAATGCCGCCCATGCCACAAGTTCCAAAAGCGGATGCACTCAAGATAGCCGCCTGGATCAACTCGCTAGCAGCATCGACCGGCAGCACAGCAACCAGTGAACAAAAGCCTTAGGTCAATGTCTCACTAATCACTAACAAAAAGAATCCGATTGCTTACGATACAATTGGTAAATAAGCAAAGAAGCCATGGTCTCACTGATCATGGCTTCTTTGCTTATAGTCGTTTATTGAGCTGCACTTGTCATTGAACCAACTGTACCGTCTCTTCGACGACATGCTCCACCGATTGCGTAAAATCCATCAACCCATTAAAAAAACAATCCCACCAGCCAGATGACAATCAGTAAAAAAACGACGATTACAATCGAAAATATGATTGTCCAGGGGCCAGGAACGAAGGGATTTTTCCTCATACGGGTAATCGGTGGGCAGCATGGTTCGGCACAAAATACGTACATCACGAACAAACTATGCATACCTGAAGGACAAACTTGCGAAAGCAAAGGAGGAATCGGTCTGAGCATCAGTCCCGCTCTTGCCCGTTTTATGGGTAACAAAAGGATAAACAAGCTTCGATTGATCACAATTTCCGTTTCCAGGCAACATTCCATGTCACAACCGCGTAACCGATCTGAATTCCTGACTGGCAATCCATTTATCAAAGCTACTTATCCCCTAGTCAAAAACTGAAGCTAAATAGCTAGTTACCAGCTAGTAACCCACAGAATTACCCGTTCTTTATACTAATAAATAAACAGTTAACAGAACTATGTTACTTAAGAGACAAATAATTGAGCCAATGACTCCGTTTTAAACAATCTTCTTTTTAGGGGGACGGCAGCAAAAAGCCCGAGGTTATCTATTGAGTGGCTATAATGAGGAATATTCATACTAGCACCTAAAAAAATACAAGTGACTATTTTGTCATTTCAGATAATAATAAACTTAGGCAAAATATATATTATCAACTAAGTTAAGAATCGAAACTTAGAAATACTAAACCAATTCATATCATACACTTACAGTTTTTAACATTATTAAAAGCTCTTTACCTTCATCAGGTTATTTCAATAAATCATCGGTCAACTATTCATTTAGAACCACTTTGTAATTTATCCATCGAGCATACCAGTTGCGGTGAAATACGAACAGATACAATGTGCGCTCTATCGTCTGACAAAGCTATAATTCACAATCGTCAGTAGTCAAATTTTGGCTTATGGACGATATTTAGTTAACTATATTCTAAACCGAAAACAATGATAAGCAAGTTCATTTAATTGATTAATTTCCAATTAATAAGTATCAATTATTGATAATTAATCAAATTTTTTGAACGGTTTCATCACAGGGATCAGGGAAGTTGTACGCACGTTGACCATAAAAAAGTAAACAACTCCCCAGGTAATACACCAGACTATTTTTCTGATTAGCAATGAAGACCAATGTTTTGTTGGTATCGAAATAGTTAAAATAACCGTTCAGATTATGTCAGCAAATACGTATACATACACACAGCACCAACTAGTAGAGACAGATGGCCTGAATATCAGAGCTATGCTATCAAGGTATCTTAGATTATGGCCTTGGTTTATCTTGTCTATAATAGTAATGCTTTCTATTGGCCACGTTTATTTGTTAAATAAGCAGCCTATATATAAGATACAAGCTAGCTTACTTGTCCAGGACCAGCAAAAAGGTAGTGAACAATCCAGCTCCCTAAAGGAATTAGGTGTATTTACCCATAAACAGGTCGTTGAAAATGAAATTGAAATTCTACGCTCGTTCACGCTTATGAACCGAGTGGCGGAAAAACTTCATTTGGATGTACGTTATTTTCAGAATAACGCATTTGGGAAACACGAACTGTACACCGATTCACCAGTAGAATTAACGATCGAATCAAGAAAACCAGAATTGTATAAAAAACCGCTAAACATAACACTACCGAGTGATAAATCTGTAAAAATAAATGAGCAGATATATCCAGTAAATCAATTTGTAGAAACACCGTACGGGCGACTAAAAATAACAACAAAAAATCTACCTCTCGATAGTACATCAACCTATTCCATACAGGTAACAAAACGGGCAACATCTGTCAAAAACTACCTAACTAATCTTCATGCTATTCCCACAGGGAAAGGTTCAACGGTTATCTTGCTCTCACTCGAAGATGCCGTGCCGGAGAAAGGTGAAGCTATTTTAAATCAGTTGATACGCGAGTACAACGAAGCCGCTATCATGGATAAGAATAAAGTAGCGGCCAGTACATTGAAATTTATTGAAGATAGGCTCAATATCGTCTCCGGCGAACTGGCATCTGCCGAACGAAATGTAGAGCAGTATAAATCACACCAGGGAATCACCGATCTGAGCGCACAAGCGCAAACATTTTTGCAAACAGTACAGCAAAACGATGCGCTGATGAATCAGGTACAGATTCAGCTTGCCACGTTGAATGATCTGCAAAAATACATAGAAGGTAAAGGCGATAATAGAGGTAATACACCCGCCGTAGTTGGGTTAAGCGATCCTGTTCTACTGAGCCTCATCAATAATTTAACCCAACTTGAGCAGCAACGGGACCATCTTCTGCACACTACCTCAGAATTAAATCCACTCCTGGAAACGGTGGACAGCCAGATTAAACTAACCAAAAATAATATGGCGAGTACAATCCTGACGATGAAGAATATGCTGCAAAGTACGCAGCGGCAATACGTTGACAAGAATGGGTCAGTAGAGGGCGCCATCCGGACAATTCCACAAAAGGAACGCGTTTTAATGGACATCACCCGACAACAGGCTATCAAGAATAGTTTATACACTTATCTGTTACAAAAACGCGAAGAAACAGCTGTGGCTTTTGCCTCAACCATGGCTGACACCCGAACCATCGATACAGCCTTAAGCGAAGACGAACCGGTGAGGCCAAACAAGTCCATCATTTTTGCCTTGTTCGGCCTTTTAGGACTGGTTATGCCGATTGCTGTCGTGGCTAGTAACGATGCGCTGAACAACCGAGTAACCCGACGGGTCGATGTTGAAGAAGTTACGCAGGTGCCAATTCTCGGTGAACTGGTAAAAAAGCGCCAAAAGGGTTCATTAGTGATTACGCCAAAGGGGCAATCGGTTATTGCTGAACAGATTAGAACAATACGAGCCTGCCTCCCTTCCCTTCGGAATGAGGCTACTGAAAGCCAGGTTCTGCTCTTCACATCGAGCATCAGCGGGGAAGGAAAGTCGTTTGTTTCGGTCAATCTGGGCATGAGCCTGGCTTATGTAGATAAGCCAACTGTTATTCTGGATATGGATCTAAGGGCTCCCAAACTCCACAAGGTTTTTGAACTCAAAAATGCAGTAGGCATCAGCGATTATTTGCAGGGTGAATCCACACTTGACGATGTATTGACACCCGTTCCTGGCAGCACGAATTATTACGTCATCACCAGCGGAAATATTCCCAGCAACCCTTCTGAATTATTGAGCAGCCCACGGTTGGAGCAATTAATTACGGAACTCCGTGATCGATTTGATTACATAATTATCGATACCCCACCCGTCGGACTTGTTTCGGATGCGCGCATCATTGCGCCTTTAATTGACACCACGTTCTTCATGGTTCGTCATAACGTAACCCCAAAAAATCATTTACGGATGATTGAGAAATTACACATGGATAACCGCTTTCCAAGATTGAATATTATCCTGAATGCCGTTGATGGCAGCGATGCGTATCAATACAGCAATCGCCACAATGAGGATTATATATATGGCAAAACGGGCAGAAAAAAGTGGATGTTGTCCTGATAGCCGTAGCGTAAAACAAGTAGCCCGACATGTGCTCATCTTTGCTCATCAATAAAACATATTCGTTATGTTGACTTCTATCAACGTTAAAGCCTTTCCGCCAGAAGTAGAACATGATATGCTATTTATTGAAAAAAAACATATCAATATTTACAAACGTCTGTTCGATCTATCTCTGGCCAGTCTGATGACAATAGCCATTTTAATCTGGCTAATTCCATTGGTTGGACTTCTCATAAAATTAGAATCGAGAGGGCCTATCTTATTTATTCAATTACGGACAGGACGTAATGGCAGGCCCTTTTTTTGCTTTAAATTCAGAACAATGACGCACGAGCCTAACGCTGTTTTTAAGCAAGCGACAAAAGACGATCACCGTATAACGCGAATAGGTAAGTTTTTAAGAAGAACTAGCTTGGACGAGATGCCGCAATTCCTGAATGTTTTACTGGGAAATATGAGTATTGTAGGGCCCCGTCCACACGCGATAGAACATGATGCAAATTACTGGGGCGTCTTGAAAGGATACCATCATCGTTATGCCGCTCTACCTGGCATTACAGGTCTGGCTCAAGTCCGTGGTTCACGTGGTCTAACCGATAAATTCGTCAAAATTCATCACCGATTACAGTACGATCTCTTTTATATCAGGAAGCACACGTTACTACTCGACATAAAAATTTGCTGGTGGACAGTAACGGAAATATTGAAGGGAGATAAAAACGCTTGGTGACTGAGAACAACTAAAATATAATAGGAAAGTTTTCCTTTTAAAGCCGATCAATCCGCCTATGTCTACAGCATCACGAGTATTATCTGGCAGTGCAGCATCCTGGGCACAAATTGGTGTCACTATGGTGTCGCAGATAGCACTTGTTCCAATTTATTTAACCCATTGGAGTGTTGTGACATATGGTGTTTGGTTATCAACGTATGCCTTGATCAGTATTTTATCGATAGTTGATTTTGGTCATCAGGAATTTCTGGGCTATGAATTTCTGCGTATTGGTAAAGGAAATAATCATGAATTGAGTAATTATTTATGGTCAGGCATTTTCATAAATATTCTCATCAATCTGATAGAAGTAATGTTGATCATTATTCTAATTAACACAGATGCCTTGTCTTTTCTGATCAATAAATCAACCAGCACGAATAGTAGTCTTATTCGCGACGCTGGACTCGTTTTGTTATGTCAAAGTTTTACCTGGCCGGTATTTGGCGTAGCCGGCATATTTTTTAGAGCGCTGGCTCCTTATGGTCATTCGCCACACATGTTCTGGTGGAATTTTCTTACGGCTATCGTGAATTCCGCTGCGCCGATTGTGGCCGTAATTTTCGGGGCCGATTTATTAACGACTGGAATAATAACCGCGAGTGCAATAACTCTTTTTAATATCCCTATTTATATCGATCTGTTTTTCTTAGCGCGTAAAGAAGAGATCAACTTTAGTCGACCATCTTGGAAACTAGGGTCGTATAATTTTGTCCGTTCACTAGCCATATTTGGCAAAGTGTTACTCGAAAATGTCAGACAGCAAGGCATACGACTTTTTCTGGCACCATTAGCGGGCGCTACCGGGCTGGTTGCTTTTTCGACAATGCGCACGGGTGCCAACGTGGCTTTGCAGGGACTTCGTACCATAACCAACCCACTGATGCCCGAACTGGTCCGTTTTTTACACCAGCGCGATCAGGATCGGGTCGATGCGTCATTCGGCATTATATGGATCATGGTGGTTGCATTGATCGCGCCCGCCATCGTTGTCTTACAAGCCATTGTTGAACCCCTTTACACCATCTGGACACGCGGGCAGGTTCCCTTCGACCCCCTGTTGTTTGCCACCCTGTCGCTGGCGATCCTGGTATATGCCGTAGCGCAACCCGCCATGGCGGTTGTGATTGGCAACAATCTACTCAAGCCCCAGGTCGTGCTTCCAGCGCTGGCGGCCATTATTGTCATTGCCGGTCTGTTCTTACTGGTACCCGGCCATGGCATACTTGGCGCCGGTGTTGCCTTGCTGCTGGCCGAGATAGCCGCTGCCATTGGCTATAAGACGGTAGCTGAACGCTGGCTGAACGAAAATGAGTTAAAATGGCCCAATCAGCCGTTCGGTATAGCGGCTACGTCAATTTGGATCGCTGCCGTTGCAATGGGAGCTATGACGCAATTTCCCCGCGTGAAATGGATGATACTCCTGGTATCCGTTGTTCTGTTTGCCTGGAATTTCTGGCGGTACTGGAAAATTCTCCCTTCGTTTGCCGCAGAACGGATTCGAAAAATCCTGATGAGTTTGCCCGGTGTACGAAACATGCAGCCCGTCGATCAATTGTCCGATTAGTGGCTGAGTCTGTACATCTATTCATTTATCTATACTTCATTATCCAGACTTCAATCATCTAGCAGCATGACACCCACTATACCTGATACCTATGCGCGACCAATGACTCGCCCGGAGCAGGTCCAGTTTGCTCCAAAAGCAACTGAAAGGTTTGTTTTTGTCGTTGTGCGGTGGTCCTGGATTACGCTTCTTATAGCCTCCATCCTGCAATGCATTTTATTTCAGACCACGGCCAACTGGGTTGCCGTCGTGTGTGTACTCATTGCCTGGGCTATTATAACAAAGGTCTTTTTACGTTCGAGCGTTTTACTGAACTATCCGCTCTCCACGATTTTGGTCCTGGGATTTGCCTCGACTCAGTTTTATTTTCCTCTCCTCTTCACACTCATTGAAGGTAAACCAATTGTTTTTAATCTGGAGCGACCCTATGATGTATTTCTTCATTCAATGGCGTCGTTATTCGTCATTGTTTTAGCGCATATTTTTTATCAGACAGTCTTCAAAAAAACAATCAACAGAACAAATTCTTTTTTGCAAAAAGTCGGATTCTTCGATCCACCAACCAGCGTTCAATTATGGCTAATGGGCCTGATGGGTGTTGGTGCCACTTTTTACAGTTACATCTATACCCCAGTAGGCTGGTCACCAACGGGTGCAGCGTCTGATAAATTTATTCAGGCACTAATTCCGTTCTCGTACGCGCCTTATTTTATCCCCGTTGGAAAGTTGTACGGAAGCAAGGAAACACTCACAAAAAAAACAACCGTATTGCTAATCTTATTTACGCTTTTTCTTTTCATCGTCAGTATTGCCCGTAATAACCGAACCGGGTTTATTGTCGGTTTCACCTCCATCAGTTTTGCGTATGGATTAGGCTTATTGATCGACTATTTCAAACCCCGTTTTTTCACGCTAAAAAACACAGTTATTGGCCTGATAAGTCTTTGGTTTATTACGGGACCCGTTGCCGACATCAGTACCGCGATGGTTATGGTTCGGGACGATCGACACAACATTGCGTACACGGAACTTCTGGAACGTACGTTCACTACTTTTTTTGATAAAGAAGGTATCCGGCTATTTCGATTGATGGGAAATGATGCTACCGAGAATCGATTCTGGGACGAGTATTACATGGACAACATCTTCCTGGCGCGGTTCTCCAACCTCAAATACAACGACTTAAGTCTAATAATGGCATCCAAAGTCAGTAATCCGGACTCGGATATGTTGGCCTACACCATTGATCACTTCTTCTCAATACTCCCGCTACCTTTTTTAGAAACGCTGGGGCTTAATGTAGATAAAGCGTTTGTTAGCTCTGGTTCGTTCGGTGATTATTTTCATTACAAAGTAACCGGTAACGCCTGGGCTATTGGCGGCTTCCGTACGGGTCATCTTTCGGGTGTAAGTATGGCAGCGTTTGGCTGGTGGTATTTAGCCATTCTGGGCATCGGCCTTATTCCAATTTTCATTCTGTTCGACAAATTTTCCATCAGAAAATCAACCCGTTTTCTTTCGTCAAACGCGGCACCAATAACCTTTAGTCTGTGCGGCCTACTCGTGTTAACCGACATTTTTCGATTTCTCACGATCGAGAGCGTAGAAGGCATTGGTGCATTTCTGTTGCGTGGCTGGATACAGATGATTCTTCTGTACGCTTTATTTTATCAGTCAACTCGTTTGTTAGGTAACGTTGTAACGAAGAAACGTACTAAGGTCAATTGAGAATACGACAACCGATGTTATGAAAAAATCAGGAGATAACGTTCTTATTTATAGGCTAGGCAGCTTAGGCGATACGGTCATGGCACTCCCCTGTTTTCACAAGGTGAAAGAGTCTTTTCCCAATGCCAATTTGACTTTGTTGACCAACCGTCCGGTAGCCACTAAAGCAGCTCCGCTGGAAACTATATTAGGGCAGGATTATTTTTTCAACAGCGTGCTTAATTACCCGGTTGGTACTCGAAATCCGTTTGTTTTTGCGCAATTAATCTGGAAAATCCGATCACTGAAAATAGACACGGTCGTTAGCCTCATGTCAACTCGATCTCAACTGGCAATCAAGCGGGATCGGTTGTTTTTTAAAGCGGCCGGCGTTAGCCAGTTTATCGGTTTGTCCAATGAAAATCTAGCTGATTCTGCCGACAGTTCTGCCGAAACCGAGTGGGAAGCTGTTCGTCTGGCCCGGCAGGTGCGTGCACTAGGGGCAGTTCCCCTCGACGACAACCGATACTGGGACCTTCGACTTACAGCTTCTGAGCTTCAGCTTGCTGAGCAGGCGTTGTATGCCATTCCGCACCGAACCCCCATCATAGCGGCCAGCATTGGTACAAAAAACCAGTCAAATGATTGGGAAATGGCCAACTGGACTCACTTGTTCGGGCAGCTTCGGGCCTCGTTACCCGGTTGGCGACTGGTGTTGATCGGAGCTGCTGAAGAAGCCGAACGGTCAACCACTATTCTGGAAGCTTGGGGTGGCCCTGGGCTGAATCTTTGCGGAAAACTGACACCCAGAGTCTCAGCCGCTGTATTGAAACGGGCCAGCGTTTTTGTCGGACACGATAGTGGACCAATGCACCTGGCAGCCTCGGTTGGAACGCCCTGCGTGGGCATTTTTTCGGCCAGAAATTTACCCGGTCGGTGGTTTCCGAGAGGAGCTAGAAATCGAATCATTTATCACCGAACGGAGTGTGCCGGTTGCGGCTTGGAGGTATGCCTGGAGAAGCAGAAAAAATGCATTCTCTCGATCACCGTCGACGAAGTTCAGGAGGCTGTCCTGAACACAATTTCTATTCGGACGCAAACGGGTTCCCTTGCCTGATCACGAAGGTCCAGAGTCAAATCGAAGGCGCACCAGTGAGCTTATCATAACCTGTCAACCCATGAACATACTCCACGTTATTGCCGGCATGAATCCCAGTATGGGCGGTGTGAGTCAGGCAGTTAGAACCATGTGTACTGAACTTACAAAGCAAGGGATGTACAATGAAGTAACTGGTTTGGACAGCCCCGGCGAACCTTTTCTGCAAAACGAACCGGCCCTTATTCACAGGCTGGGTCCGGCAAAAACGCCCTGGTCTTACGGCGCTAAGTTTGGGCCCTGGTTGGTTAATAACCTCCACCGGTTCGATGTTATTCTGCTTCATGGCTTGTGGCTTTATCATGGTTACGCCCTGCAAAAAGCCATCCAGACTTGCCGAGATCAGCGGAAGGACAACCTACTACCGAGAGTTTTCATCATGCCTCATGGTATGCTTGATCCTTATTTTCAGCAGGCTCCGGGCCGGAAAATGAAGGCACTTCGCAATTGGCTTTACTGGAAACTAATTGAAAACAAAGTTATTGAAGACGCCAGCGGCTTGCTGTTTACCTGCGAAGAAGAGCAGCAGCTCGCGCGGGAACCGTTTCAGCCCTACAAACCGAAATCGGAGGTCGTCGTTGGTCTGGGCGTTGAGTCCCCCCCGGCCTATACGCCCGCGATGCGGGAAGCTTTTCTTAAGAAGTGTCCTGACCTGGTTGATACACCTTATATCCTGTTTCTCAGTCGCATCAATCCGAAAAAAGGAGTTGATCTACTGGTAAACGCGTACGCACAGATAGCCCAAACCCAGGCAACGGCCGGAGTAAACACGTTGCAGCATGATACTCTGGGTATCGAACAGGACGTACTCCTGAGCCTACCCAAACTACTCATTGCCGGTCCTGGTCTCGATACCCCATACGGGCAGTCCGTTCAGCAGTTAGCCCAGTCGAATCAGGAAGCTAAAGCAGCCATTTCCTTTACTGATATGCTCAGTGGTGATGCCAAGTGGGGGGCTTTTTACGGCTGCGAAGCATTCGTTCTACCGAGTCATCAGGAAAATTTTGGTATAGCCGTCGTAGAAGCGCTGGCTTGCGGCAAGCCCGTACTGATTTCTGACCAGGTAAACATCTGGCGGGAAATCAACAGATCGGGTAGCGGGTTTGTAGCCCCTGATTCGGTGGCCGGAGTCCATCAACTAATAGACCGGTGGCTGAACTTATCCATTGACGAGAAGCAACAAATGGGTAGCAAAGCCCTGACCACATTTCAGAAAAACTTTTCTATCGTCCCCACGACTCGAAACCTGATCAACGCTCTAAGTAACTGATTAGATAATTTTTACGATCGCCATTATGCTACGAATTGCCATTATTCAAGGAGCTTTTCTTCCCGTTCCGCCTTTGCTGGGGGGAGCCGTTGAAAAAATGTGGTTCTTTCTGGGAAAAGAGTTCGCGCGACGGGGCCACGAGGTTACGCATATCTCCCGTAACCATGAAGATCTGCCCGCCACTGAATTCGTAGACGGGGTTTGTTATCTGCGCGTGCAAGGCTACAAGACGCCAAAATCCGGCCTTATTCTTAAAGGGTATGATCTACTTTATACCCTGAGCGTACGTAAGCTTCTTTCGGCCGATTTTGACATCGTGGTTACCAATACCTTTTGGGCACCCATTCTGCTGGCGGCTAAGTACCAGCAGGCCTGCATGGTGGATGTGCAGCGGATGCCCAAACGACAAATGCGGTTGTATAGTCGGGTAGCGCGTTTACGAGCCAACTCAACCCCCGTTGCCAGTGCCATTCGTAACGAATTAGACTCGGCCTCGCAGGATAAGGTCGTGCTGATTCCGAATCCGCTGCCTTTTATCCCCACACAGCGTATCGACTTCGCCAATAAGAAGCCGATTATACTCTACGCAGGACGAATTAATAAAGAAAAAGGGCTCGATATATTGATAAACGCGTTTAAAAAGACATCACAGGCCTACAAGCTGCAAATTGTCGGTCCGTGGGAAATTTCGGCAGGCGGGTCGGGATTAGCTTACCTCAAATCACTAAAACAGCTGGCCGAGAACGCTGATATTGAGTTCATTGATCCAATATATGACATGCAGGCGCTGAATAATCGTTACATCGACGCATCCTTATTTGTCTACCCTTCAGTAGCCGAGCAGGGGGAAACATTCGGCCTGGCACCTTTAGAGGCAATGGCGTGGGGATGCGTACCGATCGTTTCCAATCTGGCCTGCTTCCACGACTTTATTAAGGACGGCGAAAACGGACTGGTTTTTGATCACCGTGCGCCAACCGCCATCAGTCAGCTGGCCAAACATATATTCATCCTGCAACAAGACGACCTGCTACGGATCAGGCTGGCGAAGAACGCCCTGAATGTGCGTCACAGCCATTCCGTAACGCATGTTGCCAGCCTCTTTCTGGAAGAATTTGGTCGTATATCAACCGAAAAAAAAGCAACTCATGGTAAACCAAGTCTTTCACACGCAAAGTAGTCCATACACAAGTCCCTGGAGCACAAAACAACGGGTTAAAATGTTTTTATGGGATTACGTCTGGCTTTTACTCTGCTCCTGGACGCCCAAGCCAGCAAACCCATGGCGAATTGCCTGGCTGAAGGTGTTCGGAGCCCAAATTTATGGACGCCCGTTCGTTCACCAGCGGGCGCGTATCCAGATCCCCTGGAACCTGACAATCCATGATCGTGCGGCCCTCGGCGACCGAACAAATGTTTATTCCTTGGGAAAAATTACCCTTTACGAATGCGCTACCATCGCTCAGGAAGCTTACCTCTGCACGGGTACACACGCGTTCAATCTGGCTGCTAAAAACTTGCTTACCTCACCCATTACCATTGGCGCTCATGCTTTTGTCGGTGCCCGGGCGTTCATCATGCCGGGGGTCAGCATTGGTGAACAGTCCATTGTGGGCGCGTGTAGTGTTGTCACGAAAGATGTAGAATCCGGTTCGACGGTGGCCGGCAACCCGGCTCGTATCATTGGCCTGAAGAAAATTTACTAGCGACCACCAAAAACAAAAGCCATGATACTAAGCCTATAAAATTTCTCCGGCCTACCATCGGAGCCATTTATCTGGTAGGATCACCTTAAAACTCGATGCCGTTTCGCACTCAATAATTCGGCGTTGATTTCTGTTATGAAAAGAACTAAACTCGACAGTCTGATACTACTAAGGGCTATAGCCGTTGTGGCTGTATGCTTTTGTCATTTTGGGTACGCACTATATGCCGAGAATTCATATAATGACTTATTTGTCTTTTTCTATAACTACGGAAAATACGGTGTTCAAATTTTCTTTGTCGTATCTGGCTTTGTTATACCGTTGAGTTTGTACATGGCCCGGTACTCAATCGACTACTACTTCCGTTTCCTGTTGAAACGATTCATCCGCCTGCACCCACCTTACCTCGTAGCTCTCGCTATTACATTACTGCTAAGTTTTTTCTCCTATCGAATACGCGGCCTCGTTTATCCAGAAACAATCGAGTCAATCATAGCCAGCTTATTCTACTTTCATTTTCCGGTCGATAATCCAGTTTTCTGGACGCTGGCTGTCGAAGCTGAGTATTATCTCTTTATAGGTTTATTTTATTCGCTGATCATCAAAAAACCGAAAATATACGTACTCGTTTTCATCCCAGTTCTTATTTTGATTGGTCAATCAAAGCTGATAGATTACATCTTATTTTTTTCGTACATTATTTATTTTCTGATAGGTATCATCGGATTCATGATTTACACAAACCAAGGATCAAAAGTGCTCAACGCAGTAGCACTACTTATGTTACTTCCATTAGCCTATACCCTATACGGCGCTACGGAAGCATTGGTCGCATCAACCACCATTGGTTTTATTCTATGGTATACTAATTCTATTGGACGAATTATAAACTTTACAGGAGAAATATCATACTCATTATACTTAATTCATTTCCCTATCGGCATTAAGTTCATAAATCTTCTTAATCCCTATTTTTCTCCTACAAACAAATGGATACTTTTCATTATAACAAGCTTCGTTATAACATTTCTATCCTGGATATTCTATAAAATCTTTGAAAAACCATTCGCTAAACTTTCCACTAAACTAAAATACAAGCCACCCGTACCAGACTACACGGTTGTAGGATCAGAAGCTTAATATTCCATACTTACTGTTCATAATCAATTATGAATACTATAGCGCTTAAAATCACCTCCCGTCAAGCATAAAAATCAGGCAAACCGAAGCTCATATTAATCAGAGATTAAAATTTTACTGAGCGGAAATCAAAACTGAAAACCAATCACTTAAGCCCAAATATACCGCAATCTGACATCCATGTAGCGCTATATTTCTTTTTTTCTTCGAATGAACAAATAGTAGACTAAGCAACAACGATTAGCCTTGATTAAAATCTTATTATTTACATTTTTTAATTATTGACAATAGTTATACGGAATTTATTTGTCAATATGAATAAAAACCAATCTTCTTATAAATATAGTGTATTACTTCCCGATACTAGTTAACCATTTGAAAATCAGTATATTTATCTTGTTATACAAGCCACAAATGAGTAATCTTGTCGTAAGAATTTTCTTATAACCTATTCTTGTTTTATGAGAACTGAATTAACTACTGTCAGTGGACGATATTAATTAAATAAATATGATAACACCTGTACAGGAAGTAATCAGTTGATCGACATTTTCGGTGCTACAAAAGTAGGGTACAAGCATAGGCAAGTATGTAGAAAAATAAAATCATTTAAACTATTTCTGTTCGACACGTTATGATCTCAGTTCTTATACTTACCAAAAATGAAGAGCAGGATTTACCCAGATGCCTGAAATCCGTTTCTTGGTGTGATGATGTGCATGTGTTCGACTCATTCAGTGACGACCGAACAGTAGAAATTGCTAAAACTGCTGAAGTAAAGGTCACACAGCGCAAATTTGATAATTGGGCAGCGCATCAAAACTGGGGTTTAAGCAATATAAAATTTAAATACGATTGGGTGCTTTATATTGATGCTGATGAGCGCGTCTCTCCTAGTTTAAAACAAGAACTTTTAAATTTTAAGCCTGATATTACCAATGCTGTTGCTTACGAAATTCAACGACGAGACTTTGCCTGGAATGGTACATGGCTGAAGCATGCCCAAATGTCACCTTATTACCTTCGTCTCTTTCGACCGGACAAAATGCGGTATGAGCGGTTAGTTAATCCGGTTTCCATTCCGGATGGTCCTACTTCTCGGTTGAGTGGATTTCTTGATCATTATCCTTTCAGTAAAGGGTTTCGTTTTTGGTGGCAACGGCATCTCGGGTATGCCGATATGGAAGCAGCCATGCGTATTGCCGACCTAGACAAAGGGACACTATTTTCTGTTCGAAAAGCTTTATTCGGGCAAGATTTTAGCGAGCGCCGATATCACCAGAAAGGAATCTTCTATAAGTTACCCGGTCGTCCACTAATCAAATGGTTCTACATGGTTTTCTGGCGTCTGTCTTTTCTCGACGGTCAGGCTGGCCTGACTAATGCCACGCTACAGGCAATTTATGAATACTTTATTGTCTTGAAAACAAAGGAATTATTAAGAAAACAGGAGCCTTAAACTAACTAGCTCTTGACAATATACGTGATACAAGCTAAAACGAATTTTCCTCTTTTTTAAGCATGTGAAGGCTAATGAACATTCTAATTTACGATATCAACTATGCGCCGGAACTTACAGGGGTAGGCCGGTATACAGGTGAGATGGGTGCTTGGTTGGCCCAGCAGGGTCATACAGTACGGGTAATTACGGGTATGCCCTACTATCCCGAATGGAAAGTACACAAAAAATACCGGGGTAAACTGTGGTTTACGGAAATTATTGAGGGCGCAACCGTAAATCGCTGTCCGTTTTACGTTCCCGAAAATGTGACTGCGCTAACCAGAATCCTTCACGAATTCTCGTTCGTAGCCAGCAGTCTGGTTTATTGGCTTGGTATTTTTTTTACGAAGCGCTACGATGTTGTCATCTGCATATCACCCCCTTTTCACATCGGAATACTACCCGTTATTTATACAAGACTTCGTAAGGTTCCGCTTTGGTGTCATATACAGGATTTGCAGATCGATATGGCCAAAGAACTAAAAATGTTCAAGAATAAGAACTTTCTGAAACTGCTGTTTTGGGTCGAAGAATTTATTCTGAAACGGTGTACCATTGTATCGACCATCAGCGAGGGGATGGTACGTAAGGTAGCCCAGAAAAATGTGGTTCAGTCGACCTGTTTACTGTTTCCGAACTGGGTAGATGAAACATCCATCAAGCCATTGCCCCGTGAGGAGTCGTTACGTAAAGAACTAGGGCTGAGTGAACACGATAAAGTCGTCATGTATTCGGGTAGCCTGGGAGAGAAACAGGGGTTGGAACTGATCATTGAGGCTGCCAATCATTTCGCGGTTAAGAGCCATGTTAAGTTTTTGATTTTTGGCGCTGGTGGGGCTAAATCATCGCTGGAATCTTTGGTGAAAGAGCAAAAACTCACAAACGTATGGTTTCATCCGTTACAGCCCTACGACAAATTATCGGCCCTTTTGGCCACGGCCGATATTCATTTGGTTTTACAGAAAAAATCAGCGTCCGACCTGGTCCTTCCCTCCAAACTAACGGGTATTCTGGCGGCTGGCGGTTGTGCGCTGGTCTCTGCTACGCCCGGCACGTCCCTATATGATATCATCAATCGCCACCAGATCGGTATGCTTATCGAACCGGAGTCTAGTGAAGCATTGATTACGGGAATAAATGACGCCCTGAGCCTTGACTTGTCCGAACTGAAGAACAAAGCCCGGTCATTTGCCAAGAACAATCTTGAAAAACAGGCCATTCTCCAGCAGTTTGAGCGAGAGTTGCTGAATTTGAAAAGCGCATAGACCGCCGGGGTATATCTACATGAAACCTGTATTTTGACGATAAGGCAGGAATATCACCCTGCCTGTACAATAAACCGTAGTGAAGTAAGCTGGTACGGAACGCCGTACCAGCCATCGAATAAACCTAGCGACTTAACTTAGTAATCTATCTGATTAGCCTATAGATGGCCTTATAAGCTGCCATCCGAATACCCGCCCTTCGCCTTTAATAGTCTGATTTTAAGCTTTATTCTTTTTTAGGTATGAGCCCTGTGTTCCCATACAGGCTTATGCCGTACGAGTCTACTTTTTGATACTGTAAATTATTGTAGGCGATGAACGATCCATACCACATCAATTCCCTTAACGGAAACCCTTTAACCGACCCTGATCCACACCCGTTGGTCAATGAACCGAACGAGCAGACCATTACGGCCTTGTTTGCGAAGCAGGTCAAAAAAAGCCCACAGTGCCTAGCGGTACAGTTTGATGGCCAGCACCTGACATACCAGCAGCTGGACGAGCGATCCTCGCAGTTGGCGAACTACCTCCGAAAGCAGGGGGTGCGGGAAGAAACGCTTGTGCCGATCTGTCTGAACCGCTCCCTGGACATGATTATCGGCCTGCTGGCCATTCTCAAGGCGGGTGGCGCTTACGTGCCGATTGAGCCGGACTATCCGCAGGAACGGCTACGTTACCTGCTGTCGGATGTGGGGGGAGATGTTGTCGTTACGACGGCTCACTCCGCTTCGTCATTGACGGTTCTGACGGCAACTCAAACGTTGATCTATATCGACCGGGACTGGGAAACCATCGCGCAGGAATCAACCCAGGCCCCTGTCACGGCGCTGGCCGCTCATAATCTGGCGTATGTAATCTACACCTCTGGCTCAACGGGGCAGCCCAAAGGCGTCATGGTAGAGCATCAGTCGATAGCCAATGAGATCAGTAGCTATGCCACCCTGTTTGGCTTCGGCAGTACGGATAAGCAGCTGGTACTGGCTAATTTTTCGTTTGATGCCTCGGTCGAGCAGATTTTCGTACCAATTATCAGTGGAGCCTGCCTTGTTTTGATTTCCCTGAATGATCAGCTGGACCCGCATACGTTAGCCAAAACAATTGATGAAGAGGGCATTACGCACATCCAGACGACGCCAACCTTTTTGCGAACGATCCAGCCTCGCTCGTACGCTACCCTGAAACGGGTTTGTTCAGGTGGTGAGGTTTGCCCGGTCGACCTGGCCGAGCAGTGGAGTCAGTATGTTCGTTTTTTCAATAAATACGGGCCAACCGAAACGGCAGTTAACGTAAGTTATCATGCCTATGATCAGAAAAAAAAATACGAAACGCACCTCCCCATCGGAAAACCACTTCCGAACACACACTTGTATATCCTGGACGAGTCTGGTAGGGCGGTACCCCCTGGAGAAACCGGCGAACTGTACGTGGGCGGCATTCAGGTAGCCCGCGGCTATCTGAACAGACCCGAATTAACGGCCAGTCGGTTTGTTCAGATTGCCGCTGACCCAACGGGTTCACGTCTCTACAGAACAGGCGATCTGGTGCGGCTCCTGCCAGATGGCGACGTAGCGTTCGTCGGGCGAACAGACGATCAGGTGAAGGTGAGAGGGTACCGGATCGAATTGGGTGAGATCGAGTGTGTGCTCGATCATCATCCGTCGGTCAGGCAATCCGTCGTTATTACCCGACAGGATTCAGGGGGGAGTAACCAGTTGGTCGCCTATGTAATACCCGAACCCGAATTCGACAAAAACGACCTTACGCGGTATCTGAAGAATAAGTTACCCGGCTACATGGTACCCGGCTACGTCATTGAAACAGACCGGTTTCCGACCAATAACAGCGGCAAAATAGATCGAAAAGCACTGGCTAATTTGTCCATCAAAAGGCCTGACATAAACACCCTGTATAGAAAACCGGAAACCAGCCTGGAAAAACAGATTGCCGACCTGTGGAAATCAATACTCTACCTGGACGACGTTGGTGCTGATGACAGTTTCTTTGCGCTGGGCGGAAATTCGTTACTGGCTGTAAACTTTGTCACGGCGCTTAACGATCGGTTCGGGTATCGGCTACCTGTCGCTCAATTGTATCAGCACCAAACGATTGGAAACATAGCGCAATGTCTGAATCGGGAAAACGGTACGTTGCCGAGGGCCAGTAGGGAAAATCAGCCGGAGGTGCCGCGAACCAGTGACGTTGCGGTGATCGGTATGGCCGGGCGCTTTCCGGGTGCCAATACCATTGACGAACTCTGGACACTTTTGACAGAAGGCCGGGAGGCCATTCGCTTCTTTACCGATCAGGAACTGGACCCCAGTATACCGGATCGCCTGAAAGCTGACCCAACGTACGTGAAAGCGCGGGGTATCATCGACAACGTCGACCAATTCGATCCTGCTTTCTTCGGCATAAATCCCAAAATGGCGGAGTTAATGGATCCGCAGCAACGTGTCTTTTTAGAAATTTCCTGGGAAGCCCTGGAAAGTGCGGGTTACGTCCCCGAAAAATACGACGGTCTGATCGGGGTTTTTGCCGGATGCCGCTTCAATTCCTATTACCTGAATAATATTGCATCGAACCCGGATCTGATCGACAAGGCTGGCTTTTTCAATGTAATGACCGTCAACGACAAGGATTACATTTCGTCCCGGACAGCTTACGCCTTGAATTTAAAAGGTCCTGCGGTTACCGTCCAGTCGGCCTGCTCCACGTCGCTGCTGGCCATTGTTCAGGCCGTAGAAAGCATTCGAAAAGGGCAGTGTACGATGGCACTGGCCGGTGGGGCATCCGTTACGGCACCCGTCAACAGTGGGCATTTGTACGACGAAGGGGCCATTCTGAGCAACGATGGGCATTGTCGGCCCTTTGATGCAAACGCCAGAGGAACCGTGTTCAGCGATGGCGCAGGGGTTGTCTTGTTGAAAAACCGGCAGCAGGCCGAAAAGGATGGTGATACGATTTATGCCCTTATCCGGGGCGTTGGCGTAACCAATGACGGTGGCGAAAAGAGTAGTTTTTCGGCCCCGAGTGCCAATGGGCAGGCGGGTGCGATCAAAAGAGCGTTGCAGGATGCTGGCGTAGCTGCGTCCTCTATTTCGTATGTCGAAGCACACGGTACCGCTACGCCCCTGGGCGACCCGATTGAGGTGGAGGGGCTCAAAAAAGCGTTCGATACGCAGGCCGAACATCCGTTTTGTGCGCTAGGCTCCATCAAAAGTAACATCGGTCATCTGGTAAGCGCTGCCGGTGTTGCGGGCTTCATAAAAACGGTGTTGAGTCTGCATCACCGGCAAATTCCACCCTCTTTATTTTACAAAAATCCTAACCCGGCCATCGACTTCACGAACAGCCCTTTCTACGTCAACGCTGCCTTAAAAGACTGGCAATCAAACGCCATACGCCGGGCGGGTGTCAGCTCCTTTGGCGTGGGCGGCACAAACGTGCACGTGGTCGTAGAAGAAGCGGAGCCAAAACTACCTCTCCCTGAAAATAGCTCCAGCCGCCCCTGTCAGCTCATCAGCTGGTCAGCCAAATCCAGCGAAAGCCGCGAGGTTTATGGCCACTCCCTGGCGATCCATTGCCGACAGACCAGTCCGATCAAGTTGGCCGATGTGGCGTTTACCTTGCAAACGGCCCGGTCGGCCTTTACTCATCGCCGGTTTTTGGTTGCGTCTTCAGGGGATGAGCTTCTGGACAAAATCAGTGTACCGTTATCGGCTAACGCAAAGACGGTGACACAGGCACCGGGGCCCGTTGTGTTCATGTTTCCCGGCCAGGGTTCTCAGTACGCTAACATGGGTCGCGAGTTATACGAATGTGAACCCGCCTACCGCGATGCCATCGACGAATGCGCGGAGTTGCTTACGGCCCATTTGGACATCGACATCCGGCAGGTTCTTTACGTCGATAAAAGCGACAAAACGGCCGAAGAACGCCTGCAAAATACTCGCTACACCCAGCCTGCTTTATTCAGTACCGAATATGCCCTGGCTAAATTATGGATGAGTTGGGGCATTGAGCCCGCTATTCTTTGCGGCCATAGCATTGGTGAGTTTGTGGCGGCACAGTTGGCGGGGGTCTTTACCCTGGCCGATGCCCTGAAACTGATCAGCATACGTGGGCATCTGGTGAGTGAACTTCCTCGGGGCAGCATGCTGTCGGTACGTATGGAAGCCGAGAAGGTCGGGGCTTTGATGCCGGAGCCGTTGTCCATTGCGGCCATCAATAGCCGGAAGCGCTGCGTAGTAGCCGGTCACGACGAAGATATTGCGGACTTTGCCAGCGTTCTGGACGGTCTGGAAATACCTAATCGGGTGCTATCGACCAGCCATGCGTTTCACTCCGTCATGATGGAACCCGTTATTGCGGACTTCCAGAGGGCATTTGCCGAGGTTTCCCTACATACGCCAACCAAACCGATTGTATCGACCGTCAGTGGTACCTGGCTATCCGATAGCCAGGCGACCGACCCTCACTACTGGGCCACGCACCTGCGCCTGACCGTCCGGTTTGCGGATGCGCTCGACACGATTCTGGCGCACCATAAACCCATTGTGCTGGAGGTCGGCCCCGGCAGTGCAACTGCTTCGTTTGCCCGCCAGCAGGCGGCTTTCAGCGCAGCAACGATCCTGACCAGCTTGGGCCATAAGGAAGCCAAAACCGCTTATGAATCCATTTTGAATGCGCTGGGTCAGCTCTGGCTGAACGGGCTTGAGCCCGATTGGAACGCCTTCTACGCCGATCAGAGCAGGACGCGGGTCCCGTTGCCAACCTATGCGTTTGACAAGAAACGCTACTGGGTTGAACCAGCCGTCAAAACTCCCCGACTGAACGACGTTTCGGATAGCCGGGCAATTCAGGCAATCCCGCACGACTATTCGGTGAACCAACCTGTCTATCCGGCCAAGATGAGAAAAGATGTACTAGTCGATACCGTAAAGGAAATTTTGGAAGAGACTTCAGGCATTGACATGAAACGCCTAACGGGCGATATGAATTTCCTGGAAATCGGCTTCGATTCGCTGCTGCTTACCCAGCTATCGCTAAGTCTCAAAAAGCAATTCAGTTTACCGATCACATTCCGGCAATTGAACGAGGAGTATGCTACGCTCGATTCACTGATCAACTACCTCGACAGCAACTTACCCGCCGGAGCTTATGAGCCCTCAACCAACCCCCTGCCCGTTGCCCAGCCTCGTCTGTCCGCACCCACGACCCAGGTCAGGGTATCAGCTCAGCCGGAGGGCAATTCGGTATTGGATTTGATGGCCCAGCAGCTTCAGATTCTATCGAAGCAGGTGGCGCTGATGCAGGCCGGAAGCAGAGGAGAAACGGCCATGCCCGAGGTTGCTGCCAGCGCGCCAGTAGCCCGTAAGCCCGTTTCCCTGACGAAGGCGGAACTGACACCCGAAGAAGAGATCGAACTAAAAAAACCGTTTGGTGCCAGCGCCCGTATCGAACGGCAGCTTACGGAGTTGAACCCCGAACAGCAGGCCTTTCTGCGGCAGCTCACAGATCGGTATAACCAGAAAACAAAAAAGAGTAAAGATTACACGCAGCAACACCGCCCGTACATGGCCGACCCTCGGGTGGTTTCGGGTTTCAGGCCAGCCACAAAAGAACTCGTTTACCCCATTGTCATCAATAAATCCAAAGGCAGCCGCCTGTGGGATCTGGATGGCAATGAGTACATCGACATGCTCAACGGCTTCGGCTCAATCATGTTTGGTTACCAGCCCGACTTTATCCGGGACGCTCTCTATAACCAGATCGATTGCGGTTACGAGATTGGCCCGCAGCATGAGCTGGCCGGTGAGGTGAGCCGGTTGCTTTGCGATTTTACGGGCCATGAGCGGGTGGCGCTTTGCAATACGGGCTCGGAGGCCGTACTGGGGGCAATGCGTATAGCGCGCACGGTTACCAACCGATCCCTTATTGTGGCGTTTTCGGGTTCGTATCATGGCATCGTTGACGAGGTAATTGTTCGGGGATCGCAGCGGTTAAAATCGTTTCCGGCCTCACCAGGCATCATGCCGGAAGCGGTTCAAAACATGCTTATTCTAGACTATGGCACCGATAAAAGTCTGTCCATTATCCGGGAGAGAGCGCATGAAATCGCGGCTGTTCTGGTAGAGCCGGTGCAAAGCCGCCGACCTGAGTTTGTACCCATCGACTTCCTAAAAGACCTTCGGCAGGTTACGGCCGCTTCCGGAACGGTCCTGATCTTCGACGAAGTCATTACGGGCTTCCGAATACATCCCGGCGGCACGCAGGCCCTGTTTGGCATCAGGGCCGATCTGGCCACGTATGGCAAAGTCATTGGGGGTGGCCTGCCCATTGGGGTCATTGCCGGTACGAAGGGATTGATGGATGCGCTGGATGGTGGCTTCTGGCAGTATGGCGATGCCTCTGTTCCTGAGCAGGGCGTCACGTATTTTGCCGGTACCTTTGTGCGGCACCCGTTGGCGCTGGCGGCAACGAAAGCCTCGCTGCTGCACCTGAAGGCCGCCGGACCAGCGTTACAGGAAGCCCTGACCGCGAAAGCGCAGCGCGTGGCGATAGCCCTGAATGCAGCGCTTGAGCGGCACCAGATTCCGCTGTTTGTGGCGCAGTTCGGCTCCCTTTGGAGGATCAAAGCGCGGGAAGAGGTACCCTACAGCGAATTGCTCTTTACACTGTTGCGGCAGAAAGGTTTTCACATCTGGGACGGGTTCCCCTGCTTCATCACCGAAGCGCATACCGACGCCGAAATCGACCAGTTCATTGACCTGTTCCGCGAGAGTATCGCCGAACTGATCGACGCCGACTTTCTTAGAAAAAGTCAGCCGATTACCGCTACGCCACTCGGCAAAACGGTGGCGTCTTCACCCTACGAGTTCAGTACTCCCCCCGTGCCCAATGCCAGAATTGGTCGGGACCGGGCGGGTAATCCAGCCTGGTTTATTTCGGACCCGGCTCAACCTGGTCAGTACATACAAATTTATTCACACCAACATCCATGACTGAAAATTTTACTATCCCCGACGTTAACACGAGCGATTTTGACCCCTTTGCCGGCCCGGCGATTGAACGGGTAGCCCCCGCCACCGAGCCGCAACTGGAAATATGGCTGGCCTGCCTGCTGGGGGGCGAAAACGCGACGCGATCCTATAATTTATCCAGCTCACTACGACTCGAAGGTCCATTCAACCGGTCGGCCATGGAGCTGGCCCTGCAGGCGCTGGTCCGTCGGCACGATGCTTTGCGGTCCGTATTCAGCGCCAACGGCGAACATCTATTTATTCTCAAGGAAATCAACGTACCAATCACATATCAGGATTTGTGTACGACCACCCCGGACAAGCAGACACAGTTGATTGCTCACTACGTAGCGCGGGACGCCTTGAAGGTCGTTAATCTGGCGGAGGGACCTTTGTTCAACGTCGGGTTATTCAAACTGGCCGGACAGGTTCATCATCTGGTTTTGACGTCTCATCACATTGTTCGTGATGGCTGGTCGATGGGCGTCATGCTCCAGGATTTGAGCGTACTGTATTCCAGCTACGCCCAGGGCCTGACACCCAGTCTGCCCGCGGCTCCCTCGTTTGCCCAGTACGCCGAAGAACAACGCTACTTTTCGAAAACGGATACATACCGGGCCACCGAAGAATTCTGGCTCGGTACCTACAAAGACAACATTCCTTTACTTGAACTGCCCACCGATTATCCGCGTCCCGCCGTCCACACGTTCGACAGCAAGCGACTGGATTATCCAATGGATAGCACGTTGATGACGGCCGTTAAAAAGATGGGGCTGAAGGCCGGGTGCAGTTTTGTTACAACTTTGCTGGCCACATTTGAGGTGCTGCTCCATCGGCTATCGGGTCAGGAAGATATCATTGTTGGCTTACCTACCGCCGGGCAGTCGGCCACGGGCAACAAACGGTTGGTTGGTCATTGCGTGAACCTGTTGCCCATACGCAGCTACCTGGATGCGAACCTGCCCTTTTCCGACTTCTTAACGGGTTGCAAGCGAACGGTTCTGGATGCGCACGAATACCAGCGGTTAACGTTCAGCCAGCTGTTGAGAAAACTGAATGTGGTCCGCGATCAGTCGAGAACGCCGTTCGTGTCGGCCGTCTTCAACGTAGACCTGGGCATGAACGATGGCGTCAACTTTCACGGCCTGAACCACCACCTCATCAGCCACCCCAAAGACTACGAAAACTTCGAGTTGTTTTTCAATGCCAGCGGATCAGAAAACGCCTTAACCCTGGAGTGGGCTTATAACACGAACCTGTTCAAAGCTGAGACGATTGAACGGATGATGACCGACTTCGAAAATCTGCTGAAAACAGTAGTCGAAACACCCTCCATCCTAATTAGGGACATTGTTTTCACCTCCGAACGGAAGCTGTTTCAGACACTGGCACAACAGCTTCCGGCGAAAACCGTGTATCCGCGCCAGACGCCGGTTCATCAGTTGATTGCTCAGGCAGCCGCGGCTAATCCCGCCAACATTGCGCTGTCGTTCAACGACCAGGCCATCAGCTATCAGTCCCTGAATGAAACCGCCAACCAGTTGGCACATGTACTGATTCAGAAAGGCATCAAGGCGGGGCAGGTTATCGGCATTGCGCTGGACCGTTCGCCGGAGATGCTCATTACGCTGCTGGCCGTTCTGAAAACCGGCGCGGCTTACTTACCCCTTGATCCGGACTACCCTACCGACCGGCTGACATTTATGCTGGCGGATTCGGCAGCCACCATACTGATCACCCAGGCGAAACACCAGGGACGGTTAAGCACGCCAGTTGCCGAAGTACTTGTCGAGCAAGCACTAATCGAATCGGTAGTGTATTCCGTCGATGAACCGGACCGGTTTGTTTCAGGCGACGATCTGGCTTACGTACTCTACACGTCCGGCTCAACGGGTAAGCCAAAAGGTGTGTTGATCGAACACCATAGCCTGGTCAATTTTCTCTGGAGCATGCTGGGCGCGCCCGGCATCAAAAGCGATGATGTTTTGCTGGCGATAACGACCATTTCGTTCGATATCGCCGGTCTGGAATTATACCTTCCGCTGGTCGCCGGTGCCACAGTCCTGATGGCCGATACCGACACCGCCCGGGATGGTCGTGCTCTGGTGGAACTGATCAATACGAAGCGGGTAAGTATTATGCAGGCTACGCCCTCAACCTGGCGAATGATGCTGGATGCGGGCTGGAATACGTTTCTACCGCTCAAAGCCCTTTGTGGAGGAGAAGCCTTACCCCAGGATCTGGCCGAAAAACTTACCGACCGATGCCACGAAGTGTGGAACCTGTATGGCCCAACGGAAACAACTATCTGGTCGACGGTCAAGAAGATAGCCAGAAACGAACTCGTTACGATTGGCCAGCCCATCAACAACACTCAGGTCTATATCCTCGATAAATTCCTTAGGCCCGTTGTGACAGAAGCGGTTGGCGAATTATTTATCGGCGGTGAAGGCGTAGCCCGGGGTTACCTGAACCGGCAGGACCTGACGGCCGAACGGTTTGTGAGGCTGTCGTTCGACAAGCAGCCGGATCGCCTGCTGTACCGTACCGGCGACCTAGGCAAACGGCTGAAAAACGGTGAAATCCAATGCCTGGGCCGCGTCGATCAGCAGGTAAAAATAAGGGGCCACCGCATCGAACTGGGTGAAATTGATAACGCTCTGGTTGCCATCGGCGACGTAAAAGAAGCTGTTGTAGTTGCGCAGGAAGACCGACCGGGTGAACAACGACTGATTGCCTATGTGGTTCCTGACTCCATCTCGCCTACCGACTCTGTAAGCTGGCAAGAGCGATGGAATGCCATCTACGCCACAGGCATGAGCGTTGCCGAACAGACTGGCAATCAAAAGGATGTCAAATCAGAACTAAAGGACTGGGCGCACCAGTCAATTAAGCGGATAAGGCATTTACAACCGAAACGCGTTCTGGAAGTAGGTTGCGGAGACGGGCAACTGCTTCTGGAACTGGCACCGGATGTGAGTCAGTACATTGCCACTGACTACGCGCAGGCTGCGATTAACAAGCTACAGCCTATACTGGCTACCGATCCCGACCGGTGGCGTCATGTAACCGCGTCGGTAGCATCAGCCGACGATTTCAGCATGATCCCGGATGCCTCGCTCGATCTGGTCATCATCCACAGCGTGGCCCAGTACTTTCCCGATGCCGACTACCTCCAGCGCGTCATTGAGCGGGCAGTCAACGCTCTTGTTCCGGGGGGCTGTATTTTCATCGGTGATATGCAGGGGAAAAATACGCTGACCATGCACCATACAGCCGATCAGTTTCAACGTTCGTCGGACGAAAGCACCATAGCCGATGTCCGGAAAGTCATAGAAAGACGGGTCTTGATTGACGATGAATTACTGGCCGACCCCGCTTATTTTTACCGGCTGCAGAACACGGTACCCTCGATTTCAGCCGTTGATGTTCAGCTTCGGGAAGGCCGGTTTCTCAATGAAACAACCAAGTACCACTATGACGTCTGGCTATACATCGGCAATCCCCCCGAAGTGGTTGACCCTACGGTTGTTATCGACTGGCACGCTGGTTTTCCTAATGCATGCATTGAACAGACGCTTACCGAGCAGCCGCAGGCTATTCTTCAGGTCAGAAACATCCTTAATGCCCGGACAGCGGAGGACTACAGCCTTATTCAACTGATCGATGGCTTACCGGATGATACCTTGTTGAGCGAAGTCCGGCAGAAAATGAGATCGGAGCAGACCGGTCTGAACCCGGCTATCCTCTGGGAAATGGGCGAGACCTATGATTTCTTCGCTCACGTAAAATGGTCTACCGATGGGACGGATAACTTGATGGATGCCGTTTTCATTCCCCGCAAATTGACCAGACGAATACCCAAACCAACACTAGATCAGGCAGATACCCTATTTGTAAAGGAATTGTACCGGAATCCATTTGCCCCCACTCTAACTATCTCCCAACGGCAGGCATGGCAACAACAGCTCAGGAAAACACTTCCGGACTACATGGTTCCCGGCGAATTTGTATTACTGAGCCGCTTACCGCTCACGCTCAACGGGAAAATAGACCGCAAAGCGTTGCCGCCAGTCAGTCGGCGCGAAGCCGAAAGTCATACGGTTCTGACAGCCCCCCGAACGGACATTGAGAAGCTGGTGGCCGAGATCTGGCAGGAAAGTTTACGGCTGGACACAATTAGTGTATTTGACAATTTTTTCGAACTGGGCGGCCACTCCCTGATCGCCGTTCAGATTATGACTCGCCTGGAAAAAGAAACCGGCAAGCACCTGCCGCTATCCATGCTCTTCGAATGTCCGACGGTAGAGAAATTAGCCCTGGCGCTGCAGATGGATGGCAAGTTTATCGTTTGGGACTCCCTGGTCCCGATAAAGCCGCTGGGCACCAAGACCCCACTTTACATTATTCATGGCGCTGGCCTACACGTGATGCTATTCAACACATTGGCCAAAAACATGGATGCCGACCAGCCCATTTTTGGATTACAAGCCAAAGGAATAAACGGTGTCGATGAACCGTTGAGCAGCATTGAGGAGATTGCTGCTTATTACATTATGGCCATCAGGGCGCAAAATCCGGATGGACCTTACGCATTAGCGGGCTACTCGTTCGGTGGCATTATAGCGTATGAAATGTGTCGACAATTAAAACAGATGGGTAAAGAAGTTAAAGTGCTGGCTATGTTTGACACACACGCTGATCAATCAAACTATCTGGACCCCTGGATAAGCAAAGTTTGGGGTAACGTGCAGATCGGCTTAAAGAAATACCTCTACACGTTTGTTCTATTAAAGAAGGATATTTCAGGAACAATCAGTTACAAAAAAGGCTCAATAAAACGCCGGGTTACTACCATGTATAGTAAACTAAAATACACAGCAAACTACCATAAAGTATTTTATGGCAATCAGCACAAAGTTCATAAAAGTAACCAGCAGGCCACCCGTAATTACCGATTAACGCCACAGCATGTAACCGTAGATCTGTTTCGCGCAGAAAAACGCATGTACTACATCCAAGATTTTGAATTTCTGGGCTGGAAACCGTTTGCGTTAGAAGGCGTAACCGTCCATAAAGTACCCGGTGATCACGTTAGCTTGTTTAATCCACCCAACGATAAAGAATTTGCTCTTGCTCTTCAGAATCTATTAAATAGTAAATTATAAATTGCCCTTTCATTATTCCTGTGCGGAGGCATCTTCGGATGACGATACTCGTATAGCATACGAACTCCCCACCTGCACCGGGATGACAAAAGGGCTTTGACAGTTAAGCCTTTTATTAACAGCAAGGTGGTGTATCTGATAAATCGATTTATCAGATACACCACCTTGCTGTTAATAAAAGGCTTAACCCAATATCTACTTTAGCTTCTTATTTTTCTTTATTATACAAAGTGTATTTATGTATATATACCTACGAAGAAAATTTGATACTAAACATGCATAGTTAACTAGTGGAAGGCAATACGTAAAATTCTTCCTAAGCTGCTAAAACACTACCATTAGTAATCTATTTTTTATTTTTATAAAATTTAATGTTACCGATATATATTATTTTTAAAATAAATAATTAGCTTTGGAAGACGAGTACCCGGCGCTTTGAAACGGTTTGAATCACCCAATCAGCAAACTGCTGTTGAAACTTTGCCAAGATATTATCTCCATACTATGATCAAAATTGACTTAACCAATCCATCGAATCTGCCACAGCTAAAGCCTGTTCAATACCCTTAATTACCACATAGTGTAAGCCATCGTTTTACGCGCAAAAAAGAGGGTTCACTAGTTATGTAAAAACGTAGACAAAATTTAATGTACCATTTTTCACCTTTATCAGGTCTATATTTAGAATAGTCACATGCACAAATTGTCATAATTGAAGAAAAGTAAACGAGTCAAGAAAAAAGATTCTTAATTGATTAATTGTTTACACCTCGCAGAGTAATGCATACAGACAATACTAAATGAGTTAGTCTTTGATTTATATCTAAAGAACTAATGATGCTCGCTAATTATACATTTATAAATAAGAAATCAGCCATACTGCATAGGCTAGGAATCAGAATTTTTATAGGAAATTTCTCACCCACAAAAAACATTATTTATTGAACGGTAATTTTCCTTTATGTTTGTACAAGTTCCACGAAAAACTACTCTATATATGTAAACAAAATCGTGTACACCGCTCACTATTTATTATTAATTACAGTGAGAACTAGTTTGTTTATTCTCGTCTTCAATGCGTAAGCATACCGAGCTTGCTTAAGCTCTCTGCTTCATCTGCGACTACCCATGCCTCCTGACCTTATTCACTGATTGATGGATAGGGTCGAACTCACCAAACTATACATAGTCCTGTATATAAAATTTCGCAAAGATTTTATAGCTGGTAGAACTATGCTCATTAAGTAACCAGTGTGCCTAACATTTTCTTATGACTCATCTTCTCTCTCGTTTATTTTCGTTTCTGTTTTTGCTGTTGACGCTGGCCCTTCACTTGCCCGCCCGGGCCCAGCAACCCGTCATCCTCAACGTCAGCCCATCCATCCAGCCCGGCGAAGCCCTCAGCCTGCAGGGAAACTTCTCCAGCTCCGCCAAAGCCTTCTTCCTGGCCGGAAACGCCACCACCCCCGCCCCCCTGCCCATCCTGGTCCAGACCGCCGGACAGGCCACCGTCCAGATCCCCCCCGACACCCCCCTGGACCGATACCTGATCTGGGTGCAGGACCAGGGACTCAACAGCCCCCGGGTCAATCTCAACCAGGCCTGGCCCATGCACACCGACTCGCCCGACATCACCCCCGGGGGTAGTCTGCGCATCTTCGGGCGAAACCTGCTGCTCAAACGGGGCACCCCCCTGGTCAGGCTGGTGGAGGGTAACAACGTGCTGGAGGCCCCCGTCAACGCCAGCCAGAGCGACGCCTTCACCCTCTCGGTCCAGATCCCGCCCACCGTCCAGCCCGGACGAACCTACACCTTGCTGGTCACCAATGGACTGGGCCGCGATACGTACATCCAACTCGAACAGCCTTTGACGGCCATCGCCAGCGGTACTGACTACTTCCAGCTGGGGGTGCCCTGGGCGGCCAAACTCACCTTCTACGGCAACGTTTACAACGTCAAGACTGACCCCCGACTGTCGACCAAAGCCGTGGGCAACGGGGTAGCCAATGATCAGCCCGCCATCCAGGCCGCCATCGACCGGGCCAGCGCCGACGGAGGGGGCGTCGTTTACCTGCCCGCAGGAACCTATAAGCTACTGTACGACCACTTCGAGTACATTCACATGCGCGACCGGGTGGTCCTGCAGGGGGCGGGCAAAGACGCCACCCTGCTCAAGTTCGGCTACCAGCTCGACGCCCAGCACATGGCCCTCTACTGGCCCCCCGTCACCAGCCTGGCCGGGCTGGCCGACCTGGCCCTGATCAACGTCGACAATACGGGCAATCCGTTTGTAGGTACCATGCGGGGACAGGGGAAAGAGGTCTTTTTCCAGCGGGTGCGCTTCGAGCTCAACCAGGGCGACTGGCTCTGGTGGGCCGACTCCCAGAAAATCCTCATCGCCAACTCCGAATTTACCCAGGGCGTCGACCACCGAACCAATTACCACGGACCCCTGATGCTCAACAACTGCGCCAACTTCATCGTCCGCGACAACAAGTTCACCTACGCCGTCGATGGACTCAACCTCAACTTCGCCCACGACGGCGTCTTCCAGAACAACCAGGTCTACCGAGACGGAGCCGCCCGCTACCCCGCCACCACCGTCAACCACGTGCTGGTGGTCAACTTCACCTACAACCTGGCCGTGCTCAACAACGCCTTCAAGGTCATCAACGGGCCCACCCAGAACCGCAACGACGGGGAAACCATCATCAGCGAAGGGGGCGGGGCCGACCGCATCGACGAGGAGACGGGGACCGTCAGCTGGGCGGGCGGCACCAGCCTACGCGATGAGCGCAAGAACTGGGGGCCCTACCGACTCAACCCCGTGGTGGCCATCGTCAGCGGCAAGGGCATGGGCCAGTGGCGCCGGATCACTGGCCGCAGCGGCAACACGCTGAGTCTGGATCGGGCCTGGGAGGTGGCCCCCGAAGCGGGCAGCCGCTACACGATCTTCAACTGGGGCTCGCGCAACTGGCTGGTGCAGGGCAACTACATGGAGGGCAACCGGCGGGGCATCACCCTGTATCACAACGCCACCACCCAGGTGGCCCTGGTGAAGAACACGCTGGTCAACAGCGGCTCGATTGACCTGACGCCCATCCAGGTCGACAACGGGGGGCAGAAGTTCATCCCCATGTACACCAATCAGATCATCGACAATATGGTCAGTAATACAAATGGCTCGAACGGGGTGTTCATTGGCGTACATACCGTGCAGCATGCGCAGGAGCGCACATTTGGCACCTCCGTAATTGGCCTGGAGGTGCGTGGCAACAATGTCGTCGCCGGAAAGCCCAATACGCCCGCTATCGTGGATGATGCCTTTCCCGAGGGATACCTGAATTACCTGGAGTATCACCCCATTACGTTCTTTAACGACGAACGGGTTCCGGCCATACTGGGAAGCGTTTTTCAGAACAACACGGCAACCAACTGCACCAATGCGCTTTACCTAAATTCCGGCTCCTATAACACATACATCTGCAATATGAATCTGCAGAATACGACCAACTTGCTTAAAGACACCAACTTTGACAAGGTTACCCACGCAGCCATTGCCACTGCTTCCTGCTCACCGCTTCCATCACGGTCGGCTCGTGTGGCGGAGGCCGAAGAACTGATCATAAAAGCTTACCCAAACCCGGCTACCTCCGAACTGTACGTCAGCCTGTCCAGTGCGGGTGCCCGGATACTCGTTTATTCAGAAATGGGAATAATGCTTATGGACAGCCGCACCGACACGGTAGAGGCCAGGCTGAACATAGCGCGTTTAACGCCGGGCAATTATACACTACTGATCATACCGGATAAAGGTCCCCAATCCAGTCAGCATTTTATCAAACAAGATAGTTAAGAAGAAGCCTCTTTCTAACAGATTAATCGTCTTTGTAAACGGTCATCGGGGTGATGGCTTACCAACAGTTGGTAAGCCATCACCCCGATGACCGTTTTTAGATCGGGAGAAAACCGGGAAGGTTAAACCGGACTACCAATCGCTATCTAATCAACTGACTAACAGACTTAAACCTCAACTACCGTATAATATCTTTAGGCATTAATTATAACAATCCGTTAGCCATGAACGTGTACATTTACCTTATATTCCTCGCTTTTAGGAAACAAAAATTGGCCCGACCGAATACACGTATTCATTTTATAAACTTCGAAAACAAACTCTTGCCGGTGGTTTACCAGACCCTCTTTTCAAGATACATAAACCTGATAAGAGGAACCACGAGATGTTCGTTTCAAGTCCTTGTCCAGTAGTCGCCCTGGAGTATTTATTTGTCAGTTTCGGGGGCATTTTTCCTGCCAAAACATTTCTTTATGACTCGTTGTACGTTACGTCCTTTTCTGGTGCTCCTGTTTTTGGCCCTGGCCACTTACTTGCCCGCCCGGGCCCAGCAACCCGTCATCCTCAACGTCAGCCCATCCATCCAGCCCGGCGAAGCCCTCAGCCTGCAGGGAAACTTCTCCAGCTCCGCCAAAGCCTTCTTCCTGGCCGGAAACGCCACCACCCCCGCCCCCCTGCCCATCCTGGTCCAGACCGCCGGACAGGCCACCGTCCAGATCCCCCCCGACACCCCCCTGGACCGATACCTGATCTGGGTGCAGGACCAGGGACTCAACAGCCCCCGGGTCAATCTCAACCAGGCCTGGCCCATGCACACCGACTCGCCCGACATCACCCCCGGGGGTAGTCTGCGCATCTTCGGGCGAAACCTGCTGCTCAAACGGGGCACCCCCCTGGTCAGGCTGGTGGAGGGTAACAACGTGCTGGAGGCCCCCGTCAACGCCAGCCAGAGCGACGCCTTCACCCTCTCGGTCCAGATCCCGCCCACCGTCCAGCCCGGACGAACCTACACCTTGCTGGTCACCAATGGACTGGGCCGCGATACGTACATCCAACTCGAACAGCCTTTGACGGCCATCGCCAGCGGTACTGACTACTTCCAGCTGGGGGTGCCCTGGGCGGCCAAACTCACCTTCTACGGCAACGTTTACAACGTCAAGACTGACCCCCGACTGTCGACCAAAGCCGTGGGCAACGGGGTAGCCAATGATCAGCCCGCCATCCAGGCCGCCATCGACCGGGCCAGCGCCGACGGAGGGGGCGTCGTTTACCTGCCCGCAGGAACCTATAAGCTACTGTACGACCACTTCGAGTACATTCACATGCGCGACCGGGTGGTCCTGCAGGGGGCGGGCAAAGACGCCACCCTGCTCAAGTTCGGCTACCAGCTCGACGCCCAGCACATGGCCCTCTACTGGCCCCCCGTCACCAGCCTGGCCGGGCTGGCCGACCTGGCCCTGATCAACGTCGACAATACGGGCAATCCGTTTGTAGGTACCATGCGGGGACAGGGGAAAGAGGTCTTTTTCCAGCGGGTGCGCTTCGAGCTCAACCAGGGCGACTGGCTCTGGTGGGCCGACTCCCAGAAAATCCTCATCGCCAACTCCGAATTTACCCAGGGCGTCGACCACCGAACCAATTACCACGGACCCCTGATGCTCAACAACTGCGCCAACTTCATCGTCCGCGACAACAAGTTCACCTACGCCGTCGATGGACTCAACCTCAACTTCGCCCACGACGGCGTCTTCCAGAACAACCAGGTCTACCGAGACGGAGCCGCCCGCTACCCCGCCACCACCGTCAACCACGTGCTGGTGGTCAACTTCACCTACAACCTGGCCGTGCTCAACAACGCCTTCAAGGTCATCAACGGGCCCACCCAGAACCGCAACGACGGGGAAACCATCATCAGCGAAGGGGGCGGGGCCGACCGCATCGACGAGGAGACGGGGACCGTCAGCTGGGCGGGCGGCACCAGCCTACGCGATGAGCGCAAGAACTGGGGGCCCTACCGACTCAACCCCGTGGTGGCCATCGTCAGCGGCAAGGGCATGGGCCAGTGGCGCCGGATCACTGGCCGCAGCGGCAACACGCTGAGTCTGGATCGGGCCTGGGAGGTGGCCCCCGAAGCGGGCAGCCGCTACACGATCTTCAACTGGGGCTCGCGCAACTGGCTGGTGCAGGGCAACTACATGGAGGGCAACCGGCGGGGCATCACCCTGTATCACAACGCCACCACCCAGGTGGCCCTGGTGAAGAACACGCTGGTCAACAGCGGCTCGATTGACCTGACGCCCATCCAGGTCGACAACGGGGGGCAGAAGTTCATCCCCATGTACACCAATCAGATCATCAATAATTCGGTCTCGAACACGGACGGCTCGAACGGGGTATTCATTGGCGTGCACACTGTGCAGGCTATACAAGAGCGCACATTTGGCACCTCCGTCGTTGGCCTGGAGGTGCGCGATAATAACTTGCTCACAGCTTTACCAAACATTCCGGCTGTTGTGGATGCCCCTTTTCCCGAAGGTTATCTGAATTATCTGCAGTTTCAACCACTGAACAAGACTTACGTCGATGAGAATATTCCGGCCATACTGGGCAGCGTTTTTCAGAACAACACAGCCGCCAATTGCGACAACGCCCTGTACGTAAATTCAGGCTCGCACAATACGCTCGTCTGCGGTATGGGTTTGCAAAACACGACCAATTTACTCAAAGATGACCGGCTTGACGGAACCAGTCAAACCTCTATCGGAACAACGTTTTGCCTGAACAACCCGATTAGTACGCCCCGCACCGACATACGAATTTATCCGAACCCGGCCAGCACCGAATTACACGTGCGGCTATCTACCATCGGTGCCCGATTCATGGTCTATTCGATGGCGGGTGTGCTGGTTATTGATACCCGCTCAGCAACGAATACGATTGATCTGGACGTGAAGAGCTTACCGACCGGAGCTTATGTTCTGCTGGTTGAGTCCGACGAAGGTGGGCGGATGAGCCAAACCTTCATTAAGCATAGACTTTAACCAGCGATTGCTTATTGGGTGCGTGCCATCCTGATTACCAACTTTTTACTGAATGGAAGTTTAACCTGATTACCAACAGGTTGATGAGCGAAAGAAGGGATTATGGGCCCTACATACCTACGAATAGTATAGCTGTTAATTAGCTAACCCATAACACTGACCTGGTACACTCTAGTATAGCACTTACGATTTTTAAGAGTCCTACTTATTTACGGAATCGTACTATTGATAATATTCTATAAGCCTTGCTCCTCCGGCTTCCTCAAAACACCCGCCATCTGGCAACTAAAGTTTATTAGTTTTTACTAACAGTAACTATCTGACTTACAGTTAGTTCTCTTGTTTTATATGATCAAAATAAGTAGTCTTGTAGTACGACTTTTTATCCCTCGTTTATACTTTACCAAAGCAGACTGACTAGCTGCGGTGGAAAGCTATATAAATCCTTTTGCTCGTTATGAAACAGCCCTTTTCGGACTTCCCGCCTACTCGATCACCACTTCTAGCAAACATCCCAAGAACAGACAATCGATCAGTTCACCCTCCGCGATACTGCACCGCAGTCAGATCGTATTATACTCCCGCAACGCAATAACGCGCCGGTAGCCAGCTTTTCGTAGTAATACGCTTACCTCTCCTCAACCTACCTACCAATTAATAAACAATTTAACAGCACCAACGTATGACTAACGCCATCAACCCAAAACGTAGAAAGGCAAACCGGACACCGATTTTAGTTGTAGAAAATAACGCCGACCACTGGCTTATTATCCGCTCGGCACTAGCGCAGTGCTTTCCCGAAGTAGAGCCAATCTGGATGAATCATAGCACCCAGACCCTATCTTATCTGGACAAATGTTCGTCTGACAACACTAAATTACCCCGACTGATCTTACTGGAGCCTTACCTGCCGAGCCAGGAAGACGGGTGGGCACTGTTGAAATCGATTAAAGCCCATCCGCAGTACCAGCACATTCCGATTATTACCCTGAGTCATTCCCAGGATTACAGAGACATCGTAAAATCGTACAGTTTCAGCGTGGCCGCTTACATCACCAAACCTACGGTTTACCATAAATGGCTTTCATGCTTTTATACCTTACGGCGCTACTGGTGGGAACTGGCCATTCTGCCCACTCCTACCTTGCTGCCTGATTGATGCTGCCGGGTTCTATTGACGCCCATCCGGGCCAGCCAGCCAATGAGTATACATGACACCAATCTGCGGGTGTATGTATACTCATTGGCGTGTAAAAGAGCTTGTGCCAGTAGCTTACCGCGTCTTTTTCAGCTATGTTTGGGCATAACAACCAACAAACGTAACATTCGTATGAGACACTCTATTCTGACGGCGCTACTCGTGACCCCTTCGGTGCTTTGGGCGCAAAGCGGTTCGTTTACGCTGACCGGGAAACTACCGGCCTACAAGGCCCCCGCTAAAGCGTACTTGCGGTATATGGAAAGTGGTACGGCTCAACTGGACTCGGCCCAGATCAAAAACGGTCTGTTTTCCTTTAAGGGAACGCTGGAAAACCCAACACAGGCCACAGTATTCGTTGACAAACTGGGCACGGGTTTTAGTCGGAGCCGCCCTATAGCGACTAATAGCCTTTACCTGGAACCAGGCACAATCACATTAAGCAGCGCCGATTCGCTTGATAATGCCGTGGCGAGTGGTACCCCGCTGAACGCTGATTATCAGAAGCTGAACGCGATGATGAAGCCCACATCCGACAAGATGGCGCAACTCATGAAAGAATATCGGGCCATGACACCGGATCAGAAGAAGTCAAAAGAGGTCGAAGAAGCGCTGGACAAGCGTTACGAAGCTATTGAAGCCGACCAGAAGAAAATCCGGGCGACGTTCATCAAAGAAAATCCATCCACACTGGTTAGTCTGGACGCCCTGCAACGGTACTCCTACACGCCCGAATACGCTGAAGTAGGTCCCCTGTACGATGGCTTGTCTGCTAAAATAAAGAACAGTAAAGGCGGTCAGGACTACGCGAAGACGCTGGCGTCGATTAAAGCCACCTCCATTGGGGCAATGGCTCCCGAGTTCACCCAGGCCGACACATCGGGCAAGCGTGTAGCGCTGAACAGTTTCCGCGGAAAGTACGTACTGGTCGACTTCTGGGCAAGCTGGTGCGGTCCCTGCCGGGCGGAAAACCCCAACGTAGTGAAGAACTTTCACCAGTATAAAGACAAGAACTTTACCGTGCTGGGAGTCTCGCTGGACCGGCCGAACGCCAAAGAAGCGTGGTTGAAAGCCATTCACAAGGATGGGCTGGACTGGACGCAGGTATCGGACCTTAAATTCTGGGATAACGAAGTTGCCAAACAGTATGGTATCCGGTCTATTCCCCAGAATTTTCTGATTGGCCCCGACGGAAAGATTGTTGCCAAAAACGTTCGGGGTGAAGAGCTGGGTAAGAAATTAGAGGAAATTCTGGTGGCCAAACCATGATGACTACTCCGGTAACGTTACCGATCGAACCGGCCATAAAACCTGCCGTTCAGGAAAAATTTGAGCACCTCTGGCATTTAGTGGGCAACACGCCCATGCTGGAATTATTCTATACCGACCGGGGCCAGCCACGCTCCATCTACGTGAAGTGCGAGCACTATAACCTGACCGGTAGTATGAAAGACCGCATGGCGCTGCATGTGCTGCATCAGGCCTATCGGGAAGGCAACATCCAGCCCGGCGATCGCATCGTTGAAGCGACCAGCGGTAGTTCGGGCATTGCGTTTTCGGCGGTTGGACGCGCCCTGGGGCATCCCGTTACGATTATTATGCCAGCGGGCATCAGCCAGGAGCGAATCGACATTATTCGGAGCCTGGGGGCGGACATTGTCTTGTTTACCAAGGAAGAAGGCGGCTTTATGGGAGCTATCCAGCGGTCGGAAGACCTGGCCGCCAGCGATCCGCACGTGTTTCTGCCCCGTCAGTTTGCCAACAAGTACAATGCTGAAGCACACCGACTCACAACGGGCAAAGAAATCTGGCTGCAACTCCAGGGCGTGGACATTACACCCGACGCGTTTGTGGCGGGGGTGGGCACGGGTGGCACAGTGATGGGCGTAGGGCGTTACCTCAAATCCCGCAAACCCGACATTCGTATTCACCCGCTCGAACCAGCCGAATCACCAACGCTGTCGGTAGGACACAAAACCGGAACGCACCGCATTCAGGGCTTTTTTGACGAATTCATTCCGGACATTCTGAAACTGGACGAGCTGGATCATGTCGTGCAGGCCAACGACGGTGATTCGATTCTGGTGGCGCAGAAACTGGCTCTTCAGCTGGGCGTAGCGGTGGGCATTTCATCGGGAGCCAATCTGATCGGAGCCATCAACCTCCAGCGCGAGATGGGTCCCGACGCCCGGATCGTCACTATTCTCTGCGATAGCAACAAGAAATACCTGAGCACGGACCTGGTTCGGGAAGAACCCATAAAAGCGGGCTACGTTGCCCCCGATATCGATTTTACCGACTACCGTCCCATCAGTCGATTACTGGTAGGCCGACCAGGGGTTTTTTAACCGCAGACAACGTCCATTTTCCGATAAAGTATGGCGTGCAATAGGGTCGTTCTACCAATACCGGCTAATCCAGGGGTAGAATGACCCTATCGCATGCGTTTTAGTACCATTTCTGAAATCGGGTAAACGAAAGAATAGGGATGGTTTTGCAGGTCATGACTAAGACGATAGTTTATTTTTTATGGGTACTCGGATTCACCAGTTCGCTCCTTAGTAATCGGGGGGCGTTGGCCCAGAAACAACCCGTCGATCTGGTGAATCCGCTGGTGGATGCGTCCAATTCGCGCTGGTTCTTTTTCAACTCGGCCACCCGCCCGTTCGGCATGGTTAATCTGAGTCCCGATAATGCCGTCAACGCCGATTGGGGCGCTGGTTATCGCTACCACCTGGACAGCATCAAGTGTTTCAGTCATGTTCACGGCTGGCAGTTGTCGGGCATTCCCGTTATGCCTACCACCGGGCCGTTCAACGGCCATTTAGGAGCCAGCCAGTACGGTTCCAGGTTTTCGCACAGCAAAGAGGTTATTAAAGCTGGCTACCATAAAGTGGTCCTGGATAGCTACAACATCACTGCCGAACTGACCTCGACCACGCGCGTCGGCTTTCATAAATACACGTTTCCGGCGGCCGATCAGAGCCATATTTTGTTCGACTTTGCTACGTTTCTGGGTCCATCGGATACCCAGAAAGGACACGTAAAAAAAGTCAGCAATCAGGAAATTGAAGGGTATGCCGTCATGGCTCCTACTATCCGTCGCCCTAAAACGCTTACGGTTTTCTTCGTGGCTGTTTTCGACAAACCCTTTGCCTCATTTAACGGCTGGCGCAACGGAAAACTGGAATCCCTAGATGATCGTATCGACGGCGAGCGGACGGGGGCGTACATCAGCTTCAAAACCAAATCGGGTGACGTCCGAAAGATGAAAGTAGCGATTTCGTATGTCAGCGAAGCCCAGGCCCGCCTTAACCTCACCACCGAACTGCCCCACTGGGATTTTGACCGAACCGTACGGGAAAGTCGTACCGACTGGAACAACTGGTTGAGTCGCGTGGAGGTGCAGGGCGGCACCGATACCGAGCGCAGCCGGTTCTATACCGATTTGTGGCATGCGTTGCAGGGACGCCGGATCATCTCGGACGCCAATGGCAAGTATAGCGACATGACCGGCCCCGAGCGCCGGGTTAAACAGATTCCTCTCGATGCCGCCGGAAAGCCCAGGTTCAACCACCATAATTTCGATGCGATGTGGGGCGCACAGTGGTCGATCAACACGCTATGGCATCTGGTTTATCCTGAAGTAACGGAGTCATTTGTTAATTCGATGCTGCTCATGTACGACGACGGCGGGCTCATTCCAAGGGGCCCCGCGGGCGGCAATTACACCTTTGTCATGACCGGGGCCTCCTCAACACCGTTCATTGTTAGTGCCTACCTGAAAGGAATCCGGGGTTTCGATCAGCAGAAAGCATACGAAGGCATGCGCAAGAATCACTTCCCCGGTGGCCTGATGAGCAAGGCCGGTTACGAGCACAAAACGAGTAAAGGCGGTGGCATCGAGTACTACATGGAACGCGGCTATATTCCCCACCCGATGAGCAAAACCCAGTACGGTTTTCACCAGGATGGCTCTACCCAGACACTGGAGTATGCCTATCAGGATTACACGCTGGCGCAGATGGCGAAAAAACTGGGCAAGACGGATGACTACGGTCTGTTTATGAAGCGGGCCGAAAACTATAAAAACATCTGGAATCCCGAACTGGGCTGGATGTGGAACCGTACTCTGGACGGCAAATGGGCGGAACCCGTCGATATTCTTCGGTACGACAATGGCTGGGAAGAAGGCAATGCGGCTCAGTATTCCTGGTTTGTTCCCCACGACGTGCAGGGTCTGATCAAGCTGATGGGCGGACGGGAAGCCTTCACCAGCAAGCTGAACGCATCGTTTGAAAAAGCTCAGAAGCATGACTTCGTCGCGGGCAAATCGCACGACCACGAAACGCTCGAAGACCTGCGCCGGATATACATCAACTACGGCAATCAGCCCTGTATGCAAACGGCGTTTCTGTTCAACTATGCGGGTTCGCCCTGGCTTACCCAGTACTGGACCCGGCAGGTAATCAAGAACGTGTACAGCGGTCTGTCGACCGAGTATGGCTACAGTGGCGATGAGGATCAGGGGTTAATGGGAAGTTTGTCGGTGCTGCTCAAAACGGGCCTGTTCTCAACCAATGGAGGAACCACACCGGAGCCGTTCTACGAAATCAGCAGCCCCATTTTCAGCAAAATAACGATTCACCTGAACCCCCGCTATTACAAAGGCAAGCAGTTCGTTATCGATGCCACGAACAACTCCGCTCAGAACCTGTATATCCAGTCAGCACAGCTGAACGGCAAACCCTTGAACCGGCCCTGGATGACCCACGAAATGGTTGTTAATGGCGGAACCTTAACCTTACAGATGGGCCTCAAACCGAACAAGGCATGGGGCGCGGCTCCCGATCAGGCACCCGTATCAATGTCATCGAACTAGCGGTCTGCCCAACCTGATCTTGCCGTGATGGCAGTTAAAGTAACCGATCAACGAGGTTTTAAGAAACCTCGTTAATCGACCAATAGCGTAAAGTTGTCAGGCACCTCCCGTGTCAGATGTAAGCATCTGATACCACATCAGCTTTCCGCCCAACCAAAAACAGCCGCCCCTGTTCAGTTAGGGGCGGCTGTTTACGTTTATGTATTGTTCGTTAGTTGATGGCAACCAGACGAACGGGGGCTTCGGGTTGTTTAGTCGCCAGGGTTACCTGATGCTTTGTCGTTTCAACCCCATTCGTGATTTCTATGACATAAACGCCGTCGGGTAGTTCGTTCACATTCAAACGACCACGGTAGATTTTTTCGTTCTTGCCCAGATGCTGGCTGTAGAAAATTCTACCGTCAGCCCCTTTGAGCATCACATCGACGGGTCCGCCTTTCTCTTTATCGAGCCCAATGTTAAGCTTTCCATCAACCGATGTGTAAATGCCCGCCTTGTAGGCAGCCACCGTTGATGAACGAGTGCCGGGTTTACCTTCGGCAAAAGAAGCAACGGATGTTAGAACACCCAGTGAAAGGGCAACGACGAATGTTTTGACGAGCGTTTTCATGTTTGTATGTGTTTATTTTTTAGGAGTAAATGCTGGCCGGGTTCTTCCCGATTGGTGAAACAAAGATATAGGCTACAGACAGTACTATGCATTGCAAACTACCGGAACGGTTTATTAAGATGATGAATGGAAAAAAGCCTGTCTGGTTGAGCCAACGGCACCCGTAACATCGGTTAAACTTCTGTTAAAGGGGAGCCAGTCAGGCGCTGTTCGTGTTAATTTAGGCACTGTAAAGCCATTATCCACAACCAATGGACCCTATGGAAATGACCGAAACTGCCAATCTGCTGGAGCCATTTCGGGGCAAATGGACCGACGAAGACATAAAGCATTTACTGAAACGGACTATGTTCGGCGCTAAACCCGAGGACATAAGCCACCTGCGCACGCTTTCGATTCGCAAAGCCCTCAACGAACTTCTGTCCGACGAACCGGCTCCTTTGCCCCCCGTCAACAATTACGACGACGATAAATATACCGACGACGAGATACTACCCGGCGAAACCTGGACAACGTCCATCAACTACAATGGGATGAACAATGGTCGGCGCAGGAACTCGTTTAAAGCCTGGTGGCTGGGCCTGATGCTGAACCAGAACCGAAGCCTACGTGAAAAAATGGTCGTTTTCTGGCACAACCATTTTGTTACAGAAACCAACATGGTCGACAATGCGCTGATGTCTTATCGGCACAACGCCCTGCTGCGCCAGCATGCACTGGGCAACTTCAGGGCGTTGGTCAAGGCCGTTACGAAAGACCCGGCCATGCTCAAATACCTGAATGGTACGGCCAGTAACAAAAAAGCCCCCGACGAGAACTACGGACGCGAATTACAGGAACTATTCACGGTGGGCAAAGGCCCTGGCTCGCACTATACCGAGGCCGATGTGAAAGAAGCGGCCAAGGTGCTGACGGGCTTTCGAAACGATACCACCACGTATGTCAGCCTCTTCGATCCGGGTCGGCACGACAGCAGCGACAAGACGTTTTCGGCTTTCTACGGAAATGCGACTATAAAAGGGCGACGGGGCCCCGAAGGCGAGCAGGAACTGGATGATCTGCTCACAATGATTTTTGCGCAGGAGGAGGTAGCGAAGTTCATCTGCCGAAAGCTTTACCGCTTTTTTGTCTACCACCAGATCGACGCCAATACCGAAGCAACGGTCATTACGCCCCTGGCCGATGTTTTCCGGGCCAATAAATATGAGATCAAACCGGTATTGCGCGAGCTATTGGGGAGCCGTCATTTCTTTGACGCCAACAACCGCGGGGCCATCATTAAGAGTCCGCTCGACTACACCGTGGGGCTTTGCCGGGAGTTTGGCATCACGTTTCCCGATTCCACGAACTACGCCGACCAGTATGCTCTCTGGCTGTCCATTCAGAACCAAACGGCCGCCATGCAGCAGAATATCGGTGATCCGCCCAACGTGGCCGGCTGGCCGGCTTACTACCAGGAACCCATGTTCGACAAGATCTGGGTCAACTCCGATACACTGCCCAAACGCAACGTCTTTTCGGACGGGATGACAACCGGCAGTATTGGTCGCAACGGCAAAAAACTGCTCATTGACGTCATTGCTTTTACCCAGGCACTACCCAACCCCGCCGACCCGGTTGCCCTCATTGACGACGCCGTTCGGCGATTGTACATGCTGGAACTGCCCGGCAAAGACAAACAGTACATCAAAACCAGCATTTTGCTCTCGGGTCTGCAGGACATGATGTCGGACCATTACTGGACACAGGCCTGGCAAAACCTAACGGCTAAACCCGACGACACGGTCAACAAAACGAACGTAATCCGCAAGCTCAGGAGCCTATACAAGTACCTCATGAACTTACCTCAGTATCAACTCACTTGATGGCGAAAGAGTGAATGAGTGAAAGAGCGGATCAGCATCAGAAACCTTGCGCATCTGTATTCTTTCACTCTTTCGCTCATTCATTCTTTCGCTCTTTGTCTACCGCGCCTATTCACTCTTTCGTTCGTTCATTCATTCTTTCGCGCTTTGTCTTATGCAACGTCGAGACTTCATTAAACATACAGCCATTGCCGGGGTGATGCTGCCCCAGTTTATGAGCGGACTTTCCCTGAAAGCGATGGCGCAGACGTCGCTGATGCCTGCCAGTGGGCATGATCTGACGAATGATCGAGTGCTGGTCCTGATTCAACTGAACGGTGGCAACGACGGGCTTAATACCGTTATTCCGGTCGATCAATATGGTGCCTACCAGGCGGCTCGCCCCAACATTGCCCTGCCGCAAAACAAACTCCTGAAGCTGACCGGCACCGACGCAACGGCACTACACCCGGCACTGACGGGCATCCAGCAACTGGTCAATGAAGGGAAAGCGGGTGTTGTGCAGGCGGTGAGTTACCCAAAGCCAAATTTCTCGCACTTTCGAGCTACTGATATCTGGATGACAGGTTCTGACGCCGACAAAGTCTTGAATACGGGTTGGGCGGGGCGTTACCTGAACGACGTATTTCCGGGCTTCCCGGATAGATACCCCAGCGAAACCATGCCCGATCCGCTGGCCATCCAGGTCGGGTCGGTGGTAGCTTCTGCTTTTCAGGGACCGTCGTTTACCATGGGGCTGGCGATCAGCAACCCCGGGAATTTTTACAACCTGATTGAAGACAAGACCGATGCGACTAGTAGTGCCCGCTGGGGCGAACAACTGGCCTACCTCGAAACGGTAGCGCAGAAAACGGATCAGTACGCCGGAGTCATTAAAAAAGCGGCCCTGAGTGTCACCAGGCAATCCGACAGGTATCCGGCAGCGGGCAAGAACGCCCTAGCCGACCAACTGAAGATCGTGGCCCGGCTGGTAGCGGGGGGGCTTCGAACGAAAGTGTATCTGGTAAGCACCGGCAGCTTCGATACGCACGCCAAACAGGCCGAACCCGACGACACCACAACGGGTACCCACGCCCAATTGCTGGGTCGGGTATCCGAAGCCGTCAGCGCCTTTATGGATGATCTGAAAGGGCTTAACGTAGCCGATCGGGTCATGGGAATGACCTTCTCCGAGTTTGGTCGGCGGATAAAATCCAACGCCAGCGGGGGTACGGATCATGGCGCAGCAGCCCCGGTTTTCTACTTTGGAAACGCCGTTAAAGCGGGTATCATTGGCACCAATCCGCAGCTACCGGCCAACGCCACCGTAAACGACAACATCGCCATGCAGCACGACTTCCGATCGGTTTATGCGACCGTGTTACAGCAATGGCTCAACCTGCCCCCTAACGACGTACAGAACGTACTAATGAGCCAGTTTCCTTTACTGCCAATGGTGTAATAAGCCATCTTGCCCGCGTTACACATCAACAGACCAACAAGCCGGCGAACAGGTAGTAAGCGCTATACCAGAACTAACGCCATTCCCGGTACGTCTTCCGCGGTCCGTGAAGACACGGGCCGCATAGCCACCATGTTAAGCTGATCTATACATTATAACCTGCTCAACCGGTCGGCGGCTTCCTGCAAAACGGCATCCTCTTTGGCAAAACAGAAACGCAGTATCTTGTAGTCGTTTTTCTGATGATAAAACACCGACACGGGAATGGAAGCCACACCAATTTCTTTGGTGAGCCGTACGGCCAGATCGTAATCGGGTTCGTTGGAGATGGCCGCGTACGAAACGGTCTGAAAAAAACTACCCTCCGCCGGTCTGATCGTGAATCGTGAACCGCGTAGCCCATCCAGAAACAGATCGCGTTTACGCTGGTAAAAGGCGGATAATTCCCGGTAATGCGCTGGTTGTTTCAGGTAATCAGCCAGTGCGTATTGAATGGGCGTGACCGTGCTGAAGGTCAGATACTGGTGAATTTTACGAAACTCAGTACTGAGACTTTTGGGTGCCAGACAATATCCTGTTTTCCAGCCGGTTATGTGGTATGTTTTTCCGAATGAACCAACTACGAATGTCCGTTCCTGCAATACCGGATGCATCATGAGCGACTGGTGACTCCGGCCATCGAACAGAATGTGTTCATACACCTCATCGCTCACAATCCAGATGGTACGGTCGTAGATCAGATCCGCCAGTTGATTCAAATCATCGACCGTCCAGACGTAGCCCGTTGGGTTGTGGGGCGTATTCACTAAAATGAGCCTTGTCTTATCCGTAATCTTCCCGCGCACAACCTGCCAGTCAATGCTGTAATCAGGCGCATCCACGCCGGGCGCATCCACCGCACCGGCGGACCGGCCGGGCGAGTCCACGCTGGCGGGAGTTAGGGTAACATAGACAGGAATACCGCCATTGAGTTCGATGGCGGGGACATAACTGTCATAAGCGGGTTCAAAAACCAGTACTTCGTCACCGGGGCGCACAACCGCTGATACAGCCGCAAAAATGGCCTCCGTCGCACCCGACGTAACCGTTACTTCCGTTTCCGGATCGTAGGCGACCCCGTACTGTTCAAACGTTTTCTGGGCCAGGGCTTCGCGCAGAGCGGGCACACCGGTCATCGGTGCGTACTGATTGAAACCTTTCCGCATGTACTGCTCAACCAGCCCAACCAGTTCGGGCGAGCAGTCGAAACCCGGAAATCCCTGCGACAAATTGATAGCACCCGTTTCGGTAGCCAGCCTGGACATAACGGTAAAAATCGTTGTGCCCACATTAGGTAGTTTGGTGGTCAGCCGATCCCCTACCCTTTCTAGTTTTTGTGTACTCATTCTCCCCTGATTTAGCAGCGCACGGGCTGCCTGCTTACTACGCTACCTGATGAACAGGCTTGAGGCTCTCAATAACGGAAGAAATCGCTTCCGAGTCGAGCGTACGGTCAAAGTTTTCGTCCAGAAAATGGTAGGCAATCCGTCGATCCTGATCAATTACGTACAGGGCAGGCGTAAAGGCTTCTTCCGAAATACCCGACACCCGTTCCCAAACGGGATAATCTTCACTGTAAACGCCAAACCGCTGCGCCACCGTCGATTCGGCATCGTAGGCTACCCGAAAATCGAAGCTACCCATCTGTCGCGCCAGCGTGCCGGGCGACTCATTGGAAAATACCACTAACTCAGCGTCAACCGCCAGCAACGCCTGGTTGAGCTGGATGAGCGACTCCAGATATGGCCGAGCGTAGCGTCCCCAGCAAGGGCAGTAGAAACTAACTACCAATGGCCGTTCGTTGACCAGATCGAGCAGAGACGTTTCACCACCCGACAGCTTTTTACCAAAAACCGACGCCCGCCAGTTGTTCGGCGCGCCCGACAGACTAAAAAACGGAGCCAGATCGCCCGTTTTTAGCGGATGGACAGGTGTCGTTTTTGAACGCGGCTGGGTGCTAACGGAACGGATATCCCCTAATTCATTTTCAAATTCGAGCGTCATAGTCGTTTGTGTTTACCAGTTTTTATGTTTGTGGTGTTTCTTTTCACTTTCGGAAGCGGGATAAGATCAGTGTACGCCGTACACTAACTGGAAATAGCGTTTTTGAACGAGCGAGAAATACGCCCAGATCGACAGGCTACCGATGTACCCCAGAATAATCAGCATAGGGTCGCCTAAGGCTACATATAGCGCCATCCATAGCACGGCCAGCCGACCAAACTCCAGGTAGAGCACCCAGCGACGTTGCTCAAGCAAAGCCCCGCAGTTGATGACCGTCAGCAGGATAAACAGGCTGGTTAGTAGTTGCAGATAGGCCGGTACGGAGCGTTCAATCAGCAGAAAGACGAACAGAATGACGAGCGCACCAGCCAGTTGCCCCCCCACGTAGCCCCGAAACCGTCGGCTATTGTTATGGACCGCCGAGCGTTCCGCAGCACTGGCCGACAAAAACTGCTGTTCCAGCTTTACCCGGATAGCTGGGTCAACGGTATCCGGCCGACCAAACAACACCGCCAGTTTCGCGCGCAGACCGGGTGTCTGCCGGATAGCTACGAAAACCTCCAGCCATCCGTGAAAATGCTGCCATAGGAAACTGTGACTATCCAGTTGTTTGGTCAGGCCATATACGGGCTCCTCCTGCTCTTCAGCAAACGTTCCAAACAGTTTATCCCAGATGATGAACATATCGCCGTAGTTCTTATCCAGGTATTGCGGATTGCTGGCGTGGTGAACCCGGTGGTGCGACGGCGTCACAAACACATATTCGAGCCAGCCTAACTTGCCAACCGTGCGGGTATGGATAAAGAATGGATACAGCCCGTGAAGCAGCAGCACCCCGGTAATCATCTCGGCGGGAAACCCCACAATGGGTAGAATGGCCCAGAATCCGGTACGCACCACCGCCTGAAATACCGTGATACGGGCCGAAACGGTGTAATTGAAATCTTCGCTCTGGTGATGCACCACATGCACAGCCCAGAACACATTGATCTCATGCGCCAGCCGATGATACCAATACCAGACAAAATCGGTGGCAATCAGCAACGCCAGCCATCCCCAACCCGTCGCTCGAATGTCGAGCAGAGCATAGTGCCGATGCAGGTAGTCGTACACGAAGTAGAACGCCCCGGTTGTAAACGTATCCAGCAGTCGTTCAGCAATGCCGACGTTGATATTGGCTACCGAATTATTGAACCGAAAGAAGGATTTCCCCTGCCGTTTTGCTATGAGGTATTCCAGTCCCATAAAGAACAGAAACAACGGAACCGCGAAAGCCAGCCAGTTATAGTGCATAAATCAGTGCATCGTAGAGACGCAACCCTTTGCGTCTTCTGTTATAATCTCCTGCGCCTTTGGTTATCACAACCTGTTTACCGCAGAATTTTAGCGCCCAGCCGGTGGTAGAACGGCGTTTTGCTGGCTGCATTCTTGGGCTGATACTCGCCCGTAACCAGCGGAATGTACATAACCCGACGGCGGCTCTCTGCCCCGATACTGGGCGACTGTTCGACGCGGTGCCACAGGCTTCCGTTGTGAATAGTCAGGTCACCGGCTTCAATATCGAAGCCAACTTCGCGGGGGTCGGGCCGGTGGTCGATAAACTGACGTTTGCGGAACAGCGTTAACAGCGTGTTCTGCTTATGGGTACCGGGCAATACGCGCAGCCCCCCATTGCTCATTGGGCAATCGTCGAGATGAAGACCCACGTTGAGCATAGGCCGGATGCGCTGCCCCAGAAACAGGTCGCGCGGGCTATCGGTATGCCAGCCCATCCGGGAGAAATTGCTTTCGGGGGTGCGGACGTAATGATTTACCACCAGACCATCTTTTTCTTCTTCGCCAATGCGGCCACTGTAAGGCTGTAGCAAACCAGTCAGCCCTTTCAGGCGGTCATCCTGCAAAAACTCGTGCAATAATGGACTGAAGAGCGAGGTGAACGCAAACCGCTGAACGATACGCTGTCCGTTTTCATCGCGACCATATTTGATGGGAATCCCATTTATCTTGTCTACGTCTTCGGCAATCCAGTTTGCTTCAACACGCTGTAATTCACGAAGAAAACCTTGTACGACGTCACGACTAACAAAGTTTTTAATATGTAGAAAGCCATTTTTATCAAAGAAAGCGGTTTCCTCGGCGGTCAGGGTTTGTACAGGAAGAACAGCGGCTAATTTACCAGATAATGCTACCATTGGTTTGATCGTTAGTGTTGTTAAAAACTGAATTAATATATTTACTATACAGATTAAGTATAGTATTACAGGGAATAAAAAGTGAATTGGTGTTCACGATTAAAAAAAAGGATTTGATGGGCCCTACTGGCCCTACACAGACGGAGAGGAGTAGTCTAGCAACAACACATACCCATCATCATCATAGCTGGACGATTGGCTACCGGATGGGTCATTGAGCATAAATAGGCTGGTTGTTGGTCAAATTTCATAAGCTGACGGGCTATACCGAGCAATAGCCGCTTAGTTTGATAGACAAAGGTGAATAATGATTTTTCTTTTTCCAAATTTTTATGGGATGATCGTAAAATTGATGCCTCTCTATATCCCATCAAAGTAGATACGTCCATTAATACTCTTTGCTTCACTATCACTTAAGAAAGATAATCTTGCATTTATTTGAACAAATAATCCTCAAACCAACTAACCAATTCAATGAAGCACTTTTTACAAAAGAGGCTTATTGCCTCACTCCTATACATCTGGGTCACCTTCCTGATGAGTCAGGCAACCTTTGCCCAGGATCACCGCCTGACGGGCCGGGTACTTTCCGGTAAAGACCAGCAACCGATACCGGGCGTAACTATTCTGGTGAGAAATACGCAGCTGGGCACCACAACGGATGGCAATGGGAATTTTACACTGAACGTTCCTGCTAATGCTACGCTCGTTTTCAGCGCCATTGGGTATGCGGGAAAGACCGTCGACGTAGGAAACCAGACGCAGCTGACCGTTACGCTTCAGGAAGCCGAGCAAAGCCTGGGTGAGGTCGTTGTTACGGCATTGGGGATAAAGAAAGAAGCCAAACGGTTGGGTTATGCCACGGCCATTGTGAACCCGGAGCAAGTGACAACCAACCGTACTGTCAACTTCATGAACGCGCTGCAAGGCAAAATTGCCGGGGTCAACATTTCCAGTTTGGGCACGGGGGCGGCCGGTACCAGTAAAATCCGGATTCGGGGGCAGTCGTCATTCTCGGGGCAGAATAGTCCGCTCATCGTTGTCAACGGCGTCCCCATCGACAATACGAACTTTGGGCAAAATACGGGCAACGCAGGCAGCGACAATTCCATTGCGAACCGGGGGTCCAACTACTCGGACGGGGGCGATGGGCTTTCGTCGATCAACCCGGATGATATTGAGGGAATGACCGTGCTGAAAGGGGGTACGGCGGCTGCGCTCTACGGCTCACGGGCTAAAGACGGCGTAATTATGATTACTACCAAAACCAAAGGCACGAGTCAGGGGATCGGGGTTACCTACAACAGCAACTTCACCACCGACCACCCACTGGATTACACAGACTATCAATACGAGTATGGCCAGGGAGAATACGGCGTCCGGCCAACGGCCCCCAACCCAACATCGGGGGTCTGGAGCTTCGGCGAAAAATTTGCCGGCCAAACGCAGGTGCTTTTCGGAGGCATAACGCTGCCGTATGCGCCCGTTCGCAACCGGATCAATACCTTTTATCGGGATGGCTCAACCTGGACAAACTCGGTCGCTGTTTCGTCGGGCAGCGATAAAGGTGGCTTCAACCTGTCTATTGCCAACCTGGACAACAAAGGCATTACGCGGAATAACACCTTCAACCGGAAAACCATTAACCTCGGCTTCAGCTACAACCTCTCGCCAAGATTGACGGTTACGGGCACGATCAACTACTCCAACGAGCTGAACAAAAATCCGCCCCAGATTGCGCAACAGGACAATAGCACGCCTACCGTACTGTACACCCTGGCGAACTCGATGCCGCTGGATGTACTGGAAGCCAACCAGATCAATCCGGCCACGGGCAATGAGTTCATTTACTCCCGGTTTATGAACCGGACGAACCCCTATTTTACCCTGAATTACAAGTTCGAAAACATTCGGCGGGATCGGCTGTTCGGCAATATTTCGGCCCGGTACAACGTAACGGACTGGCTCTATGTTCAGGCCCGGGTCGGGCAGGATTACTGGTCGCGGGATCAGGACTATAACTTCCCGACCGGGCAAGCGTCGCTGGCGGCCGCTCCAGCCGGTTTTGTGAACGGCAATTACGTTCAGGAATCGCGTCGGTTCCGCGAGCTCAACACCGACTTTCTGATTGGGGCCAACCGTAAGTTCGGCGTATTTGGCATCGACATCACGGCGGGGGGTAACCAGCTCTACCGGCGCAGCGATCTGAACAGCGTTCTGGCAACCGACTTCATTGTACGGGGCCTGTATGTGCCGCAGAACGGCCGGGTTAAAGACCCTATTTACGGTGTCAGCGAACGGAAAGTAAACTCGCTCTACGCAGCGGCTGAGTTCTCTTTCCGGGATTTTCTTTACCTGAACGCCACGGCCCGCAACGACTGGTTCTCGACGCTGGCCCCTGCCAACCGGAGCATTCTGTACCCTTCCCTAACCGGTAGTTTCGTGTTCTCGCAGGCCTTCGACAAGATGCCCTCCTGGCTGAATTTCGGTAAGTTCCGGGCAGCTTATGCCGAAGTCGGCAGCGACGGCGATGTTGGACCTTATTCCAATAACCTGTTCTACTCGGTTGGGGCCAACCTCTTTCCCAATCCGGCGGGGTCAGGCCAGCCCGTTGGCAACATCACCTCCAATACTGTTCCGAGCGCCACGCTCAAACCCAGCCGTACGGCCGAAACCGAGTTAGGGCTGGAGTTAAAACTGTTCAACAACCGGGTTGGCGTAGACCTGGCGGTTTACAGCAAAATTACGAGCGACCAGATTGTGGCCGCCCAGTCCTCAGACGCATCCGGTTACACAAGCACCCTGATTAACAATGGACAGAGCCGCAACCGGGGTATCGAGGTATTGCTCAATTTATCGCCCCTTCGGACCAAAGATTTCTTCTGGGATGTAACCCTGAACGGCGCTTACAACGAAACGAAATTACTCCGGCTGCTGACGGATGACGACGGCACACCGGGGAAAGACTACAACGGCGACAAACAAGCCGAGCAAATTGTAGTCGGTACGGGTGTTTACGTTGGTGAACTTCGGCAGGTAGTTGGTCAGCCCTTGGGCCAGTTGTATACCTACGGGTATCAGCGAAATGCCCAGGGACAAATCATTCACGGAAGCGACGGCCTGCCCGTGCGTTCAACGGCTCCGATTTCGCTGGGTTCGGCCTTACCTAAATACACGGGCGGCATCACGAATACCTTTAATTACAAGGGCATCAACCTGTCGTTTCTAATCGACTTCAAACTGGGCGGCAAAATGATCTCGGGGACCAACCTGAACGCATTCCGGCACGGCCTTCAAAAAGAAACCCTGGTGGGTCGGGGCGATGCCGATAACAAGATGGTTGGCGCTGGCGTAAACAGCAACGGCGAAGTCAACACCGTACGGGCGTTTGTGCAGGACTATTATTCGGTGGGGCGCTCCAAGAGCCTTGGTGAGCAGGTCATCTACGATGCGGGCTTGTGGAAACTCCGCCAGATCAGCATCGGCTATGACTTCACCAAGTTGTTGCCCAAAACCTTGTTTATCAAAGGCGTTCGCCTGAGTGCGGTAGCTAACAACGTAGCGATCATTAAGAAATGGGTGCCCAACATCGACCCCGAACAATTCGGATTCAGTTCTGACAACCTGATTGGACTCGAATCGACGGGGTTACCCATAACCCGCAGCATTGGCTTCAACCTGAATGTTAAATTCTAAACAGCTATCCACCATGAAAAAGACAATGATTTATATTCCCCTGGTTGCTCTACTGGTCAGCCTGAGTAGCTGCGACAAAGGATTCGACCAGCTTAACGTTAACCCGACGGCGGCAACCAGTCTGAATCCGGTTTTTACGTTCAACAACGCGATTATCAATACCTCGTTTCCGGCGTCGATTCTTATTTTTGAGGAACCCATTGTCCAGCAGATGTTTTCGCCTAACTCCGGTATTCTGGCCGGTGGCAATTACAACATTGATAACCGGGGCTCGGCGGGTGCCAATGCCCAGCTCTGGCAGCGCTACTATCGAGATAACATGCGCTACTTGGTGGATGGCCTGGCCAAAACAAAGACCGACGCCAGCCGCACGAATCTGTACAACATGCTGCGGATCTGGAAAGCCTATGTGGCTATGGTGCTGACCGATACCTACGGCGACGTTCCTTACTCGGAGGCCGGGCTGGGTTTCCTGGGCGGCAACGTAACGCCCAGATATGACGCTCAGGAGAGTATTTACACCGACATCCTCAAAGAACTTCCGGAAGCTGCGGCCGCCCTGGACGCCAGTAAACCAACCGAAGCGGGTGAGGTGATGTACGGGGGTGATATCAGCAAGTGGAAAAAACTGGCGTATTCAATTCTGCTCCGGGCGGGTATGCGTTTGTCTAAAGTCAATCCTACCCTGGCCCAGTCAACGGTACAGAAAGCCGTAGCGGGTGGTGTGATGCAGTCTAACGCCGATAACTGCGCCGTTCGGAACAACGCCAATTATCAGAATTCAGTCGGAACGACCCTCAATGCGACAGAGGCCGCCAACTACTACCTCACGAGTTTCTTCGTTAACTACCTGAAATCGACCGCAGACCCTCGCCTGTCGTCCATTGCGGTTCGGTACGTCGGGGCCAAAAGCGGGCCGGAACAAACGGCAGCCAGAGCCGTTCGAACCTCGGACGTTCAGATCGGGATGCCCCTTGGGTACGACAACGGTACCATTCCGGCACGAGCCACAACCGACGGACTGGCCAGCTTTTATGATTACTCACAACTGGATCGCACGCGTATGGGTAAGTTCGATGCGCCCTGCTACCTGGTCACCTACGCCCAGACTCAGCTATTACTGGCCGAAGCCGCTCAGCGTGGCTGGACAACGGGCAGTGTGGCCGATTTTTACAACGCGGGGGTTACGGCACACATGAAGCAACTGGGCGACTACGATGCGACCTCACTTGTCTCCGATGCCAATGTCAGCGCTTATCTGCAACGCAATCCATACGTGGCCGCCAAAGGTTTGGAGTTGATCAACACCCAGTACTGGATCGCGTCTTTCCTGAACGGCCCGGAGGTATTTGCCAACTTCCGCCGGAGTGGCTTCCCGACGCTGACACCGAACCCCTATCCGGGAAAAGAAATCACAGGCAACTTTATCAATCGCCTGTCATACCCTGATTCGGAGCAGTCGGTGAACCAGGCCAAACGGCAGGAAGCCGTAACCCGACAGGGTGCCGATAACCTGGACACCCGCGTCTGGTGGGATAAACAGTAGCTCATTGTCTGTCTGATGCTTATGAACAAGCCCGACCGCAAATGGCCGGGCTTGTTTATATCAGTAAACCCGGTTTCTGATCCGGTTCAGCATTGCGTTTGGGATCAGGCTCTTAGCGACCGAAATCATCAACCCCCGAAACGCCTGAGGGAGAATATTTTTCTGCATCAGTAACAAATCCTGCGGCAGTAACGTAGACACCGACGTTTGCGGCAGCGTGACATAATCGGATGGCGAACCGAACCCCAGGTAATTCAGAATTTCCGGGTTTGTATCGTTCACAAAAGATGGGTTGATTAACAGCCGCTCCCCGTGTCCCACGTAGTTTTCCGAAACCTCATCTACCTGAAAAATAAAGGTGTATCGCCTGAACCCGGCGCACTTGAACGGTTCGGCCCGATGAACTAGGTGCGAGTTAGACAAAATCAGTGTTCCTTTTGGCGCACGAACAGACACGATCTGGTCCGCGTAATTCTCGTCGATGTACTCATCCGAAAAATAACGGTCCGTGCTCCTGTCGGCCCATGTGTAGGAATCCGGAATCAATTGAAATGGGTTAATGGCGGATACGTCGTTTAAATAAAACAGAAAGACGAGTCCAGGGAGGCTGTGCTTGGCCTTGAATTTATTCTCCGATAACAGGTTATTATCAGTATGCCACGGCAGGTGTGACTGGGTATGCGTTTCGTACAAACGCTGGCTACTTAACTTAAATGATCCATCGAAATAGTTTCGGCAGATAGCCCTTACCTGTTCGGACGTAATGATGTCATAACATTGCTGGGATACGGCTAATGTATGAGAGAGAAAATTACTCCACGACGATCGGACAACACCGACAGTATTGTTGTTTATCAAATAATCGTTTCGCTCAATTTTGTCAAGAATAGCCGATAAGGTGTCTGGTGCTATAGCGCCGTGAAATACGCGATACCCTGTTTTCCGTCTAAGCTCATTAGCGATTTCCTTAGGGTCAGCTTCATCAAAAGTTGGGGTGAATAGTTGTTGAACCATGGTAGTTAGCAGTAAAATAGAGTGAACGAGGAGCGCATTCACCAGACGCATTTTTTTACACTATCAGCCTGATGAGTAGCACTTTAGTTTCGTCAATTTTTATATTGAAAGTACCATTATTATTTAAGACTTGAGATGAACCAATTAACCGCTAAATATATTTACCGTGCGAAAAACACCCAATTAAGAGACTACTAGTGAGTTAAATAAGACACAAGTTTTTTTACCGAAAATCGCTAATTTGAATACAAAAATTTAACCTTTCTTATCTTCTTTACACTGTTACTCATTCCTATTCTCAAGCGATCTTTCTTCACGCGCTGGTAGCACAATTTCTATTTACGCACTAGCCAATTTTATTAATATATATGCAACAAATTTTAAATAAGTTATAAGTTGCTTCTTTATAAACGGTATCATAAAAAATGTCGCCTGAATCATCGCCTTTTCAGCAATGGCCCAAGCGACCTATCAGTTGTAAAAAGTAATCGATCGAATCCGGTTATTACCCGATCAACGTTCAAAGACTACGTCGGCGAAGTAGCCTTTACTATCCGTGAACCAGCCCGAAATGGAGAAACCGGTTTGCTGAGCCAGCTGCTCGATTTGCACCCGGCTGAATTTCCGGGAAATCTCGGTATGGATTATTTCACCCGGTTGAAAAGGCACCTGCATAGCCAGCGCGTTGATCGTCACTGTCTGCGCTTTCTGACTCACCAGATAGGACCGCGCTTCGCCGTTTTCAGGATTGTAGGTTTCGTAATGGTCAAACGCGTTCAGATCGAACGTGGCATCCAGTTCGCGATTGATTCGCCGGAGCAGATTCAGGTTAAAAGCCCTCGTTAAGCCTTCCCGGTCGTTGTAGGCCGTGTGGATAATTGCCGGATTTTTTTGCAGGTCGAAGCCCGTCAGTACCAGGTCGCCGGGTTGCAATCGGTCATACAGTTGCTGGTAAAAATCAATGGCATCATCGGGGGCAAAGTTACCAATGTTCGAGCCCAGAAATAAGACAACTTTACGGGTATTCGTCTCCTGAGAAAGAAGCTCCAGCGCGCTGAAGTAATCGTCGTGACGTGGGTTAAGCTGCAAGTCAGGCCACTGCTTCTGCACATCACGAACTAATCCGTCAAGTGCATCGGCCGAAATATCAATGGGTGCGTAGGCAAAATCAGCGTTCTGGCTACCAAAAAATCCAAGCAGAATTTTTGTTTTCAGGCCATCACCAGCGCCCAGTTCCACCAGCTCGAATGGCCGGTTGTCTGGCGAAAACTGCCGCAGCATATCCGCTTTGTGCGTTTCCAGAATTTCGTACTCCGACCGGGTCAGGTAGTAATCCGGCGAGTGCATGATTTCGGCAAATAACCGGCTCCCTTCGGCATCGTAAAAAAAACGCGACGATACCTGTTTGGGCATTTTCTGTAAACCAGTCCGTACTTCTTCGGCCAGAGCCGCCGACTCGGCTAGCTGCTCATCTGCCACCAGCTCCATTTCTCCGCTACGCTGCTCCGCTTCACCGGCCTTAGGCCGCGCACTTACTGCCGTTAGTTCTTCACTAAACGTATCCCCGTATACTGCCATCGCTTGTCTGGTTGAAAAAAATTGCGGTACGTAGCCCTGGAATGACCCTCGGGTGTCGCCACAGATGCCCCGCGCAAAACCATCTGTCCACTCATAAATTTACCGTTGTATTCGCCCACGGCTCCTTCGGCAGTCATGAAGCCGGGATAGGGCAGGTAAGCGGAGTTTGTCCACTCCCACCGCGCGCCCCAGCTGAGTTTCGGGGCACCTGCTTCCCACTCAAATTCGGTTGGTAACCGCTGCCCGGCCCAGCGGGCGTATGCGTCGGCTTCGTAGTGACTTACGTGGCAAACCGGCGCATCCAGGTCGATGAGCCGCAGTCCGTCGACGGTGTAATACCACCACTCGCCGTCAATCCGGTGCCAGTACAAAGGCGCCTGAATATCATTTGCTTTTACCCACGCCCAGCCATCGGAAAGCCAGTGCCGAAAATTCTGGTAACCGCCAGCCTCGATAAAAGCCAGGTAGTCTTCATTAGTTACCAGACTTCCGCTCAGCGTTGTTTTGTTGAGGTATACCTTGTGCGGCCCTACTTCATTGTCGAAATAGAAAGACCCGTCTGTCGGCGGATGGCCAATCGTATAGATTCCTTCGGCAAGCTCAACATCCGGCCCTGGCAACTGAAGCTGATGCTCCCGAAAAGGCATCTCAATGGCTGGCAACAGCGGGTTATGCCCCAGGATATATTTAATGTCTGTAATAAGCAGTTCCTGATGCTGCTGTTCGTGATTGAGCCCGAGATCAAGTAAGGCGTACAAATCGGGCGATAGCTCGGCTTTATCCAGAAACCGGCTCATCTGTTCGTCTACGTAAGCCCGGTACGCGTACACACCTGCTACCGTCGGGCGACTCAGATTCCCACGGTCAGTACGCAGGACGCGTTTCCCGACCGTTTCGTAATAACTATTAAAAACGTAGCTGAAATCGTCGTGAAAAATACGGTAGCCGGGTACATTGGGCTTCAACACGAATGTTTCCCAGAACCAGGTTGTATGACCCAGATGCCATTTTGGCGGACTAACGTCAGCGACCGGCTGCACGACATAATCTTCGGTTTCGAGGCCCCGGCATATAGCCTCAGAATGCAACCGTACGCGAAAATAGTATTCAGTAAGCGTTTGTTCGGCAATCATTCAGATTCGTCGTTATAGTTCTCCAGAAGTCTATAGAGAATGCTATTTCTTTAACGATAAATGAAGCACCTTGTTTAGTATTCAGCCATCTGTTCATCGACATAGCACCAAAGCCATTGTTCACCGGGTTCGGCGGAAGCGACAACCGGATGATTACTTGCCCGGAAATGCTTTGTTGCGTGCTTGTTGGGCGACGAATCGCAGCAGAGTGTTGTGCCGCAGGTCTGGCAGGTACGCAGATGCACCCACGAGTCACCCGTTTTCATACATTCCTCACAAACATAATCACTGGCCACACGGAGTTCCGTAAGCGAAGACAAATGGGAGCAGATAACTGGCTTGATCATGGTAGTAATATTAGGATGTATGATATACAGACAAAAGACATCGTTCGAGGTCCTTGGCTTGTGAAGACACAAACCAAGGCTACAGAAACAGCGGTGTATGCTATACAATACGCCATACCTCTCTCCTAGTTTTCTGCCAGGTACTTATGAACGAAGCTTACAGCCATAGCCCCTTCGCCAACAGCCGACGCAACCCGGTTCATGGCTCCGGCCCGGACATCGCCAGCGGCAAAAATGCCCGCACTGCAGGTTTCGAGTGAAAACGGCTCCCGGTTGTAGCGCCAGACTTGTTTAAAATCGGCGTACTTAGCCAGGTCACGCCCGGTGGCAATGAACCCTTTGGTATCTTTAATAATATCCATTTCGATCCAGTCCGTCAGGGGTTTGGTTCCGATGAAGATAAAGAGGCCACCCGACTGCACGGTCCGGCGTTCTTTTGTGTCCATGTTTTCCAGCACCAGGCATTCCAGTCGCTCATTGCCCAAGCCCTCCACCACTTCGGTACAACCAAGTACGGTAATGTTGGGCGTCTTGTCAATTTGATCGATCAAATACTGCGACATAGTTTCCGACAGATCGGGCCGACGGACACAGATATACACGTCGGAAGCCGTACGGGAGAGGTACATGGCTCCCTGCCCGGCCGAATTGCCCCCGCCAACAATGTAAACGGGCTGTCCTTTAAAGGCAAAGGCTTCGGTGGTCGCAGCTCCGTAGTACACACCCGCCCCCGTATATCTATGGAGACTCTCGTTGTCCAGCTGGTGATACGAAACGCCGGTGCTCAGGATAATCGACCGGGCTACAACTTCGTTACCCCCGCCCAGCGCGATGTGCTTGTACTGCCCCTGCGATTTAATCGATACCACTTCCTGCGGGGCCAGAAACTCGACCCCAAACCGTTGTGCCTGCGTAATGGCCCGCCGGGTCAGGTCGGCTCCGCTCAGGCCACTGGGAAAGCCCAGGTAATTTTCAATCCGTGAGCTGGTTCCTGCCTGCCCGCCCGGTGCCCGTTTATCGATCAAAATTGTTTTCAGCCCCTCTGAGCCGCCATATACCGCGGCTGCCAGCCCGGCCGGGCCCGCGCCAATGATGGCCAGGTCATAGAGCCCTTCCGATGCTTTGGGCTGCAGACCCAGTTTTTCGCCCAGTTCGGCCAGCGTCGGCTGTTTCAGCGCCGTTCCGCCATCGAGAATCACGACGGGTAAATCACTGACGCTCAACCCATGCAGATCGAGCAATTCGTGCGCCTGCGGATTCTCCTCAATATCAAGCCATTGGTACGGAAATAAATTACCCGCCAGAAAGTCTTTCAATTCATGCGAGCGGGGCGAAAATTGATATCCGACCAGTTTTAAGCCCGCGGAAGGTGGTCTGTAATCCGAAAACCAATCGCTTAGCAGATCGTCCAGTACGGGGTACAGTTTCTCTTCGGGCGGGTCCCACGGCTTGGCGATGTAATAATCCAGTTGCACCTCGTTAATGGCCCGCACAGCCGCGTCGATGTCCGAGTAAGCGGTTAGCAACACCCGTTTGGCGTTCGGGAACACCTTCCGGGCCTGGGTCAGGAACTCGACGCCCGTCATGCCCGGCATCCGCTGATCGGATAGAAAAAGGGCAACTTCTTCACCTTTTTTCTTTAGTTCGGCCAGCGAATCAATGGCTTCCTGCGCCGAACTGGTGCAAAGGATCCGGTATTTTTTTCGGTATTGCTGCCGCAAGTCATGCTGTATCGCTTGCAATACCTGCGGATCATCGTCGATGGAGAAAATTATAGGTAGTTTCATAGGAATGAGTGAATGAGTGCAAGAGCGAAAGAGTGGCCGGCGTATATCAAACTTACCGCTAAAACGGTCCGCTCTTGCGCTCTTTCACTCATTCGCTCTTTAAACTGGTAAGCAAACACGAAATTCGGTATGACCGGGTTCAGATTGTACATTGATGGAGCCGTTGTGGTGGCGCATAATACCCTGCACGATGTCGAGGCCGAGCCCGGTACCTTTGCCAATTTCTTTGGTGGTAAAAAACGGCTCGAATATTTTGTCCCGTATGTCTTCCGGAATACCGGCTCCATTGTCGGTAATTTTTGTCAGTACAAACGTCTCCCCTTCCGCCCGCCGGTCGGGTTGGCTGCTGATGTCGAGTTTACCACCGGTCGGCATGGCATCGATGGCATTGTCGATCAGGTTTGTCCACACCTGATTCAACTCGCCGGGCCAGCCACAAACCACGGGCAGGTCGTCGGCAATCGTCAGGGTCAGGTTGATTTGCTTGCTTTTGATTTTGTGGTCCAGCAGCGTAATCGTATTCCGAAGTCCGTCTGCCAGTTGAACCTCCTGCTTACCCGCGCCCCGATCCATCTGGGTGTAATTCTTGATGGAGTCGATCAGAGAAGCAATGCGCTTGGAAGCCTCCCCGATGTCGGATACCAGCTTCTCAGTCACTAAATTATTGACCAGCCAGTTGGCTACGCCCGCCAGATTTTCGTCGCCAATTTTTTCGAGTATCCAATCCAGATCATCGACCGTAAACCCATAATCGACCAATGGGCCCGCCAGATCCATATGGTCTTCAACGCCATGATCGTCCAGCCAGTCGGTTACGTCGTCTTCCAGAGTCGTCCGTTCGAGCAGGGTTAACCGACGCACATCAGCGGTTGATTGCTGGTCCAGTTTTTTGAAAAATACTTCGGCCACGCAATCCACTTGGTCACTGGTCAAATCGAGATTCATAACGACTTTAAACGCTTCGGGCGTGGCGCGCAGGTGCGTATTGAGGGTGCCCACCGATCGCACAACGGCCGCCACGGGGTTGTTGAGTTCGTGCGCCAGCCCCGCCGACAAGCGCCCCAGCGAAGCCATTTTCTCATTCTGCTGGGTCAGCTTCGTATAATCCCGAACCCGGGTCGTCATCTGGTGGACCAGAGCCTCCGTCAATTCGTAGCAATTTTTCGCCAGCCCCGGCAAGTCATCCCGATGAAGCCGAAGCAGTGTGGTTGGCCGTTCGGCTACTAACCGGTTCGGAATGCTTTTCATCCGGGAAAACGGCAATACACCCAGAATAGAGTGATCGCCATAGACAACCAGTTCATCATCGGCTCCGTTAGCCCCGGCATCAATGCGAATCCGGCCCTCCAGCAGCAGCAGTAGATAGTCGACTGGCTCATGGGGTTTGTACAGTACGGTTTCTTTTGGATAAGACACCTCTTCTCCCCGGTCAATAATCCATTGCAATTGCTCGTCCGGCACGTTGACGAAGGCGGGAAAGGCGTGTAGCGTTTCTAACAGATTCATAAAAAGGAGGGCATTAACCAACAGACTGGTAACCAATTATAAAACAGATTGGTTACAGCAGTACCCACGAACGGCCTACTTATCCGATGCGTCTTACTCTTCTGCTGCTCCTTTGTTTGTTTGCTTTCGCTTTCCGGGCTGATAAACCGGCCTACCGCATTTACACGACCGGCCTGAAAACGACCAGCTACGCCAAATTACTGCGTCAGGCCACCGAGGCCGATGTCGTTTTATTCGGTGAGCTGCACAACAACCCGATCTGCCACTGGCTGGAATTTCAACTGACAAAAGACTTACAGGCTGCCAAAAAAGGTAATCTTGTGCTGGGTGCCGAAATGTTCGAAACCGACAATCAACTGGCGCTCAGCGATTACGTACAAGGCAAAACGACCAGTAAGGAACTCGCTACCCAGGCTCGTTTGTGGCCCAACTTCGATACAGATTACAAGCCCATTGCCGATTTTGCCCGTGAGCAGCACATTCCGTTCGTGGCCACCAACATACCCCGCCGGTATGCCCGGCTTGTCTCCCGACAGGGCTTGTCGGCGCTGGATACGGTATCTGCCGATGCCAAACGCCAGATGGCGCCACTACCCATATCCGTCGACCTGACCCTACCCGGCTACAAAGCCATGATGGAGATGATGAGCGGGCACGACGATAAATCCAGCAACAGCCCACACGGAGCCCAACCCGATATGACCGCTAATTTTGCGCGGGCTCAGGCGGTTAAAGATGCGACCATGGCTTATTTTATTTTGCAGAATCGGAAACCCGGCCAAACGCTGCTGCACTTTAACGGCGACTATCATTCCAAGAATTTCGATGGTATCGTCTGGTATCTCCGTCAGCAACAACCCAATCTAAAAATCCTGACGCTCTCTTCCATCGAATTAATCGACATTGAGAAGCCCGACAACGACAACCGTAACCTGGCAGACTTCATTCTGGTCATTCCCGCCGATATGACGAAGACCTATTGAGTAGTGGTAGCGTATCAGACAATGTGTACTAGACAGGTCTATTTTAGCCTTGAAACCCTAGTAGCGGTTAGCTTACACATCCAACGGCCCCTGCGTCTTTACACTCAGGTACTCCGCTACCAGCGCCCAGCAATGGGCCTCGCACTGCCAGCGCATTTGCATGAGCGATCGGTTGGCAAACTGGCGTAGCCAGGGCTGTTCATAAGCCGTCAGTAAGCCCGCAATGAAGAAATGAAACGTGGCAAAGTCCCGCTCGATACCATCCAGATTAATTTCAGGAGTTGCCTCGCCCAATCGGTAGAGAGAGGTTGCCAGTAACAGGCGCTCCAGCCGGTTTTGGGAGGTCGTCATTAGCCAACGGGCGTCGGCAATCAGGCGTAAACGAACGGGCTCCAGTTCGGCAATCCGGAAAGCCGCCATGAGTCTCGACAGATGGTAAATAATAAGAGACGTTCGGGCGTAGTGGGGCGCGCACCGAAATGGGTCTGCCAGATACCGGCCCGACTCTACGATAGATCGCAGGTAGGTCAGTGAATCCGCATCATGCTCGTTGCGGGGTAAGTCATACTGATAGATGCAGTACAACATATTGCTCAGCGCGCAGGCGTCAAAATCAACGCCCATATGCTTGCCAAACCAAGTTGAATAGGCACGCAACTGCCGGTAGTCAGGATAGGTGTTTCGGATGCGTTGCGGCTGACTTCCGTTGGCGTGCTGCCCCAGCTTATCTTTCAGCCAAAGACGATCAACAAGGTCAGGCGGGGCGGTCAGGTACACCATGGCGGTATCGTCGATGTCGTCAGGAATCCGAAAGTGCTCGAAATGGCGAAACACGTAGCCATTGGAAAAATGTTGTGATGGACGCGTCGGCCAGAAATTATAGGTATTCAAACCGTCTTTATTCCGAAAGAGAGGGTAAGCTGTTGTGGCTAGGCTTGCCATACGGTCGATCAACTGCTGACTTTCAGATGATACGGCAGAGCGGAGCGGCTGTACCGTAAACACTGTTACAGCCGTAAAGAAAACATTGGTATCCGGACGACGGTAGAATACCGCAGGGTTATGCCGAAAAGAGGGGAACAGGCCCGTTTTGCCCTGCAAATCAGCCATTCGCCGGATAATACTGTCGATAGAAAGGACCGCCATATTTTCGCAAAAGTACCCTTTCATTCGTTCTCTTTTTCCAGATTAAGGTTGGATATTTGCCGCCTGATTACCCTGATGCCATCAATGCCAACTTTGATTTTATTCGACGACCCGGTTATTCGGACGGCTTTGTTACCGCTTACGTTTACGAGGCCAGTGGCGGGCATCCGCATCGGTGCACTCACGCTGGCCGAGAAATGGGCAAGCGCAACGGGACAAACGCCGTCGTACCTGACCGAAGCCTATTTACAGACTAAATTCCCGTTACTCGTTGATGCCGATCATTGGTACATCAACGGAGCCGTCTGCCCGACAGATGCCCTGGTCGAAACGATATCGGCGCTCCCCCCCGATACCGGCCTGATCACCCACGATGGGTTGGTTCTAGCGGTGCGGACAAGCCAGATACGAACGGCCGCCCCGACGGTAAACGACGGCTGTCCGTTCCGGACGTTCATGGAGCCGCTAACGATTGTTCGCAACCTGTGGGACATTTTTCTGCACAATGGCGATCAACTCCGGGCCGACTTTACCCGGCTAACTGCCGGGCGAACATCCGAGCCCATTATAGACCCATTCACCCGGTGTTATGCGCCGGAAAATATCTTCGTTGAACCGGGCGCTACCATTCGGGCGGCTATTCTGAACGCCGAGGGAGGCCCCATTTATATTGGTCGCGATGCGACCATCAGTGAAGGCTCCATCGTCATCGGGCCGTTCTCGCTCGGGGAAGGATCGACCGTGAACTGGGGCGGCAAGATGCGCAGTAACACCACCATAGGCCCCTTCTGCAAAGTAGGTGGCGAGGTCGGAAACTCCGTATTGATGGGGTACAGCAACAAAGGGCACGATGGTTTTCTGGGCAATTCGGTTATTGGCGAATGGTGCAACCTGGGTGCCAACGTTAATAACTCGAACATGAAAAACGACTACAGCAACGTAAAACTTCACTCCTACGCCACTGACCGGCTGGAAGATACCGGACGGATTTTCTGCGGCCTGATGATGGGCGATTTTACCAAAGCGGGCATCAGCACCATGTTCAACACCGGTACCGTGGTAGGCGTTAGCGCCAACGTATTTGGCGCGGGTTTTCAACACAAGCATGTTCCTTCGTTCTCGTGGGGTGGTGCCGCCGAAGGCATTACGCCCTACCGCATCGAGAAGGCGCTACAAGTGGCGAAAGAAGCATTTACCCGGCGCAACAAAGCTTTTGACGATGTGGAAGAATCCATTCTTCGTTTCATCTTTTCGATGATTCACGGGAAGTAGCAACTATGTATTGTCTGGTCGCTCGTTATTTTTTGTGGCATCAGATACTCATACCTGACGCGATGAGGTCTCTGGAACACCAGTCCGGTCAAAACCGACATTAACATAAACGAGGTTTCAATAAACCTCACCGTATCAGGTTTAAGGGCCTGACACCACCAGAAGTATTGGTTGTTACCGATCATTCATCACTCAAACTGACGTGCAATTCTCTGAGATTATAGGCCTTGACGAAACCAAGCAGATGCTGCTGCGGGCGGTGCAGTCCAATCACCTGGCCCACGCATTGCTGTTCGATGGGCCAACGGGTAGTGCCAATCTGGCGCTGGCGCTGGCCCTGGCGCAGTATGTCAACTGCGAGGATAAACAACGGGAAGATTCCTGCGGCCGGTGTGCTTCCTGCATAAAAGTCCAGAAACTCGTGCATCCCGACCTGCACATGGTTTTTCCCGTCACAAACCAGGGGAAAGGAAAAACATCTGAAACGTACCTGACTGACTGGCGGAAATTTCTGCTCAGTTCACCGTACCGTACCCTGCCCGACTGGCTCGAATCGGTCGGTGCCGACAACAAACAGGGCAACATTTCGGCCGAAGAAGCCCGGAATATTCTGCAAACGTTGTCGCTCAAGGCTTACGAAGGAGCGTACAAAATCATGCTCATCTGGCTACCCGAACTCATGAACGTGACCTCGGCCAATGCCCTGTTGAAAGTACTGGAAGAACCCCCGGCGCAAACGCTGTTTCTGCTGGTGACCAACCAGTCGGACAAGCTGCTGATCACGATCCTGTCCAGAACCCAGCGCGTAGCGATTCGGGCTTTCACCGACGAGGAAGTAGCTACCTATTTGCGCCAGCACCTGAATCTGGACGAAACCACGGCCCGACGAATGGCCTACCTCGCCGATGGGAACCTGGCAGAAGCCCTGCACGATGCCAGCTCAACCCAGAGCGCCGGACCCGATCAGCATGTCTGGTTTGCCGAATGGATGCGTACCTGCTACCGTCAGGATTTGATCGCAATCGTTAAACAGGCCGACCAGTTTGACGGTTTCAGCAAAGAAAAGCAGAAAGGCCTGCTCGATTACAGCATTCGCCTGTACCGGGATTTATTTCTGTGGCAACAGGGAGCGGCCGAACTGTTGAGACTACCCGATGATGAAATGGCATTCGTCAAGAACTTCGCTAAAATTCTGACCATCAACCACATCGAGCATATAGTACATGACCTCAACGAAGCTGCTTATCACCTCGAACGAAACGCCCGAGCCAAAATGATCATGCTGGATATGTCACTCACCTTCAGCAGGTTAATACGTACGTAGCCCCATTTGTGCCTACGGTTTGTGGATGCGCGTCAATTACGTTCCCGCCCGCAACAAATCGTAAGCCGAATAGCGAATCTCTATGAAAACCCGAAAGCCCAAGCAACTTATTGGCATGACCGATCTGGTCGATTTCCCGGATCTGGGCTTGTTCGATATACAGGCAAAAGTTGATACGGGAGCCTTTACATCGGCCTTGCATTGCAAAGATGTGCGGCTGGTCAAATCGCGGTTAACGACAAAATTAAGTTTTTGGCTGATCGACAAGACGGGGCTGCCAGCCCGAAAATTCCGCAGTGATCACTTCAGCCAGCGCATGATTCGCAACTCGTTTGGGGTGGCCGAGCTACGGTACGTCATTACAACCCGTATCGTTTTATTCGGGCGAACCATTCGGGCGGAGTTTACCCTGGCTGACCGTGAACAACTGAAAAACCCCGTACTTTTAGGCCGAAAACTGCTTCGGAATCGGTTTATCGTCGATGTATCCGAAAAGAATCTGTCTTACGAAGCTAAGATCGCCCGCGCATCAACTCAGCAAGCCAGCGACCAATAGCACCCACCCCTGCGTGTCGACAACCACTCACGACTAACTGATCACTGACTCAATGCGAATTGCCATTTTATCGGCCAATCCGAACTTATACTCGACGCAACGACTGCTCGAAGCGGCCAACCGACGCGGCCACGAGGGCGTTGTTGTGAACCACCTGAACTGCCATGTCATGATTGAAGGAGGTAAACCTTCGGTCCTGTACGAAGGCCAGGAATTAACCTCATTCGATGCGATTGTACCCCGCATTGGAGCCTCGGTGACCGATTACGGATGCGCTGTGGTTCGGCAGTTCGAGATGATGAACGTCTTCACCACGGGCAAATCGCAGGCTATTATGCGGTCCCGCAACAAGCTCCGCAGTTTGCAGGTACTCTCGAAAGCGGGCGTCGGCCTGCCCAAAACCATGTTTGCCAATCACCCCAAAAATGGCGACATCACGCAGCTTATTCACCTCGTTGGTGGCCCGCCTGTCGTGATCAAATTACTGGAAGGCACCCAGGGCATTGGCGTCGTACTGGCCGAGACAACCAAAGCGGCCAAGTCGACCATCGAAGCGTTTTATGGCCTGAAAAAAAATGTGCTGATTCAGGAGTTCATCGCCGAAGCCAAAGGATCGGATATTCGGGCGTTTGTGGTGGGTGGCCGCGTGGTTGGGGCCATAAAACGGCAGGGGCTGGAGGGCGACTTTCGTTCGAACCTTCACCGGGGCGGCAACGCCGTTGCGGTTGACCTCACCCCCCACGAAGAACAAACGGCCATTGCCGCAGCCCGCGCCTTGGGCCTGAAAGTGGCCGGTGTCGATATGCTTCCCTCCGACCGGGGTCTTCTGGTGCTGGAAGTCAACTCATCGCCGGGGCTGGAGGGAGTCGAAAATGCGACCGGCATCGACGTGGCCGCCCACATTATTGCTTATATCGAAGATAAAATCCGCACCGACGAAGGCGATACGGTAGGCGTATAAGTATGAATTTTGACTGAGTGACTGAGTGACTAAGCCAGAATAAACCTATTTACTCTGTATCCTTATACCTTAGCAGGCCGAGAAGCCATTCACTCATTGATGCATTCACTCATTCAACAGTAAGAAACATGCCTGCTCTCGATCCCGATCTCAAAAAAGCCATCGTTCGCATGCCGGGCGGTGAGAAAGATAAACTACTGCTTCGGCTGATTGCGAAAGATGCGGTGCTGACAGAAAAACTTCAGTTTGAGCTGGTTGAAGAAGGCCGAACCATTGACGAACGGCGCAGCCTGATCCGGGAGTTCATTGATAGAACATCCCGATTGCATGCCGACACGCCGGGCTGGCTGATGATGGATATGCGGACCGTAAGCGGGTACATCAGTCGTCACCTGAAAGTAACGAAAGATAAGTACGGCGAAGTGGAGCTAATGCTGTGTATGCTCAACACTTTTTATGAACACAACGCCCACCTGTTGCAGAAGTATAACTCCCGCTCCGACAAAGCCGCCGAGTACATCGCCAAACGGACTGACCAGGTGTTAAAAAAAGCAACCAAACTCGACCCCGATTACCACATTGAGTTTGCCGACGAGATCAATAAGCTGCTCAGTTGGGTGTCTCATACGGCCCCGGCGCACTACGCCCGGCAGCTGGGTTTGCCGAAGGAGTGGCAGGTGTAACGTTTATGTTTTATATTTGATTAAAACATCAGGACTATGATTACTGCCGATCTGAAGTCAATTTTACATGAGCAAATCGATCGCCTTGACGATCCACAAGACGTTCAGGACCTGCTCCTGACAGTGAGCGAGTTTGTTAGCCAGCGAACCAATATCTTTATTGAAACGCCAGCATTGCTTGCGCAACTGAAACAGGCATTAGCCTCAGCAGAGTCAACTAATTTAATAGCACACAACCAAGTAGCCAGCGAAGCAAAGCAATGGATTACGCAGTAGTTTGGGCAGAAGCGGCCAAAGAAAACTACCGAAACATTGCGCTGTATTTGCTGGATGCATTTGGCTTTACCATTGCTGACCGATTCACGGACACCGTCAATAACAAACTGCGCATTCTGGAAACAATGCCTTTCATTGGCCGACAACTTGACACGTTGACGGCTGTCCGGAAACTTCCTCTTCAACCTTATAATATAATCTATTACACTGTGGTTGAACGGCAGGTAATCATCCTCAATATACTCGATAGCCGATCGAGTAGCGTGTCCTAGCGGCTTCTTTTCACTACGCCCGGCAGTTGGGTTTTCCCAGAGAGTGGCAGGTATAGTCAGCCATTCTACGAACACCAGCCACCGTTGGTGTGTTATGTCGCTATACCCACCAACTAATCTGCTGACGTATGAATCAAACAGTTTTAATCACGGGTGGCACCGGCTCCATTGGCCGTCGCCTGACACAACTGCTCAAACAGGAAGGCTATCAGGTATCATTATTGAGTCGGTCACCCAAGACTATTCCCGATGTACGGGTTTATCAATGGGATATCAAAAAGGGCCATATCGACCCGCAGGCCATTGCTACAGCCGATCATATTATTCATCTGGCGGGCGAAGGCATTGCCGATGAGCGCTGGTCAGACCAGCGGAAAGACGACATTCTAAATAGCCGTACTCAATCGACCGACTTGCTGGCGCAGGCACTGGCAAAGAACCCGCACCAGGTAAAATCATTTATAGCAGCTTCGGCGATTGGCTACTATGGGGGCGACACGGCCGACCGGCCACTCACGGAAAACAGCCAGGGCGGTTCGGATTTTCTGGCTCAGGTCGTGCGGGCCTGGGAGCGTTCGGAAGAGCAGGTAGCCGCACTCGGTATTCGTACGGTAAAACTCCGCATTGGTGTCGTACTCATGTCGGAGGGGGGCGCGTTGCCCAAACTAGTACAGCCCATCAAACTGGGCGCGGGTGCCCCCATCGGCTCGGGTCAGCAATACATTTCCTGGATTCACCTCGACGATCTTTGCCGCCTGTTTATTCAGGGGCTTTCTGACGGGCAATGGCAGGGCGTTTACAATGCGGTCGCCCCGAATCCGGTTACGAACGAAACCCTGACACGAGCCATTGCCGATGTTCTTCACCGGCCTATCCTGTTGCCCAACATTCCTAACTTCGCCATCAAGCTGCTGTATGGTGAAATGGCAATCGTAGTTACCGGTGGCAACTACGTGCTCAACAAGCGCATCGCCGACGAAACGAATTTCTCCTACCAGCATTCTGATCTGAAAACGGCGTTGCAGGATTTGTTAACGTAACGTGGTGGTGCAGCATTCCGACTTCTGGTCCGCACAGTCGATAAGTTACGTTTGTCTTACGGCTATGTGAACCACAAATCGGAATGCCGAACCACCACGTTGCACAGTTAACTCCATTCGCGGTCGGCGGAGTCTTTTGTGTTCCAGGTATCGGTGGGGGCAAACCAGGTGGCGCCTTTCTTGAGGAATTTCTTGGCGACATCCTCATTCAGTTCAACACCCAGGCCGGGTTTATCGGGTACTTTAACGAAGCCTTTCTCCACAATGGGTTTCATGCCCGTAATCAGGTCTTCCCAACCAGCCACGTCTACGCCGTGGTGCTCAAGAGCAACGAAATTCTCGGTAGCCGCGGCACAGTGTACGTTTGCCATCATCGAAATAGGCGAACCGGCAAAGTGCATGGCCATCGGAATCCCTTTTTCCTCGGCATAATCACCAATCTTCTTCGTTTCGAGCAGGCCACCCGATGATGCCAGATCGGGGTGGATCATGTCAATGGCTTTTGCGTCGATGAGTTTAATGAACCCTTCTTTCAGGTAAATATCTTCACCCGTCAGCGTTGGCGTGTCGATGGCGTCGGTAATCTGTTTCCATTGGTCGGTATAAAACCAGGGCACGAGGTCTTCGAGCCAGGCCAGCCGGAAGGGTTCCATCGCCTTACCGATCTGGATGGCGGTGTTCACATCGAAATGGCCAAAGTGATCGGCGGCCAGCGGGGTGTCATACCCAACGATATCACGCACTTTACCAACGTGTTCAACCAATCTGTCGAGGCCTTTCTTCGTGACCTGTATTCGGGTAAACGGGTGCTTCGTGTTGGCATAGTTCCCTAGTTTGCCCGACTCCCGGTCGTTCCATTGCTGCTTTACACTCCAGTTGTTGGCGTTCACCAGCATACCCGGCTGATCGGCCAGCATCCCGATTCCGAAGTCCATTTTCAGGAAGGTGTATCCCTGATCCCGGCGCTTTTTCATGTTCTCGGCAAACCCTTCGTAGCTATTGGCTTCGGGCGTATCGGCATACAGCCGAATAAAGTCGCGGTATTTCCCCCCCAGCAGTTGGTAAGCCGGTACATTGTAGGCTTTCCCGGCCAAATCCCAAAGAGCCATTTCAACGCCACAGACCCCGCCAGCCGCCCGGCTCTGCCCACCAAACTGCTTGATCTGCTTGAAAATCTGCTCTACGTTGCAGGGATTCTTGCCCAGCAAACGGCTTTTCAGCATCAGCGCATAATTGGCACTGGCTCCGTCGCGTACCTCACCCCAGCCCACCAGACCCTGGTTGGTATCAATCCGGATAATAGGGCTACTGAAAGGGACACCGTTCAGAACGGCAACCCGCATATCCGTAATTTTCAGATCGGCGGGTTTCGAGTCGCGGGGTACTTTCTGGGTGATATACTCCATTTCCTGTTCGGCAGCGTATGCGGTCTGCTTATCGAACATAAAACCAAGCGATAGACCGCCCAGGCCGGCATTCCGCAAGAAGTCTCGGCGGTCAGAAGGATTGCCGGAGGACGACAATCGGGAGAAAATGTTCTTCATTGTAAAAAAAGGTTCAGTGGTTCAGGGCACTTCTGGACAGTATCTTCTCCGGGCTGATTCCCTATCGGGCGCTATGGATTATGTACCCTTGTCCAATAATTGCATAAGTATGTTCATACCAGTATTTTACTTATACCTTCGTCTTTTCGAGTGGAATTCTCTCGAAATCATCCATTTAACAACGCAACATGCGATGGCGCATTCGCCGAACGTACGGCTCAATCAAGCACTTACTCATTCCTTCAACCCGTTAACCTTTGCCAGAATTATGTTAAAGAGAACGTTGCTAGTTGCCGCAGCCATCACCCTTATGGGTAGCCTGACAGCCCGGGCTCAGCGGGTGGGTTCATCGCCCGAATACGTCAAAGCGCTGACCGCCGACTGGAAAGGCGACCGTTTACCCGACGGTCGACCCAAGATTCCGGATATTGTACTGGAGCGGCTGGCCAACTGCACCCTGGAGCAGATCTGGGGCTATCTGGGTAAAAAAGGCTACCGTAACCAGGTCGAGAAAAACTGGATTATCCTCAAACCCGGCGAAACCATGACCGGTCGGGCTGTAACGGCGCAGTTTATGCCTACCCGCCCGGACCTCGATAGTTTGGTGCGGGCGCAGGGTAAAGCCGAAGGCCGCTCCCAGAAAGGGGGTATTAACATCTGGCCCATTGATATACTGACGAAAGGAGATGTTTACGTAGCCGATGGTTTCGGCAAGATCAAAGATGGAACGCTCATCGGATCGAGTCTGGGCAATGCCATTTACGGCAAAACGGGCAAGGGGGTCATCTTCTACGGGTCTGTGCGAGATATGCAGGAACTCAAAGACACAAAAGGCTTCAACGCCTGGGTAAAAGGGCATGACCCGTCTTACATCAAAGACATGACGCCCACCTCCATCAATGCGCCGATCCGGATCGGCGAGGTGACGGTTATTCCCGGCGATGCGGTGTTTGCGAATGAGTACGGTACTGTTTTTATTCCGGCTCACCTGGTCGAAGGACTGGTCTCTGCCTCTGAAATGACGGCCCTCCGGGACGAGTTTGAGCGAGTACTATTGCAGCAGGGCAAGTATCCATCAGGCGAAATTCACGGCGACTGGTCCGATAAAATCAAGGGTGAGTTCAGGACCTGGGTTGGTAAATACCCCAAGAAATTGGCGATAACCAATAACGATATAGAGGCCTATCTGGCCAAAGAAGGGCATTAACATTTTTTGACAGGATTTACAGGATAAAACAGGCTTACTGCATCGAATCCTGTTTTATCCTGTAAATCCTGTCAAAAAAATCTGTTCTTTATCGCATTAATTAATTACACGAATGAGATTTCGAATTACTGCTTTCGCATCGCTTATGACGGCCTTTTGTGCCGCTGGTCCTCTAGTAGCACAAACCATCCCGAAGGATGAGCTGGTATTTTTAACCTCGGACTGGAAAGGAGATCGGTTTCCGGATGGGCGCCCGAAACTTTCAGATGACCTGGTCGAGCGGGCCAAGCATATCGGCATTGACGACGCCTGGACCGTTTTGAAAAACGAAGGGTATACCAATCAGTTTGAAGGAAACTGGAAACTGATTCATGACGACGTACCCGTTACGGGCCGGGCCGTAACGGCTATGTTCATGCCCAGCCGACCAGACGTTGAGAAAACGATCAAAGAACGGGGCATTACTAAACAGGGGCGTAAAGGCAACACGAATACCTGGCCCATTGAGGTACTGACCAAAGGGGATGTCTATGTAGCCGACGCTTTTGGCAAAATCGGTGGAGGAACCCTCATGGGCGCTACCCTGGGCAATGCCATTTTCAGCAAAACCGGGAACGGCGTCGTTTTTAACGGGGCCGCCCGCGATTTGCAGGAGTTACAGAACATCAAAGGGTTCAACGCCTTCGTGCGCGATTTTCACCCGTCTTTCCTGGAAGAAATGGTTCTGATGGGCCTTAACGCTCCCATTCGTATCGGCAACGTGATGGTGCTACCCGGCGATCTGGTCATTGCTCAGCGCGAAGGGGTTCTGTTCGTACCCGCTCACCTGGCCGAACAGGTGGTGAGCACGGCTGAATTCGTTACGCGTAAGGACCAGTTTGGTTTTGAGATGGTCAAATCGGGGAAGTATACCACAGGGCAGATCGACAGCCAATGGACCGATGAACTGAAAACGAACTTTCTCGCATGGCTTGGTAAACATCCGGAATTAGGCACAATGACCAAACCAGAGTTGGATAAAGTAATGAGCAAACGCACCTGGTAAGATCAAAAGTCTGAAGTAATCAAGCCAAGTCATTCACCGTAGTTGATTACTTCAGACTGATTATAGTTTATGAGGAATATTCACGAATACGCCCTTAATTATTGAGTTTACTATTTTCAATTTTCATAAATAATAAATGAGCAATGTTTCCATAAAAGGAAGCCTGTAAAAATACCTGCCTTGCCTTTGTTACTGATAATACATTTTATATCAAACGATATTTAAATAATACACAGTAATCATATAATTTTTGTTTCCATATTACCTATATCAAGTCAAAATACACACTTAAATAATTATATAAATTATTCATAAAATAGATGTGCGCAAAACCTACCGCTTGCTAAATATGAGTAGCAAAAAAGCGCAAAGAATAGGGTGTATAAGCTATACCAACTTATTAGATAAATACAAAAAGCAACTAACGATGCTCTTTATAGAAAATATGTTTAGTACTGATTATTAACTATTTATACCTTAAAAAAGAAATAATTTAGATTATTTAAAAGAAAATATTGTACAATTTAATGATTTTTTAATGTTAGTCGTCTATAGCTTCGGCAGATGACCCGCGTATTGATTTTCTGATTTACCAATCTACCTTTGATACGTCCAAACGGGAAAGCTTTTGTACTCAGTTCAGAAGGTTGATTTGACGGCAAGTATTTCCAGCACCCGCTTAACTATCCACTTTACTATGACAACACATTTTCCTTTCTCCTTCGTCAGCCAACAGCAAGGCAAAATTTCGGTTCACAGTTTCTCTGTGTTGCCACCAATAATCACCTAATTCTACGGGTGTCATTCTCAGCGTTTTTCTTCTGAAGTATTTTTGATAAGGGGGTTTCCTGCCCTTTGTTACGGATGATATATTGACCAGAAAGTCAATAACCTTCGCATGGTTATTCAGATAGAAAATCATTTAGACGACTTGTTCTTTAGACCAAGTATATAAAATCTTTCATTACGATTACGCCAAACGAGGGTTGTCAGCCAATCGACGACCTCGGGGACAGAAATGTTTCCAAACGATGATTCGAGTACCTGGCCTGCCCAACCTGGTTCAGGCCAATGCCACCGAATCTGCCCACTGCGGTTTAATACACAATGCTGGGTAACGCACACATGACACGGTGAAAACGCTCGCTGGCCAGGAGACAATCACCCACCGGAACCGCCCTGACGATACACAACGGCGTATGAATCAAATCGCCAAAAGACCTTACGTTTCAATTCATTCTTTTTAATTTTTATCGTTCAAAAACCATGAAAAAAGTAATTCTTTCTCTTGCTGCTGCATGTGCCATCACCACTGCTTTTGCTCAAAACAGCGCTTCCCTTGATCAATCTGGAAACAGCCAACAGGCTATGATCACCCAGTCTGGCCAAAACCAGGCTTTAGTTACGCAGAATAACGGCTCTGGATCGGGCGGTAACTCTTTGACATCGAGTCAGGTAGGAAGCGCCAACTACCTGGAGGCTACACAGTCTGGAACAACAAACTCGGCCAATTTTAAGCAGTATTTACAGGGTAGTTCGGCTGCCTACTCAACTCAGACAGGTACATCAAACATAATTACGTCTGAGCAGGCAAGTAACAGCGGTACATCTACTTATGCGAATTTTACCCAAAACGGCAACAGCAATCAGGCTACACTCAGCCAGGTTGACAATGTTAATGGCTATGGTGGTACGTCCGCTTATTTTAACCAACAGGGTAATAGCAATATAGCGTCTATTAAACAAGGGGACGCTAACGTTGGCGACGCGAATTACGCTAGCATTACACAACAAGGTAATTCGAACACAGCTAAACTCGAGCAACTAGGGGTTCTGAATTCAGCCAACTTAACTCAAGTTGGTGATGGCAACGTGATCAAGGGATTAAATGGCGATGTCGCTTTACAAAGCGGCATGTCGAACAGCCTGACGATCTTTCAAAACTCTAACTCCAACGTGGCTGCTGTTGGTCAGAGCGGCACAGGAAACATGGGCAATATTCAACAAGGCAACTAATACTTGGCTTGCCTAAGGCTTAAGTCCATATGATTATCATACAAGCCGCTCTCCTAGTAGGGCGGCTTGTATCTATTTCACCAAACAGGTCTTTACAACCAATCTATACCGTTTATTCCCGATCAACGTATACAACCTACTGTAAATCTGAGTACTACTAGTCATTCTTTTTAATTTATTCACATGAAGAAAAGGATCCTCACCGGCGTTGCGCTCATGGTCTTTGCCGCAGCAAGCTTCGCCCAATCGAACCAGGCTACGCTCAATCAGGTCGGTAATCAGCAGACGGGCAACGTCACTCAGCAAGGTAGTTCGCTACAATCGAACATCCAGCAAACGAGCGCTTCCGGGATTACCAATACCGGAAACTACGCCAATACATCGCAGGCACCTAATTACTATTCGTCATCGTCTAACCAGGCCAACATAAATCAGTTGGGCAACAAGTCTGGCTTTGCCAACATAGGTCAGGAAGGATCTGGGAACACGTCTACCATCAATCAAAATAACAACGCGGGGGGCAACGGCAACCAAAGTACAGCCGCCAGCGCACCGGGTGCTGTAGCCAACGCCAACAACGTTCCGAACCAGGCGGGTATCAATGCCGTAACGGGCAATGGCGGAAACTACGCCAATACCTACCAGCGGGGATTCAATGAGGTCGTTACCGTCAATCAAAACAACAATTCGACCAGCAACTACACCGATTCCCGGCAGGATGGGGGCGGTGGGCAAACGGTAACCGTAAACCAGAACAATACCAGCTCCGGCAACAAAACAACCGCCAACCAGTTCGGGCAATCCAACAACCTGTCGGTTAGTCAGTCCAGCAATTCGTCGGGTAATACGGCCGCTGTTCGGCAGGGCTTCTCGGCTGCGGTAGGCGGCCCGAACACAAACGGAGCCCTAGCTACTGTTGAGCAAAATGGTATTGTCGGTGGGGCAGCCAGCAGTGGTAACCAGTCGACAATCAACCAGATAGCAACGGGTGGTGGCACCACAGCCTTGAGTCAGCAGAACGCCGGGGCCCTGGGGGCGTCGTCGGGCAATACAGCGCAGATTGACCAAAACAACGGCGTTCAGCAGGCTACCGTTCAGCAGAACAACCGAAGTACAGGCAATAAAGGCACCGTGTCGCAACAGGGTTCGGGGAATGGCGCTACGGTGGTTCAATCCATGAACAGTGCCGGCAACCAGTCGGCTGTTACACAAACCGGTACGAATGGCCGGGCCTTTACCAATCAGTTGGGCACAGCGGGTTTCACCAGCTCTGAAAATAGAATTTCGGTTGATCAGGCGGGCAACCAGCAAACGGCAACGATCAATCAGAATTCAGGAGTTGATGGCAACAGTAGTGGCAACCGCAGCACCACCACCCAACGGGGAAGCCTCAATACGACGACCGTTAACCAAAATAACCGAAGCCTGGGTAACCAGTCGACGGTAACGCAATACGGAGCCGGTACTGCGGCTAATACGGTTTTGGTGAACCAGTCGGGTACTTCTGCTCGCCCCACTACGAACAACAAAGCGACTATTTCGCAGGGAACAGCGGCATCGGCCTGGAACAGCAATACGTCAACGACGTCGCAACTGGGCAACCTCAACGAGGTCGCGGTGACCCAGATCGGCGGCAATAGCAATGCGGTAACATCCGAACAGACCGGCGACAGAAACCTGTCTACGCACAGTCAGAACGGGGCGTCGAACTCGATTGTCGAGTTCACGTATGGCAACAACAACCGGCTGGACGTAACGCAGACCGGAACGGCCAACGGAGCCCGGATTCAGATGCTGCCAAACGGCACGGTGGGTGGTAATGATAACAACCACAGCAAGATTGCTCAATCGGGTGCGGCCAACTACGCTGAACTGAACCTGAGAGCCGCGAATTCGTCGCTGCCGGGCTCTCCCAACTTCCTGATTGATCAGACAGGCCGAAGCAATTTTGCCAAGCTGGAAGTTCGCGGTAGTTCGGGCGCCGGTTCAGGCGCTCCTGGCCTGAATAACTCGGTTCAGATCGTTCAAACGGCATCGTCGGCAGGGGGAACGTTGGGACAAACAGCCAACGGGCTGGTCTGGGGCGATCAGAACGCGGTGACCATCAATCAGTCGGGTATTGACGACAATACCATTGGCGGTACGACAACCGGCCAGTATGGTTTCGAGGTAAAAGGCAACAGCAACACGGTTGGCCTGACGCAGAACGGCAACAAGAACAGCATCAACATGGGTATTACCGGTGGTGTTGCGGGCAATGGAAACCAAGTGGCCATCAATCAGACCAACAGCAACAACCAGGTGGGTACCGGGTTCGGTGGCGGTTCGACCGTTACGGATGCGTCTCCCAGAGGGTTGTACATTACCGGCAATGGCAACTCTGTTACCATCAGCCAGGATGGTGGCGACGAAGTAAAAGCCCTTCAGGATGGCAATGACAAACTGGTCGTCAGACAGCAGAATGGTGTATCGGGCATTGCTCAGTCGAACCGGGTACTTATTGATCAGGGAGCAGGTCATCAGGACGCTGACATTACCCAGAATGGCATGGGCAATTTCGTGTACGGGCTGGGCGGAGCAGGCACATTTGCCGTACAGGCCGGTGGCTCACCCAACAAAGCCGTTGTCAACCAGAGTGCATCCAATGGCTTTACCAACGAATTGCGCCTTAGCCAGATCAGCACAGGGGCCATGAACATGGCTACTGTAACCCAGAGTGCAACCGGAGCCAGCAACCTGGCCGAAGTTAAACAAAATGGCTCAGGTAACATGGCTACCATCAATCAGGCAGGTAATTAATTCACCGAAAGGAAGGTTGGCCTATTTGGTCCAGCCTTCCTTTCTTATAACGCTTACGCATCAACTTTATCATCATGAAAAACTTCATTCTCTTAGGTCTGGCGGCTCTGGGTGCCACATCGGCTACGGCCCAAAATTCAGCCGTTGTCACGCAGCAGGGCAGTCCACACGAAGTATCCATTGTGCAACAGGGGTCGGGCAACACATCGGTCGTTAACCAGACAGGGTCAGGGTTGTCAAACAATGTCGTTATTTCTCAGTCGGGCGGCAGTAATGTTGCCACCATCAATCAGGGAGGTGAACCCACCAGCGACACCAGCGCGCCCAACACAGTTACCACAACGCAGGCGGGCGAAGGGGAAACGATCATCAACCAGACTAACGGAGGCAATACAATAAGTGTCTACCAATCGGGCCTGGCTCCCACTGGTAAAAAAAAGAAGACCACTACGAAACGGGCGACAAACTAGTTACGGCTTACCGGGCTCTGCTGCCAATCTGGTGGTACTGGGGAGAGACTGATTCCGAAAACAATACGATCCAACTATAGAGGTGCGACCCCTGTTAACCGCCCTGTCGGTTAGCAGGAATCGTACCCGTCGTACCAGCGCTACACCGAACTTAATCAGTACTATTTTGATGTCAGGTTTACCCATGAAACGTCTCTTCGTCTTACTGGTTGGCATGATCAGTAGGGCGGCCAGTGCCCAGGTAAATTCAGTTCCCGTAAACACACTGGATGCTTACTGGAATTTGACTTCGGTACCGAACCAGGCGCAGGTTCGTTTACAGCCTGGCCTGACCAGTATGGCTGGACCGGGAAGTTCCATCAACGAGGTTATTACCACCCAGAATGGCCTCAACAATACAGCGCAGCTATCCATCACGGCGGGTTTCCAAAATCAACTGGTGCTTAGTCAGTCCAGCAATGCCAATTACGCAGAGGCTACGTTATCGGGAGTGAACAATAGCGTTATGCTAAACCAGACGGGTGGAAGCAACAGTCTCTCGTTTGGGCTGGATGGAGCCAATAACCGACTGGCGCTCACGCAGGATGGCGGTGATCGTCTTCAGATGGTAGGTCTTCAGCAGACCAACACCCGCCTTGAGGTAAATCAGGGCGCTGGCACGAACTCACTGACCATTGACAACACGACGTTATTCAAAGACATCAATGGCACCGGAATTCCCAACCTACGCATTGAACAAACGGGGGGAGCTACGGCCACCATTCAGAACGGGCGGATTTTTGGCAACTAAACGAATGAATCATTTACGCAACTTAGTCCTCATTTGTCTGATGTTGATGCGTTCAATCAGCTGGGCACAAGACCCCGACCTGGAGGGTCAACTCGTGGAGGAGACAATGAACGAAGCGGTTATCACCGAAGAAGGAACCGAGACATTACTGCTCGACAACACCCGGTCAAAAATCGGGCGGGATTTTTACGAGGCTTTCTTCCGGTATTATGCCGAGTTGCCCAAAGCAGCATCGCCGTCTCTGATGCCTACTGATAGTACCGTGAAAGTAACGCCCAACCTTGAACTGGACATCAACGCGTTCATTGTTACCATTGAGGAGTTACCCGCTTTTGGCGTTGGCACAAGCATCATATCCATATCGCTGAACGACCAGCTCATCTGGCAGAATTACATCCAGGCCCGGCAGGAAGTCCTGGAAACATACGCCCTCAACGCAGCGGAAACGATCAATCAGTACGTCGTTAATTACCAGGAAGTACAACGATCACTGGAGAGCGACGACCAGAAGGGCAGTGGCATGTTCTAATTACCGAAATCCCTCTTGTACTTGAATTCACTATGAAAAAAATTTTACTGACAGCCTTTTTATTGATTGGTTTAGCCGCGTACTCATTCGCCCAATCGTTCGTTTACCACCCGAACAACCCCAACTTCGGCGGTAATACGTTCAACTATTCCTGGATGCTCAGCCAGGCTCAGGCTCAGGACCGTAACGTCGATCCAACATCCAGACGAACAACAGCCAGCAGTGGTTCGACGACTAATACGCTCACCACGTTCGCCCAGAATTTACAGAATCAACTTTTGAGCCGTATCACCAGCAACCTGTTGAGCAAGCAATTTGGGGAAACGTCTCTGCAGCCCGGCACGTACAAATTCGGCGATTTTCAAGTCGAGATTTCTAACGGTACCGATGGCATAATTCTGCGGATCGTGGATGGGAAAGGGGGCGAAACGTCCATCACGATTCCCTATTTCTGATCAACCAATGACGGTTGAATAGCCTTCTCTCTCCGCCAACAAGCTTCACCCACACGTAATTTTCTTCGTACTATTTCCATGAATGCACGCGTACCCAGAACTGTCCAGATACTCTTTCTGAGCAGTTTAGCTGGTCTTATGACCGGCTGCACCGCTTTTTTTCATCAACCGACACACGCCCGACGCGCTCGTCTGGGTGAAGAGACACCCGTAACCAGCGATCTGCGTCAACTTCCTCCCGCTAAAGAAAAGCTGGTAGCGGCCGTCTACAAGTTCCGGGATCTGACGGGTCAGTATAAGCAAACCGAAACAGGAACCGGCTTTTCAACCGCCGTTACCCAGGGAACAACCAACATTCTGCTGAAAGCACTCGAAGAAAGCGGTTGGTTTGTTCCTATCGAGCGGGAAAATGTCAGTAACCTGCTCAACGAGCGAAAGATCGTCCGCTCCAGCGTGGCGCAATTTAAAGACGGCGAAAACCTACCCCCGCTCCTGTTTGCCGGTATTATTCTGGAGGGTGGCGTCGTTTCGTACGACGCCAATATCATTACGGGGGGCGGTGGTCTACAGTACTTTGGGGCCGGTGGCGCCACCCAGTATCGTCAGGATCGGGTAACGGTCTACCTGCGGGCTGTATCCACAAAGTCCGGAAAAATTCTGAAGACTATTTACACGTCCAAAACTATCCTGTCGCAGACGGTCAACGCCAGTTTGTTTCGCTACGTCACTTTCAAACGGCTTCTCGAAACAGAAACCGGCTTTACGACCACCGAGCCAGGCCAGCTAGCCGTTACCGAAGCCATCGAGAAAGCGGTTCAGGGCCTGATCATCGAAGGCGTTCGGGATGGATTATGGTCTGCCGCTGACAAATCCGTAGGAACGATGAAAACGGTAGTCGATGCGTACGAGAAAGAAAAAACGGTGATGAGCGAAACGGATGTTTTCGGTATGCGCAACGAGATGGCCCCGCCTTTTCTCAGCCTGCATCCCTACGCTGGCGTGATGCGGTACTACGGCGACTACGCCCGACACACGATGAAAGGCAGCTACGGGGCGTCGCTGGACTTTCATATTACGCCTGCTTTTGGCATACAGGTCAACGGGGCAACCGGTGTGCTGGCCAGTGAAGGCGCTTTTTCGAGCAACATCACGTCGCTGGAAGGTAACCTGATTGTTCGCCCAACGCCCTATCAGCGCTGGACAACCCTGCTATTTGCCGGGGCCGGTGTAGTTTCCCAAAGTGGTTCATCGGCATTTCAGTTGCGCGGGGCCAGTTACCTGCAGGCGCAGGGCGGAGTCGGTGTTCAGTTTTCAGCCAGTAAGGCCATTGGTTTCCGCTCTACATTTTCGTACAACCAGCCGTTTACCGATGCGCTGGATGGACGTGTGGCAGGTAGCCGAAATGATTATTACCTGCGGGGTACGCTTGGTCTGGTTTTACACATCGGCCGATTCCAGATGAAGAGCCGTTCCGTAACGCCAGCTGCGAAAAAATAGCACCACCACACCAGAAACCAAGTCAATTGACGTCAGTAACTCATGAAATCGCTTGTTTATTTTTTTCTTTTCTCGATTGGCATCGTAAGCTTATGGAGTTGTAACGAAGACCTTTTCGTCGACCCCGTTCAGCTTACTTCCGTACGCGGACGCGTGCTCTACAATGCCAGCCAGCAACCCGCCCGCAATGCGCTGGTAACCCTTTCGCCAACCAGCCGGGTTGTGGGCACCGACTCATCCGGTTTCTTCCGATTCGATAGTGTTCTGGTGGGTGGCTATACCATCCAGGCAGCTAAAGCCGGTTATGTTACGCAGGTGGCTACCGTTTCGGCAACGGCGGAGTCGTCGCCCCTGGTTACCATTCTGCTGGTTGACGACAAAACCCAGAACCGGCCACCCACGGCCCCGACGCTGGTATCGCCAGCCACGAATACCGTGGTTCAATCAACGACGGTTACCCTCAAATGGAGCGCCACCGATCCGAACCGGGACTCCCTGACGTATGATGTGCTTTTGTTTAAATCGGGCACCTCCACGCCTACCTTTTCGTATACGGGCATTCGGATCGATTCACTGGTTGTGCCCGGCCTCGATTACAACACAACATATTTATGGCAAGTGATAGTAAAAGACGGAATTAATACCGTGAACGGGTCTATATGGTCGTTTACGACGGGAACCGTACCCGACTATGGCTATTTGTTTGCCCGCCGGATTAACGGACAATTCCAGATTTTTGCGTCCACGGCAACGGGAACCATGGTTCAGCTCACCCGCAATGGCAGCAACTGGCGACCCATTGCCAGCCCCAACCGACAGCAGATTGCGTTTATCTCTAACATAACCACCGACCTGCAACTGTACGTCATGAACGCAGATGGCAGTGCTACCCGGCAAGTTACAACGGTACCCATTGCGGGTTTGTATTCAACCGATTTATCGTTTAGCTGGTCACCGGATGGTACGCAGCTCCTTTACCCGAACAATGATCGACTCTACGCCGTTCGGACGGACGGAACGGGCCTGCGCGTGGTTAGCCAGGCGCCCAGCGGCCGTATTTTTGCGGGTTGCGACTGGACCCCGCAGGGTAACCGCATTGCAGCCCGAACAACAGGCACCAGCGTTTATGACAATGAGATCACGACATTCCTGGCTGATGGCTCAAACACCAGATCTGTTTATGTTCGTCGAGACAGCCGCGTGGGCAACCCTGTCTTTTCGGTTGATGGTCGCCGGCTGGTTTTCTCGGCCGACTCCAGCAGTTTCATGAACGAACAGGGGAGGCAACTCGATGCCCGTCTTTATTTGCTCGACCTGACCACAAACGGAATTACCAGTCTATCTTCGTTTCAGGCAGTAACTGGTTCGGGCCAGAACTCAACCAATAAACCAGCGGGTACCAACGACTTGGACCCGCGCTTTTCACCCAATGGCGCGCAGGTTATTTTCACGAACACCGACAATACCGGCACGGGTGTCCGCTATATTTATACGTTGGATTTAACGACGTCGGGGCAGAATAATACGAACAACCGCAAACTCCTGTTCACCTCGGCCGAGATGCCCTACTGGCGACAATAGCGGCAGGTAATCAGACAGGCGGGGTCTTTGTTGACCATACATCAACTGATCATCAGGGACCCCGCTTTTACGGACAAGCCGGTTATTACTTCGATGCAACTGCGGTCTGGCTTACTAATCCGGCTTGTTTACTGAACGATTCCAACAGGCGTTGGTAGGTCTGTGTCTGTTCAACCCGATGAGCGTCATCCCACTCAAGTTCAGTGGCCATCAGACTGGCTACCTGTGGGGTTAGCTCAGCGGTTAGCTGCCAGTTAGACAGTTCAAGCCGCCACCGGCGAGCCAGTACATCGCGGAGGGTAACGGCCATTTCTTCCCGCACCTGGTATACCACTTCGGCCTTGATAAAGGGCTGACTATCGGTTAGTTTTTCGGCCAGAAAAGGCTGAATTTTGATGAATTGAGCGACGCGTTCAGCCCGGTTTCCATACGTTCGCATTAAGTGCTGGCAAACATCAGCCGGCAAGCTATACTGAGTTTGCAGAGTCTGCCAATCCTCGAATCGGTATCCTTCACCACCAATCAGGTAGTGCGTTTCTGTGCGGCCAGGAACCGTTTTCTTCAGCAATTCACCCGCCCGGTCAATGGCGTCCTGGGCCATGAGCCGGTAGGTTGTCCATTTGCCACCCAGCAGGCTTAGCAAACCCGACGCTGAGTCATGCTCGACTTCGTGGTCGCGAAGCAGTGTTTTGGTATCGGCACGGCTGCTGACAATCAATGGGCGAATACCCCCAAAGCCAGCCTGCACCTCCGCCCGAAGCGGCATCTTCGCCAAATAAGGCTTTACGGTTTCCAGCAGATAATCGACTTCGTCCGGCTCCAGCACCGGTTCCTGCGCCAAATCCGAATAGTCGTTATCAGTTGTACCCACAAACACGTTATCACCGAATGGAATGGCAAAAACCACCCGGCCATCTTCCGTTTTCGGAATCAGTATGGCGTAGTCGCTCTGCAGTGTTTCGCGGGGCAGTACAATATGCACGCCCTTACTGGGCCGAATGCGCGATTCCAGGGCGGGGTTGGCCAGCAATCGAATCCCATCGGCGTAAGGACCGGTGCAATTTAAGAAGACCGTAGCTCGAACGTTTATGCGCTCGCCCGTCAGTTGATCCTGAACAACCGCCCTGTTGAGCTGGCCTTTCTCCCGCCCGAAATCGGTAACGGCGGCATAGTTAACCACCGCAGCGCTGGCTTCATCGGCCGAGTGCGCCAGGGCCAGCGCGTAACGGGCATCGTCGAACTGCCCATCGTAATAAAGTACCGCGCTGTGCATCTGACGCGTTAGCATCGGGCTTTTTGCCAATGCTTGCGCCTGGTTAAGCCAACGTCCTTTGGGAAAGGCATCATGACCAGCAATGAAATCGTATAGCGACAGGCCGATGGTCATGTACATACCCTCAAACCAGCTGAATACGGGCGTTAAAATAGCCAGCGGATGCGCCAGATGAGGAGCATTCCGGATAACGGTCCGGCGCTCGGCCAGGCCATGCCGAACCTGCCGTAGTTGCGCCAGATCGAGCTTTTTAATGGCCTGTTCCAGATACCGAACTCCGCCGTGAATCAATTTTGTGGATCGGGAGGAGGTTTCTCCGGCAAAATCACCCCGGTCAATCAGAGCCACGCGATAGCCGCGAAGAGCTGCGTCCAGAGCGGCACCTGCCCCACTGGCACCTGCCCCGATGATGCAAATGTCAAATGTTTCCTGCTGCAGCCGCTCCCAGTTTTTTTTCCGATTCATACGTAAAGGTACACGGTTAGTGGCGATGTTACTCAACGAGATACATCATCCGGCCCTCTATCTAATTAGGTATAAAACAGGGCATTTAGTTCATTAGCCATGCGAATTGAACCACATCACGCAGCTGATTCATTAACCCGAAAAACTTCGGCTACGGCCCCCAAAGAAACCACTTCGGCCACCCGATGGCCGGACAGTACGGGTTACGCGCGATGTACGAACGTTCTCGCCAACCTGCGTTGACCGCTGGTACAGACCCGGATTTGCATACACACCGGAGCCGTAACGGCGCTGATCGTCGCGGTACTGGGGCGAGTTAGACCGGCCCAGCATATAGCCTAAGCTACCCCAGAGTAACACGTTGGCCAGGCCGCTGTGGTGTTGCGACTGGTACGCATTGGGATTATTGAGGTAGGTGCTGGTCGATTTATCGGTTTCGACCAGTTTTTTGGCAGCGTCAACGCTAAGCGTATCCCGATGGCCGTCAAAATAGCTAACGATGGCTCCGGCCTTGTCTGGCCCCGTTTGCACTTCATCGGTAATCTTGAAGTTGCCGGGAGCCGTCTCGGTGATATAGGTTCGGACGCCTTGTTTGAAGCTTGTTTCGGTTCGCTCACCCGCTTCGTCGGCGTTATCGCTGCCGCAACTCTGCAGCATAGCAGCTCCGTTAAGAAGTGCCAGCGTGAGGGTGGCGCTGAGGGTAATGTCTTTCACGCGCCGAAGAACGGTATGCTGACGAAGGGGGGTCATAGCCTGAATAATATGATGTTCAGCCACTAAACTACGGCACTGGGCCGAGGGTTACAACCAGATGTGGATGAACCGTCGGCCTGACCGACCAACGGTCGATGGAAGGGACGAGAATCAATGGTAAATAAGCGAACGAGTGAATGAGCGAAAAGGCGGGTGTTCGAGCGAGCACTCGTTCGCTCATTCACTCGTTACATCCTTATCCATCGCCAGGTACACGCCGTTCGTCCAGCCGAAGCCGTCCTGGTTAGGGTATTCGCCACCGCCCGTGGTAAGGGACGCCTGGACAACGTTGTATTTTTCCATCATCTTTCCTGTTGCCCGGAATACTTTATCATTCAAACTCATCCAGCGATTCCGGCCTTCGCGTGCCGTTTCGACAAAGCCGTAATTGATCAACGCCTGATAAACAACCCATTGCAGGGGAGCCCAGCCATTGGGCCAGTCCCACTGCTGTCCTGTCTGATGAAGCGTGGTAACCCAGCCGCCCGGTTGCAGGAAGTCCGCTTTGAGCAAGTCGTGAACACGGGCTGCCTGCTCGGGTGTAGCCAGTTTGAAGAACAAGGGAAACACACCACTCAGGGTCAACGCGTCCGTTTGCCGCCCCGCCACAACGTCATAATCATGGAAAAATCCCGTGTCTTCGTTCCAGAACAGCTCCTGAATGGCCCGCGCGCGCTGGCGGCTCAGAGCAGTAAATTTTTCGTCTGGAGAGACGTCTGAATCGGGCTCGCCGGTTACGTTATGCAGGGCGCTTTCCAGAGAATAGAGCAGGCAATTCAGGTCGACGGATACAATGTCGGACGCGTGAATACTGGTCATTGTGTGCTGATCGCGGAGCCAGCGGCTGCTAAAATCCCAGCCTGATTCACAGGCCGCCCGAATATGATTGTACAGTTCGGCGGGAACAACGCCGAGGGGTTCGGCCATGTGCGCTAACTCAATTTCCTCCCGGTAAGATTCAGGCCGTGGCTCCGACGATTCGTCCCAGTACCGATTCAATACGTATTTGCCCGCCACTTTCGCGACGCGGCTGTGCAGGGTTATTTCATCTGTTAAAGCCTCCTGGTTTTGCATCCAGAAGTCATACTCCCGCAGCAGCTGCGGTTTGTAGATGGCCCACGTTTCGGGCCCGGCAATGTCCGCGAGCAATTCCACCATCAACGTGAAGAAAGGCGGCTGCGACCGGCTCATGAAATAGGTTCGGTTTCCGTTCGGAATGAAGCCGAACTCGTCGATCAGAAACGCGAAATTATTGAGCATATCCCGGATTAGATCGACCCGATTGGCTTCTTTCAGACCAAGCATGGTAAAGTACGTGTCCCAGTAGAAAATCTCCCGAAAACGGCCTCCCGGCACAACATAGGGGTACGGCAACGGTATGCGCGAATTCCCAGTTATCGGGTCTCCATCGGCCGGATGGGTGAGGTGTTCCCACAGCCGGTTAATGTGCTCCGCCGTATTAATGGACGTATCGCTCACGTACTTATCGGCTACTTTCTCGGGCTCATTAAAGTAAGCATGCACAAAGGCGCTCAGATCAAAGTCAGGCTGGTTTTTCTGGCGTTGATACTGCGCCATGATTTCGGCTGGATCGCATTTGGGCGTACAGTCGACAAATGTTTTTGAGTCGGCGAAAACATGGGCAAGCTGTACATCCGTAAACAGATCACCGAATAGCTGATCGGAGGATTGGGGGAGTGCGGAATTTATCAAAATGCAATAAAATCAGTTCAGATGCTTTCCCCTAAAAGAGTAAGCAGGCCTTTTGTGTTCAATCGGCAGAGAAAAAGGCAGGATGGCAGGACGCACTATGTATGTCTATACTGTATTAGGCCAGGGGTTGTAAGGACACAGTCCCTCTGCCGGATGGATGTACTGTAGCTTGATTGGGCTGTGAGGACATAGCCCTCGGAGTAGGCGTAATGGCCTGTATCTTACATCTATCAGCCAATACATCTTCTTCATTTTACACAACCCGACTACCCTGCGCAACGTTGAGTTGTACGAACAGACGCAGTAATGGGTCCATAGAATAAGTTATTAACAAACAGACAATTATCTATCTGTCAGATCACTACCTTTTCGTAGTACTCCCATTCTTTAAATCAATAACCTCATACGTGTATGTTGAAGGAATTCAAAGAGTTTGCCATGCGTGGCAATGTCATGGACCTGGCGGTTGGCGTCATTATCGGAGCCGCTTTCGGCAAAATCGTTGATTCGGTTGTCAACGACCTGATCATGCCCCTGGTAGGTCGGGCTATCGGCAATGTCGATTTCAGCAATTTGTACATCCCGCTCTCCGATAAAATTACGGATGGTCTTTCATTGACCGATGCCAGGAAACTGGGGCCAGTTTTCGCTTACGGCAATTTTCTAACTATTCTGATCGACTTCCTCATTCTGGCCTTCATCATTTTCCTACTTATTCGGGGTATGAATCGCCTGATGCGGGTCAAAGCCGAGGTTGAATCCGTACCCCTGGCACCTACGAAGGAGGAAGTCTTGCTGACCGAAATTCGGGATGCGCTACGGGCGAACCCACTTACGGCGCGGTCATCCACTGTAAACACGCTGGACGTGGGCGATAAACAAATTCCCTAGTCATTACGTACTTTCTATAGTAGGACTATAGGAGCCTGGGTACGGGATTTCAGCCGACTGACGGGGTTTCCGACGAAATTCATCCGGTTGCAATCCCGCCCGCTTTTTCGGTACTTAGCCGCTTGTATCGACCGACCGCGGCCATGAATCAACTTGTATCCCTGCTCCTGCTGGGTATGTCGTTAAGCAGCTTTGCTCAGCCAGCAAAGCCGATATTCCCTGTGCCCCTGAGTCCGCGTCTGGCTAATTACCAGATTGATGTGACGCTGGATCCCGTTTCGAAAAAGATCAAAGGACAGGAAACGCTGACCTGGCGTAATCCGTCCGGCGATGTTATTCGGGAGCTGCGGTTTCACCTCTACTTAAACGCTTTTCGCAATGACAAATCGACCTTTATGCGGGAGTCGGGGGGGCAGTTGCGGGGTGATGCCATTGACCGGAATGCGAAAGAAAATCCCTACGGCTCCATTGAGATAGTGTCGATGAGCAGGCGCGGTGACCAGTCGGCAGGACGCACGCTGGCGGCATCGGAACCGCTGGTCTACCAGTTCATTCAACCCGACGATCAGGCGGCCGGTACCCAAAACAAAGACGACCATACGGTTATTCGGGTGCCATTGAGCAAGCCCATTGGGCCGGGTGAGACCGTTGTCCTCGACATTGCGTTCCGGGCTAAGCTGCCCAAAATTTTTGCCCGTACGGGATTCAGCCGCGACTTTTTCCTGGTGGGGCAATGGTTTCCAAAAATCGGCGTGTATGAGCCAGCCGGAACGCGCTATGCAAAAGCAGGTCAGTGGAATTGCCACCAGTTCCATGCCCATTCTGAGTTCTATGCCGATTACGGCGTCTACGATGTGGCGATCACCACCCCGAAGGCGTATTGGGTGAGTGCTACGGGCTTGTACCAGTCCGAAAAACTGCACCGCAACGGCACAAAGACCCTTCGTTACCATGCCGAAGACGTCGTTGATTTTGCCTGGACAACCTCCCCCCATTTTAAGGTCATTGAAGACAAATGGAAACGCCCGACCGGTGGTTTTGTCAGCCTGGAGCTGGTGATGCAGCCCGAGCACGTTCATCAGGCAAAACGCCATCTTGATGCGATCAAAGCGGCTCTGGCGTACTTTGACAAACACCTCGGCCGGTATCCATTTCCCAACCTGACTATCGTTGATCCGCCCCTTCATGCCCAGGGCTCGTTCGGGATGGAATACCCTACATTTATTACGGCCGGCAGCGCCTGGTTTCTCCCCCCCGGAGCCCGGTTTCCGGAGATAGTGACCACGCATGAGTTTGGCCACCAGTACTTTATGCAGTTACTGGCCACGAACGAGTTTGAGGAGGCCTGGCTCGATGAAGGTTTCAATCAGTATTACGAAGGCCGGATAATGGATGCGACTTACGGGCCTCGTTCGTCGCAGATCGACTTACTCGGCTTCGGAATGGGCGATCTGGAAAGCTCGCGTGACAGTTATGTGCACCAGGATAACCCAGCCATCGGGTCGTCGTTTGGCAACACCTGGCAATTGGCCGAAGGGCAATACAGCGTGCTGACTTACTCCAAAACGGCAACCTGGCTGCGAACACTGGAAGGTCTGGTCGGTCGGCGGGTCATGGACGAAATCATGCAGACGTATTTTACCCGCTGGAAGTTCAGGCACCCCAGCGGTCAGAACTTCATCGACATTGTCAATGAGCTTGTGCCCAGACGACTCGGTACCAAATACGGGCCCGACATGAACTGGTTTTTCGATCAGGTCCTCTATGGCGACAACGTAATCGACTATGAACTGATCTCGCTGAAAAACAAGACACAGGCGGGGCTAAAACAGAGCATTATCACGGTTCAGCGGAACGGCGACGGGATAATGCCCGTTGATGTGCTGGTGCATTTCGACGACGGTCACGAGCTGATGCTGTTCTGGGACGGCAAGGGACGCCAGCGTCGGTTCACCGTGGCAGAAAATGCAAAAGCCATCTGGGCCCATGTTGATCCGAAGCAGAAAATATACATGGATACCAACCTGAACAACAACAGTTTAACCTTAGCACCTTCTGCTGCCCCGGCGGCCAAGTTTGCCACTAAATTTTTGTTCTGGATCGAAAACTGGATGCAGTGGCTGGCCTGGCTGGCATAGTACAACAAGTTCTATTTTTGAAAGACAATGACCTTTACCGAAATAACCACTCTTCTCCAGCATCAATTCGGCCCGGATTCCATCCAGGCCAATACCCAGAATCCACAGCCTTACCTGACGGTTCCGGTAGGTCAACTGGTTGACATTTGCCAGGTTCTGCGCAATGATGAACGACTATTTTTCGACTTGCTGGCCTGCCTTACAGCCATTGATAATGGGGTGCAGGTTAATACCATGGAGGTTATCTACAACCTTACATCCATTCCCTACGAGCACAACCTGATGCTTAAGGTTATGGTGCCCCGCATGGCTGGTAACGCAAAACTGCCCGTAGTACCGAGCATCGCCCACGTCTGGCGAACCGCCGACTGGCACGAGCGGGAAGCGTTCGACCTGGTTGGTATTCATTTTGAAGGCCACCCTGATCTGCGCCGAATTTTACTGCCCACCGATTGGGTTGGTTATCCACTCCGCACCGACTATCAGGAAGAAGAGCAATACCACGGCATAAAAACAAAGTAAGCTGTCGACATTTTAACGCAATTGTTGACTGTTTATCGATTTCGTTTGTTATTGCTTTATCTGTACGCTTAAACAAATGAAAAACAGTTTCCGGCTCTTTTGTAGTGGATTGCTCAGTACCCTTCTTTTCATCGCTTTACCAGCGCAGGCCCAAACCGACTCGGTTGTCGTTACGGGCCGTATTCGCCACCTGTCGGCCCGGCTGTACCGGGAGTCGCCTACGGTTCTAGTGAGCCGCAATAATATTCTGCAGGCCAGCCGCGAACTGGTTCGTCAGGCTCCTCTTGCGGTCGATGGTACGTTCCGGGTAGCCTTGCCATTGATCTATCCGCAGGAGGAAATGTACTTCAACTACGGGCGCATTTCAACGGCGTTTCTGGCAGCACCCGGCACCCTGACCATTGACCTGGATGCCGACTCGCTGTTCACGGCAGCCGTTCCATTTCGGTTCGGGGGCGTCAATGCGCAGGTGAATGGCCAATTTGCCCGGTATAAAGCATTCGAAGCCTCGTTTCCCGATAAACCGGATGGCAAGAAGTTAACGACACAAATAGCTGATCTATCCAGCGAACGGGCATTCGGGACACTCGCCAGAGCCTATCAAGCACCTTTTGTTGCCTTCAACCGAAAAGAGAAAGCGTTTCCGCTGGTTGGCCGCTGGATCACGTCCAGCAATCGCTACAATGCAGCCGCTTTTCTGTACGATAAAGCGACGTACGAGGCCGAACAGATTCCAGCTTCGCTGACCGATTCCCTCCGCCCGGCCAACGATAATATTCTTACGGCGGCCCGTGCCTCGGCCATGAATCGCTTCGCCAGTTATGCCACACAGCGCGTGATGACGGAGTCGTCAACTAGCCGGTCCAATGGGCTTACGGTGCGGGCATTATCTATTTTACTGGAGCGGTATGGCAAAAACCTGACCGCCGACGAGCGCCTTCGACTCAGCGATTATGCGCTGGCAAACTCAGCGCGCGCATCGGACTTGAGATTTTTCGATGGCCTGGTCAAGCGAAGTCCCGATACGCTTCAGCGACTGGTCAACTACGAAACGTTGATTCAACGCAGCATTCGTCAATTCGATAGTCTGTCCGTAAACTACATCGCAGCCTACTGGCTGGCATCGTCCCTGCCCGGCCTGACGCTCAATTTCGCCGAATTGTTGTACGACTATGGGCGTTCGCAGGTGAAAGATCCGTCGCTGGGCCAATCACTCGATGAGCTGTACCGGCTTGAGGTGAAAGACAGCACCCGTATTCGGGCGGCTATTAAAACGCTGAGAAATGCAGGAAATCTGGCGTCTTCACTGGAAATATCGCCCGGTGTATTTGTCACGAAAGCTACATCTGGTGCTGGCTTTTCGCTATTTGATCAGGTGGTCAATGCAAACCGGGGTAAGGTCATTTACCTGCTTTTCTTCTCCCCCACCGATGAAGCTGGTCGGCAGGCAGCCATCGACGCCCAGCGCCTGCGGAACGCCTACAGCTCGCGCGATTTCTCGCTCGTCTATTTACCCTTACCGGGTACCGATCAGTCGCTATGGCCCGAAATGGCTAGCCGGTACAATCTCGCGGGCGATCATCTTTTGCTGACGGATAACCAACTGATTGATGCCGTTGAACGGTTGCGTTCGGATGATGACCTCTCCGGGACAGTCATTAATCGGACGGGGAAGATCGTAAAACGAAACGCGCCCTTGCCGGGCGCGTTCGAAGAAGTCAGGAAATTGATCAATAAAAACCTCTAGGTCGTCTTTATTTTGCCCACCAGAGTCTGGTTTGCATGGTATTGGTACCTCCCATTGCGGTTAGAGCCGCTTTCAGATTGGCATTATTCAGGTTTTCTTCCGAGGAAGGGTAAGGCAGACGCGTTGGAATCAGTCCCGCGTTGTAGTTGACTTTAGGAACCGTCAGGGCAGGAATTCCTGTCCGGCGGTATTCAGTCCAGGCTTCAACTCCCTGGCCGAACAACGCAATCCATTTTTGTTCCAGCACTTGCGTCAGCGCAGCATCACCCGTTTTGAGGGCGTTTTTGGTCAGGTAATCCGTCGGTACCGTTAGTTTATAGTAAGCGATAGATGCTTTGATGCCTTCCTCGTAAGCTTTGGCAGCATCACCAGCGGCCGTAACCCCTTTTAAGGCGGCTTCAGCCTTGATAAAATTCAGTTCGGCATAGCTCATGATGACACCCGGTGTAGTTTCCTGCACAAAATAATCGCCCACTTTGGATGTGTTGGTGAAACCTAATGCCCCGGCATCGGAGTTAGGCAATCCATTCGGCACGCCTTTGTACAGACCCGTGGCAGCCGCCTTATTGGCGTAAACGGCCAGCCGGGGATCGCCCAGCGACACGAGTTTATCAACCATAGCGGCACTTACCCGGTGATCATCACGGGTGCGCCGGTTCTCATTGGTCGGGTTATTATTCGGCCGGGCCAGATAGACCAGTTGAGCCGCATCCGTATTCGACGTCATCACGGGATATTTCGTCGGATCGCTCAGGATACGGGTCATTTCCGCCTTTGGATCCATGGACAGACCCGTTTTACCAACCATCCGATTCAGTAACCGCAAGCTCAGTGAGTTGGCAAACTTTTTCCACTTGGTCATATCGCCGGCGAAGAGAATATCGGCGTCTTTGTCGACAGTACGGGTACTGATCAGGTCGCTGGCCGTTTTAAGATCATTGATCAAGCCGGCATACACATCTTTCTGCGCATCGAATTTAGGCGATACAATGCCGCCTGTTGTTCCTTTCAGCGCTTCCGAGTAAGGAATGTCGCCGTACACATCGGTTAGTACCGAGTATGTCCAGGAACGCATAATCAGACCGATTGCCTGAATATTTTCATTATTAGCCGACTTGCCAAGTTCGTATATCTTCTGAAAATCGGCCTGTGCTTCGTTGTACAAATAGCGCCAGGGCAGATCCTGTAAATCGCTGGTGTAGCTGAACTGATCGATTTCCGTGTACTGGATCCGGGCCGTGTGCTGTGCCCAGCCGTTGCCCGCATCCAGCCCTAACGAGACCGTGCTCGACGGCCCAATGATGTTGCTCACGGCGGAGTAAATGCCGTGGGGCAACAGCCGCTCGGCGGGTACGCTCGTCGGATCGTTCGGGTTGGCATTGGTCTCATCAAACTTATTTTCACAGCCACTCAACATCAGGAGAGAAAGCGTGAAGGAGAGAAAGAATATTTTTTTCATGACTGATCGTCTTTGTGTATCGCGGTGTTATATCGGTACTTTTCTGTTTAACAGCTATTTACACAAATTTTTTAAAGGCCAAAGTTGAGGTTGAAGCCCATGCTACGCGCCGAGGGCGTGTTCCCATTTTCGAACCCCTGTACGTTCCCGTCGCCGTAGTAGCTGGTCTCGGGATCAATGTGCGGCAGATTTTTGTAGAGCAGCGCCAGATTGCGGCCCACCAGCGCAAACGTAGCATTGCGGAATGGAGTCTTGCCCAACCAGCGTTGCGGAATAGCAAAGCCCAGTCGCACTTCGCGCAGCTTGACGTAGCTCGCATCGAAGATATAGTTCTCGTTAACGTTCCGATTGTAGTAGTTGTGATAATAATCATCGGCAGAGGCCACCGCTGTCGTATTCGGGGTGTACGTGAACGTGCCATCGGCGTTGGCCTTCTCCACCACGCCCTGCCCGACAATATTCCCCTCGCGACCGGGTAGTGTTTCGGCCAGCACACCCGTATAACGGCCAATGTTGATGCCCTGCGAGAACACATTGCCCCCGTATCGCACATCAATCAGCGAACTGAGCGACACCCATTTGTAGGTAAACGTGTTCTGAAAACCACCCGTCCATTTCGGCATGATGTTACCAACCACCTTCCGATCCGACGCCATAATTGGATAGCCCTGGCTATTGAAAATCAGGCTACCGCTTGGATCGCGCCGGTAATAGGTACCGTAGAAATTCCCGTAAGGATCGCCCGGACGCGCTTCCAGAATTACATTCCGCAGCAGCGAACCCGTGTTGATCTGGTACGTAGACAGGCCTCCCAGGTCGACCACTTTTGAGCGGTTCAGGGCAAAGTTGACGCCTACATCCCAGCGAAAACCACCCGCACGCTTAATGGGTGCTCCCGATAATTCAATCTCGAAACCGCTGTTCCGAATCCGTCCGGCATTGATGACCGAGTTATAATAGCCTGAACTCTGGGCTACGTTAGCTTGCAGAATCTGATTGCTCGTGTTTTTGTCGTAGTACGTAAATTCGAAATTCAGGGCATTCCGGAACAACCGCGTTTCAACGCCAAACTCAATGGCCGTTGTTAGTTCAGGCTTCAGGTCCCGATTGTAAATCAGGTTGTTCTCCGAGAAAGTCGTGGTGTTCCCCCAGGCCGTTTCGTTCGAAAAAACCTGCGTCAGGTTATACGGATCGGTATCGTTACCCACCTGCGCGTAGCCACCCCGCAACTTGGCATACGACAGAACGTTGGACGTCATTCCGAGCATATCCGTCAGAATTGCGCTGGCCGAGATGGATGGATAGAAATAGCTGCGGTTGCCAGCGGGCAACGTGCTGGACCAGTCGTTACGGGCTGTGAGATCAACGAACAAATAATCCCGGAACGACAGCGAAGCCGAGCCGTAGAGACTATTCACGCGTTTATCAGTCATCCGATTATAGACCGTCGGGCGTGACTTGGCATTCCCAATATTATAGAGATTCGGAATCGTCAGCTCTGAGGCATACATATAATCCCGCTGCGTAAAATTCCGGCGCATGTTACCCCCTACCGATGCCACAACGTGAAATTCGCTAACCCGCTTGTCGGCCGTCAACAGGAAATCACTGTTTGTTTCGCTTACATAAACGACATCTTCGGCATAGCTTCCGTTGGGCAGGCCCACCGCTTTAGCCTGTTTGGTCATTCTCCGGTCATTCGAGAAATCGGTTCCCGTGCGCCCCGTCAGCGTTAGCCAGTCGGTTAATTTATAGGTAGCGGTTATGTTGCCAATAATGCGGTCTTTATCGTTTGCGTATTTAAAGTTACTCAGTGCGTACGCCGGGTTGTTCCAGTAATTCGAATTCCAGTTCCGCTGAACCGGCCACTGGCTTGGATCGGTGCCCGTTTCGACGGGATTTGCCTTGAGGTCTTCCAGATCAACCTGACGGCCAAACCAGATCCAGTAAAGGTTTAGATTCTGTCGATTGTCGGAGCCATCCTTAATGTAATTAATGCTGGTCCGAACCGTGAACTTCGGGGTGAAATTCCAGCCGGCATTGAACGATAGATTTTGCCGTTTGTAATTCGTGTTCGGCAACATCCCCTTCTGATACAGGTTGGTATAGCCCAACCGAAAATCGCCTTTTTCAGTACCACCCGTGAGCGCAATGCTGTTGCTCGTGGTAACACCCGTATCGTAAAAATTCTTCACGTTGTCGGGTCGGGCAATCCAGGGGGTGGCGGTCCGTTTGCCATCAGCCCCGATGGGCGAGTTGTACTGCGGAATCAGTCGACCATCCAGCCGGGGTCCCCAGCTTTCATCCACGCCATCGTTAACCCCACCACCCAGGCCATCTACGTACGAAAACTGACCCTTAAGCCCCTGTCCGTATTCATTCTGGAAGTCGGGGAGCCGTAGCGGGTTGTCAAAGGTCGTATTTGTGTTCACCGTTACCCCGATGTTCTTGCTGCTCGCCCCCCGTTTGGTGGTGATCAGAATAACTCCATTGGCCGCCCGGGAGCCATAAAGTGCGGCTGCGTTGGCTCCTTTCAGAACCGAAATATTATCAATATCGTCGGGGTTGATGGACGAAGCGCCATTACCATAATCGGTCGTTACATTGTTTACGTTTCCGCCGGTGCTGCCGGGCGTTACGTTGTAGCTGCCGTTATCGATCGGAATCCCGTCGACCACGAACAGCGGCTGGTTATTGCCTCCAATGGAGTTGGCCCCCCGAATCAAGATTCGTGACGAAGCACCGGGTAAACCGTTTGTTGCCGTCACCTGAACACCCGCAATCTTACCCGACAGCGCGTTAACCAGGTTTGTCGGACGAGCCTGCGTCAGTTCATTCCCTTTCAGTTCCTGAAGGCTATAGCCCAGCGCTTTTTTATCGCGCGAAATTCCCAGAGCCGTCACCACTACTTCGCTTAACTGCGAGGCATCTTCTGTCAGAGAAATGGTCAGTTCAGTCTGATTGCCAATAGCCGTTTCCTGCGAGATGAAGCCAATGTACGAAACAGTCAGCGTGGCACTAGGCTGGGCACTAATCGAGAAGTTTCCGTCGGCATCGGTTACGGCCCCTGCGGTAGACCCTTTAACCAGTACGTTAGCACCCGGAAGGCCTTTCCCGTCGGTTTTTGAGAGGACTTTTCCCGTGATCGTGCGGCTTGTGTTTTGCGCCCAACCGACCGCCGATGTGAGCAGCCAGAAGGCAATCATCAGGCAATAATAACGTCCTGATACATTTGTTAAACGGTGTTTCATAAGCTGTTAGGAAAAAAAAGAAACAGGTATACACGCCAATCTTTCCCTAAATCTACGCAACAACCAATGGCCTTTCAATTAAAAAATAATACAATATTCTATCTTTAACATTAAATACAAAATAATATTACGTTAATACTATTTTAATAGATACCTTGCTATTGGTTGAATATTGCCGTAAATGGCCACAAAAAAAGTCTGAAGAAGCAGGTGTGTAGCCCTGTCTCTCCAGACGTATCCATTACTCGTTATCGACTTATTACCCTGCTACAATCCGTGTTGATCCAGTAAGTACACCAGAGCCGCCATCGAGGCAGCACCCAGTTCCAGTTCGCGCTGGCTAACCGTTTCAAACTTATCTATCGTGGTATGGTGGTAATCGAAATACCGTTGAGAATCGGGCTTGAAGCCAAACAAAACCGTTCCCGACTGCGCTAGTGGGCCAATATCAGCCCCACCCCCGCCAGCCCCGATTTCCAGAAGGCCGTACGGGGCCAGCAGTGGTTTCCAGGGGGTTACTTTTGCCCGTTGATCAGGCGTACCGACAATACCGAAGCCGCGTGGGGTAAACCCTCCATTGTCGGATTCGACGGCGGCAATGTGCTTTTCATTATTCTTTTTGGCTAAGTCAGCATACTGAACACCACCCCGAAGGCCGTTTTCCTCGTTCATGAACATCACCGCCCGGATGGTACGCTTAGGCTTGATACCCAGCGCTTTCATGATTCGCAGTACCTCAATGGATTGCACACAGCCCGCGCCATCATCGTGTGCGCCTTCGGCCAAATCCCAGGAATCCAGATGACCGCCCACCACAATGATTTCGTCGGGTTTCTCGCTGCCCCTGATTTCACCGACGACGTTGTATGACTTGGCGTCGGGCAATGACTCACAGCTTTGCTTGAAGTAAAAAGTCAGGCCTGGGTTCTCGGCCAGGGACTTGCTCAGCAGATCGGCTCCATTGGTACTGATGGCCGCCGTCGGAATTAGTGGAACGCCAGTGCCGTAGCGCATACCACCCACGTGTGGATTGTCGTCGTGTATGTTGGTCATGGAGCGCACAATGGCCCCAACAGCGCCCAGTTTAGCGGCTTCCGTAGCGCCATTGGCCCGCTGATCGACGGCTCCGCCGTACGCTTCGAAGGTATTGATTTTAGTGGGGTCCATGGGGCGGTTAAAAAAGACAATCTTGCCCTTTACCTTGTCCGGTCCCAATGCCCGTAATTCGGGAAAGCTTTTCACCTCAATAACGCCAGCCTCAACACCCTTGGGACCCGTAGCCACCGAACCGCCCAGGGCCGCAATGGGTACCGTAGTCTTCTGTTTACCCGTACGGATATAGGCTTCTTCTTTCGCGCCCCGCACCCAGTAGGGTACCATCACATCCTGCAGAAACACCCGATCGAACCCCTCTTTTTCCATCACCTGTTTCGTCCAGTCAACGGCTTTCTGCGCACCTGCCGATCCGCTCAGGCGCGGCCCGACCTGCTTGGTGAGGTAGCGCAGCCATTCGTAGGATTTACCATGGGCGAGGGCTTCGTTATAGATGCTCCGGATGGCGACTGAATCCGCATTTTGTGCCTGGGCATAGCCGACCAGCACGGTAAAGAGGAGAGTAATTGTTTTTTTCATTGTAAAGGCTGTATTGGTTAAGAAAGCAATATACAGAAAAGCCCGGCCGCTTTGCAGCAACCGGGCCCGTGTATTTCTGAAGCGAAGTCGTTTAAAACAAGCTAGGCGTTCTGTAAGCCTGTGCCTATATGCCATAATGTATCAGCACTTAAATCGATGTCTCCACCCAGCCATTCTACGTAGTACTGCTTGTTCTCCACTTCGCTGAATAGCTCAGGTTTTTGTAGAGGTCTGAATGCTTCAGACTGCAAATAAGGAGTAAGGTCGGCGACTTTTTTAACACCATTGTCAAACGTACAGACCAATCTATAATCGCTGAGAGGCTTTATGTATGTTAGAAACCGCATAACAGTTTATTTTAATGCATCAATTTTAAAGACGGTATTACCCTCCGTTGCTAACTGCCAGTTTGCCATCAGTTCATCTTCATGTATCTCAACCCAAGCCTGCACCAACTTCAGTTTCCCGGCCGGAAAACTACCTGTTAGTAAACTACCTTCAGGTATAGAAACAACTGCCTTTTGGCCGGAATATTCTATATGAATATGGGGTAGATGGTGTTCTTTATTATCAAAATAAAACATTCGTATAATAATACCGTAAAACATTGATAGTACAGGCATAAGCAAACGATTACAAGTTACTAGTAAATACACTATTTTTATCAAAAACAGGCCCGGCCGCTTTGCAGCAACCGGGCCCGTGTACGTTTATGTCTAGGCAATTACATATTGATTGCCCGGTTGTCGGTAGCGGCCAGACAGGCTTCTTTGAAGGCTTCTGTGTAGGTCGGGTGCGCGTGCGACATGCGCGATACGTCTTCGGCAGATGCCCGGAATTCCATGGCAACAACCGCTTCGGCAATCATATCGGCGGTGCGGGCACCAATCATGTGAACGCCCAGAATCTCATCGGTTTCTTTATGCGCCAGCACTTTCACCAGCCCGTCAACGTCCATACTCGCCCGTGCCCGACCCAGTGCCTTGAACGGGAACGAGCCGACTTTATACGGGATGCCTTCCTGCTTCACTTCCTCTTCCGTGTAGCCTACCGATGCTACTTCCGGCCAGGTATACACCACACCCGGAATCAGTTTATAGTGAATATGTGGCTTTTGGCCCACGATAGTTTCGGCAATAAACGTTCCTTCTTCTTCGGCTTTGTGCGCCAGCATAGCACCCCGAATCACGTCGCCAAGAGCATAAATGTGCGGAACGCTCGTACGCAGGTGATTGTCTACCTCAACTTTGCCCCGCGCATCAGTTTTCAGCCCGGCCGCTTCCAGGTTCAGTCCATCGGTGTAGGGGCGACGGCCAACCGATACCAGGCAGTAATCGCCGGTAAGGGTAATCTGTTCGCCTTTTGGCGTGTCGATGCTGACAACAACTTCGTCGCCCGTGTTTTCTACTTTGGTCACTTTATGGCTGAAGTAGAAATCGGCACCGAGCTTTTTAACGGACTTCTGAAGTTCTTTACCCATCGTTTTATCCATCGTCGGAATCATCGAATCGGCAAACTCCACAAACGACACTTTCGAACCAATCCGGGCGTATACCGAGCCTAGTTCCGCACCAATGACGCCCGCGCCAATGACGATCAGGTGTTTTGGGATTTCGGGAAGCTGAAGCGCTTCGGTAGACGTAATGACCCGTTTTTTATCAATGGGCATCGATGGAAACGACATCGGTTTCGAGCCCGTAGCAATCACAATGTTTTTGCCTTTGATAACCTGCTCCGACCCGTCGTCTTTCGTAATTTTAATGGTATGCGGATCAACGAACGAAGCAAAACCATGCAGTTCGTCGATCTTGTTTTTCTTCATCAGAAACGTAATCCCTTTCGTTGTCTGATCGACTACACTGGCTTTGCGGGCAATCATTTGAGCCAGATCAACCTGCAAATCGGCCAGCTTAATGCCATGCTCGGCAAACGTGTGCGCGGCATTGTAGTAATGCTCTGACGAGTCGAGCAGCGCTTTCGACGGAATGCAACCTACATTCAGGCAGGTGCCACCAAGCGACTGATATTTTTCAATAATGGCCGTTTTTAATCCGAGCTGAGCACAGCGGATTGCGCCCGTATAGCCACCCGGCCCCGAACCAATGAAAATCACATCGTATTCCATAAATGACATTAATTTTTTGATGTTTGTGGCTTGAGGTTTGTTGCTAGCTCACGGATAGATCAGTTGCCAGCTGGCGACCGAAAACCTCAAACCATACACATCAACCTGTTTACCAAGAAAGCATTCTGACTGCAAATTTGGTTCAGAATTTGATTACCCAAACCGATTTGTTAAAAATCGTGTTGGTTCTCCCGTAAGGCTCTCTTCATCAACGCCCGTTTTGTCCTGATTTATGCGTTTTGTTTATCCCGTTCTCCTCTCATTCTCCCTGTTAATCAGTAGCTGCAATGATCCCGCCCAGCAAACCCAGCCGAATGTTTATTACGACGTATTAAGCTACGTGAAAGGCCAGATTACGGACTTATCAGCCCAAAAACCACTCATCAGCAAGACGGTCGCCATTAACGAAAAGCGAAACCAGCAAACCACTCGTGACATTAACTGGACGCGCGAACTGGAGCTGTTCACGCAGGCCGATATCAACAAGCCCGCTCTTCGTAGCAGCTATCAGATCATCCGGCCAGATTCGCTGACGTATCAGTACACCCTGAAAAATTCGGAAGAGCGGTTGACGGTTCGGTCGCTTACCGTACGACTCGATTCGGCAACCCATAAGCCAAGCCGGATTGACGCTGTTTTGCAGACCAGAAATCCGCTCTATTCATCGGAGCGTCGCCTATCGCTCAATAGTGGACCTGGCACCAGCAAAGGCTGGGGCATCCGGCATTATACCGTATCGGGTTTCCAGAAACTACCGTATTTCGACAAGAATGAATTTCTGGTTGACGGGCAGATCAAGTAATCGCTGACTCAGCGCTCAGGCAATGGCCAGATTTGGCGAAACAGGAAGGATAAAGATAAACGTGGTGCCCTCGCCTTTACCAGAGTGAATTTCATAGCGCCCCTGGATCAGGTCCATCCGGGCCTGAATATTATGCAGACCCATGCCAGTGGCATCGGTAGGGTCCATACCACAGCCGTTGTCCTTCACGATCATGTTCAGTTCGTTGTTGAAACGGCGGAACAGAATGTCGGCCTCCGTCGCTTCCGAATGCCGGAGAATGTTACTGCAAAGCTCGATACAGATTGAATACAGATTGAACTCCGCCGTTTTGCCCAGACGGGGCAGCTCTTTGTTATTGAGCCGAAAGGTTATTTTCTGGGTCAGATTGAGTTTGGTGACCAGCCGGGTCAAAGCTTCCGACAAGCCTTGTTTTTCCAGTTCGTCGGGTTGCAGATTGTGCGACAGGTAGCGAATTTCAGCAAAGGCCTCTTTGGCCATATTCAGCAGATTGTGGTAAATCTTCTGTTCACCCTCCGCCATGTGTGCCGGATTCAGGGCCGACATGCTGGTTTTGATTGCAGCCAGCAAGCCACCCAGACTATCGTGCAGATCGGCCGCCATTCGCTTCCGTTCGAGTGTTTGCCCACGCAGGAGGGCTTCTTCAATCTCCCGGTTCTTGGCCCGTAACTGGTCATTGGCTAACTTCAGCTCAACGGTGCGGGCAAACACTTTGTCTTCCAGATCCCTGTTCAGTTCCTCTATTTCCCGTTTCTGCCGATTGATCAGCCGATTCTTTCGATAATAAAGTATTAGAAAGCAGAGGAGCATAGCCAGCCCACCGAACATAACAACCCGCATCAGATTCGCCTGCCGGATGTCGTGACTCAACTTATTGATGTGTGCCCGGTGTTCCAACCGGCTCTTCTGCGATTCGGCGCGCAAACGTTCCGTTTCAATTCGTTGCTGAAGCTGGCTCATGCGGGTTTGTCCGGCTAGCTGCTCGTGTTCGGCTTCCGCCCGTAGCCGGGCAATTTCTGCTTGTCGACGAATGTTGATCAGCTGTTGGCGCTGAATGACCCGCTCCCTGTCTGCAGCCAGGCGAACCTGGTTTATATCATACTTTTTTTGCACAGCCGACAGTTCTTCTATCCGATTAAGATTTGCCAGGCTATCCCGGAGCATGCTGTACTCTTCGTACATAGCCAGTGCCTGAGCGGGCTGGTTAGCCAACCGATAAGCCTGGTACAGCGATTGAGTAGCCAGTTGCTGCACCTGAATAAATTTTGACTCGCGGGCAACGGCAGCGGCTTTCTCCCCAAATTCAATGGCCAACTCAGGCTTGCTGACTAACGTATAGGCCTCCGACAGCCGGGCCCACACAACTGCCTGTCCGGCCCGATCCTTAAGTTTGGTCCAAACAGCCAGTGCGTCGTTAAAGTGATTGATGGCCTCCAGAGGCCGGTGCCGGCTAATAAAAAAATCGCCCAGGCGTTCGTTTGTATAGGCTACATTTATTTGGGAGTGCACCTCCTGGGCAATCGTTAAGCTGGTCTCAAATTGCTGGCGCGCCAGGTCATGCTGACCGCGGATTTCATACACCTCGCCCTGCTGGGTCACGGCCTGGCTAATGAGTAATTTCCTGTTTCTGGGCGTCAGCGATGTATTGTACCCCAGCAAAGTCTGGGAGAGCTGGTAGCTGCGCAGGGCATGGTCATACTCTTTCAGAAGCAGGTATATATCGCCCATGTTCATCTGAACCTGCCAGCGCGGAGAGCTTTCCTGGGGTAGCTTCACACACAGTTCAGAAGCCCGTTGATTGATTCGAAGCGCCTGGGAGAAATCACCTTTGATGGTTCGAATGTAATGTTCCTGCAACATCATAGCCCGAACCGTATACAGCCTGTTGTGATAACGCAGCGCCTGCTCTTCCAGCTGCCTGGCATACAGAAAGCTACTATCCCGTTGGCTACCCCGCATCTGCTTAAATACCAATGCCATGAACCGTATACCCTCCAACCGTAATGTGTCGTTGGACGAAGTTCGGGGTAGTTGGCTTGAAATTTGTCTATGCACACGGCCCAGACTGAGTAAACTATCCATGTAAGCGGAGTCGCTCCGTCGATCGAAGTCCAATTCCGGCAATACAGGACACGATTGCCCGAAGCAGGCCGTATAGCAGCCAAGCATTATGATTCCAGACCAACGTGATTTCATAGAATACCTATTAGTCAAACTAATAGCTTGCGAAGACTCTAAAGTAGGTATTTGCCACAGTAAATCAATAGGTTGACTAAAAAATAGAACTGACTTGGGAATTGATAGCAGCCGACTAGTAAGCACCCCCAACGGCTATGGTTGACGTACCAGACTAGTCTGACGGAATGGATACCGAACGACTTACAGAAGGCTCAAAAAAATTTTAATTTAATTTTAAACGAATAGCCTGCCAAGTGAATCTATAGGAATGTATCAAACGTAAGTACAATTAATTCTCTGAATAAGCTAGATTTGGCAAATTCCGCCCAACTCAGTAGTCTTCGAGAACAAAAAATAAGTTTTTAATCGAAATGCTACCGTTTGGCAGATTTTTTGCAACATTAATTTGCAGTTAAGCCTATTTTTTTCTTACTTTTAAGGCTGGAAAAATTAAAATATCAAAAAAACACAACTCTCCCATACACTATCGAAACACTGCTCTACGTTACATAATTGTCTTACTGAAAATGGAAAAAGCCCAGGTAAACGACAGTGAGTTGATTTCCCTGTATATCCGTGGTAATGAAAAAGCCTTTGCTAAATTAGTGCAACGGCACAAATCGAAGATTTACACGACAATCTACCTGATCGTTAAAGATCAGTACATTGCAGAAGACTTAATGCAGGACACGTTCATCAAAGCCGTGGACACCATTAAGTCGGGTAGATACAACGAGGAGGGAAAATTTCTACCCTGGATTATCCGAATTGCTCACAACTTGGCCATTGACTATTTCCGAAAAGATAAACGCTACCCCAGTGTGGTGTTTGAGGACGGAAGCAGTGTTTTCAATACGCTCGAGTTTGCGGAGGATTCAGTCGAATCTCTCCAGATTCGGCAGGAAACACACGAGCATTTGCGCGAATTGATTCAGCGATTGCCGGAACAACAGCGTCAGGTGCTTATCATGCGGCACTACGAGGAAATGAGTTTCCAAGAGATTGCCGATGCAACCGGCGTCAGCATTAACACGGCTTTGGGGCGTATGCGTTATGCGTTAATAAATTTACGCAAACAACTAAGCAAACGTTCGCCGAGTTATGATAAAAACCTTTACCCAAGATGATGTGATCCGGTATGTCTATGAGGAGACCTCGCCAGAGGAAAATCTGCTCATTGAAGACTCCCTAATGTCGGAGCCGGAATTGATGACGTTCTTTCTCGAAGCGCTCGAATTACGAGCGTTGATGAACAAGATTGAACGTGAACCCCGTCGAAATACAGTCCAGTCTATCCTAACGTATTCTAAAAACCATCCAGCCAATCCACCTGCCCGCCTGCGACAAACGTAGCGACCAGTTGAATTGGCCGGTTTTAGTGCTTTGTCCACAGTCTAATTACATAGACTGTGGACAAAGCACGTATTACTATGCAAAAAAAAGAACGGTTCAAACGCTTCATTGACTACTTTACCCAACATTACCCGGAACCTAAAACAGAGTTGACTTTTAGCAACCCGTATGAGTTGCTGGTAGCGGTCATTTTATCGGCGCAGTGCACAGACAAACGAATCAACCAGATTTCACCCGCGCTCTTTGCCCGGTTTCCCGAGCCAGAATCGCTGGCTGCCGCTTCCGCCGACGAGGTGTTCACCTATATCCGCAGTGTTTCCTATCCGAATAACAAGGCCAAGCATCTGGTTGGAATGGCCAGAACATTAATGGATACGTTTGGGGGAGAAATTCCGGCGACGGTTGAGGAATTACAGACGCTACCGGGTGTAGGCCGTAAAACGGCTCATGTGATTCTGTCGGTGGTGTACAATGAACCGACAATGGCGGTCGATACGCACGTCTTTCGGGTGTCTCATCGTCTGGGACTGGCTCCGCTCACGGCCACGACCCCCCTGGCTGTGGAAAAAGCGCTGATGGCCCACATCCCGAAACAATACGTTCCTAAAGCGCACCACTGGCTCATTCTACACGGCCGCTACATCTGCCTCGCCCGATCGCCCAAATGTACTGTGTGCGCGCTGAGGGAATTTTGCAAGTATTATGAGAAAGTAAGTAGTTAGGAGTGAGAAGCCAGGAGCAAAAAAGCGCCACCGGATACGTGCAGTAGCTATTCTCACTCCTCGCTACTCACTTCTGACTACTTAATACTGCTCCGTACCGGCGAAGAAAAAATTACCCTCTATAGCGGCATTTTCGTCTGAGTCCGAGCCGTGAATCGCGTTTGCTTCCAGTGACTGGGCATATAACTTACGAATGGTTCCTTCTTCGGCCTGGGCGGGATTTGTCGCGCCAATAAGCTTACGGAAATCAGCAACGGCGTTTTCTTTTTCCAGAATCATCGGAACGATCGCTCCCGAAGACATGTAGGTGCGCAGGCCATCATAAAAAGGACGTTCACTATGAACCGCATAAAATTGACCAGCCCGCTCGGTCGTTAACTGTGTTTTTTTGATTGCTACGATCCGGAAACCCGCTTCTTCAATCATTTTGATAATTGCTCCCGTATGCCCGGCTTCGACAGCATCAGGCTTAATCATAGTGAATGTTCGGTTCGTTGCCATTTTATATGTTTATATCCAAATATTATTTCCCTACGCGGGCTGACCGCAAATGTAAGGGTTTACCCCGTAAATGCCACTTCGTGATTCTCTCAAGCCCATCTACACAGCAACCATCGGAGCAAAGGAATCAAAGTTATTGGCAACGATGGCCAAATCATCAATAGGAATTAGTATTATTCGTACTTTTGGGTTTCGATTATGGCCAAGGCCATTTCTATATGCAAGACATTGAAGCAATTGGTGCAGTTATCGCGCAAGCCCAAACTGTACTGATTACGACTCACCAGAACCCGGATGCCGACGCGATGGGGTCATCGCTGGGGCTGGCGGGCTACCTTCGCAAAAAAGGCCATCACGTAACGGTTATTACACCGACCGAATATTCTCAGAACCTTCATTGGATGGCGGGTAACGACGGCGTAATCGCGTTCGAAGAAAAGCTGCGGGTATCCGTCAGTCAGCAAATTGCCGAAGCCGATGTTATCTTCTGCCTCGATTTTTCGAGCCTCGACCGTATTCGTGAATTAGCCCCGCTTGTGCGCCAGTCTCGTGCCCGCAAAATTCTGATTGATCACCATCTTGAACCGGAGTCCTTTGCCGACCTTGCCCTCTGGGACCCAACGGCTGCCGCCACCGCAGAATTGGTATTCCAACTGATTGTAACGCTGGGTGACAAGGACCTGATTGATGTTCCCATTGCCGAGTGTCTATACTCGGGCCTGATGACGGACACCGGTTCGTTCCGGCATCCGAACACAACGGGAAATGTTCACCGCATGGCGGCCGAACTGGTAGACCTCAACATTGATGTCAGCAGCATTCACCGGCGCATCTTCGATAACGTAACCATTGACAAATTTCGATTGCTGGGCTACGTTTTAAATGAAAAGCTGCGGGTTTTGCCGGAATACAAGTTCGCTTACATTACGCTCACCGACGCCGAACTGAAACAGTACCGCTCCAAAACGGGCGATACGGAGGGGATGGTCAACTACGCTCTGGCGGTAGAAGGTGTCGTGATGGCCGCAATTTTAATTGACCGGAACGACGAGATCCGCATCTCATTTCGTTCTATAGGAAACTTTTCCGTGCGTGATCTGGCCAATAAGTACTTTGATGGTGGTGGTCATCGCAATGCTTCCGGTGGGCGGTCCAAACTATCCCTGGCTGAAACAGAGCAAAAGTTATTAGCCGTATTGCCCGAATACCAGCAGTTACTGCTGGCAACAGTGTAGAAAAATTAAACCAAGTAATCTCTCATGTCTCTTAAAAATTTCGGGAAAGCCGCCCTACTCGTCGCTGTTGTTGCGGCCTGCGGTAAGAACCGCCAACAGGTTACGGAAAACGGCCTGAAGTACACAATTCACGAACAAACCGAAGGCAGCCGTAAAGGCAAAGTTGGGGATATTCTTACGCTCCATCTTACCCTGATGAATAATAAGGATTCTGTTCTGCGCGATACGCACAAAGAAGGGGTTCCCTTCCAGATGCTGTTGCAGGTGCCTCCTTTCAAGGGTTCGTATGAAGAAGGCCTGACTATGCTTGGCAAGGGTGATAGTGCTACGTTCTACGTAAGCGCTGATTCGCTCTTCACGCGGGCTATGCAACCCTTACCTCCGGGTGTGCAGAAAGGTACCGACATCGGTATTGCCGTGAAGCTGTTGAACGTACAGACGGAAGATGAGTACAAAAAAGCTCAGGCCGTCGATATGGAGAAGCAGAAAGGTATCGACGCTAAGGTTATTGAAAACTACGTTGCCAAAAATGGCCTGACAGGCAAAGTTCAAAAAACCGAATCGGGCGTGTACTACGTTGTTACGCAACCGGGCAGTGGGCCAACGCCAAACAAAGGCGACGTTGTGCAGGTGCATTACACGGGCAAACTGCTGGATGGTAAAGTGTTCGACAGTTCGCGCACAAACCCACAGGCAGGTGGCAAACCCGCTCAGTTCCAGATTGGGGTTGGTATGGTGATTCCAGGTTGGGAAGAAGGCGTCAGCAAGATGCACAAAGGCGAAAAGGCTACGCTGATTATTCCCTCGACGCTGGCCTATGGCCCACGTGGCAACCAGGGTATTGCACCAAACTCGGTTTTGCTATTTGATATTGACCTGATTGACATCCAGAAAGGACAGCCTGGTCAGGGGCAGCCAGGCATGCCACAGCCGGGCCGGTAAACCAGTACGCTACTTTTAGTAGAAGCCGTTTGCAGTTGCGACTGTAAACGGCTTTTTTTGTCCTCTATGGAACTCTGTTTTGCGACAAATAACGAACATAAGCTAGCGGAAGTCACGGCCAGACTGGGTGGTGCCTTCACGCTGAAAACTCTACTCGACATCGGCTGTACCGACGAGCTACCCGAAACATCAGGGACCATTCCGGGCAACTCCCGCCAAAAAGCCGATTACGTCTGGACTCACTTCGGCGTTTCCTGTTTTGCCGATGATTCCGGTCTGGAAGTCGATGCATTGCATGGTGAGCCGGGCGTCGATTCGGCCTATTACTCGGGTAGTCGAAACCATGAGCAGAACATTCAGAAATTACTGACTAATCTGGCCAGCGAGAAAAACCGGACGGCTCGCTTTATTACTGTCTTCACGCTGGTACTCCACGGGGTCGAACATCAGTTCGAGGGCATTGTTAACGGTCAAATACTGAACGCCCCTCAGGGTACAGGTGGTTTTGGTTACGACCCGGTTTTTCTTCCAGACGGCTACGACCGCACATTTGCTCAAATGACAATGGACGAGAAAGGCCTTATTAGTCACAGAGCGCAGGCCCTTACCAAGATGATTGCGTATCTGACAGCACAGATAAAGTAACGCGGACCAAAGGGAGGGATGTTGTGCCACCTCGCTACATAAAAAAGCCCCCATCTACTTTAGACGGGGGCTTTTTTATGAACGTATCGGCTGGAGACTAATAGAACTTAGCCCGACGATCTTCAACGTTGGCGGCTTCTTTAATAGCTTCATTGATGTAGAAACCGATCCGCGATGTATTATTCTGCTGAATTTGCGTTTTGTACATGGTGTAATCAGCAATGGCCGGGGCTGGCGTCAGCGCCATCGTTTCCATCACCAACACTCCTCCTTCGCCAATAAATGGCTTGGAATGCTTGCCGGGTTTCTGCCCGAACGCTTTACCCAGCGCTACCGGATCAACACCGGCACTGCGCAGGAAGCCCGTTGCCAGGTTCACATCGTCAACAACTTCTACCAGCGCACCGGCACCGAATTTCTGCGCGATGCTTTCCAGCGATCCGCTCGTATTACCCAACTTAGCAATGATCTGCTCGCCTTTCAGTTCGTTCCGAACTTTAGCGGTCAGTTCATTCCGGTAGTCATTGACTTCAACTTTGTCTTTGGATGTTTTGTTGGTCAGTACAGCGATAACGTACTGGTCACCAACTTCAAATGGTTCCGAAACCGAATTAACATCCGTTTTGTCATTAAAGGCCCACCGGACAATTTGCCGCACTTCTGTACCCGCCAATGCATTGATTTGATTGGCGCCTTCGGGAATACGATCAGCCGTCGCAACAACGAGTGATTTGTCCTCTTTCACTTTGGCATCGAACTCTTCTTTCGTATTTACGTCCGATGCGAATTGGTCGGCTTTGCGCAGTGCTTCATCACGAGTGGTCTGGCTTGGCGTAATAGACTTACCAATGGCCGCGATGCGATACAATACGTTTGTTTTGGGTTGCGTAACCTTAATGATGTGGTAACCGAATTCGGTTTCAACCAGACGGGGAATCAACCCCGCTGACGTTGCTCCGAAGATAGCTGTTTCAAAAGGTTTCACCATCTGGCCATTGTTCTTGAAATAGCCCAGGTCACCCCCTACCGAACGCGATCCATCGTCGCTGTTGGTTTGGGCCAGCGCTTCAAAACTAGCCCCTCCCTGAATCTGCTTCAGGATACCTTCTGCCCGGCGACGAGCATCGGCTTTGGCCGAGTCAGCAAGACCTTTTGTCTGAATCAGAATATGACTGGCCCGAGCCGTAAAGTTGGTATCTTTTTTGGTTCCGCTGTACTTGTAAATAAAATACGTGTTGCCTTCACGGAAAGGACCGTAGATGCCACCGGGCGCGAAGGTCGGGATAGCCGCCCGAAGTTGCTCGGGCATTTCACCGGCTGTCAGGTACAGAGGCACCCGAACATCGCTGTTCTGCTGAGCAAAGGTCGAATCGTTGGTAGCCCCACCCAATCCGCGAGCCAGCGATTTAATCTGGCCGTAGAGTGCTGCGCTATCTTCTTTAGAAGGCGCTACGGAGAAAGTCACGTACTGAATTGACCGGCTGTCGGTACCCGGAAATTCGTCTTTGTGCTTCGACAGGTAGTCCTGCAACTGAGAGTCCGTTACTTTTACCGTCGTATCATTGATCGTGTAATACGGTACGAACAGCATTTTCACATTTGCTTTCGAATTCTGAGCCTGGTATTCCTTCTGTGCTTCGGCAGTAGTGGCAAATACCGACAGGCGCATGAGGCCTTCGTATTTATCCCGGAGCCGGTTGGACGCCAGGTTCTTCTCAAAACTAGCCCAGGCAGCCTGCTGCTGAGGAGGAAGGTTTTTCAACCCTTTGAGGTAGCTGATAATGGAGCTTTTGTCGAAAATGCCGGTTTGCGGATTCGTGAAGGCCTGCCGAACAGCAGGGCTGATGTTGTTTCCCTGTACCATATCAACAAGTTCTTCAGAGGAAACCATAAGGCCCAGCTTATCGAACTCTTTCTGATAGGCAATGTCAAATAACATCTGATTCCAGGCCTGCTCACGAATTTGAGCCAGATCCTGATCCGCGGGAGCCCGTCCAGCCTGTTGCTCAAATTGTGCCCGCAGTTCATCTACCTTAGCATTGAACTCTTGATAATCAATGGATTGACCCGCAATCTCACCAACTTCCTGCTGGTTACCGCCAAACAGCAAACTACGGCCGCCCAGCAAATCACCACCCACAATGAACAGAATCAAACTGACGGCAATGATACCGACAGCTAGTCCCGAACGTTCTCTGATCTTATTAATGACAGACATTTCGCTTTTAACAGTCAATTTAGCCCGCAAAATAACAATTTTCCCTGTTGGAATACAAGTGATAACTGTATATCTATCCTCAAAACTGAGGAAAAGGCTCCACAGTATTTAAAAACAAAAAAAGTGCCGACCTCACGGGAGAGTCGGCACTTTTCGGATGATTTATGAGAGAAGCCTATCGGTACTAGTTATCGTCACGCTTGAGTTTGTCGCCTGCTTTGTCAAAAGCATCGCCTATCTCATGACCTGCTTGTTTGAAGCCAGCTTTAACGTCTTTCCAAGCATCAGCCGTTGCGTTTTGGGCGTGGTCAATGTCTTCGCCTAACTCCTTGCGCTCTACCTCAAGCTTGGCTTTCTGGCGTTCGGTTTCTGCTTTGGCCTTATCGCTCTGTTTATCGGCTTTCACCTTCAATTCTTCGATTTTAGCGTCCAGTTTATCTTTTTGGATATTCATTTTGGCAACCGCTTCGTCGCGTTCCCGTTTGAAATCAGCCGCTAACTCATCCGTTTTAGCCTCTGCTTTATCACCCGCTTCACGCATATCTTCTTTAGCATCGGCGGTCGCATCTTTCGTGTCGGCAGAGATCGCGTCACCTGTTTTTTCAAGGGCGTCTTCGGTCCGCGACTCGTTTTTGTTGTCGGAACCACAAGCTTGCAGGAGCGCCAGCGATGACACCAGCATGAGTGTACCAGCCACGTGTTTAATACGGGTCAAAAGCAATGGATGTTTTTTCATGATCATTGTGTAGTTTGATTTCACAATAGTGAATGGACAAACGATATGCCAAAAAAGGCCGAGCCCCGAAAAGAAAAAAGTCGAAAACATTTTCCTGACGGAATCAGTTGGGCCGTCTCACTTCCATTTTATGGCGCAGCCAATTGGTTTTGTAATCGGGGATTGCACTGGCCGACCGTTGAGAAGGCTGCTGACCGCTTCATCTACATACCGACGCTGTGCACTGGAGCCATCCTGTGGACTATCGTCGATTGCGCCCATGTATTCGAGGATAAACTGACCGCCTGCCTGCTTTAAGACATATACTTCGGGCGTACGGGTCGAGCCAAAAGCACGAGCGGTGGTCTGGGTTTCATCAATGGCATACGCAAACGAATAACCTTTTTCGCGCGAGCGGATTTGCATATTCTCAAACGAGTCGTCTTCGTAAGCTTTTGGATCGTTGGGCATAACAGCCAATACCGGGTAGCCTTGCGGTGCGAATTTTCGATCCAGTGCAACGAGACGGTCTTCATACGCTTTCGAGAAGGGGCAGTGATTACTCATGAAAGCAACTATTAATCCTCGCTGCGACCGGAATTCAGTCAGGGTAATCTGGCGCCCGTCTACATTCTTTAATCGAAAATCGGCGACAGCATCGCCGAGGCTGTATCCTTTTGTATTTTGAGCACGACCAGATTGAGTTAGTATCAGAACCAGCAACCCAGCCAATGACCAACTCGCGAAAGATTTCATTCCTAGTTTTTTAAATGTTCACAGATTAGATGAGTAACGACCGCGAAAGATTAATCCGGTTACCCGTTGATCTGTATCTGATCAATCTTTGCTGAACTGCCTATAAATATAGACGTTTCAATTTGTTTACAAATTTTCTATTTAGATAATTTAAGTGGATCTAAGCTTCTCTTGTGCTCTATTTTGCGTCAAATAGCTACTTGATTGTCAAGGTTCACTGAAGTCCGAACGGTTACTACTTGGTGAATACAACTGCTGTACTTTGTACACGGCTACTTCTGAGCCGAAAAAGAGATGGATTCTTGTCTACCAACTAATCATAACGTGCCGTAATAGTAAACAGAAAGCAACCTTATGTGAGCAAACGTAAAATATTTGATAACATAACAATTTGATAAGACCGAATGAAAGGAGACTAGTTTAGTTTTGTGATAGAAGAGAAACAAACTAACTCTATTTCATGAAACAAACTGTACGAACCCAAGTTGCCCGAGGACTACTCTTGTGTGCAGCTTTAGCATCGAATGTTGGCGGCTTCCTGAAAGTCCCACTTTTTGCCGGTGATAAAGTTGGCGTCAGTGGCAGCAACTTGTCTGAATCAACTCCGGTTAGTAGCAAGCCTGGTTGGTTGCGCATCACCAAATCTACCGTTTCGGATAAAGTCGGCAATCAACCCATAAGCGGAGCTAATTTTACTTCAGGTAAGTCTGGAGCATCTGTCAGCAAAGTGCGTTTAGCTAACCCGGGCGATATTGTTATTAGCCAAATATATGGCGGTGGGGGTAATAGTGGCAGCACGTATAAAAATGACTTTATTGAGTTATTCAATCGCAGCGGCTCACCAATTGACGTAACAGGTTGGACTGTACAGTACGCATCAACGACAGGTACATCGTGGGTAACTACCCCATTGAGCGGAACTATTCTAGCAGGCGGTTACTATTTGATTCAGGAACAAGCTGGTGCCGGCGGAACAACAAATCTTCCGACGGTAGATGCTACGGGAGCCATAGGCATGAGTGCGACTACCGGCAAAGTTGCGCTGGCGAATATAGCTACACCACTCAGCGGAAGCTGCCCAACCGGAGCTACCGTCATTGACTTTGTTGGGTATGGCACAACGGCGAACTGTTTCGAAGGGTCAGGGCCAACCGCAAATCTTACCAATGCAACCGCTGCCTTACGGGGCAGCAACGGTTGCACTGATGCAAACAACAATGCATCTGATTTCACAACGGGTGCTGCAAATCCTCGAAACTCATCATCGCCCGTTAGTGTATGTGGTACGCTTAGCCCGTCGATTTCGGTTACACCCAACCCCGTTGCACTAACGTACAACCTAGGTAGTGGCCCGTTGTCGCAAACAGTAACCGTCAATGCCAGTAATCTGAATCCGGCAGCCGGTAACGTCACGGTGACTTCATCGAACACCGCCGTTACTCTGTCTAATGGTGGCAATTTCGGTAGTTCGGTCACACTACCTTACACCAATGCGGGACTTACCAGCACCACGCTTGTTGCGCAATTAACGAGCGGTTTGAGTGCAGGTACTTATTCGACAACGCTGGTTTTCGCTGGTGGGGGCGCTACGTTCAACCTACCCGTTAACGGAACCGTTGTCGATAATAGTGCAGTCACGCTTATTCGCTCTATCCAGGGAACAACCCATATCTCCCCGCTCAATGGCCAGGCCGTCAACAACGTGCAGGGTATCGTAACAGGTCTGCGAAACAACGGCTTCTACATGCAGGACCCCAACCCGGACAGCGACGACCGTACATCGGAGGGTATTTTCGTCTTTCAAAATGCGACACCAACTGTTCCTGTCGGTGCATCGGTAACGGTGGGTGGTACGGTAAGCGAATTCCGTTCGGGTGGTAGCAGTGGAGGAAATAACCTCACAACGACCCAGATCAATACGCCAACGGTTACAGTTCTCTCTACTGGTAACGCATTACCCGCTGCGACGATACTCGGCAACGGCGGACGGACCATTCCAACGCAGATCATTGAAGATCAGACAGGTGACGTAGAAACGAGCGGGTTGACGTTTGATCCGGCCAGTGACGGTATCGATTTTTACGAAAGTCTGGAAGGTATGCTGGTGGCCATCAACAATCCCGTAACGGTCAGCCCCACACTCTCAGCCAATACGATTTGGGTACTGGCCGACAACGGTGCCAACGCCACGGGTCGTACGCCACGCGGTGGTGTGGCCATCAGTGCCAGTGATTTCAACCCGGAGCGGATATTGCTGTACACGGGTGGTGGTGGCAGTTTCCCGGCCACATCGCTTACGGCTATCAATGTCAATGCGGGCATCAGTTCCCTGACGGGGGTTATGGATTACTTTGGCGGAGACTACGAAGTGCTGCCCAGCACGGCCCTTACCATTACGCCCAGTACGCTGACTCGCGAAGCATCGACGTTGGTACCAACCGCCAATCAGTTAACAGTTGCCACGTTCAACGTCGAAAATCTGGATCCGAATGATGGAGCAACCAAATTTGGTAACCTGGCCAGTCGTATCGTCAACAACCTGAAATCACCCGATATCATAAACCTGGAAGAAATTCAGGATAATAACGGTGCCACAAACAACGGCACGGTCGATGCCTCAACGACGTTCCAGACGCTTATCAACGCCATTACTGCCGCTGGTGGTCCAACCTATTCGTACAAGCAGATCGATCCGGTCAACGGACAAGACGGTGGTGAGCCAGGCGGTAACATCCGTGTCGGTTTTCTCTTTAACGCAGCGCGTGTCACCTTCATTGACCGGGCGGGCGGCACCTCGACGGCAGCTGTCACGGTAACGAACGTGGGTGGTCAGCCTCAGCTTTCGTTTAGCCCCGGCCGCATTGACCCAACCAATTCGGCATTCTCGAGCAGCCGTAAACCGCTGGTTGGTGAGTTTGTGTTCAATGGTCAGAAGATCTTCGTCATCGCCAATCACTTTAACTCCAAAGGGGGTGATCAGGGTCTGTTCGGGAAGACGCAACCACCGGTATTGAGCAGCGAAGCCCAACGCAACCAGCAGGCAACCATCGTGCGGAATTTTGTATCCAGCATCCAGGCAATCGACCCAAACGCCAGCATCGTTGTCGCGGGCGATCTGAATGATTTCCAGTTCTCCAATCCACTTAATATTTTGAAGGGCAGCGGCCCAACCTCGCTAACGACACTGGTTGAGACCCTGCCAGCGAACGAGCAGTACACCTATAATTTCGGTGGAAATGCGCAGGTAATTGACCACATTATGGTTAGCAGTGGATTGAGAAGCCGATTGGATGCCTATGACGTTGTTCATATAAATTCGGAATTCTTCGATCAGGATAGCGACCATGATCCCAGCGTAGCGCGGTTTACGATAAACGGCCCTGATTTATCCCCAATTATCCGGCTTCCTCAGGCAAATTTCACCGCATCTGGCGACGATGCTGTACGCAACTTTATTGTGGAGCTGACCGAGTACGGTGGACAGGCAACCTCCAGCGGAAACATTGTCATTACCATCACGGCACCCTTGGGCTATTCGCTCGATTATGACAATAGCCGCACAACGATTAATGTCAGTGGCGGTACCACCAATCCGGTACCTGTAACTAACACAAATTGGTCGATTACATCCGGGGCGTCGGGTAGTCGGCAACTGAGCCTAACCATAAAGGCTGGTCAGGCAATTTCGGCGCTGAGCACGGCTACGCTTGGCTTTACCATTACCCGCACCTCGGCAAGCTCAGCCAGTACATCGAATCTTACGATCAATGTAAATGATGATGCCACCAAAACGTACGATGGGAATTCGACCAATAATATTTTCGTTCGAAATATCAATGCCCTGTAAGCAGCACGTGACCGTTGGCCTGATCGAATTTCGGTCAGCTGACAACTACTAGTTGATCCATACATACCGCAGCCTGGCTATCCCAATGGTCAGGCTGCGGTATTTTTATGCAGAGCCGTTACTGTCACTTATCAGGCTCTAAGCCGGCTACTGAATCAAGACAGCCACCACCTGTTTACGCCCTTTTATGTCTGCCTCGAGCCAGTATACCCCCGGCGACAGAGGTTGCTCAAACATCAGATCAGCCTCTCCTGGTCTTCTGTCGATGCGCCCGCGTAGAAGCTGACCTGTGGATGATAGCAGCCGCACGATAGCGTCGTCGGCGTTCCAAAGGCGCACATGAACCCGGTTGGGACTCGCCGGATTGGGGTATACACTGACTACGGGTTCGTCGGCTCGTATGATGGTTGATATAACGTCATACGTGTGCGCAGTTCCACTAATGTCAATCTGCGTTAATCGATAATAGTTAGCACCAGAGCAGGGATTAAGATCGGTTATGCCATAGTACTGGCGCTCGTTGGTGGTGCCGGTGGCCCTCATTTCGCCAACCAGTGTGTACCCCTCTAGATTGTCACTCCGTTCGACCCTAAAGTGGTCGGCCTTGTACTCGGTCGCGGTTGACCAGGCGAGTTGAACACGGTCACCTTCGGCCTTGGCGGTGAACGAAAGTAATGTAATGGGCAGTACGGCTGCGTTGATCTGGATCTCGTCCAGCCGGAGTGTACCATTCGATTGCGAGGCATTACAGGCGTACAGGCGAAAGGTGATGGTCGATGACTGGTTGGTAAAGTAGCCCCCATTCAGCGCAATAGATGCTGTCTGATAATTTTCGGTTGTTCCTGCCGAGAATAAATCACTACTAAAGCCATCAGCATTCGACCGGACCATGATCTGCTGAGGGCCTTCCGCAGAGCGGGAGAAAGCAAAGGAAAGTGTAGTAAGCGTAATTTGGGCCGTACCCTGAGGCTGAACCGAAAATTCGACGTATTCGCTGTTGTTGCAACCCGTAGTTGACCAGTGCTGGATGCTGTTTCCCAAACCAGCATACCCGGCAAAATACTTATTCAGTGTTTTATTAACGCCCGAATACGTAAACGAAGAAGCGTTTACCAAGCTGCTCGATGAATTTCCATTGTCCGTTCCTTCAAACGTCCAGCTGGCCGTGAAAGGGGTTGTCTGCGCGATGGCTGTAGACAACCCCAGTAAACACATCAATACCGAAGCAAGGGAAACTTTCTTCATAGGCAGGCGGATCTGTGCAAAAACACAGATTCTACCTGCAATCTAACTATTAACAAGTAACCTAGTATACGAAATTACCTACTTCACTTTGTATAGTCACTTGCTTACCATCAAATGGCTCTACGCGACCTATTATCTGCGCGTCGATGTCAAACGTTTTCGCGATGTCGATAACCCGTTGGGCATGCGCTTCGGGCAGATAGATCTCCAGCCGATGGCCCATGTTAAAGACCTTGTACATCTCCTGCCAACTGGTACCACTCTCGGCCTGAATCAGCCGGAACAGGGGTGGAATCGGAAATAGGTTATCCTTGATGATGTGCAGGTTATCTACGAAATGCAAAACCTTGGTCTGCGCTCCACCCGAGCAGTGGACCATTCCATGAATTTGGGGCCGCAGTTCGTCCAGCAACACTTTGGCGACGGGTGCATACGTCCGCGTGGGCGACAAAACAAGTTGCCCTACGGTTACGTCGGCGGGAACGCCTGGGGTTCCGGGTGAGGTAACCTCCGTTAACTTTTTCGATCCGCTATAAATCAGCGATTTATCAATGGCCGGATCGAAGCTTTCTGGATATTGATCAGCCAGATAGTGCGCCAGTACATCGTGCCGGGCCGATGTCAGGCCGTTACTACCCATACCACCGTTGTAGGCGGTTTCGTAGGATGCCTGCCCGAACGAAGCCAGACCAACAACAACATCGCCAGCCTGAATGTGGTCGTTGCTGATTACCTGATCGCGTCGCATCCGGGCAATAACGGTGCTGTCTACGATAACCGTTCTCACCAGATCACCCACATCGGCGGTTTCGCCCCCGGTGCTGTAGATTTCGATGCCATGATCACGCAGCATCTGTAATACCTCTTCGGTGCCGTTGATGATTTCGGCAATGACTTCACCCGGAATCAGGTTTTTGTTCCGGCCAATCGTCGACGATAATAGCATTGGGCCCGTTGCTCCGGCACAGATCAGGTCGTCGGTATTCATGACAACTGCATCCTGGGCAATGCCCTTCCAGACACGCAGATCGCCGGTTTCGCGCCAATAAAGATACGCCAAGGCCGATTTCGTTCCGGCCCCGTCGGCGTGCATAATGGTGCAGTATGCCGGATCACCGGCCAGCGTATCGGGTACGATTTTGCAGAATGCTTTCGGAAACAGGCCTTTGTCGAGTTGGGCAATCGCGTTGTGAACGTCTTCTTTACTGGCGGAAACTCCGCGCTGAGCATACCGGTCTGTCATCCTACTGGTAAATAATGAATAATAAATGATGACAAAGGTAAGAAAGTGTGCCTAAACCAGCGTTTACCCGTGGCTTATGGTTAAAGACAATCTGGGTTTGATCAGGCATAAACGATTCCTGCTTCTGCCCGAACAGCATCCAGCAAGGCCATCAGGTTCAGGCTATCGTCGAGTGACCAGAGCGGACTTTCAGTCTGTTTCTCGCTCAAACACTGCATTACGTGCCGGGCTTCGTAGTCGTAACCGTGCGTGGCTCGGGTGAAATCAAACTCGGTTGACGCTCCCTCTTCCGTGATGAGCGTAACCCCCATCGTTTCGTGGAAACGGCTGTGAATCCTGATCTGCCCGGTTTCGCCCTGAATCAGGCCTATGCAATCCGTTTTCGCCTGCAACGTACTGTCCAGCAGGGCGATCTGGCCATCGGCATAGGTCAGCACCATGCCACATTGCTCATCAACACCGGTCGATCCAAAAATAGCCGATGCCTTTATGGCCGTTGGCTTACCCAGAATGAGGTACGATAAAAACAACGGATAAATACCAATATCGAGCAACGACCCGCCCCCCAGTGCTTTGTCGAAAAGCCGACCGTCGGGCGAGAATGGGGCTTTGAAGCCAAAGTCGGCCTTTACCGAGACGACCTTCCCAATGGCCCCGGATTGCACAAGTTCCAGCGCTTTTTCGATGCCCGGCATGAATCGACTCCAGAGGGCTTCCATCAGAAAAACACCCTTCGTACGGGCCAAGTCCACCATTTCCCGAACCTGTTCGCTATTCATGGCAAACGGTTTCTCGCCCAATACGGCAATGCCTCCGTTGAGCAGCATCAGGGCATTCTCGTGGTGCTTGATGTGCGGAGTTGCCACATAAACAACGTCCAGATCGGGCAACGTGAGCAGGTCTTCGTAAGACCCAAGCGCATGCGGAGCGTTGTAAGTCGCAGCAAACTCTTCAGCCCGTTGCAGATCGGTTGACGCCACGGCATACAGCTGAGCATCAGGCAGGGTCACTAAGTCCTGCGCAAATTTGTGGGCAATACGGCCCGGCCCTAGAATTCCCCAGCGAGTCATGGTAAAGGGTTAAGAGAGGTTAGCTGTTGGATAAATTGACCATCTGGTCAGCCGTCAAATGTATCTTTTTTTTCTAAGTTGCGCCCTCAACAACTCAACATTCAGTGAAAAGCGGTCCATTCTTCTTTTTGTCCTTTATTTTCCTTCTTACGCATACGGCTTCGTTGGCCCAGATTGTCGAGCAACCCGATCCCTTACGTCCATCGACAGTAACCCCTGATAGCACAACGTCAAAAACCCCGGCAGACTCCAGCAAAAGGGCAACCGACAGTACGAGAACCGTCAGGAAAGACACAACGGTCTCCAGGCAGACGCATATTTTTCGTTACCGCTTTACGGCCGATGGCACCATTACGTCGGGTAACGTAAACCGGACGCTCCTGCAACTGACCAGTGCGCTTGACTATGAATTAAGTCATTATTTCAAGCTATCGAGCAGCCCGTCGTTTGTGTATGGCCAGCAGAGTGGTATACTGGCCGAGCGGGAATGGTTTGGTGATTTCCGGACAACGTATCGATATGAAAAAAAACTGTATTACCTGGCCTTCGGCTCCTACGAGCGCAGTAATCTCCGACAGATCAATAACCGCTGGACAGTAGCGGGCGGACTGGGCTATAAACTTCTCAATCGCAAACGGGCATACATCTCGGTTACCAATGTGCTCATGAATGAAAATACCGACTTTATTGAATTGCAGGACATTTATATTATTCGTAACTCCCTGCGTGTCTTCGGCGAGTACACCCTGGCGAATGATCGCGTTACTGTTACGCATACGGCTTTTTATCAGCCTGCTTTGGGGCAGTACAACATCCGCTGGAATGCCAGTTTGAGCGTTCAGGTGAAGCTGACCTCGGCCACCAGTCTGCGCACAACGCTGGCCAATGCTTACGAGAGCCTGGTGGTGCCTGGCCGTCAGAACAATGACCTTCGGTTCACGGTAGGTCTGGTGTACGAGCGAAAATAATGAGGGGTGGCAAACACGCTATCCTTCGCGTATCGGCCACCCCTCGCTCTGATTAAGTACCCAAAAGCTAGTGCTTTTCCGGGTACGGAATGATCAGCCTTTCGCCACGCAGGGCAATGTCCTTGTCTTTTTTATTGGCTCGCATGATAGCCTCCTTGCTGACACCGTATTTCTGCGCTACAACGCGCAGCACATCGCCCGGACCGACGGTATGAACGGCCATTGCTTTCACGTTCAACCTGGTAACTCCGGCTTTAATGTCGCTCTCCGTTACACCCGGATTGAGTTGTTTGAGCGTATTGATTTTCATGTTGTAGCGGTTTGCCACGCCATAAAAAGTCTCCCCTGCCCCAACCGTATATTTGCTGGCTACACCACCCGGGTTGATCTTTGGTCGGGCAAGATCGGGTTTTACAGCCGCAACCTCCGTTTTCGGTTTTTCTTTGGGTTTTGCCTCAACGGGCTTCTCCTTTGGCTTTTCCGCAGCCGGCTTCTCTTTCGGTTTTTCGTCGGGACCGGGTTTGCCATCGGTCGTTTCGCGATTATCTTCGGCTACTTCTTCGGCTTTGGCATTAGCTTCGAGTGCATCGGCGGGCGGTGTGGCCTGCGATAGATCGACGGGAGCCGGTTGAGATGAGGTATCTTTCTCTTCGGGTGCCATCAGCATTTCGGGGTCATTCTGCGAGATGGGCTGTTGCGAAGCCGTATCGAGCGCCACATTGGTCAGTTCGTCGGAACCATTGGTATCATCGGTAACATAGCCATAACCAATGTACAACAGAGCCGCAATAAGCCCCACCAAAACCACGAGCGTGATGGCCGGAAGACTGGAATTACCAGAAGGACGCGAATTAGATGGTTGATTATCAGTCGCCATAACGTAAACTATAGTGAATTGGGATGTAGTTATAACTGGCGACTCATTTCGGCCACTTTGTCTTTCAAACTCTCTTTGAATCGGGTCAGATTTGCCGCTACAGTTTCATCGAATGTACCCACGATCTGCGCAGCCAGAATGCCGGCATTTTTTGCCCCATCCAGCGCCATTGTAGCGACCGGAACGCCACCGGGCATCTGAAGAATGGATAATACCGAATCCCAGCCATCAATCGAATTACTGGATTTTACCGGCACACCAATAACCGGCAGTATTGTCAGGGAGGCTACCATACCGGGCAAGTGCGCGGCTCCGCCCGCTCCTGCCACAATGACCCGAATGCCCCGCTCGCGGGCTGATTTTGCGTACTCGACCATTTTCTCGGGTGTTCGATGGGCCGACACAATATCCATTTCCCACATTACGCCCAACTCTGTTAAGATGTCGGCGGCCTCCTGCATGACCCGTCGGTCGGAGAGGCTACCCATTATTATACCTACCATTAAGAAGACTATGAATTTGACTCTCTGCGAAATAACGCAGTTTACGGCAGATTCTGGCCGTATACCAACTAATTTTTTCTCCCGGCCCTGAATCTGATTATTTTCCTATAAAACGGTACTACGCTTCCCAGCTTTAGCGCACATACCAGCCCGGCGGCAAGAAGAATTAGCTACGTTCCGGGCGGATATTTTTCATCAATGTGCTGGACAACATCCGCTATCGTCATCGCAATGCGTTATCCGGGCATTGGCAGGATGAAACCCACGAACACAGCGTTGATTGATCGACTGGTTGACGGCACCGGATCAATTAGCGGTTGCTCTACCATCTGTTCTAGTCCCTCTATCGGACAACAGCATCTTTCATCCGGCTCACCGAGTTGATTCCCCCAGTACTTCGAGTCATTACGAAACGATCGTGCTTAACCCAGGAAACATTAAAAGTGCATAAAAGGGTTGACAAAGTCGCGTCAAAACGCAACAGAGAACACCCTTTTTCCGTATTGGATGTATGCATTCATCTCGGGTCGAGATTCGCTCTTTTTCAAGTATATGATTCAACCTTTATGGTCTCGCAGAGGCTGGCTAATCGCTTTCTTAAGTATAACGGCCAGCACGCTTCTACCCGCCCAAACACTACCGCAGTACAGCAGCCTCCAGCGTTCACAGCAAAAAGAACTGCAACGGACAATTGAGCAGGTTCAAACCGAAAATTACCGCCAGGCCGTTGCCAAAGCTCAACAGCTTAATCGCCCCGTGCGACAAATATCGCCCACGGGGCGGGTGGTTATGCTGCGCGGTATCAGCTCCACGGGCGAACTTCTCTACGACGCTACCTATAGCACCACCAAAGCGGGCATTAGTACCCATACCAACGCGCTATATGCTGGAGGGAGCCTAGGCGTTTCGCTCTCGGGCAGTACACTGACGAACAAGCTTGCCATGTGGGATGGCGGCAAAGTGCGGGATACGCACGTCGAATTTCGCAATGGTACGGGCAGCCGGGTAGCTCAGGTCGATAACTCGGCCACGCTGGTTAGCCATTCCACCCATGTGGCCGGCATTATGATGGCGGCCGGTGTCAACCCTGATGTGAAAGGCATGGCGTTCGGTACGAACCTGCGCGCTTATGATTTCAATAGCGATGTAACGGAGATGAGTGCCGCAGCCGCCAATCTGCTCGTCTCAAACCACTCCTATGGCACCAATGCGGGCTGGGTCTACAACGATACGCGAACTACAACAACGAAGTGGGAATGGTGGGGCGACACAACCATCAGCAAAACCGAAGATTACAAGTTTGGTTTCTACGATGCCACAACGGTTTCGTGGGATCGAATTGCGCAGAACGCCCCCTACTACCTGATTGTCAAATCGGGCGGAAACAGCCACGGCTCCGACGGCCCCGGTACCGGTCAGCCCTACTACCTCGGCTCAAGCAACCGGACCAGCACGGCAGCACGGAAAGATCAGGAAGGCTATGATCAGATCAGTACCTATGGAAATGCCAAAAATATTCTGGCCGTGGGTGCCGTCGGCAATCTGAATTATGGATACAACCAGGCCGGAGACGTGCCCCTGAGTGACTTTACCAGTTGGGGACCCACCGACGACGGGCGCATCAAGCCCGATATTGCGGGGATAGGCGTCGGCATTCTTTCGTCAAGTTCGGAGAGCGACAGCGCCTATGTGGTGTATGATGGCACTTCTATGTCGTCGCCCAACGTGGCCGGAACCCTCCTCCTTTTGCAGGAATTGTATTCGCAGCGCAACAGCGGCAAGTTTATGCGGTCATCGACGCTGAAAGGGCTGGCGCTTCACACCGCCGATGAAGCGGGTACCACGCTTGGCCCCGATTACCAGTTTGGCTGGGGATTACTGAATGCCGAGAAGGCCGGGCGGGTCATTCTGAACAGCAATCAGAACTACGTACTCGATGAACGAACCCTGAACCAGGCCGAAACCTATTCGCTCACGGTGGTAGCGTCGGGACTGGGGCCGCTCGTGTCCACCATTTGCTGGACGGACCCCGCCGGAACCGCATCTCCGGCATCGGTGTCTGCGTTGAACGACCGGACGCCCAAACTCGTCAACGATCTCGACATCCGCATCAGCGACGGTCAGGCCACTACCCTGCCCTGGATTTTGGACCCGAATAATCCATCGGCAGCCGCCACGCGGGGCGATAACATCCGCGACAACGTGGAACAGGTTCTGCTGGCCAATCCGATTCCGGGAAGGTCCTATACGATTACGGTGACCAATAAAGGAACCTTAAGTGGCAATAAACAGGATTACGCCCTGTTCGTTAGCGGGGTTGGTGGCAAAGCGTACTGCGCATCGGGAGCTACCTCCACCGCCGATACGAAGATCAATCAGGTTCAGTTCAGTACGATCAATCAGGCCGGCGCCAGCGGGTGCACCTCGTATAATGATTTTTCGCAGGCGGTTGCCACGGTGCAGGCAGGCCAGCAGATTCCGCTGACGGTATCGCTTGGCACCTGTGGAGCTGTTAAAAATGTGATTGTCAAAGCCTTTGCCGACTGGAATCAGAACGGCAGTTTCGACGATGCCGGTGAAACAGTAGCGACTTCGGGTGTATTGCCCAATTCGGCTCAGTTCACCGCAACGGTTACGGTTCCGGGAACGGTTCAAACGGCGCAGAATGTTCGGTTCCGGATCGTGGCTGTGGAAACCAGCGACCCCGCAGCCGTGGTTTCATGTGGCAGTTACGGCAACGGCGAAACTCAGGATTATGTCCTGAATGTGGTTCAAACGACAAACGACGTGGGGGCCACTGCGCTTCTCTCGCCCGATGCGAACTTTTGCGGCCAAACGGGCACTGATATAACGGTTTCTGTACGAGTCCACAACTACGGCACCGCCAACCAGGCCAATGTACCTGTCAGCGTTAAAATCACCGATGCCAATAACAACAACGTGACGACATTGACCGGTACTGTGCCACGGATTGCTGCCTTTCGGGATGGTACCCTTTCGCTGAGCCTACCCGCGAGTATTTCCCTGACGGCGGCACAGACGTACCAGTTTACCGTCGCAACAAGCCTTAGTAGCGATCAGAATTCGGCGAATAATTCTGTCGTTGTAGCCCGCACCACGGCACCGACCCCAGCCAACGGCATTTTCTCTGTAACCCGTTGCGGCAGCGATACCGCCATCTCGTTACGAAACATTGGCGGGGGGGTCGCCTTCTGGTACGATTCGCCAACGGGCGGCAATTTACTGGCCGCCGGTAATCAGGTTGGCATAAAGGCGCTGCCTGCCAGTGGCCAGTTATACGCGACGCTGAACGACTTCTCAGGATCAATCGGCCCAGTCGACAAAACCGTGTTTGGCGGAGGATCTTACGGAACGGGTTTTCAGCCCGCACCCCTCATTTCAACCCAGGTTCCGTTGTTGATCGAAAGTGCCCGCCTGTATATTGGCTCGGCCGGCACGCTGACCTTCACCGTTCGCAGGTACGACAACACGGCCGTATCGAGCGTAACCCTGGATGTTACACCCACGCGCACCCAAAGCACCACCACATCGACCGGCGGTACCTACCCCGATGACCCCGACGATCAGGGCGCCATCTACCCCCTGAATTTGCGCATTCCGGCAGCGGGCGACTATAAAATCACGATTGACTATGGCGACGGAGCGTCTATTTTCCGCAGTAATGCCTCGGTTACGGGTTTTCCTTATCAGTTGAAAACGCAGACGGGGCAGCCGGTCGTTACCATCAAAGGCTCGCTCTTTAACAGCGGTACGACTACCGATACGTTAAAAACGGCATGGTACTACTTTTACAACATGCGTGTCCGGGCACTTGATTGCCCCAGTCCGCAGCGAATAGCCGTTACTCCAACCACGGGCGTCGGGGCCACGGCCAGCATCACGCCGAATGGATCGACGAGTATCTGTCAAGGGTCAAGCATTACGCTTCGGGCCAACACCGGCACTGACTTTACTTACCAATGGTATCGGAATGGACAGGTCATCAGCGGGGCTACGTCAAGTACGCTGGCAACGGCTACCGCCGGGAGTTACATTGTTCGGATAGCTAACACCTGCCTGCCGGTGAACTCGACGGCCGTTACGGTAACGGTAAACGCAGCACAAGTTCCACAGATCAGCGCCAACGGCTTTACGCTTAGTTCGAACGCTACCACCAACATTCAATGGCTGGTTGATGGAGTAGCTATTGCGGGAGCGACATCGCCAACGTATACCGTTGTTAAAACGGGACGTTACTCGGTAAAAGGTAGTGTTAACGGCTGTGGAGAAGCCATTTCAAATGATGTTTATCTGACGATTCTGGCAACGGAGCCTGTTACCGACGATGGCAGCCTGAGTGTATATCCTAATCCAGTGACGCGACAGATGACGGTATCACTGGCTGCTTCGCTGGCGTTGCCAAAATCGCCCGTTGTTCGTCTGACAAATCTGAACGGCCAGACAGTACGTACGGGCACCCTCCTGCGGGATGGGAAAAATTATTCAATCCTCTTCGATGTGGCTGATCTGCCCGGCGGTACCTTTTTTGTCGTTGTTGAGGATGACCAGACGCAGAGCGTCCGAGTAAAACGGATTCGTAAGCAATAATCGGCTACGCATCTGCACCAATTATAACGGGGCATTTTACGTGTAAAAGACGGAATATCAGGCAATACATAGGACTTTCTTATCGTGGCCTGGTATTCCGTTTTTGCCTTTTGGGTGCCGTCGAGCCTACCTACGCCCAATTCTCGGATAACGACTCTTCTCCAGCCTAGCCAGTACTTACGTTTTCGCTTTTCCGACGGTCAGTGGGCGCAACAATGTGGTTTATAAAAAGACAGAACCGGTTCTTGAGGTATGACTACTCTCAAAAACCGGTTCTATGCGCCTGGCATCCCTATGGGAGACGGTCTGTTTTCTATTTTGCCTTACCGGCAGCGGCTTCTTGGGTTAATGCCAGTTTAACCGCGTCGTACAAGTTGATCACGCCACCCGTTTTCGACAAAGAAGCAAACGCTACCGTATCTGTCGATTCTGGCTTTGTGACCTTCGTTGTGTAAGGCGTTGCGGATTGCATGATAATGCGCTTAATGTCCGCGTACGTCAGCTTCGGAAAATACGATTTCAGAACAGCAGCTACTCCGGCGACAACGGGCGAGGCCATGCTGGTACCGCTGTTGTTTTCGTATTTGCTGCCTGGTACTGTCGAATAAATGTCTTTACCGGGCGCAAAAACATCGACATTCTGTTTCCCATAATTTGAGAAACTAGCTACCAGATCGGCGGTATTGGGCTCAGCGCTGGCTCCCACCGTAATGACGTTCGGAATGGCAGATCCATCTATAAACCGGGGAGATGGGTAGTTGGCAGCCGTATCGATATCTTTACCATCGTTGCCCGCAGCATGGATCATCAGAACCCCCTTCGACAAGGCGTATCGCTCAGCCTCTTCAACCGTTTTGCGCTGGGGTGAATAATCTTTACCAAAACTCATGTTAATGATCTGGGCCCCGTTGTCGACCGCGTACCGAATGGCGTTCGCAATGTCTTTATCGCGCTCATCGCCATCGGGTACCGCCCGAACACCCATAATCTGTACGGCATCGGCAATGCCCATTACACCCAGGTTATTGGTGCGGTCGGCGCCAATGATACCGGCAACGTGCGTACCGTGGTCGGGGCGTGGCCCGGCAATATCGGGGTTACCATAATCGCGCTGATTTACATCATTCGGATTGTCACCTACGATAGACCGGCTGTTGAAGTCCGGGTTATAATTGTACTCGGCGCGCGATTTGAGTTGCTCATTGGCTTTTTCGAGTTCGCTCATCACCACATCCGTATCGGCCGCTTTTTGTTGACGCAACAACCGCAATATACCCGTTACAGGACGCTTCAAAGCCGCGTCGCTGAGTGTATCGGCCGCTTTACTGAGCGTAATAGTATCGAGTTTCGTCACATTCAGCGCTTTTTTGAGGGAAGCAACCGCGCTTGAATACTGCGTGTAAAACTGACTGATACCCTGATACTGCTGCTTATACTGCGCCTGATTTTTCTCGACCTCCGCTTTCGTTTTCACATACAGGTCATATTCCTTCTGCTGATCCGGTTTGAGCGTTTTGCGATCTTTGCCTTCATACGTTGGCTTCAGCTGGGCATAAAGCCGGGTTACCTCGGCGGTTTCGTAGTCTACATTACGACCATCTTTCCCACCAATAAAATTCCAGCCATGAATGTCATCTACATAGCCGTTCTTATCATCGTCCTTGCCGTTTCCGGCTACTTCTTTCGGATTTACCCAGAGCACCCGGCGAAGATCCTCGTGAGTTGTGTCAATACCCCCGTCGATAACGGCAACGATGACCGGTGTTGGTTTACGCCCTTTGAGCAGTTCGCTGTACGTACGCTCAACGCTGATACCGGCTGTTTTATCGGTTTTGTCTCGCAGATACCACTGCGTTTCCTGCGCCGATGCTGCTACGGTGAACAGGCAAACAGACGCACTAATAAGGAGTTTCTTCATGAATTAAGAACAAAAATTCTCCACAAATTACGAAGAAACCAACTTAAGTTTACCTTAAAATTTGTTAAACCCGCCTGGTTTTCGTCTTTAGGGCTTCGCAGCGTGGCTATTTTTATAATGCTCCTGGAGCAGATCTTCACCAAAATCATTCGTCAAATCCCGGACTACGGTGTGGATGTGATTGGCATTGGTTTGGGTGTTATCGTATTCGATCAAAATAGTGGGGCCATGAATGCGGTAATACCAGCCTTTTCCTTCGCCCAGTTCCGGCGTAAGATCACCCGCCCAGGCAAACCGGAGGCTATCCAAACCCGCTTTTTCCAGTTTCCCCATTTGTTGCTTTGCCAGAGTAATCCGATAGTTGGTCATGTATATCTGCAACAAGTCTAAAAACAGTTTGCGCTGATCAGCATTCATGTCGGAAAGCATCAGGCCATCCATCTTTTCCAGTGACACTTTCCGCTTGTTGGTCGTCACGATTTCAGGGTAAGCGACGGCGGCAATAACGGCTTTCTTCCGCTGGTCGGCATCGAGCGTTTTTAGTAGAGCAAACGCCTGTTCCGTTTCTTTCTTCAATATCTGTCTCCCCTTCTGCGGCAAGTTGTTCACGCGTGGATCGGCCATGCGTTTGTCGGCCATGTGCGTATCGTAGGTAAGGATACCGGGGTTACTACCAAAGAACGTAGGCGTTTGTGCCAGCACCTGCCCCGTGAGGGATAGAAACTGGAGTGACAGGTGGTGGCCTTCAATTCGCCAGCTCCACGGATTTTTGTCCGATGGTTCGCCGAAGATCGTAAACGCGTAATTTTCGGGATCGCGGTACGTATCGTTGGGGGGGCGGTTGTCAATCACACGCAGCACATTTTCCATATCCATGATGGACATTGCTTTTTCATACCCCTGATCACTCAGCCCTGTTTTGAGCATGGCCATAGCCGCCCGGCGCTGGTCGGGTGTCATTTGTTTAAGGGGTAGCCCTTTGCGTTCTCGGGGAACGTAGTGCCAGTTAAACCGCTCCTCATCATTGATCGGATACGTAAGGAGTTTGCGCTGATCGGCCGTGAGCGTACCCATAAATGTGGTAACGGCATCGAGCATTTCATCCTTGATTCGTTGTTGGGCCGCCGTCGGTTTTTGGGCGGGAGCCGTTTGTTGAGCCAATACGGGAATGGCCAGTATCCAGCAGAAAAGAAATGATTTCATGAACGTGTTTTATGATCGGTAAAATCACAAAGCGGCTTCTACATTACATTTACCTATTTGACTGTAATCGCCGTACAATCAAACGATTTACCCAATAAACGAGCCTTTTGCCAACAACACTTGCCATTTAGCAGTTTACAGAGCAGCTCACTGTTAACATTAAGATAATGTCCACTCGGCCACCCAATGAAAGCACAGGTCCATTTGACCACTTGGCGCTTCGTTATTTGCGTCAGTCACTTGACACATCACACCCAGCCGATGAGCCCTATGTACTGAATCCAGTTGAAAGCCGTGTTATCCGGCGGACAAAAATAGTTACGCTGAGTACCGCAGCGCTGCTCGGTGTCATGGGCGTTTTGCTGCTCTACGGCCCTCAGTACATGTGGCCGGACTTGTTTTCTACCACAGCCGTTTCTCTTTTTGGTACTACCTACCAGTTACCGCTTATTACAATGCTCTACGGGGTATTGCTGGTTTATCTGGAAGTAAATGTACTGGTTATGCTAAACCTCCGGGGGGTAAAGGCCATCATGCGTGTTTGCCAGTTTCCCAATGCACACGATGCCCAGTACGACCGGCACTTACAGGCATTGGCCGATGCTGCACTCGAGAAAACGAATAGGGGCATTATGCGTTTTGGCATTGATCCCTACATGAATATGCCACGCTGGGGACTCACGATTTACTTTCTGCTGAACACGATGAAAGCAGCGCTGAGTAACCTGGCTCTCAAGTTTTTGGTGAGACGGTTTTTGGGTCGTTACGTACTTCGTCAGGTAACAGATCTGGCTGGTATGCCTATTTACGCCCTCTGGAATGCCTGGGCTTCCTGGCAGGTTCTTCACGAAGCCCAGATTCGGGTTATGGCACCGACAACCATTCGTGAGTTTGTTCAGGAGCTACACGAAGAATGGGGAAAAAACGATCAGCTGCGACCGCTGTTGTTAGAGGCACTGCAATACGTAGCCATTCTCAAGCGTCAGTACAATTACGCTCACTTCCTGCTCACTGAAACGCTCGTTGATCGTTTCGATCTGAAGGCCGATGCTGCTTTAACCGGCAACTTTCTGGAACAGGTAGCCCAGGCCCCGGTCGAGGTGCGCCAGAGCCTGGAACGACTTATCGTATTTGGCGTTTTAGTCGATGGTAAATTATCATTTATCGAAAAGAAACGGCTTCGTCAATTGCGCAAACAGGGTTTCTTGACGTATTCGGCCAGCGAGATTCAACGCATTGGCGAAGAGTATAACAAGGGTCAGGGGCTTTGGGTGTAGCCCTTTGCTTTAGTTGCATTGTAGGTCATGCCTTACATCGTTTTGCCCTTATCGAATATATCTTCTTGATCAGGCATTGTTGGATTAACGAATACATCGGCCCCGTTTATCGTGCGCCGTACCGGCTCGGTAGTAGGGCTCTGGCGGTGGTGCCTGTATGCCCTGTCCGATGAGTAATGACACACATACGACTTCCGGGTCTGTGCTGGATTACGAATCTCTTCGCCCCCGTGCGCTAGTGCAGCATGCCAGATCAATACTTCCCCTTTTTCGATAAGCAGCGTTTTCTTTTCCAGTCCAGCCTTCTGACAAGCAGCCTCGAGGTATTTAGCAAAATCAGTCGGATCCAGGGTTGACTTACTGTTGAAGAAAATACCGTTGCCAAAATTGAACTTATCGATCTTATGTGACCCAGGATAATAGGATAACGGTCCTGAATCAATGTGTACGTCTTCGAGGGCTATCCAGGCAGCCGCCAGATGGCTGGGCACTTCAGAAACAACGTACGCAAAGTCCTGGTGGGTGGGCTGTTGACTGCCGTATTTGAATAACAGGCTTTGCATGGCAATTACTTTATCCCCAAAGACAGCCTCCAGAAAAGTGACGATGTTTCTGTGAAGCATTATTTTTTTCCCAATTACCGAGTTATCGTGAAAATCGTTGAATTTGAGAAACGGCCCGTTCAACACAGACCTGGGCACATCTTTTACGGGCTGAACTGGTTTCGACTGGTATTCCGGCAGGTCAATCCGTACGTGAGTCTGGTATTTTTCGTGGTGCTCGACCAGTTCCTCAATTTCACTCCAGAGCTGATCGAGCCACCCGTGGGGAATGGCCTGCCCCAAAATGACGTACCCATTCTCGCGCCAGAATGCCAGCTTTTCGGCTAAATCATAGGGCAGACTTTTAGCGGCTGGAAACTGGTCAACGAAAGCGGCAATGTCGGCGTTGCTCTTATCGATCCAGGGCAACGTGTCATACGCAAATTCTGTTACGGGTTCCGCTTTGTGTTCTGGATGCAGTACCCGCCTGGCAACAGAGGTCAATTTTGTAAAAATGGTGGACATGGTTTGTATAGATAGATTTGACTAAAATTAAGCAAATCCACCTATTCCAAAAACCGTGACTTACTAAACGGTAGGTAATGTATACAAACGAGCCATTTTTCTTAACTGGGCTCTACAATTTCCTCACCCTTTTTGACCCGCACCTCATTGATCCGCTTATCGTCTGCCGCTAAAACATGGAAGACAAATCCGGCGTGTCTAATTTCTTCGTCCGGTTTAGGAAGCCGGTTAAACAGTTCCAGCAACAACCCGCCAAGTGATTCACTATCGCCCTGAACGGCTTCGAAGGTCGTTGCATCGACATTCAGGATACGACAGACATCCGTGAGCGGCATCTTCCCTTCAAACACCACAGTCTGATCATCTTCACGTCTGTAACCAACGGGCGTTTCGTCATCGAATTCGTCGTTGATCTCGCCAAATATCTCTTCAATAATATCCTCAAGCGTAACCAGCCCTCGTGTTCCACCGTATTCGTCAACCACCATCGCTATATGCACACGGCGTTTCTGAAAGTCCTGTAGCAGGTCATCTACCTTTTTATTTTCAGGGATGAAGAAAGCGGGCCGCAATAACGATTGCCAGTTGAACGAATCATCCTGATGAATGTGTGCCAGCAAATCCTTGATGTACAGAATACCTTCAATCTGATCGAGCGATTCATGGAAAACGGGCACCCGCGAATAGCCCGATGCGTTGATCTGCTCCATCAGTTCACTGAATACCAGATCGTCTTCTACCGCAGAAATGTCCAGTCGGGCCCGCATCACCTGACGAGCCGTCAGATTACTGAAATTAACGATCCCCTTGAGGATTTCCTTCTCTTCAACCGTTGCGTTGGTCCCTGTCAGTTCAACGGCCTGGCTAAGTTCCTCGACGGATAATTTATAGCCTTTACGCTCAATCCGCTTATCAACCTGATTACTCAAATTGACCAGCACCATGGCCAGAGGACGAAATACGGCCAAACCAATTTTCGCCAGAGCCGCTGTTTTGCGGGCTACGGTCAGATTGTTCTGACTGGCATATACTTTGGGGACTATTTCGCCAAAAAGCACAATGGCAATGGTTGTTGCCAATGTTACCAGGGGTAACATCCAGCCCAGGCCCTGCGATGCATGGGAGAACTCCCAGGTCAGATAGGTGACAATAACAACGATCGCTATGTTAAGCAAGTTGTTAAAGATCACTAAGGAAGCCAGCAGTCTTTTTGGCCGTTCGAGAAGAGTTGCAATACGCTGATCATCAGCCAGGTTACTATCTCGACAAAGAGCCCGATCATCGGGCGACAAAGAGAAGAAAGCGGCCTCGGAAGCCGACACTAAACCCGCCAGCGTAAGTAATAGGAGAATAAGCGCCGTATAGGGGCCGTATAAATCAAGATAGGTGCCCCAGCCATCTGTGGCCAGGAGCACCTGTCGGGGAAGAGGATCACTAAGGTCCATGTATATCAAATCTCGTTCAACAAATGAGCGCGTTGTGCAGATTAGAACGGTAAATCGTCATCACTACTATTGCTCTCAAAGGGTACTGGTTCTGGCTCCCGGCGCGGGGCAGCCTGTTGCCGTAGGGGTTGAGCAGCCTGTGGAGCCGGTTGCGTCCGGGGAGCGCTGGCTGGTTGTACGGGAGCGGCCTGCTGACGGGGAGCTTCGTAAGCAGGCTCATCCTGACGCCCTTCGCTTGGGCTGCTCAATAATTGCATTGTGTTGGCCCGCACGCGTAAGGAAGTCCGTTCTTTTCCTTCCTTGTCCGTCCACAATTCCGTTCGCAAACGGCCTTCAACGTATACTGAATTTCCTTTCTTTAAATATTTCTCGGCGACTTTAGCCTGTTCATTCCACAATTCAACGCGAAACCACTCCGTCTGCTCAACTTTTTCGCCGTTCCGATTCGTATATTTTTCGGTAGTTGCTACATTGAACGTCGCGACTACAGCCCCGCCATCCAGGTAACGTACTTCAGGGTCAGCGCCTAAGTTGCCGATAATTGTCATCTTATTCAGACTTGCCATACTCTTTGTTGTGTTGGTTACTTTTTAAAAATAGGTGGTGCTTATATACTTAAAGATACTGAATCAGACGGACTTATCCAAATTGCTGATCTAAATAATTTGTTATCAGGACGGGCTTTGGCAAATTACCTACTCCTGTCAGCGAGTACCACTGTAACTCGATCGGCAAGCTGTTTGTCAACTCATCCGGCACATCAATCAGATAGAATTTGGCCCGTATTCGCTGATGAGACAATAATTGTACCGATTCTACAGGAGGGGCCATCAAAACGCTCCCCTGAACAGTCTGGCTGACAAGATCAGCTAACGGTATGTCTCGCAACGCAGTTTTCGGCTCATCGGTTTCCTGCAAATAAAAATCATACAGATTTTGCCAGATATCACGGGTGGTCCGCTCCCGAAGCGCCAGGCGGTCGTTATTCCTGAATACAAAGTAGTTAAAAAACCGCTCGCGCACAGGCGCTTTCTTCGATTTGACCGGTAATAAATGCTGACGTCCGGTGAGGAACGCTGCACACTGTTGCTGAACCGGGCACAAGAGGCAATCGGGAGCAACGGGCGTACAATGAATAGCCCCGAATTCCATAATAGCCTGGTTGTAGGTTGCCGGGTCGTTGGCCGCTTGAATTAGCCGCATAGCCAGCGCTGCGAATGTTTTCTTGGCCGTGGTTGTGGTAATGTCGTCAGCGACGCCGAACACCCGCGCCAGCACTCTATACACGTTTCCATCGACGACGGGCACACGCTCGCCGAAAGCAAATGAGGCTACGGCGGCTGCGGTATACGTACCTATGCCCTTCATTTTCAATAGATCATGATAGGTATCTGGAAACTTACCCGCCAGTTTGTCCGTTACATAACGAGCTGTTTGATGAAGATTTCGAGCCCGTGAGTAGTACCCCAGTCCCTGCCACAAGCGGAGTAGTTCCCGTTCTTCGGCCTGGGCCATGCTGATCACGGTTGGGTAGGCTTCAACAAAGCGTTCGTAGTACGGTTTCCCCTGCGCCACGCGGGTTTGCTGGAGAATTATTTCCGACAGCCAGATGCGATAGGGATCTATGGTATGGCGCCACGGAAGGTCTCGTTTGTGCAATGCATACCACTGTTCCAGAATTGGAGCGAAGGTGTTTTGTATACCGTTAGAGTCTGATTGCCAATTCAAAATAAAACAAAAAATAAAGTCGTTACTTATAAAAACGGGAGTTCAGGGTTTTATAATTTATGGGAAACCCCTACCTTTGTGCTCCCATTTTTGAGACCCCAATTTTCAACAATACAGTAAACGTTAAAGTTTAAGAAGTCGTGACGAAAGCAGATGTAATTGCCGAGATCTCCGATAAGACCGGAATTGACAAGGCAGAGGTGACAAACACGCTGGAAACTTTCTTTTCAGTAGTTAAGGACTCGCTGGCCGAGGGAGAGAACATTTATGTGAGAGGGTTCGGCAGCTTCATCAATAAGAAAAGAGCCAAGAAAGTAGCTAGGAATATTTCGAAAAATACCGCTATGGTTATTGACGAGCACTTCATTCCTAGCTTTAAACCCGCCAAAGTATTTGTTGAGCAGGTGAAAACCAGCGACAAAGCCAAGGTGACGGCGGAGTAAGACAAGTAATCTGAATTGAACAGGTCCGGGCGTTTGCCTTGTAATTCGAATCTCCTATGAACAAATCTGTGTTGTTTGTTATCATAATCGCAGCGGCTCTGACGGTTGGGTTGTACACCCGTCCGAAAGTGGTTGTGCGTAATGAAGACAAGCAGCTTGCTACAGCGACGTCTGGAGGTCATGCAATGCAAGCGCCCAACACTGTTCAGTCAGGATCGGATTCTCTCAACGCACAATTGTCTAAAAATGGGGCCGACGCGTCGACGATCCATGAAAAACCGGTATCGCCTGCTCAACGGAAGCAACTAGCAGCATTGGAAACAGAATTTGTTTCCGCCAGCCCGGTCCAGAAAGAAGCACTTGGTTTGAAGCTGATCAACGTGTTCCGCGAGGCCACTCGCTATGACAGCGCTGCGCATTATGCGGAACTGGTTGCGCTGGCACAACCAAACGAGCGTACACTGCTTCGGGCTGGAGATGAGTATTTTGAAGCGTACACATTTGCCGTGGACGAGAAAAAGACAGCTGCATTAGGTCAGAAAACCCGACAGTTCTACCAACAGGCGTTGGCTAAAAACCCGAATCTGTTGTCGGCAAAAGCCAATATGGCTATGACCTATGTAAATACCGACACGCCGATGCAGGGTATTATGTTGCTGCGCGAGGTATTAAAACAGGAACCAACAAACGAATTAGCCCTGTTCAATTTAGGCCTGCTATCTATGCGGTCGAACCAATACGAGCGGGCAATTGAGCGGTTCCGGCAAATTTTGGTGAATAACCCAACGAGCCGGAAAGCGCAATTTTATCTGGGCATCAGTTTAGCGGAAGCCGGTCAGAAAGCGGAAGCAAAGCAAGTACTTGCTCAGGTGAAGCAGCAGGAGAAAGACCCGCAGATTCTAGCCGCTGTACGTGAGTACGAAGAGCGGCTATCCCATTGAGTTCTAACGTTATACGCTACTAAATGCATCGGCCTGTTCGTTTATTTTGTAGCTAAATAACGTAAAGACTCTACATTATTTAGGTCGTCCGGGTGGGTGATTCTTATTATTAACCATTAAACATTAGTTCATTATGCCTTGCGGTAAAAAACGGAAACGGCACAAGATTGCCACTCACAAGCGGAAGAAACGGCTAAGAAAAAATCGGCATAAGAAAAAGTAGGTTATAGTTTGTCGTTTACAGTTTATGAGTAGCTGACGCGCTGTATTTTTTGCGTTGATGAATGATAAGCCGTAAACGATAAACGATAAACTATTTTTGTAGAAGCCTCGGCCGGTCTGCAAAGTCCGAACGTGGCTTCTTTCTTTTTATACAGCCATTCTAACCGTACATTCATCTTGTGAGTAATGAATTAGTTATCAGTTCGACTCAGAAAGGTGATCGGATTGCGCTCTTGCAGAACAAGAGATTGCTGGAGTATCACGAAGAAGAGTTAGACAGCAGCTTCACCGTTGGCGATCTATATTTAGGAACAGTCAAAAAACTGTCATCAGGGCTCAACGCTGCTTTTGTGGATGTTGGGCACGAGAAAGATGGCTTTTTGCACTACCAGGATTTGGGCCCGAATATTAATTCGCTCAATAAACTGGTCAAAGACGTAATTGCCAAACGCATCACTACCGGCCGGCTCAGTGATGGTCAGCTAGAACCCGCTATCGAGAAAATTGGGAAAATCGATAAGGTACTGACAAAAAACACGCCCATTCTGGTTCAGATAGTTAAAGAACCTATCTCAACAAAAGGCCCACGCCTTTCCTGCGACATTTCTATTGCCGGACGCTATCTGGTCCTAGTCCCTTTCTCAGATGGGGTAAACTTATCTAAAAAAATTACAGACCGTGCCGAACGGTCGCGGTTGATGCGGCTGATGTCGTCGCTTAAACCCAAAAACTTTGGCGTCATTGTTCGGACTGTTGCACAGGACAAAGACGTTGAAGAGCTCGATCGAGACCTGCAAAACTCACTAGCCAAGTGGGACCAGGCCATTAAATCCCTTGCTGATGCCAAGCCCCGCGATAGAATCCTGGGCGAAATGAACCGTGCTTCGTCCATTTTACGGGACATGCTCAACGAATCGTTTGAGAGTATCACCGTCGATACGCGCGAGTCATTTGACGAAATTAGAGATTACATTCATACGATTGCTCCCGATAAGGAGAAGATAGTCAAGCTTCATACGGGCAAAACGAAGGTTTTCGAAGCTTTGGGGTTGGAAAAACAGCTGAAGTCGTTATTTGGGCGATCAGTTAGTTTGCCGGGCGGTGGTTACCTGATCATCGAACACACCGAAGCCCTGCACGTTATCGATGTAAACAGCGGAAACAAGTCCAATTCTGAGGAAGATCAGGAAGCAACGGCAGTAAGCGTTAACCGCGAAGCCGCCAAAGAGATAGCCCGCCAGCTTCGATTGCGCGACATGGGCGGAATTATCGTTATCGATTTCATCGATATGAAGAAAGCAGAAAATAAGAAACTTCTGCAAGACATCATGCGCGATGAAATGAAACCCGAGCGATCTAAGTTTACGATTCTTCCTCTGACAAAATTCGGCCTAATGCAGATCACGCGCCAGCGTGTCAGGCCAGAAATGAACATTGTTACCCGAGAGGTTTGCCCAACCTGTGGGGGTACGGGAACTATTCAAGCCAGCGTTCTGGTAACCGACGTCATTGAAAGTAACCTGGATTACATGCTCACGAAACAAAACGAGCGTGGTATTTCCATCTCTCTGAACCCCTTTCTCTACGCTTATTATACAAAAGGAATCTACTCAAAGCAGGTTCAGTGGTACATGAAGTATAAAGTATGGGTAAAGCTGGTACAAGACACATCACTTGGTATCGTCAACTTCAAATTTTTCAATAAATCAGGCGAGGAAATCGAGGTAGGTAACAATACGTAGTAAGTAGTAATTTTTTACTATACTCTTAGTATAAACGCGGCCATAATCATGTACATGATTATGGCCGCGTTTATGTTGAACCAGGACGCTGATTAGCGAAGTACTCCCATTTCCAGTAATTCTCCAAAAATTTCTTCTCCAACAACCTCTCTTACCGACTCAATTCCGTTCAGGTTGAGTAATAAATCACGTAAGTCTTCGGTTATCTCATACGTCTGGTAGAGCTGTCGATCAAAAAGGATGGGCGCCTGCTGAAGATCACACAGTGAATATCGCTCCTCATTAAAGGATGGCCGCATCGCTTCTTTCCGGGAAAGTCCAGTTTTAAGGACCTCAGGCTCCAGGAATGAATGTATATAGTTCCAGCCTTCCCACTGCTCGGGATATTTACTCAGGTAAGGCCAGAAAGCATCGTATAACTGCTGCATGGCTTCCTGACAATAGATCTCCCGGTCACTCTGCACAATTGGCCGAATTGGCTCCAGGCAGTGTAAGATGTTTATCATATCTGGTTGTCGGTAACTCACGACAGGTACAATTGGAATACCCGTTGCGTGAGAGAGATAACCAACTCCTTTGCGCGTTTTAACTCGCCGACCACCGAACCGCACGGACAGAAACTGTGCTTCATCGCCCGCTTCAGGCGCCGTTTCCGGGCTACCATCAACGTAAACAATCAACGATCGTCCGGCTTTTAACTCCCTCAGAACCGTCAGTCCGGCCGAGGGGCTTCCTGCCTCCACAATACGAAAAACGTTTGTGAGTCCATGTTTTTCGCGTAATCCCTGAATGTGTTCTGCCATGCCATCGCCCTGGGTCCGGTTCGTGTTACTCCCCACCAACAGTACACAATCTACACCTTGCCTAAACAGCACACTGGTAAGTAAACGGTATGATCCGAGGTGATATGTACAGTAAATACGAGGACCGGCTTCTTTCTTCAGCATTTTCTGCGCCCCGCGCATTTTCACCAAATCGCCAGCAGCTAAGCATTGCTGATCGAAAGTGGTAAAAACCTGCTGCAACAATAATTGACTGAACATCGTTGCATGGGTATCGCGGGGGATTTCGGGCAGGAGATTCCCAACGGTCGCTGAGAATGTCGTAAATTTCATCAGGTAACCTTGTTCTTTCTCGAGGTTTACCCGCTCGAAGTGATTACGGCAGTTCTCCAGCTCTTGCTTATAAAGTTGCTTTGCGGTTAGCATGGCATTTATGAATTAGCGGGTGGCTACCATTCTTGACAGATCCCACTCGCTGCAGCAAGGAGGTCCTTCGGCAAGAAATTTCAGCAGGTTGGCCGATTCTGACTTGGCAACTGATTTCGAGATTGCTTTTACAACTTGAGCTGGCTTGATAGAAAATTGCTTTTTCATGATTAATATTTTGTCAGATGATTGTTAGAAGTTGCGTTACAGTTGATGTACTAGGTCTATCTGTGAACTAGCGGGTAGCCACCATTCTTGACAGATCCCACTCGCTGCAGCAAGGAGGTCCTTCGGCAAGAAATTTCAGCAGGTTGGCCGATTCTGACTTGGCAACTGATTTCGAGATTGCTTTTACAACTTGAGCTGGCTTGATAGAAAATTGCTTTTTCATGATTAGTTATTATGTCAAATGATTGTTAGAAATTGCTTTGTTTGATCAGCGCCCGAATAGCGCCTTTTTGTTGATACAAAGCTACCAGCTGAATCAAGGGTCATCAATCACGAAAAAGTCACTATCCGCACTTGGAATTAGTTAAATATTACCAGTATATTAGTATGAGATTTGAATAAGAGGACAGCATGAAGGAAATTCGACTAACCCGGGGCTTCCTGAAAAAACCGATAAACAGTGTCTTGATATTGCTGAGCATCGTCCTATTGATCGAGGCTCTGTCATGGTCTATTGGCTATGACATCAAAGCGCACAAGGTGCAGCAACAGGGTGGCTCGGTACACTATGTTGGCATATTGCTACGCTCGCTCATTTTGCCGGAAATAGTTACCCTTTTTATTACAATCACGCTTCTCAATTACTTTCACAAGTGGCTTAAACTAAATGCCGTGGAGAATGATTGGCGATCGATTGGCCGTTACGAGGTGCGCTTTTTCCCGGTTCTGCTAATCTCATTCTGGGTTTTCAATCCGGTTACGCAGACCATTCGGTTTCTATTATCCCGATTTCCTGACTATTCGATCGGCGATTACTGGAACCAGTACATCGTTGACACGTACGCGTGGTCTGTTTATTTTACTTACTTGTTTCCCGTAGTCCTTATCGGATATACGGCGCTTAACATCTCCCTCCTCCAGGACTTTTTACATCAGCGCCGGGAAGCGCAGGAAACTGCCGAAGCAGAAGCCGCCAAGGCCGCTCAGGAAGCTCTGGCTCTGTCTGCTACCTTTCTTCCGAAACCTACGGTACCCTCTTCATTTCTGACGTACCTGAAAGGAAAGGATGCCCTTGGCGAACTTGACTTTCCGGTGAATGATGCCTACTACTTCACCATCGAAGAGCGGTTCTACTACGCCGAGTTGACTAAGGGGCGGTACATGATCAGCAAGACGCTCAATGAACTGGAAGCTGAACTGGACCCGTCTCAATTTTTTCGCATAAAACGAGATTATATTGTTAACCGGCAGGCTGTATTGAACTACGCCTACTGGGAGAATGGAAAGTACATTGTCCGCGTCAACACGCCCGAAGGGCACGACATTATTGTTCCCCGCGCACGAATGCAGGAATTTCGGGAATGGCTTCAGAACGGTCAGGGACCTTACGCCACAACCGACTCATTTATGCTAGCTACTTAAGCATCGTTTATAGGTAGTTTTTAACCGCTATCCCGTATTTTGGTAGTTGGCGACAACTGTTCAAGTCAAGTTTCTTAGCTATATGCGCTTTATGGTTTACAGCCGTTCGGTAGCTGATGTTCAATTTGTCAGCAATCTCAGTAGCGGTATATCCATTGGCAATCATTCGTAATACTTCACGCTCACGCTGGGTCAGGCGACTGAGTTCGTCGCGGGTAGAGTCGGATATAACATCCACGCCGTAGCCTTTGAGCAGGTTCATAAAACCATTGCTGTAATAGCAGCCTCCATTGCTAACCGTTTGAAAGCAGCGGTACAATTCATCCAGGCCGTCCGTAGCGTAGAGAAATCCAAAAAAACCAATCTGCATAGCGCTGGCAACCAGCTTTAAATCCGAGTTGCGCGTATACAGAATAAACTTTGTTTGCTGATTCGACTGGCGCATCTGCTCAACGATCTCAAAACTCTGCTGCCCTGAAATCTCGGCTTCCAGAATGACACACTGTGGGCGTTTCACTCTGATCTGCTGGAGGGTGTCTTCCATCTCAACCGCCCGACCGACAACATTGTAACCCTGCTCTTTCAGAAGTTGACTCAACACTTCGCAGTTGAACAGTTCTGACTGGGCAACCAGGATCGAAAAGTCCCGCCGTCGAATCGCAAATTTTTTTTTGAGTTCTTCACGATCGTCTGATTGATTCATGACCATTTGACATTTATAAGTAGAACAAGGTAACAACGCTAGAACCCCCTCAGCAACCATGCATGAATGAAATCACCATTTTCCCGGACGAAATCACCCATTTAGTCCTAACTATTTGGGTGATTTCGTCCGGGAAAATGGTGATTTCACGCAAGGCGACTTGTTTTGGGCTTAAATGAAAGCCTATTTTGATCATCCAATTCGCACAACACATATTTTGACCATCGGATGATTAATCAGGAAGAATCAGCAATATCGTTCGGATACGAAGCCTCAGAAGAGGAGATCCAAAAAGTCATTTTAGCATGGGCGCAGGCAACGGAAGCTTTTCATAATCGCTTTGCTAAATTGGATCGTCTTATCAGTGCACTGCAAGCATCGTCTCGTCGGCAACCTTCTGCAAACCGTGCTCGTTTGAAACGGCTTGTTGACTTGCGCCAACATATGGGTGATGTTCTTATGACCCTGTTACTTGATATGTCAGGTCAAAAATCAGGTCAGTCGGCTCAACTTTCTAAACCTGGTCAACTCTCTTCACACGCTAGTTTGCTGGACGAGTTGAACAGACAAATCGATGTCGAACTGATAAGCGTTACGACAATCGCTCAAGCGTAGTGTTCACCCTCCCCTCCTATAAAGGTTAGCCCCGGCATTTGCCGGGGCTTTTTTTTTCGCTACTCGCTGTACTTTATCCTGAGATTACAGTCCCGAGAAGACTGGAGATCTCAATATCAATTCGTTTAAAGTGCATGAACTCGGCTAGCAACTGATCAGCCTCTTCGGGTGGTTTATTTCTTGCTTCGCGAAGGAGCTGCTGTAAGTTTGCCATTCGCTGTTCGGCCAGCATCTTTTTTATTCGCAGGATATTTCGGTAAGCCGCATCGGCCAGAATTCCAACCTCTTCTTCTGAAGGCACCAGAATTTCATGCTTCAGCCATCCACCACTGATCTCATAACGGGGAGTGGTCAGGTGAATCGCCTGGCTCTGAAGCGCAGTGTCGTCCGATTGTCCGGTCGTGTCAGAACGATGATTCAAAAAGTCATTTGCCGTCAGAATATCACCGCGACCATAAGCTTCCCTGAACAGGGTCAGAATCAGGTCGTAAGGCGGTGTCTGAAAATCAATCTCGTGCAACTCACTCAGTACATACTGACAGAGCGTTATACCAGGCTCCAGTTCGCGTGCGCCGTAGTTAATTAACAGTCTGACACATTCCTCCTCTTGGTAGGATATGGGGGTTCTGACGGCCTTTGTACGCTCATCGGTGAAGAACTTGCCGGGTGCTGCCGGTTGGGGCGCCGATGCTGGCTCAAATGGATTATCAGTAAATCCATCAAGCAACGAATTTATGTCGTCGAAGGAGGGTTCGGACGAATCGGATGGCGTTGCGGAGGCCGTTTTTTTTCCGCCATCGCTAACCCGTTGCTGCCGTTCAGAGTCTTTTTTTGTTTGGTCCTGCTGCTTACGAAGCAACCTGTTTATTTCAGAAATAACCGATTGTTCGCTGACGTGAAACACCTGGGCTACCCGCTGAGAAAGTGTCTGACGCTTGAGTGGATCGGGTATTCTCGTAATACTGGCACAGACATCCGATATACCTTCTGCACGCTTGAGCGGGTTATCGCCAGCTTCGGTCAGCCACTGACTGGCTTTGAAGTCAATAAAGTCCTGTGAATGTTCCTGAATATACTTCCTGAATTCTTCGGCTCCTACCTTGTGTACGTAGCTATCGGGGTCTTCACCATCCGGAAGTAGTAATAGTTTTAGGTTAAGCCCTTCTTCGAGAACCATGTCCAGACCACGCAGCGCGGCTTTGATGCCAGCTGCGTCACCATCATACAAGATAGTAACATTGGGCGTGAAACGGGAGATCAACCGGATTTGCTCCGTTGTGAGCGATGTACCCGACGAGGCCACCACATTTTTGATACCAGCCTGGTGCAGCGATATGACGTCGGTGTAGCCTTCTGTCAAGTAACAGACATCTTCCTGGCGAATGGACTGCTTAGCCTGAAATATCCCGTATAAAACCTGGCTTTTGTGGTAAACAGTTGTTTCGGGCGAATTAAGATACTTAGGGGACGCCCCACCGGGCTGGCTCTTATCGACTTTCAGTATTCTGGCCCCGAAAGCAATCACCCGGCCCGATACATTATGAATCGGAAACATAACCCGGCCCCGGAACCGGTCAAATACCTTTTTATCGTTCCCCGTAGCACCATCCTTAATGAGAACCAGTCCGGCCTTTTCGAGCAAGTCACGGCTATACCCCCGGCGCTGGCCTTCTTTCAGTAGGGCATCCCACTGGTCCAGCGTATAGCCTAATTCAAAAGCGTCGATCGTGGGATTTGTAAACCCCCTTTCCCGAAAATAGCTCAGGCCAATGCTCTTTCCTTCCTCAGTGGTGCGCATGGTTTCCTGAAAAAAGGTTTTCGCGAAGTTGAGAACGATTAGCAGACTCTCCCGTTCGTTCTGACGAAGAAGGTCTTCCGGCGTTTGCTCCTGCTCCTCAATCTCGACACCGTATTTTTTAGCCAGGTAACGCAACGCTTCCCCATAGCCAATATTTTCGATGTCCATAATAAAACGAACCGCATCCCCTGCTTTCCCGCAACCAAAGCATTTGTAAATCTGCCGGGTGGGATTCACATTGAATGACGGTGTTTTCTCATTATGAAACGGGCAGCAGGCAATGTAGTTACTACCCCGTTTTTTGAGGGATACAAAATCGTTTATGACCTCCAGAATGTCGGCTGACTGACGGATTCGTTCAACTGTTTCCTCAGGAATTCGCATGGGTCAAGTACTGGTTATATCAAGTATCAAATGTACAGGAAAGTTACGTCACGTACACCGGTGCCAACAACTCAAAAGTTGGCCTAAAAACAATAGGCAGTCACAAACAAAACGGGGATGCCAAAGCTAGCTTCGGCATCCCCGTTTTGTTCTGTTCGTTATGACTTAATAGGCTCTTACCAGTTTGCCTTCCATAAAATTCACAAATGCCTTGTTAACGACCACGTTACCACCGGGAGTTGGATAATCGCCCGTAAAGTACCAGTCGCCCGAGTGATTAGGGCAGGCTTTATGCAGATTACCGACTGTCTGATACACAACTGCCACTTCGGCCTTGAGATCAGGGGGAGTGATAATCTGGGCTACTTTCTTGGATAGTTCTTCGTGGGTGAACGGTTCGAAAAGAGCCTTCACGTAATTCTGGCTCGACGCATTGCCCGTTTCTATAGCGGCTACGCATTGTCCATACACTTCATCCAGCAGTTCTTCCTGGCCTCTATCCCGAAGTAGTTCGAGGGCAGCCCGGAAACCAACGAATTCTCTGAACTTCGACATGTCGATGCCGTAGCAGTCAGGGAAACGAATTTGCGGAGCCGACGAAACAATGATAATTTTCTTGGGCCCCAGCCGGTCCAGCATACGCAGAATACTCTTTTCCAGCGTTGTGCCCCGCACAATCGAGTCGTCGACGACCACCACGTTGTCTTTTCCCTTTTTAATAACTTCGTACGTCGTGTCATACACGTGCGCCACCATATCGTCGCGCTGGGAATCGTCCGTAATGAACGTTCGTACCTTTACGTCTTTGGCAACCAGCTTTTCGATACGCGGCCGGAAAGAAAGCACGCGGTCCAGCTCCTCTTCGAAGAGGATGCCGTCCATAATCGCTTTTTTACGCTGCTTGGCCAGGTGGTCCTCTAACCCTTCAACCATTCCGAAGAAGGCCGTTTCAGCCGTGTTTGGAATGTAGGAGAAAACGGTATTTTCGAGGTCGTAATCTATTTCTTTTAGAATCTGCGGGATCAACAGTTTCCCTAATGTCTTGCGTTCGTTGTAAATATCGGGATCCGTAGCCCGCGAGAAGTAAATACGCTCGAAGCTGCATGACTTCTTTTCGATTGGCTTCACAAACTCCTGCTCCGCGTATTCACCGTATTTGTCGATGATGAGTGCATGGCCTGGTTTTACCTCCTGAATGGCACTGTAATCGACATTGAACGCCGTTTTGATCGCCGGTTTCTCCGAGGCCACGACCACTACTTCATCGTCCGCGTAGTAATAAGCCGGCCGAATACCCGCGGGATCACGCGCTACAAAAGAGGCACCGTAACCCGTCATACCAACCATGGCGTAACCACCATCGAAATCGCGGCACGACCGGTGTAAAACCCGCTGCATATCGAGGTTATCCTCAATAATATCTGACAGATCAGGATTTTCGTAGATACCCTTGAACCGTTCGAATACGCGCTGATTTTCTTCGTCCAGGAAATGGCCGATTTTCTCCATCACCGTCACCGTATCAACCTTATCTTTCGGGTGCTGGCCCAGCGAGACGAGTTTATTGAACAACTCGTCTACATTGGTCATGTTGAAGTTACCCGCTACCACCAGGTTTCGGCTGCGCCAGTTGCTCTGACGAAGCATGGGGTGGCAGTTCTCAATTTCATTGGCTCCATGCGTCCCATAGCGCAGGTGACCCATCCATACCTCGCCCGTGAAGGCAATATTTTCCTGGAGCCATTTGGCGTCTTTGGCTTTGTCTTTGTTGCCTTTGAGTGCCTTCCGGAATTTCTTGTTGACTTTTTCGAAGATGTCCGTTACGGGGCGCTGATCAACGGACCGATAGCGGCTAATGTAGCGGTGACCGGCGGGGACATCGAGTTTAATGTTGGCAATTCCGGCTCCGTCCTGTCCCCGGTTAACCTGCTTTTCCATAAGCAGGTAGAGTTTGTTGGCTCCGTAGAGCGCTGTTCCGTACTTATCAATGTAATACTGGTACGGTTTGCGTAGCCTGATTAGGGCAATACCGCACTCATGTTTGATGGCGTCACTCATGAGAGAGATTGTCGAAGCTCGTTGATTTATGTAGTACTGGGGTAACGGCACTGCACAGGCAATGGTTCGGCAGTGCTTTGAACAAATGTAATCAAAAATGGAAAGTTAATTTGCTTTTAACGGGCTCGTTTGCGTGGCCCAGCGGCTCATTAACCCGTAAATAAGGATGGAGGAGAGGGTACCAACCAGCGATCCGGCAAAGACATCTTCGACGAAATGCTGAAATAAATACACCCGCGAATACCCAGCCAGAAGCCCTAGCAACAGCCATACCCAGCCCCGACTCTTCTTCTGGTCCAGAAAAGCCAGCAGCCCAAACATGGCAAAAGCAGTAGTTGTGTGACCTGATGGAAAGCTGTTGTAGCTATGGATATCCAGGCCTTCGATGACGTGGTATTGAAAGGTCGAATGCTCGAAATATTTAAGTGGCCGGGGTGACCCATTAAAAACTACTTTCTTTAAAAATTCAGACACTAGCGACGACAGCGCAAAACTGGCCAGTGCCATCAGCCCGACCCGCCAGCTGACAAAGGCGATCAGTAACAGACAAACAGCGACAAAAAAAGCCCCATCACCTACGTACGTGATGTAAGGAAAAATCAAATCGGCCAACGGGCTATTGCGGCTGTTGACCCATTGCATAAGCTGCTCCTGCGAGTACACGGCCTGCAAGGCGCCAAACACCAGCAAAACAAACGCGTAAGGGAGAAAAAAGAGCCGGTTTTTTCGGAACAAATCGAAGACCATTAGAAACACAAAGTCGGGTTAATGGGCGGGTGTAGTCTTCTCAACGGTGATACCTACACTCATAATGTTCAGCAACGGGTCTTGCCGCATGTACTGCTTAAGCTGCATGGTGTATTTACCCGGCTTCGGAAAATGGTAGTTGCGCTTCATCAGAAACTTGTGGTCGAAGAGGTCGCCGAGGCCATCGCCGTTGGGTTTGCCGGTTTTAGGGTCCATCAGAATCAGCTCGTCCAGTCGGGATTCGATTTCTTTCCCGTTCGCATCGCGCAGGTACCGCGTCAGATAGAGGTTGTAATAGCCATAGGACAGGCTATTCCGGAGGTTATAATAAATATTGTAGGGCTGCGATGCATCCGTAATCTCGAAGGTAAACGATGGTGTATTTTTTATATACCACTTTCCGTCTTCAATATCGGTGTACTCTTTATAGACCGCATTTGTGTCGCAGCTACCAATAAACAGTGCCAGGCCCAGCAATAACCCCAATCGTTTCATATACCTCAAAAATAGTCTGCAAAGCTACAACGGTGCGACTGGCTTTTCAAGCGGCAAAAAACTACTTAACTAGTTTGCAAACGAAACAAATAGTTTTAAATTTGTTTATGGAAAAGTTAACCGCCAAGGAAGAAGAAGTAATGCAGGTACTCTGGAAAATGGAACAAGCCTATGTCAAAGACATGGTTCCCCAATTTACCAATCCACCCCTGCATTACAATACCGTTTCAACCATTGTCCGCAATCTCGAAGAGAAAGGATACATAGGCCACAAAGCGTACGGTAATACCCACGAATACTACCCAATTATCAGCAAAGAGGCTTATCAAAACCGGTTTGTGCTGACCAAAGTAGTCGATGAGTATTTCGATAACTCGTATAAGAATCTGGTCAGCTACTTCGCCAAAAACGAAAAAATTTCGGCCGATGAGCTACGGGAGATTCTGGCAATGATCGAGAAAAAATAGGCCGTTTTGTTCCGGACAGACGTCATTCATGATGGAAACTTTACGCTATATCGTGTTCGTCAACGGGCTACTCGCCGTGATTAGTGTTGCCTATTATGCATTACTCCGGCGCGAAACATTCTTTAACGCCAACCGGCTGGCTTTGTGGCTGGGGGTAGCCGGGAGTTTACTGCTGCCCCTGCTGAACCTACCCGACTGGCGTCCCCAGCCTATACGCACAGCAATGCAACAGACGGCGCGGGCTATTGTACCAAAATTAATAACTGAGCCAACGGACTCGCCATCAGGCGTTACGATTACCTTCCCAAACAAACGAACATTTGAGGCTTTTCAGGCACGGCAGAAACGCGTTGTCTGGTCATGGCAAACGCATCTTCTAGCGCTTTATACGGCTGTCGTTCTCTTTTTGCTGATCCGCTTTGGCAGCCAGCTTTTGTCCCTCAAAAAACTCATTCACCAATCGGTGTACGATCCTTACGATGACTTTATTCTGGTTCGTAATGAGACGGTTACATCACCCTTTTCCTTTTTCCACTGGGTCGTATTGAACCCCAACCAGCATACATCCGATGAACTGGACCAAATTCTGCGGCACGAGCGTGTTCATGTGCGCGATCGTCACAGCGTTGACATGCTATTCGCAGAAATGATTTGCATTGTTTTCTGGTTCAACCCCGCTATTTATCTATTCCGCAATTTACTTCATCAAACGCTCGAATTCAGTGCCGACCGGGCCGTTCTCGCCGAGGGCGTTGAGGCAAAAGCGTATCAATACAACCTGCTGAAAGTGAGTCTATCGGCGGGGCAATCGGCTATCACCAATCATTTCAGCAAGACACAACTCAAACTACGGATTGCTATGATCAACCAACCGAACTCATCCAAAGCAGCCTGGCTCAACTACCCGATTTTCTTTATTGCAGTCCTGACGGTAGCCTCAGCTTTTGCCCGGTCAAAGCCTGTAATATACTTTCCTAATCCAGTGGTAGAACCGGTGGCGGGACTAAAAGTATCCGTTAAAAAATTCGTAAAACCTGTTTTAAAAACTAAACGGATAGAGCCAGCCAAACTTAAGAACGTATATAACGATAAGAGTGCTCCACACGCACAAGACGTAGTTTACGAAGAGCTTCCTGAAGCGTCATATGACGTTGCGGTTGATTATCTGCCAATTACGGCTGATTCAACTGACGATAAAAAGATGGAAGCTATGATCTTAGAGGGCCAGCGTAAGTACGGTCATTTGGGTATTGGTCCCCGAAGGTTTGATAAGGAAGAAATAAAAAGACTATCCACTCCTGGGAGCTATTTGAAAATTAATCCTGATGGCTCTCTTTCGGTCGATGAAACTGCAAGCTATGCCAGGGTTTTTATCAATAATGAACCCGTTGCACCCCAGGCAGTCCGATCATTGACGATAAATCAACTGTACGCACTTACTGTCATATATGGACATAAGCCGGAGGGTCAAGAAAAAGTTGGGACGAGGTACATACTTTTTTACGCTGATAAGGGCAACTAACTATGTATAGCTTCACCACCCGTTTCAGCGGTCCTACCTTGCACCAGCGCGTCAGCATGATCAACAGCCAGCCTTCCGGACCGCGAGCCTGGTGGCGGTATGCTCTGTGGGTATGCTCAATGGGTATTGTGGTGCTGGCCTGCCAACATGAGACCCGGCAGCACGTTCATCTTCCGGATGATGGTTTCGTTGATAATGCCCTGCCCGCCACCAGCCCAACACGAGCTATGGTTGGCGACTTGGAGGAAAAAGGCACCTGGTATCGCCACATGGCCCTTTATCAGGATAAATTTGCGACACAGTTAGTCGAAAGCAAACCCGTTATACTACAGTTAAACGGAGACAGATTCGTATTACACGACGATTATAAGTATGAGTCGGCACTGTACATCAACGGAAAAGAGGCTTCGGTTGATGAATTAGCCAGGTTATCCCCCGAGTTTGTCCGTGAATTATTCGTGATGCACCAGTGGGAAAATTTGGCCAACGCCGATAGACAGGCCAAACCTTATCAACTATTCATTGAAACGAGTCAGAAGCCGATTCGATTTAATGGCAAGCGGAAACAGTTCTTCACGCTATTACAGGCGGCTGCTTTATCGAAATACCCACTGGGCGAATCGTTCTCCTTCAACATGAACCAACTGCTCGAAGCGACTTTTTTCCATAACAGAAATGCGCTTGTCGAGCGGACTAAAGACGAACACCTGAGCGTATATGATGACTACGCCAACGCAGTAGAAGTCGAGATCAATAACCTGCCCGCAACGCTTGCTGATGTAAAAACGATTCATGTACGGGAAGTTGCCCGTCTTTATACCAAAGAGCGGCATTACCTTGACTGGTTTCGGGCTGACAATCCCCTCCCCCGATTTCGATTGTCTATTGAAACATCCCCCAAACGAGCTAAGCGAGATAGTAGCTATTACGTTTTTAGTCCATTTTATACGGGCGACTTTTGAGGTGTCTTATGATGTTTTTGTGCTATCAGATGTAAGCATCTGACACGCAAGGTTTCTCAAAACCTTATTTATTGATTCGGTTTTGAAAACCCATCTGTCGGTTACGTATAACCGACAGCGCATATCTGTTCTGTGAGTACCTGACAGCACATATCTGTAGTACCGCATTACAACAAAACGCCCCGACCTAATTAGGTCGGGGCGTTTTGCTAAGTTTTACTATTAGGTGCAGGCCGGGGAGAACTACCCTCCGCCCCCCGCGACTTCTTTTTCTTCTTTTTATTCGCGCCCGTTCGAGCGGTGTACTTGGCATCCAGCTTTTGTAAATCACTGTTCAGCGCGGCTGCCGTAACGGGCTCTTTGGCTCCAATGGGCGTTAATACGTCGAACGATTCGGGAATGATGCCGTTTTTGTTCAACTCAACAATTTCCAGAACACGGCCAATGGGTAGTGGATACCAGGTACTTTCGGCTCCGTATCCAAACCACATAAGCTTGCGGAAGATGTCCGTCTTTTGCAGATAAGCGCGCCCCTTCTGTGTTTCCAGCGGTTTTTCAATCGTTGGAATGTCGCGCAGCGCGTCTATGTACGTATCCAGTTCGTAATTCAGGCAACATTTCAATCGTCCACACTGACCCGATAGCTTGGCCGGATTTAGTGATAGATTCTGATATCGGGCCGCTGATGTGGCAATATTTTTGAAGTCAGTTAGCCAGGTTGAACAACAAAGTTCGCGACCACAGGAACCGATGCCACCCAGCCGACCGGCTTCCTGCCGAAGGCTAATCTGGCGCATCTCGATTCGCGCTTTGAACTCACTCGCCAGCATTTTGATTAACTCCCGAAAATCGACCCGCTCCTCAGATGAGTAATAGAAGGTTGCTTTGGTATTATCCGACTGAAACTCAACGTCGGATAGCTTCATGTTGAGTTTTAACTCGCGTGAAATTTCGCGGGAACGGTAGAGGGCAGGGAGATCGCGCAGAACAGCCTGTTCGTGGCGTTCCATATCTTTCGGCGTTGCCATGCGGTGAATAACCTTCGTGTCGTCGTTAATTTTGACCGCCCGTTTTTTCACCTGTAGCCGTACCAGCTCGCCTTGCAGCGATACAGAACCAATGTGAAAACCCGATTGCATCTCAACAACCACATAGTCGCCCGTAGTAAGATCTAACTGGTGAACGTTGCGGTAATACTCTTTACGTCCCCCTTTAAATTTCACCTCAACTACGTCATATCGCAGACCTGGCATCGCAATGTCGCTCAGCCAGTCGAAAGAATTCAATTTGTTGCAGCCTCCACTGCTACACCCTCCGCTACCACATCCGGTGGTGGCTGTTTTCTCACCGTCGGATGCACCTCGCTGGGTTCCACACCCACCGGTTGCACAAGATTTGCAGGACATATATATAGGTGTTTACAGCCTGACGTTCGTGGTTCGACGTTTTGTGCCAACCAACAGCAAACCACACGCATCAAACTAGTCTGAGTACCGGATCAGGTCAAGCCCAATGTCTTTTCGGTACTGTTTTCCATCAAATTGTACTATCCGGGCCGCTTCCTGCGACTTCCGAACAGCGTTTTCAAGCGAATTGGCCTGGGCTGTAATAGCCAGTACCCGCCCGCCATTGGTCAACACGTGACCGTCTTTTTCCAGCGTTCCGGCATGAAACGCCATCACATCGTCTAAACGCTCCAGATCTGAAATCAGTTTGCCCGTTTCGTACTCAGCGGGGTAGCCACCAGAAACCAGCATTGTTGTAACGGCGGTCTGTGGCGATACCTGAATAGCAACGCTGTCCAGTGTTCCTTCGGCGGTTGCCATCATCAACTCCGCAAAATCGCTCTGAATGCGGGGCAATACAACTTCCGTTTCAGGATCACCCATCCGTGCATTGTATTCAATAACATAAGGCTCACTGTTAACTTTCATCAAGCCTATGAAAATGAATCCCTTATACACTATACCCTCCTTTTGAAGACCAGCCAGTGTAGGTTTGACAACTTTATCCTCAACTTTTTGCAGAAACGACTTATTGGCAAACACAACGGGAGAAACGGCACCCATGCCCCCCGTATTTGGCCCCTTGTCGCCATCACCGATACGCTTGTAGTCTTTGGCTTCGGGTAGAATTTTATATCCCGTTCCATCGGCCAGCACGAAAACCGATAACTCAATTCCCCGCAAAAATTGTTCGACAACAACCTTACTGCCCGCTTCCCCAAACGCCTGCCCAGCGAGCATATCCTGAAGAGCTGCCTGCGCATCCGCTACTGTTTCGGCAATAATAACTCCTTTACCGGCGGCCAGCCCATCCGCTTTAATGACAATCGGCAATGCGTGATTTTCCAGATAGCTAAGCCCCTCCTGCAATGTATCCACGGTAAACGTCTGGGACGTGGCCGTTGGAATGCCATACCGAAGCATGAATTGCTTGGAGAAATCTTTACTCCCCTCTAACTGCGCACCTTCAGCATCAGGGCCCACAATTCGCAAATCCGACAAATCGGTCTGCTTATGCAGATAATCGACAATTCCCTTCACCAGCGGCTCTTCGGGGCCAACAACAACCAGATCAATTTTTTTGTCCCGGATAGCATCAGCAACTTCCGGGAAGTTATTGTAACTAATGGGCAAATTGGTAGCTACCTGTGCAGTTCCGGCATTGCCTGGTGCAACAAACAACGCATCACACAATGGGCTTTGCGCTAATTTCCAGGCAAAGGCATGTTCGCGCCCACCCGACCCAAGTATTAGTATATTCATTTTGTTTGAGTAATGAGGAGCCAGGAGTAGGGACAGAGCATACCAATGCGTAAACCACTATGCATCAGTATGCTTACTCCCCGCTCCCCACTCCTCATTACTTTTTACTTATTAATTTGCTACTTCCGACAGGAATTTTATGCGCATCAGGCGCAAATCTTGTTCAGTGAAATCATCGCCCCCAAATTCGCGCAACGCCACGGCGATGTTATCGCTTTCGGCCCGCATGAAATACTCGAAGATTTCGTCCTGCCGGTCTTCATCCATCACCTGGTTTATGTAGTAATCGAGGTTTAGTCGCGTACCCGAGTAACAGATGTGTTCAATTTCTTCCATCAGGTCTTCCATAGTCAGCGACTTCGATTCGGCAATCTCATCGAGGTCCACTTTCCGGTCAATCTGCTGGATAATGAATATTTTGACTTTCGATTTGTTGACAGTAGACTTGATAACGACGTCTTTAGCCGTTTCTATCTCGTTGTCTTCGACGTACTTCGTAATAAGATCGATAAACTGTCGGCCAAATTTCTGAACCTTACCCATCCCAACCCCATTGATCTGCGCCATTTCTTCGCGCGTAGTCGGGTAGGTTGTCGCCATCTCTTCCATGGATGTTTCCTGGAAAATAACGTAGGGCGGCAGGTTTTTTTCTTTAGCGATCCGTTTCCGGAGGGCTTTCAGCAAGCCGAGCAGTTCTTCATCATAAGCAACCCCACCCGATGCCAGCGACGAATCTTTATCATCGTCCTCCTTGGTCTCTACACTTTGCTGTTCGTAGTCATGATCTCTGGTCAGCGAAATTGGATACGGGTCTTCAATGTAGTTCAGACCCCGCTGGGATACTTTCAGAATACCATAATTATCAACATCCTTTTCGAGGTAGCCGTAAATTGTGATCTGCTTGATGAGTGAGCACCAGAAATTACAATCGTCGTTGAATTCCAGCCCTTTCCCATACACAGCCAGGCGGTCGTGTTCGTAGCTGGTCACGTACTGGTTTCCCGTTGCCGTTAGCACGTCGGCCAGGTGGGCTACGTCGAACCGCTGATCTGTCTGTAAAACAGTTTGCAGAGCCAGCACCACTTCGTTCTGTGCTTTAAACTTCTCCGGCGATTTCAGACAGTTGTCGCAGAAACCGCAGTCTTTCTCCATGTACTCGCCAAAATAGCCAAGCAACTGCCGACGACGACATACGCCAAGGTTCGCGTAGGAGACCATTTCAGACAGTAAATGTTTGGCATTGTCGCGCTCGGTAACGGGCTTGTCTTTATTGAATTTTTCGAGCTTGACAATATCGTCGTAGCTGTAGAACATCAGGCAGTTACCCTCCAGACCATCGCGACCAGCCCGGCCTGTTTCCTGATAATAACCTTCGAGCGACTTTGGCGCATCGTAATGAATAACGAACCGAACGTCGGGCTTATCGATACCCATACCAAACGCAATGGTTGCACAGATAACGTCGGCGTCTTCATTCAGGAACGCGTCTTGGTTGTGCATCCGAGTCTGGGGGTCCAGGCCAGCGTGATAAGGCAATGCTTTTACATCATTGACGCGCAGGAGTTCCGCAATCTCTTCAACCGTTTTACGACTAAGGCAATAGATGATTCCTGACTTCCCCTTGTTTTGTTTGATGTACTTGATCAGTTGCTTTTTGGCGTCGACCTTCGGCTTGATTTCGTAGTATAGGTTTTTCCGATTGAATGATGTCTTATATAGGTTGGCATCTTCCATTTGCAGGTTTTTCTGAATATCCTGCTGCACTTTGGGTGTTGCCGTCGCCGTGAGGGCGATGACCGGTAAGTTGCCAATATTATCAACGATCCCACGAATTTTACGGTACTCAGGTCTGAAATCGTGGCCCCATTCTGAAATACAGTGTGCTTCGTCAATGGCAACGAATGAAATATTGGCTTTCTTTAAAAAATCCAAATTCTCTTCTTTCGTTAACGACTCGGGAGCAATGTATAAAAGCTTGAGCGAACTGTTGAGCGTATCTTTTTTAACCTTGTTCATCTCCGCCTTGGAGAGCGTCGAGTTAAGGAATTGCGCGTTGATACCAAACGCATTTAACTGATCGACCTGATTCTTCATCAGGGCAATAAGGGGTGAAATAACCACGGCGGTACCCTCACTGACGATAGCAGGGAGCTGATAACATAACGACTTACCGGCTCCAGTGGGCATAATAACAAAGGTATTTCGCCCCGCCAGGATGCTATAAATAATGGCTTCCTGTTCGCCCCGAAACTGGCTATACCCAAAAATTTCTTTTAGCCGCTCTTTAAGAGTTGAATGGACCGACTGATCAACCTGCATCATTCTACAAATCGTACAAAAGTTACTTTACTCAATATGCTTGCCGTATCTTTGCTATATAAAGTTAGCGAATATACGTACCAATCACTTCCTGATTACCAAACCTGACGTTGAAAGTAATAAAAAATCCTAAGACTATCGCCCGTGCGGTTTTGTTGGCCGAAGCGGAAGCAATCCGGAATGCGGTTGATTTACTCGATGATCAATTCGATGCTGCTGTTGAGACTATACTCAAAAGTTCAGGTAGATTGGTCGTTACGGGGGTGGGTAAAAGCGCGCTCATCGGTCAGAAAATTGTGGCCACGATGAACTCAACGGGAACACCATCCCTGTTCATGCATGCAGCCGATGCTATCCACGGTGACCTCGGTATGATTCAGGCGAATGACGTAGTGCTGTTGATCTCGAAAAGCGGTAACACCGCTGAAATAAAAGTACTGCTGCCGCTATTGAAGCGAACAGGCGTCCGGCTGATTGCCCTCGTGAGCGCCCGCGATTCCTATCTGGCCCAGCACGCCGATCATGTTCTTCATGCCTACGCCGAAATGGAAGCCGATCCGCTTAACTTGGCTCCGACAACGAGTACGACAGTAGCTTTAGCCATTGGCGATGCGTTGGCTGTTAGTTTGCTGGAAGTTCGCGGATTTACGCGGCAAGATTTTGCCCGCTACCATCCGGGCGGGTCACTTGGCAAGCGATTGTATCTGCGCGTAGCGGATATTTTTCCCCATAACCAATGCCCACAGGTTTTGCTCACTACGCCTGTGCGAGAAGTAATCTTTACTATCTCGGCTAACAGACTGGGAGCCACGGCTGTTACCGACGAAACTGGTCTACTGAAAGGTATCGTTACTGATGGTGATATTCGGCGTATGGCGTACGACCACGCTTCTTTCTGGGAACTCAGCGCGCAGGATGTGATGACCCCCGCCCCCGTTTGTGTAGACCCGGATGAGTACGCGGCTGCCGCCTTGCAGTTGATGCAGGAGCGTGATGTTTCGCAACTGGTTGTGTCTGAAGCCAATCAGGTGTTGGGCTTCGTGCACCTGCATGATTTGCTCAGAGAGGGTCTTGTTTGACCTTTTATCGATTTATATAGGATTTGGATGAGCCCAAAAGACTAATGCCTGTGAGCCAGCATCGGCGGAGCAATTTGCTTCGCCGATTTTTGTTTAAGACCACCCCATAATCGCTAAACAAAATCCACAGTGTGGATTCCCCACTATGGGGGAAATATTCCACACTCCACAGCTAATAATGTTCGTTCATACGTGTATCAACACAATTTTAATTGACACCAAATCGCTCATATACAGACGTTTACGCCGACGCCTAAAATGTTTAACCTTTAGCAAAAAAAGACTGGTTTTGTTTTTGTCTAAGGGTTAATTGTATTTGATTCAATAGATTCAACAGAAAAACTTAAACAGCCATGACCGCTCTCGAATTTACTAACCATATTGGCAAAGTGTCTAAATCGTTGCGTCCGTTTGCTCTGCGTTTGACCAAAGACGTTGAAGACGCAAACGACCTTTTGCAAGATACATTACTAAAGGCATTTACTAATCGTGACAAGTACACGGACGGAACGAATTTGAAAGCTTGGTTATATACAATCATGAAGAATACGTTCATCACCAACTACCAACGTATGGTGCGGAAAAACACCTTCATCGACACGACTGACAATTTACATTACATTAACTCCATCGAGAGCAGCACAGACAACATAGCCTATTCGTCTTTTGCACAGGACGATATAAACCGGGCGGTTAATGGTCTGGACGATACATACAAGACTCCTTTCATGATGCATTTTCGGGGCTTTAAATACCACGAAATCGCGGCAAAATTGAATATCCCCATTGGAACCGTGAAAAACCGGATTCACATTGCCCGCAAGGAATTGAAAGGACAACTAAAAGTTTACGCATATTTTAACGCATAAATGAGACTTTTTACGAGTTTTGCGTCTAAGGCTTATTGATTGAGTAGTTTTTGGTTAAAAAAGAGGAAGGTTCGAAAGGTTGAGTAGTTTCTACTCAACCTTTTTTTTGTTTATAACACCCTGTTTATCAGGAAAATAACTCAAGATTTCTTCGTAACGACTTGTAATAGTCTAAAAAATACGATTGAGTAGATTTCTGTAGTGCTTCCGCGCCAGTTACATGCCATTCATGCACGTCTGAAAAACCGTCTGGTGTCGTTGCATAGATAAGAGCCCATTGATCGGAAATTTTAGATAGTTTAGCCTAAACAAATTTCTTCATCAATACCTTTTTTTATCTCTTACCTACTCTTTATCCATCAATGCCCAAACGAGTTCTTGTCATAGGTGCCGGGTTTGCTGGGCTGGCAGCAGCCACAAGTCTGGCCGACAAAGGTTACGACGTTACTATCCTCGAAAAAAATGACATACCCGGTGGGCGGGCTCGCGTTTTTGAGGCCGAAGGGTTCACATTCGATATGGGACCAAGCTGGTACTGGATGCCTGATGTATTTGAAACATATTTCGCCCGATTTGGCAAGAAGCCTGCCGACTATTATAATCTCGTTCGCCTTGACCCTTCCTACACCGTTGTTTTTAGTACGACTGAAGCTGTTCATCTCCCTGCCGGACTCGATAATCTGGAAGCGCTGTTCGAACAAATAGAACCTGGCAGCGGTCCCAAGCTGCGGGAATTTTTGAAGCAGGCGGCCTACAAATATGAAGTGGGTATGAACAAATTCGTCTGGAAACCGAGCCGGTCCGTTTCCGAATTTGTCAGTCTGAAATTACTCATTGATGTTGCCCGGCTGGATGTGTTTAAATCGTTTTCCAGCCACGCCCGCAAGTTTTTTACCCATCCGCGCTTACTCGAAATTGTTGAGTTTCCGGTTTTGTTTTTGGGAGCCACCCCAGAAAACACACCTGCGATGTATAGCCTGATGAACTACGCCGAGATGGCACTGGGAACCTGGTATCCCATGGGCGGTATGCATGAAATTGTGAAAGCAATGGTTAGTCTGGCCGAAGAAAAAGGCGTCAAGATTTTGCTCAATCAGACCGTCCGCAAAATTGACATACTCAGAAACAAGGCCCAGCGTATAGTAACAACCGATGGTATTTTTGAGGCAGATGCCATTGTGGCCGGGGCCGATTATAACCACGTTGAAACCAATTTGGTCGCTCCGGAAAACAGAAACTACGACGATACCTACTGGAATACCCGCGTTATGGCTCCCTCCTCCCTGTTATTTTATCTGGGAATCAACAAACGTGTGCCAAAATTGCAGCATCACACCCTGTTCTTCGACGAAGATTTTAAGCTCCACGCCCAGGAAATTTACGAAACGCCCCGCTGGCCGTCCAAACCGTTGTTTTACGTATCGGCACCCTCAAAGACGGATCCTGGCGTAGCACCGGAAGGGTCCGAAAATCTGTTCCTGCTTATACCCGTTGCCCCTGATCTTAATGACGATGATGCTACTCGGGAACACTACTTCAACATGATTATGGATCGGCTCGAAGCCTATGTTGGTGAAGACATTCGTAGCCACATTGTTTTTAAGCGGAGTTATGCGCACAGCGATTTCAAGCAGGATTACAATGCGTTCCGGGGAAATGCCTATGGCCTGGCGAACACCCTCCGACAAACAGCCTTGCTCAAGCCATCCCTCAAGAACAAACGAGTTAATAACCTGTTTTATACCGGACAACTTACCGTGCCCGGACCCGGTGTGCCGCCTTCCCTGATCTCGGGATTAGTGGTGGCCGATGAAGTTGCTAAAGAAATTACCTAATTGCAGTAAGGTGTGTAATCAGGTTCGCCGATGTGCGTAAACCCACAATTTGCCTGGCTTCTCGTAACTTACACGCATTCCGGGCTCGTTCTCATTTGTTTCTTACCCTACTACAAATCCATACGCTTAACTTTTATGATGGCATTGTTCAATAAAACCGCACTGGAGTGCAGTAAGCTGATTACTGAGCATTACAGTACGTCATTTACGCTGGGCATCAAAACGCTCGATCGTAGATTCCATTTGCCCATTTATGCCATCTATGGATTTGTACGGTACGCTGATGAGATTGTGGATACCTTCCACGATTACGATAAGAAAACACTGCTTCTACGCTTCAAACACGATACGTATCAGGCCATCGAAGAAGGAATTAGTTTAAACCCCGTATTGCAGTCATTCCAGTTGGTCGTTGGTCAGTATAAAATTGAACATGAACTAATTGAAGCATTTCTTAAAAGCATGGAAATGGATTTGTACTGTCAGGATTATGACGCCGATGGGTACAACGAATACATCTACGGCTCGGCAGAAGTGGTTGGACTCATGTGCCTGCGGGTCTTCTGCGAGGGCGATTTAGCCGAATTTGATCGTCTGCGGGCATCGGCCCGTAAGCTCGGTGCCGCCTTTCAGAAAGTTAACTTCCTCCGCGATTTGAAAAGTGATTTTGTTGACCGGGGCCGTACCTACTTCCCTGGTGTCGATTTCAACGATTTTGGTCGTGATGCCAAACAACTCATCGAAGCGGATATTCAGCGCGACTTCGACGAAGCGTATGTTGGCATCATGAACCTGCCGCGTGGGGCCAGAATGGGTGTGTATCTGGCCTACATCTATTACCAGACCTTGTTCAACAAAATCAAGCAGTTATCCGCTACGCGCATCCAGAACGAACGGGTGAGGGTACCTAACCCGCAGAAATTCGCGCTTCTGGCTCAAACGTACCTTAAGTACCGACTGAATGTACTTTGATGCATGGATTTTGCTGAATCCATGCATCCTGTTTACCGTTCGAAGGTTCCCAGCATACCACCCAAGACTGACAAATAGGTTTGAACAGCTTTGGCTAGCACAGGTCGGCGCTGGCTCATATTCGTGTCGACTTCCTGCATAAAATTCTTCCAGTTAGACGCATTCAAGCAGTCCAGCGCTACCGATATGGTTGGCGTAAGCGAGCGCGCCGTGTGCCACCATCCGCAGGGAATGAACAGCGTTTCTCCGGGGCCGACCACAAACTTGACCGGTGTCGCTTTGGCAAATAAGGGGTATTTTTCCAGATCAGGATTCCAGATATCGTTTACTTCCGATACCCACGCATTATCCGGTTTAGGGTACACATAAGCCGTTTGGTCGGGCGGAATAACGGTAAATTCCTTATAGCCATACAACTGGGTGATGTACGCGTGCAGGCTCATGTAATCGTAATGCACGTATGGGAACTGGGCCCCCGGACTACCGAAAAACAGTTCCAGCGTATTGGCACCCGACAGCAACCGATTGGGTAACAGCCTGCTCTGAATGCGGTCAGGCTGGGCGTACTTCAGTCGGGGCAATACATCAGGCAGCAATTCTGGATAGTCACGTTCAATCTGTAATGTGCAGGGATAAGGCGCCGGATTTTCCTCGTTGCCGGTCAGCATCCAGTCAATGTATTCACCGAAATTATAGGTCTTCCCCGCTATGATTACTTCCCGATCGCTATACCTCTCCCGGAAGAACTGCGGAGTGAATTTGTTTTTGGCTGCCCATGCTTCGCAAGCATCCCCAATAACAACGGGGTAGTTGGCAAAGAGATGGTCTTTGGCAAATTCATCATAACTCATGCGGTACTTTTTCTCCACAACGATGTTATTCTCGCGTACTAATTCGACTGTTTGGCTAGCCATGGGGTTGGTGGGTTGATGTTACTGGATTTTAGACTACAGGTTTATCCGATTGGCCACTTACTATCCTGTCTATTTATTGTTTGGTAGTTTTGGCTCGTTAGGCTAAAGCTGGCTATCGTCAAGGCTCTGTTTAATTTCTGCCTATCTTTGCCTAAACTTATTTAGGTCTTGTCAATGGTGAACCAAGTGCTTATTTCGCCGGAGGTTCTGTCTCAATACGAAGCGGTTATTGGGCTGGAAGTACACTGTCAGTTGCTCACGCAGAGCAAAATTTTTGCGGCCGATGCCAACGCGTTCGGAGCCGAGCCGAACACCAACATCAGTGTCATCACGTTAGGGCACCCCGGCACATTGCCCAAACTAAATCGCAAGGCCATTGATTATGCCATTCGGATGGGCCTGGCCTGCGGCAGCTCAATCACGCGTCATAACGTATTTGCCCGTAAAAATTATTTTTATCCCGACCTGCCGAAAGGATACCAACTGTCGCAGGACAAGGGGCCGATCTGCGTTGGCGGGGGGATTCTGGTTCATGTAAAAGATCCCGTTACGGGTGAACCGTACCAGACCACAATTCAGATTCACCACATCCATCTCGAAGAGGACGCTGGCAAATCCATCCACGACGGCAACGACTGGGCAACGCAGTTGGACTACAACCGCGCCGGAACGCCCCTCATCGAAATGGTAACCGACCCCTGCATTCACACTGCCGACGAAGCGGGCCAATACTTGACCGAAGTCCGCCGATTGGTTCGGTACCTGGACATTTGCGATGGCAACATGGAAGAAGGCTCGCTGCGCTGCGACGTAAATGTGTCCATTCGGCCGAAGGGGGCTACGCATTTAGGCACGAAGGTTGAAGTAAAAAACCTGAACTCGATCCGAAATGTGATGCGGGCAGTGGACAGTGAATTTTTGCGGCAGGTCGAACTAACCGAAACGAACGGGCGCATTGTGCAGGAAACACGTACGTTCGATGCAGCCACTGGCCTGAGTTACGCCATGCGCGAAAAAGAAACGATGAATGACTATCGGTATTTTCCTGATCCGGATTTAACGCCTGTCGTTATTTCGGATGCGTGGCTGGCTGACGTTCAGGCAGCTATGCCGATGCTGCCAGCCGCAGTCTATCACAAATTTACAACCGTGTATGGTCTTCCGGACTACGATGCGGCTCTGTTGACTGATGCCCGGGAACTGGCCGATTATTATGAAGCTGTTTGCGGCCATACGACCAACTATAAAGCAGCCTCGAACTGGATCATGGGTCCGGTGAAAGGTCAGCTTACGGAAAAGAATATGCGTGATCGTCAGTTTCCGGTTTCAGCCGAACAATTGGCCGATCTGATCAACCTGGTCGACAAAGGTACGATTAGTCAAACGGCTGCCCAACAGGTATTTGCCCTGATGATTGGCCAGCCGGACGCAGAGCCTGCGGCTATTGCCAAAGCAAATGGTCTGGAACAAAATCGCAATACAGACGCGCTGCAAACGTTGGTAGAAGAGGTACTGGCGGCCTGGCCCGACAAGGTAGAGCAATACCGAAAAGGCAAAAAGAACCTGCTGGGCTTGTTTGTTGGTGAAGTGATGAAAAAATCGAAAGGATCGGCTGACCCCAAACTGGTGAATGAGTTATTAGCAAAGACCTTACAAAAAATATGAAAAATTTATTGTTTAGTGTAGCCAGTTTGGTTGCGTTGAGCCTGACCGCTAACGCCCAGACCACCAAGCCATTTACGGTAACGGGCAAAGTCAATAAAGCTACGCCGGGCAGCTACGTTTATCTGGAAACGAACTCGCAGCCGACGCACAAAATTGACTCGGCCAAAGTGACGGCGGGTAATATGTTTACGCTGAACAGTAAGGTGGCTGATGGTGGCGAAGTCTTCGTGCTGAACGTGGGCGGCAATCAGAAAATGGCCCTGCTGGTAGAGGGGGGCGAAACGTTGAATGTAGTTGCTGATGGCTTCGTGATGGACGCTAAAACTGGCCAGATCGGTAAAGCAACCGTTACGGGTTCCAAAAACGTAGAATATTACGAAAAGCTAATGGCGCTTCGTACCGGGATGGAAGAGAAAGTAAAAAAATGGAACAAAGAAGTAGCCGCAGCCACCGAGAAAAAAGACAATAAGCGCATCACGCAAATTGAACAGGCTTACCAGGCCGCTGAGCAGGATGTTGTCAGTAAAGTAAAAGCGATGCTCCCCGAAATGGGAACGTCGCTGGTTTCTTTGTTTGCGCTGAATTTTATCAACATCGAAAGCGATTTCGCTACGTACGAATCTTTGGCACAACGGTTCGAGAAAGAGAATCCCAATAGCCCACACGCCAAATCATTAATTGGTCGGGTTGCCCGGATCAAAGGGGTATCCGTTGGAGCGTCGGCGCCCGAAATTGCTCTGAACGACACAACGGGAAAACCGGTTCCGCTATCATCGTTACGCGGCAAATACGTCCTGATCGACTTTTGGGCATCCTGGTGTGGTCCTTGCCGGGCCGAGAACCCAAACGTGGTTCGGATGTACAATAAGTTCAAAGACAAGGGTTTCGCCATTTACAGCGTCTCGCTCGATCAGGCAAAAGCCAACTGGACAAAAGCCATTCGGAATGACAACCTCACCTGGACGCACGTTTCAGACTTGAAATTCTGGCAATCGGCTGCTGCGCAGCAATACGGCGTTCAGGCTATTCCGGCTACCTTTCTGCTTGACAAAGACGGGAAAATTATTGCCAAAAACCTGCGGGGGGAGGCCCTGGAACAGAAGTTAGAAGAAATTTTGAAAGGTGGTCAATAGGTTAACGGCAAGTTAGTTCACACATGAAAATTGCTATTGTTGGTTGTGGGAATATGGGCATGGCTTTCGCTAAATCGTTTTTGCAATACGATCTGGTAAAGAAAGAAAACCTGCTTCTGATTGAAAAAAGCGCCGATCGCTCGGAAGCGCTTAAAAATGAAAAAGCGGGCGTCGTTGTCGATACCATTGGCCCCCATATCGGTGAAACGGATCTGATCATTCTATCGGTTAAGCCGCAGGATTTCAACAGCGTTCATGAAGCCCTCCGAAACGTTATTCAGCCCTCACAGATTGTGCTGTCGATTATGGCGGGTATCCCCATTGCGCAGATCCAGGAGAAACTAGGGCATCCGCTGGTTATTCGGGCCATGCCCAATACGCCCGCTATGCTGGGTATGGGAATCACCGGATTTACGGCTGCCAAAGAGGTTGATTCGAGTAGTTTGCGCCGGGTTGAAAACCTGATTAATGCAACTGGCCGGTCTATATTTCTGGAAGATGAATCCATGCTCGACGCCGTAACGGCGCTCAGCGGCAGTGGTCCCGCTTATTTCTATTTCGTGGTGAAAGCCATGATTGATGCGGGTAAGCAAATGGGTTTCGATGATGCCGTATCGGCTTTGCTGGTCAAACAGACCATGCTGGGTGCTTATCACCTCATCAACACTGCCGATAAATCGCTTGATGAACTCATTAAGGCAGTAGCCTCGAAGGGGGGCACGACCGAAGCGGCTTTACGCGAGTTCGAAAGCGGTGGTTTAGCCGATACCCTCGTTGCCGGTATAAAAGCGGCACAAACCCGCTCAACGGAGCTATCGAAAGGGTAATAGTCTAAAGATGATGTATGTCCAGGCTGACCGATACAGTAGCCGCTTTATCGGTAGCCTGGACATACGTATTTTACACCCCTGTGTAAGTGAACGGTGTAATGGCACGCAACTCGGCTTTTACCGAATTAGATACGTTCAATTCATCAATAAACTGGCTGATCGTTTGGGCCGTAATCTTCTGGTTTGTACGGGTCAGGGCTTTGAGTGCTTCGTAAGGCTTGGGATACCCTTCACGACGAAGAATAGTCTGAATGCCTTCAGCAACAACAGCCCAGTTTTCTTCGAGGTCAGCCGCAATGGCGTCAGGATTTAACTCCAGTTTGTTTAGTCCTTTCAACAACGATTTCAGAGCGATAACCGAATGAGCAAACGGAACCCCAATGCTTCGCAATACCGTCGAATCAGTCAGGTCGCGCTGAAGTCGGGAGATGGGGAGCTTGCCCGACAGGTGTTCGAACAACGCGTTGGCAATACCCAGATTCCCTTCTGAATTCTCAAAATCAATGGGATTGACCTTGTGTGGCATCGCCGATGAACCGACCTCTCCTTCCTTCAGCTTCTGTTTGAAGTAGTTCATGGATACATACGTCCAAACGTCACGATCGAGGTCGATTAGGATCGTATTCAGGCGCTTGAATGCATCGAGCGTAGCTGCCAGCATGTCGTAATGCTCAATCTGGGTCGTAAACTGACTACGAACCATTCCCAGGCTTTCAACGAATGTATCCCCGAATTTCTTCCAGTCATCGTTGGGATACGCCACCGTATGGGCGTTGAAATTGCCCGTTGCCCCCCCAAACTTAGCGGCCGTCGGGATGCCGGACAAAAGCTGAAGTTGCTTCTCGATCCGCTCCACAAAGACAAGAAGTTCTTTTCCCAGACGGGTTGGTGATGCGGGTTGCCCGTGGGTACGGGCCAGCATCGGAATGTCTTTCCACTGCTCGGCCAATACCTGCAAGCGCATGAACACATCTCGGTAAAGCGGAACGATCTCATTATCAAGCGCATCGCTCAGCAGCAATGGAATGGCGGTATTGTTAATATCCTGCGATGTCAGGCCAAAGTGGACAAACTCCAGAAAGGGCTCAACGGGTGAGCCTTCCAGCTTTTCCTTTATAAAGTATTCAACCGCTTTAACATCGTGGTTCGTCGTTTTCTCGATTTCCTTGATACGCAATGCATCAGTCTCCGTGAAGTTTTCGTAGAGCGACCGTAAGGCGGGAAACTGCGACGAATCGACACCCGCCAGTTGTGGAACCTGCCACTCACAAAGCGCAATGAAATACTCGATCTCAATACGAACACGGTAATGAATCAAGCCTAGTTCAGAAAAATAGGGAGCCAGCGCGTCTACTTGTGACCGGTAGCGACCATCGACTGGCGAAATCGCCGTTAATGCAGATAAACTCATGTATTTATGTTTAATAGATAAGGTATAATGCACGACGTAGGATGTACGATATATCCAGACGGACTGTATCATACCTTATATACCATACATTATACGTCATGTATCCTTATTAAAACGGGTTCAGGTAAAGACCAATGCCTATCCACGACGTTTGTTGTTGCTCAAACTGGCTGTAAGGTCGAAAACCCGAGTAGCCTTCCAACAAAAAGGTCAGGTTGTTTTGTGTTCGACCTAACTCAATGCCAATGCCGCCATGAATACCGGGCCGGAAATCCGTTTGTTGCCAGAACTTAATATCTACTCCACCTACCAGACGAGCTGCGCTAGCCGATGGCCTCTTGTAGAATGCACCGAACTGCGCACTCAACAGCTTACGTTCCTCCGATTTCCGAAGTACGACACCCAACCCGCCATACAAACGCCAGTTGTTAACCATGCGGCTGTAAGTTGCATCCAACTGCTCATAGTTGACCGAATTAGGTGAAGGAGCTGTTATTCTGTTCCGGTAGATGTAGTCGTCGCCCAAGTGCGAAGATATGTGGTAAACCCGAAACCGGTAATTGTTTTCACCCCGGCGAACGTTGTATATGATACTGATCTTATAATCCGTATTCATGATTTGCCGACGTGCTTTATCAGCAGCATCGTCGTGATAAGCCTCAAATTGGGTGAAAGACGCTAAGTCAAGTACCCATTCTTCAGCGTGTGTGGCGTCGGTTGAGCGACGGTAGAATGGCTTGGCAAACCCAAACGCAAACGGAACGATACTTCCTTTGTATTTCTTCCCCTCCGTCCAGTAGCCGGGCAACACGCTCCCGTAGGTCTGCGCTTCCAAGGGGTCTAGCAAGATTGGGTCGAACAGGTGTCCTTTAGGCAGAAATTCCCGCCCTGGCCGAACAACACTTGCGTCACGATTATTTTCCACGGCTAATGTCTCTACGCTGACCGGCTTAGGCTTTTTCTCCCGTTTAACCCGTTCTGGACGAGGGGCAGCCGCGGGCGCTTCGGCAGGCGGTGTTGGCGAAGTGACGGGATCGACAGCGGGCACGTTGGCGGGGGCAGAAGCAGCCTCTCGCTTACGCTGTTCGCGCTTTTCCTTTCGTGTCGGCTCGGCTACAGTTGGTGCCGGGGCGCTCGTTGTTGGCTGATTGGCAGCTGGTGCAGCAGCGGGCGGATCAACAACCTTACCTGCTTTTTTGGCGGCCCGCTGACGTTCTTTCTCCGCTTGTCTGGCTTCGTATTCGCGTTGCTTTTGCAACCACTCAGCCCGAATCTGGCGTTCGCGCTGAACTTCCCGATCTATTTTTTCCTTTTGCCGCTGCTCGGCAGGTGTCAGAACGCGGGCAGGGGGCGTGGTGGGCGTTTGCGCCAGCGCTCCTGCGCCAAACAGGGTACTCAGTAAAAGAACCGACAGCGTTTGTCTCATAAAGAAAAAATCGGAGTTAATGGGTAAGCTAAAGCTAGCCAAGGAAATAGATTACTGTTTGAGTTGAGCGTAATGTTTGTAGAAGTAAGGGATGGTTTCGATACCCTTATAAAAATTGAACAGTCCGTAGCTTTCATTCGGTGAATGCAGGGCATCACTGTCCAGTCCGAAGCCCATCAGGATTGATTTAATCCCGAGTTCCTGCTCGAAAAGAGCCATAATCGGAATACTGCCACCACCCCGCGTTGGAATTGGCTTTTTCCCCCAGGCATCTTCAAACGCCTTACTAGCCGCTTCGAATTCAATGGAATCAACGGGCGTAACGTAAGGCATGCCACCGTGGTGCGGGGTAACAGTAACGGTAACACCGGCTGGCGCGATAGAAGTGAAGTGTCTCGTGAACAACTCCGTGATCTCGTCGGGGGTTTGGTTGGGTACCAGGCGCATACTGATTTTGGCCGATGCTTTGGAGGGCAATACGGTCTTGGCACCCTCGCCGATGTAGCCTCCCCAAATACCATTTACGTCGAGCGTTGGTCGAATAGAGGTTCGCTCATTGGTCGAATAACCCGCTTCGCCCATCACATCGTTAATGCCCAGATCGCGCTGGTACTCAGCTAGGTCAAAGGGCGCTTTCGCCAGTTCAGCCCGTTCGGCATCACTCAGGTCGGCCACGTTATCGTAAAAGCCGGGAATGGTTATTTTGCCGTTTTCATCGTGGAGGGACGCAATCATATCGCACAACACGTTGATCGGATTCGCAACTCCGCCCCCGTACACGCCCGAATGCAGGTCGCGGTTAGCGCCTGTTACCTGCACTTCTACGTAGGAAAGGCCGCGCAGGCCCGTTTCCAGCGAAGGGGTATCGTTCGATATTATGCTCGTATCCGACACCAGAATGACGTCCGCTTTCAGCATATCCCGATGCTGGGCAACAAAAATACCCAGATGATCTGAGCCAACTTCTTCTTCACCTTCGATCATCACTTTCACATTGCACGGCAGCCCATCCGTTGCAACCATAGCCTCAATGGCCTTCACGTGCATGTAAAACTGACCCTTGTCATCGCAGGCTCCGCGGGCGTAAATCCGCCCATCCCGAATTGTCGGTTCAAAAGGGGGCGTATGCCAGAGTTCGTAAGGGTCGGCAGGCTGGACATCGTAATGTCCATACACCAGCACCGTAGGCTTGGCAGGGTCGACAAGCTTCTCCGCGTAAACAATTGGGTGACCCGGTGTTTCAAAAAGTTGAGCGTTATCCAGACCAGCAGCCTGTAATTTCTCTTTCACAAATTCGGCCGCCCGGCGAACATCGCCTTTAAAGGTAGAGTCGGCCGAGACCGATGGAATGCGGAGCAGTTCCAGCAATTCGTCCAAAAACCGCTGTTTGTTGGCTTCAAGGTATGTCGTCATGCGAAGTAAGCTGTAGAATACAGGATGTATGATTTATGCGCGATAAGCGTATCTCCGCTCATGCATCGCAAAAAGTTCGCCCCGAAGTTACGCACTTTTTGCGCAACGTCGGGGCGTCGATGTTGTTGGAAATCGTTTTGCTGTTTACCGCTTTTTGCGTAACCGAATCAGGACAGTACGGGTCTCCTGACCACGCAGCAACCGGCCAATGTTTTTCTGGTGCGTGAGTACAACCAGTAAGAAAACAACAAAGCCGAAAACGATAAGCAAAGGGCTTTCCTTCTGACCAAAGATGCGGAGCAACAGCAGAACCGGAAAAGCCAGAGCGGCCAGAATCGACCCCAGCGATACGTATTGGGATGCGATAACGACCAGTAAGAAGATACCAATGCAGACAACCGCCATTTCGGGGTGGGTAGCCAGTATCATTCCCAGCAAAGTAGCTACGCCTTTTCCGCCTTTGAAACCGGCAAAAACGGGGTATAAATGGCCAATTACAGCGACCAGACCGAAAACAATTTTAAATGTCAGAATTTCAGTATCGGTGATCACATCCGCATACCACAATAGGGATGAGAGAACGGCAGCAGTGTATCCTTTCAGAACGTCAACGAGCATAACGATTGTACCTGCCCGTTTACCAAGTACCCTAAAGGTATTCGTAGCACCCGCATTACCGCTGCCAAACTTACGAATATCAATGCCAAAGAATCCCTGTCCATACCAAACAGCCGTAGGTATTGAGCCCAGCAGGTAGGCCACGATCACTGTAATGCTAATGATAAGGATGTTCATCAACAAATGAATAAGTTATTGCTGGATAAATGGATTGACCGATTTGTCACAACCGCCCCGCAACTGAAAGGCGAGGCCAAAATTAACATATTGTTATTAGACGGTCAATGTTTTTAACCTATGAAACAACTGTGGTAGTAAATAAATTTCAGTAAATCAGGACATAAGGCCTTATTTACCACCAACTATCACCTCGCGCAGATCATCAGGGGCTAAATAACGACTGGCCATTTCCATAATGTCTGCTGGCGATACAGCCCGGACTTTCTGAATGTAAGTCGTCAGAAAATCAGCGGGCATTCCGTCCAGCAAAATCACTTTGTAGCGATCCGCAATTTCGAAAGGTGTGTTGAGCGATCCGACAAATTCGCCAGCCATGTAGTTCTGAACCGTTTCCAGTTCATCCAGCGACACAGGCTCCGTCTGGAGGAGACTAATCTCCTTACGAATCTCGTCCAGCGTCTGCTGCGTATTTTCTTTATTGACATCAGTACCAATCAGAAAATAGCCATCCCGGCGGAACGAAGGCATGTTCGACGAGATCCCATACGTGAAGCCCTTTTCTTCACGAATATTTTTCATTAATCGCGATCCGAAATAACCACCCAACACTTCGTTGGTCACGAGCATTTTGAAGAAGTCCGGATGCGACCGGGTGAAGAGCTGACGGCCCATGCGTATGGACGACTGAATACTCTCGGGCTTTTCGGCGAGTACAGCTGATCGATCATTGGGCTGAAGAGTCCCGTCAAACGATACCAGTTCATCCGTACGAATAGCCATTTGTCCCAACTCCCGGTTAACCGCAACTACTTCGTTTTCCGTCACCTGCCCGGCCAGTACGATTTGAAATGACCGATTGTGGACCACCCGGTCAAAAAATCCGGTAACATCCTGCCGGGTAAGGTTTTCAACCGATTCCGGCCGCTGGCTACGCCCGTAGGGATGATTGGCCCCAAAAAGTACTTCCCGAAAAAGTACCCCCGCTAGATAGGCATTCTTCTCGTAATTGACACGCAGATTCTGAAGGGTGATGTTACGCAGGTCGTCCAGCTCTTTTTGCGGAAAAGCCGGTTCGGTCAACATCTCACGAAGGAGCGGCAGCAAATCCGGCAGAAACTTTGTCAGGCAGTAAACGACCACGCTGGCCCGATCGGGTCCGGAGTTCAACTCCAGAAACGCGCCGTAGCGGTCGATATATTGATTAATTTGGGCCGATGAGCGCGACGGCGTTCCTTCGGACAGCATCTTCATCGTAAAAAAAGCGCTGCCCGGTGTCTGCTCGTACCAGGTACCGGCATTAAATACGCACTCCAGACGCAGAACTGGCTGGTGCGCAACGGCGATAACGTGCAGTGGAATGCCGTTGTCGAGACGGTGCGACTGAACGGCCGGTAACTGTATTTGCTGAATGGCCTGAAAGGCAGGTGCCTGTTTTCTATCGAGAGTCATACGTTAAAAAGAGCGAACGAATGAGAGAGCGAAAGAATGATTAAAGCTTGCGCCTGTTAGTCACTCTTTCGCTCTCTTATCCGTTCGCTCTTTTATTTAGTTGTTGGAATCGTCTGAATAGGCTTCATCATCTCCGTCGATGCGGCTGCCTTTATTCAGACTTAACAATAGTGATATCCGGAAGGTCTCCGATAGCGGGCTACCTTGCTTAACGGGAAGCAGGTAAGAAAAGTCTACGCCAAACCGTTGCTGTAATTTCAGGCCAATACCGGTTGTTACATACTTACGCCCCCCTTTGGCATTCGATTCGTTAAAATAACCAACCCGTGCCGCAAACTGATCATTATACCAGTATTCGACACCGGTAGACAATGTCACTTCTTTCAGCTCCTCGCCAAAGCCACCAGGCGCATCGGCAAACGAACCGAATACTGAACTGAAGTAGTTCTTGTTGGCATTCACGTTGGTTGTTACCCCATTAACGGTCTGAAAGTTAGGCGTTGGTACCATTAGTTTATTTCCGTCCAGTACAAAGTTGAATTTGTTGTACTGATCGGCAAAAATGGTCAGCCGGGTTCCTAACCGAAGGTTTGTCGGGATGAAGTAACTCTGGGTTCCACCGTAGTTGACCCGGCCACCCAGGTTGGAGATCATACCACCAAAAGCCCAGCCAATTCCTTTGCCGGTCGCGTTATCACGCGCTTCGTTCTGGTAATAAGCACTAATGTCGGCCGCTGCGGTTGAGCCGGGTTTCAGACCCTGGTTACTGCTACCAGCCGCCAGGTTTGAGCTAAGGTATTTAAGATCGACAGCCAGGGAGAAATTTTGCGAAAGGCGCTGGGCAAACGTAGCGGTGACGGCATACTCACGCGAATTAAACGTACCGGCCGCTACGCCCGTAGCCGTTGTAAAATCGACCGTACCCAGGTCAAAATACATCAGCGAGCCACCTACTACGGAGTTTTTACCCACTTTTGAGTAACCGCTCAGGTAGGTATAATACATATCACCGATCAGGTTACGCAACCAGGGTGTGTACGAAAGCGAGGCTCCTTTATCCTGTTTGGCAAAAACCAGCTTCGATGGATTCCAGAAAATAGCGTTGGCGTCTACCTCACCCAGGGCAGCACCAGCATCACCCAGCGCGCCAGAACGAGCATCGGGGGTGAAGTTGAGAAAAGGTACCGCTGAGGTAGGAATATTTAGCTGGCCGTTAAGATTGGTTATTGTAGCTTGGGCAGAAACGACGAACGGGGAAAAACTACAAACGCCGAGAAGAAGACGGAAAAAATTGCGCTTCATATAAAGTGAGTTGGTCAACGACAGCTACTGATGATGGTGAGACTAGCAGTACCGTGTGGTCAAAATTACAATGAAAGGTTGAATTAGAAAAAGTGAGATAACTTTAAGTTAGTTAATTCATTTAGCCAGTACCAATCGGCAGGTTGTCTTGGCGACCGTGCCATCAACCGCCGAACGAACTTGGCAATGAACAATATATAAGCCGTTGGCCATAGACTCTCCCGTTTTGGTTAACCCATCCCAGTTACCAACAACCAGATTGGCTTCGCAATCGGTACACTGCCCCGTCTGCTGATACAGCAGTCGACCAGTCAGGTCATAAATGCCCGATGTCCAGTCGAGCGGCTCTCCCGAGCGATTTAGTTCAGCAATCAACGTAGTCTGGGTACTAACTGGGTTTGGACTAGCTCGCAATAGGGTCACTGCCAAGCCCGGACGTGCCGAAACTACTATGGTCAACGTGCCCTCGGATGAATTATTGTTAATATCCCAGGCTTTGACCCGAATCGTGTACGTCCCCGGTGTTACGTCCCGAAACGTGTATGAGACCTCACCCTGGCGTCCATCGGTACCCGTGGCAACGTAGCTTTCGTTCAGAATTACCGCTGGCTGGTCATTAAGCTGAACCATAAGTTCGTGTCCCAGACCAGAACGGGCGATGTTGATCCCCCTATTATCGGCCAGACCCACTCGCAGTGTTACATCCGAACCAGTTACCCGAACCAGTTCGCTATTACCTGTACCTCCAGCCACCGACATCGTTATGATAGGTGGTTGATTATCAATCGTATCAGAAAGAACGCTACCCCCAATACGCAGGTCGTCATAATTACCCACTGCGTCGAGCACACTATCGGCCTGTACAGCATAGAGGTATAGCTTTCCCAAACCAACCGTATAATTAATATCCTTGGGCATGGTAAAGCGGACCGTAAATTGGCCTTGCTGCACAGCTACCTGGCCCGTAAAAATGGGATCGGCGAAGGTCTGGTACGTCATTTTAGGACTCCCGGCTTCGGAGCCCAAGGTGGTTTTCGTTGTTTTCTTATCGTACAATGTCAATCGGAGGAGGCCCGAAAAACTCGACATCCGCTTTTCCAGTTGCTGAATTTCACCGGACAATTCGACGGTTTGCAACGCCCGCAACGTATCCGAACGGGTAGTGGTGACTGCTTTCCCGTTCACCTGCGTAAGCACAGCCCTGGCTTGTGGGTAGGCCAGCCGCATAGACGGGTCGCCGAGGAGGGCGAAATTACGGTTCACCGGTCCACTCAAACTGTTGTTTTTCGTGCTCTGCATAACGTCTCCCAGGCGGGGCATCTGCCCATTAACAGGCGCGAAAACAGCATTATAGAAAGCCTGATTCAACAACAAATTCGTATTGGCATATACAGGGCGGGCAGTAGTCAACAAACCAACGGCTCCGCCCGTCCGACTCAATAAGGTCAATTCAGCACCTGACGTAATGCTTGGATCATCGTAACGCCCGAACTGGCACGTGGCGGTGACAAAGAGAGGTAATCGACGGTTTTTCCAGGAAAGAATATCCTTGAGGGTTACAATCTGCTCGTCGGCAAGTACCAGCGTACCGCCGTGACCACTGTAATTAATGATGAGTTGCCCATCGGCTATTGACTGATCAATTAGCTGATTAACACGGGGAGCCTTCTGGAAGCCACTCGTAGTTTCCTGGGGATAATCATCCAAAAAAACCCGCTGCGGCCGGTAAGCAGGGGCATTTTTTTCCACGCTACTGGCCAGTTGATTGGCGTCCTGCTGGTGAATATTGTAATCGCCGTCGTCGGCAATAAACATAAGTCGGGTTTGCCAATCGCCGGATAACGTTGGGTCAGCGCTGTACCGAATCAGTTTGTCAACAACCGTGCTGGCTTCATCAACCGACTTTACGGGCAGTCGGCCAACGCCAATATCCATATTATAATCGCCCTTTACATCTTCCGGCCATTCCCCTTCGTCGGCCCCCATAAAGCCAAAATAATCATCCGATGAGTAACTCAGAACCGGATGAAACGACTCCCGGCTTTCGTAAACCGGCACCATGTTCGCCGATTGTGCAGCACTAATCAAGCCACCTATGTTGCGGTAATTGAACGTCGCATCGCCAAACAGCAACAGATACCTGAATTTTGTGGGTTGTTTCTGATAAAAATACCTGGCCATATCCCGTATAGCTGTCGGATCGGGCTGACCAGCGCCGAATTCGTTAAAAACCTGCGGGGTTGTTACGACCAGTACCGAAAGCTGATCATGGTCACGCCGGAATTTTGCTAATCGTTCGGCCTGTTCACGCCAGGCAACAGGCGTTATAATGAGCAAATCAGGGGCAGCCTGCGAACGAATGTCCTGATTTAATACCGTCGCCAGTGATGCGGGCGCTATAAACTGCGCTTCGGTGAACAGGAAGTAATCACTCACCCGAGTTGTTACCCAACCTGCCCCCTGTGCGGTTGATAGGGTAAAGAGTTGATTGGCAGGAGCAAGCGGATTGGTTACATCCCAAATTCGTAAATCAGTCGTTGCCTGACGAACGGTCGGTTGCCCGATAGCTAACCGACGTACCCAAGTAGGAGTAGTATACTGCCGGAGTTCCCGTTGCGTCTGCAACGACAGGAAATTGAGATATCCCTGCGCAGACGATTGGCCGTTTCGTTGAAACGTAAGTGTTAACTGAACTGTACCGGAAGCTGTCGTCAATTTCGTTGAGAATGTGTCCGTACGAGCGATAGCCTGATAATCATACTCATAACCACCTATCGCTGAAACCGGCATTATGCCAACTGCTTGGCCATTGGCCTGTAGGCGAAACTGCGTCGGCGACGTGGCCCCGGCTGCCACCGAAGCCGTTGTGCGGATTGGCACGGTTGGTATTATCCCGGTTACATCAAACGAAGCCGTTTGCGTCGTATCGAGGGTCATGTATTCCCCTAGCCATTCCCGCCCTGAACGAACAGAGGGAATTTTCAATAAATCCTGTTCATGAAACTGGTAGTCATTGAAGGTTGTGATCGTAGGCGTTGTGCCCAAGGTTCCCGCTGGTTTATCGGCGATGCGCAGGCCGGGCAGATCCCCGATCGTCAGGAAATAGAACGTCGTGTCCGAATAAACATTCAGCTGGTGCGTGAAACGACGGGCCGTTGAGTCATAGTGAATGACGTGTGGACTCTGGCCAAAAAACAGTACCGCGTCGTTTGCATCAAAGCGTCCATCGGCTTCGCCCACTACCTGAATGGCGTTTTCCGTTAAATCAGCGAGACGAGGACGAGCATTCGGCTGAGGTAGCATGCCCCCCCCATTGCCATACAACCGTAAACGTCTGGGGTCAGCCGTGGCAAAAGCCGGATTCAGTTGAGTAAGCTGCGATTGACTTAGCCGGTGAACGCCGGATTGGGTAACGCCTATTTTTACCCAGAGCCCGGTCCGCAAAACGGATTGCGCCGGGGCTGTTGAACAGGTGCAGTTTAGTAAACCGTGTATGACTAAAACCAGAGCGACCTTTGCCCAGATCGATGGTATTGGCCTTCCGGCAGGTTTTGTCATACAGTTATCGGCGCTCATGACTCGTTAAGTTCTACCCACGCGTGAGCCAGAATAGCATAAGACCTACCCGTAGATACTTCTTTACAAACGATACGAGTCCGGCGAAATATACCCCGAACATAGGTCTTTTTTGCGAACTGAAATGACTGTCCTTCCGGCACATCGCTCAACAGGATTTTTTTCTCCCCGGTTGCCTCCGGAACAGTGGCATCTTCCTGACGTAAAGCGGTCATCAGAGCAGGATTTGCATAGGTTGTAGCCGCCGGTTTAACCATATACTGCCGAAGAGGCTGCAGGATGGTTTCGGGGAAAACAGCCTCGGTCAGTAAAGGCTGCATGAGTCGTTGAAAGGCCGTTTGCCAGGCTTTGCCGTGGGGTTGCACGCGCCGTTTATACTGGCGATTAACGTCGGCGTGCGCTACTTCGTGCACGTAGGTAATCAGAAAAGCGTATGGGTTGAGATTGGCATTTACCGTAATCTGTATCTGCTGATTAGGTAATACCCTGAAATCGCCAAGCCTGGTTTGTCGTGGTCTAACGATCCGGAAGAGAAATGTATACTGCTGCCAAAGCGCCCGACAATAGGCGGCAGCGGTTGGAGGGAAATAAATCGTAAATGGGTCTGCCAAGGAATGAAAAACAAAAAAGCCTTATAAAAATAAGGCTTTTTTTAGATCTTGACGAGAAGAACTTACTACTTCGTCGTGTCAGCCGACATCGTCGAAGCTGAATCGGTAGCCATTGTCGACGCTGAATCCGTAGCCATCGTTGTTGTGTCGGTTGACATTACAGCGGTCGAATCAGTTGTTGTTTCTTCTGTTTTAGGTTTGCTCTGGCAAGCTGCGAAGGTTAGCGTGCTGCCAATGAACAATAAAGCGAATACTTTTTTCATTCTATCAGTGACTTTTAGATTTTCAGACGCAAATATAGTTTTTTCCTGGCAAATCCAAAATATCAACTGACTAATACTCTACAAACGGCAATTATCATCAGAATAATACCATTTGTAATTGACTTTATTGAAGAACCTGTTTGTATCAATATTGCTTTTCCTCCTGCTTGAGCGTACGGAAGCGGATTCTGTCGTACATGCCTGTACTACGAAAGGTTAGTAGCTTGTGACCGAAATAATTGGCTAAGAAACTAAATCCCATGCCTACCACATGCGACCCCTTTTCCCGCCAGAAAGTGCTTGCGTTAGAAAAATAAGGATTAGCAATCCAGTCCAGTGTGGCTACGGCTACACCCACCTGCACACCCCAGGCTACCAGCGCGATGATGCCAAACTTGATCATTTCACGCCCTGTATTACCCGTTTGCTTGGCCGAGAAGGCGAACAGCTTGGTGGGTACAAAACTGACGATAGTAGCCGTCAGATAACCAAGAAAAACGCTGGTCGAGTAATCGAACGATTTCCGGTAAAAAATCTGGCTGAAAAAATTAACAGACGCACCAAGCAGAGCCGTCAGAAAAAACGAGAAAAAACTTTTGTAGCTTTTGTATTTCGGCTGGTCGATACTGCTCACGTTCACTTTTTTACTGGACAATTGGTCGAATTTGTCTGCCTCCGGGCTTAACAATGGCCCAAAACTACAAACTCAGCATCAGAAACAAGTTATTTTCTAGGCTATGGCCTGCCGAACAGTTACATATAATCTAGAAAAGTCCCTGTAAAAGGCCGGGCGCCACGCCTAATCCAATTGTCAGAATGCTGGCCGCCAACAAGACGTATCGGTAGAAAGGAGCGATTCGGATGGGCTCCGTGGCACCATCGCGGAAATACATAGCAATAATGACCCGGAAGTAATAATAGATACCAACCGCCGACATTAGTACGGCAATCACCAGCAGCCAGATCTGCCCCCGTTCGACAGCCGTTGAAAACATGTAGAACTTTCCCCAGAAACCCGCTGTCAGCGGAATCCCCGCCAGCGACAGCATCGACACCGTCATGGCAAATCCCAGGAATGGGTTTTGCTTGGCAAGTCCGTTGAAGGAATCGAAACTTTCGCCAATCACACCCTGACCGGAAATCGTTTGCGTGTTGCGTTGCTGGGCGATCAGTAATAAGATACCAAATGCGGAAATCGTGGCAACAGAATAGGCGAGTGAATAAAAAACAATGGCTTGTTTAGTCATGGCACCTAAAGCAGCCAGGCCAATCAGCAGATAACCGGCGTGTGAGATGCTGGAATAAGACATCATCCGCTTAAAGCTATTCTGGTAAACCGCCGTAACGTTACCGATCACCAGAGTAATCGCCGTAATTACGGCCAGAATTGTCCACCAAAAGCTATATACGCCAATGAATGACACAGACAACAGGCGAAACAGTGCAGCGAAACCCGCCGTCTTCACCACCGTAGACATAAAGGCCGTAAAAATCGTTGGTGCTCCGTCATACACGTCGGGCGTCCAGAAGTGGAAGGGGGCCGCCGATACTTTGAAAAGCAAACCAATAAGCAACATGAGCAAGCCTACATACAGCAGTAGCGAGAGGCCTGCTTGTGGATGCGCTGCGTAGGCACCGATACCGGCAATGGTAAATGATCCGGTGGCACCGTACAGAAGCGCCATACCAAACAACATGATCCCGGTGGTGAAGGAACCCATTAAGAAATACTTCAGGGCTGCTTCATTCGAACGCAGATTACGCTTGTCGCTCCCCGTCAGTACGTACATAGCCACCGATAAAATTTCGACCCCAACGAACAGCATCGTTAAATTCTCGAAGCTGACCATCATAACGGCGCCAACCAGAGAAAACAAGATGATGCCGTAATATTCGGCGGGCTGTGATTCTTCTCCTTCAATCAGACTACCCGACAGGGCAACGACCAGAAAAGCCGACAACAGGACAATGGCGGTGAACACCATAGCCAGATTGTTGGTCCGCAACATATCGTTAAAATACAGATAGGTTTTGTTCCAGTCGAGAAAATTGACGGCCAGGGTAATGAGCAAAAACAAGAGGGTAGCCGGCAACAGTATGGCTCTTGACTTCATAAAGCCAAGGAACAGCAGGACTATGCCAAAAACCGATAATAGAACAATTGGAAACATAGGTTTACAGTTTACGCGGTTACCCGCCGGGTTTTCGGTGTATGGCTTACGGGCTGACTTTTTTGCCGACCGTAACCGGTTCACCGGAAACGTTCTTATTTCATGGACACTGCCGTTGTACCGATGTATTTCATCAGGTTTGCCACGGCAGGTTCGGTTACGTGAAGGAATGTATGTGGGTAAACGCCAATCCAGAAAACCAGTACAACCAGCGGGATAAATACCCAGCTTTCTGAGGTGGTCAGATCAGCGAACGATTCAGTACGGGGCGATGTGGGGCCGAACATGCTCTTCTGGAACATACGAAGCATATACACAGCACCAAAAATAATGGTAAATCCGGCCGCCAGCCCCAGGTAGTGGTTGTAGGTGAAAACGCCGTGCAACAGCAAAAACTCTCCGATGAATCCGTTGGTGAGCGGTAATGCCACACTTCCCAGTAGCATAATCAGGAAGTACACGGTCAACTTGGGCGTCGACTGGGTGATACCACCAAGCTGGTCGAGCTGACGGGTATTGGTTCGGGAAAAGATGATGTCTGCTACGAAGAATAAACCGACTACGTTGATGCCGTGGGCCAGCATTTGCACCAATGCCCCCTGCATACCAGTTTCGGTCTGTGAGAACACCCCGGCGGCCATGAGGCCAACGTGCGAAAACGATGAATACGCGATCAGGCGTTTCATGTCACGCTGGCGAATGGCGATGATCGCTCCGTAGATGATCCCGATAACGGACAAGATTATAGCGGTTTTACCCCAAGCCTCGACCCCGAGCGGAACAACGGGTAGAATAAACCGGATCAGACCGTAAACGCCCATTTTAAGCATGATGCCGGCCAGAAGCATGGTAGCTGGCGTTGGCGATTCGACGTAGGTATCGGGTTGCCAGGTATGAAACGGAAACACGGGCATTTTGATCGCGAAGGCGATGAAGAATGCCCAGAAAAGCCAGGTTTGTGCCTGGGGTGTAAGCTGGAGCTTATAGAAATCAGCAATGGCCGATGAGTGAGCCGATCCGTTAACGGCTGGTGTCTGGTAATACAGATACACCAGCGCAATAAGCATGAACAAACTACCAAAAATGGTATAAACGAAAAATTTGAACGTAACGGGAATCCGGTTCTCTCCGCCCCACATGGCCGCCAGAAAGTAAATCGGAATCAGGGCTGCTTCGAAGAAAAAGTAAAACAGAAAGCCATCGCGCGCCGTAAACACGCCCATCAATGCCGCCTGCATAAACAGCATCAGGGCGTAGAATGTGGCGGGTTGTTTATACGTACGGTCAAAGGTTGAGAGAACAATGAACGGAACCAGAAGGCCCGTCAGTAGAACCAGCAGCACGCTGATGCCATCAATACCGGCGCTCAGCCGAATACCCAGCGACTCGATCCACGGATAGTCGAATCCAAACTGGGATGTAGCGTCGGGCTTGAAAATAAAAAAGGAGTAACCAGCCAGCGCAAGTTCAATCAGCGCAGCGATCAACGCCACCTGCTTTATTCGCTCGCCCCCAATCAGCAAAATCAGGGTGGCCGCTACGGCAGGGTAAAGAATAAGAAATAGAGTAAGCATCTTGAACAAGTTTTCGGTATCCAGTTTTCAATTACCGACCAATCAGCCGGAAGCCAAATCAGGAACCGGCTTATAACCGAATAAAGAACCGTAGGGCAAAAATGACAACAATACTCACGACCATGGCCAGTACGTAAAAGCCAATAGAGCCGCTTTGTAACAGCCGCAATTGGGCAGATAATTTTTGAACGAGCCAGGCGACACCGGTTACAATGCCATCAACAAGTCCTTCACCGAAACTGTAGAGCGTATCGCCCAGTCCACGAATGGGCCGGACAATGATCGTTTCGTACAATTCGTCTACGTAATATTTGTTGTACACCACTTGCTCCGGCAACGACCGCTCGGTGGAATCAGGTGCCGGAACGGCCTGGCGGCTAATGTACATGATGTAAGCAATAACGAGAGCCAGCAGAGCAACTCCCGCCGAAACAGCCATCAATACATACTCAGTGCTGTGTTCAATTGTTGATTCGGCAAAAGCTTCAGGGTTCACCAGCTTCGATCCCTCAAAAATAGGTGCCATGAAGTGACTGAGCCAACCATTACCGGGTAGGTTAAGTCCGCCACCAATGGCCGATAGGACGGCGAGCACCATCAATGGCAGGGTCATTGAAAGTGGTGACTCGTGTAAATGATGACGCTGTTCCTCCGTTCCCCGAAATTCACCAAAGAAAGTCAGGAACAATAAGCGGAACATATAGAAGGACGTCAGACCAGAGCCTAGAACACCCAGTGCCCACAATAATTTATTATGTTCGAACACATGGGCCAGAATTTCGTCTTTCGAGAAGAATCCAGCAAAGGGTGGCAAGCCCGAAATAGCGATGGTACCGATCAGGAACGTAACAAACGTGATTGGCAGCGCCTTACGAAGGCCACCCATTTTGCGAATATCCTGCTCGTCGGACATCGCGTGAATTACACTACCGGCACCCAGGAACAGCAGCGCTTTGAAGAAAGCGTGGGTAATGACGTGAAACATGCCCGCCGTGTAAGCCGTGGCGCTCAGGCCCAGAAACATGTAGCCCAGTTGTGATACCGTCGAATAGGCCAGTACTTTTTTGATATCGTTTTGCAGCAAGCCGATGGAAGCCGCCAGCAAAGCCGTGGCAATGGCAATACCGCCCACTATTTCGAGCGTTAGTGGGGCGAGTGTGTAAAGGACGTTCGACCGAACCACCATGTAAATACCCGCCGTTACCATGGTAGCCGCGTGAATCAGAGCCGATACCGGTGTAGGACCAGCCATGGCGTCGGGTAGCCAGGTATAGAGGGGAATCTGCGCCGATTTACCCATAGCACCCACAAACAGGAGCAACGTGATAATCAGCACGGTACTATCATTTATCTCTAAACTGGTTGCCTGCTTGAAAATATCGATGTATTCGACGGTGCCGAAGGTGTTTATGAGCATGAATATGCCCAGCAGGAAGCCCAGATCGCCGATGCGGTTCATGACAAATGCCTTACGAGCCGCATTGTTGTAACTGATGTTCTTGTTCCAGAAACCAATGAGCAGGTACGAGCAGAGCCCCACGCCCTCCCAGCCAATGAACATGATGACGTAGTTTGACCCCATCACCAGCAAGAGCATGAAGAATATGAACAGATTCAGGAAGGCCATAAATTTACCAAATCCTTCATCGTGGCTCATGTAGCCAATGCTGTACAGATGAATCAGCGATCCAACGCCCGTTACGACGAGCAGCATCAGCAGAGACAACTGATCGATCTGAAATGAAAAATTGATGTGTAAATCGCCAACGCTGATCCAGTCGAAGAGGGTAGCTACTATTGGCTGAGAATCGCCTGAGAAGGAACTGAACAGGTAAATTGACAGCAGGAAGGAGGCCAGCACGGCCGCTGTTGCGAGTACTCCGGCCAGCCCTTTTGGTATCTGACGAAAACCAAGGCCATTAATAAGGAAGCCAAGTAACGGAAAGAGCGGAATTAACGCGCAGAGTAATTCTGTTTTCATGAGGTCTGTTTATGGTTCTCTATTTAGAGTTTACGGTTGCGCGATGCGTTCAGAAATGACAGGTTCGCTGGGTACAAAACCGCTTCGCGCCACTGCAAACAGAAAACCGTAACCTGTAAATCTTCTTTTACCATTTCAGTTTATTGAGCAATCCTACGTCAATCGAACGAGTATTTCGGTAAATCATAACAATAATTGCCAACCCAACCGATACTTCGGCGGCAGCTACGGCCATGATAAAAAAGACGAACACCTGACCCGACGAGTCAGAACGATAGGATGAAAACGCAATTAATAATAAGTTGACCGCATTAAGCATAAGCTCAATGGACATGAAGATGATGATCGCATTGCGCCGGGTCAATACGCCTATAATGCCGATAACGAAAAGCGCGGTACTGAGAATCAGGTAGTACGTGAGCGGTATCTGTTGAATGACTTCCGGAATGAGGACGTCCTGCGTGGGTTGCATGGCTTGCCGGTTAATACAAAGTTCCGCAAAGGTAAAGATTATTCGGAATTGGTATAGTGGTGTTTTTCCGTCTCTACGCGGGCTTATCGTAAAACTACAGTAAAAGTGCGTTCTTTTACACTACTACTTACGCCAGATTTAGCCAACAGGCCGATTATAGAATCGTGAAAGAACTCGTTTTGCGGAGTTTCCCTCGCTTACGTTCAGTACTTCTACGCTAAAACCACTTGTTTACAAGGACGACATTTGTTTTGCCAATATTTTGACTGTCAATCTATTACTGCAAACCATGTTGTTTATGAAACCCTTCCTTGCCTGCTTATTTATTGTTTTTGTAGCTGGTTGCAAAAAAAGTGATGATTCAACGACCAGTCCTCGAAAAACAGTCAACGACATCGTTTTAACGCCCAACCAGCTTAGCGTGCCAATAAGCACCTACGATGCAGGGGCTTATCCAATCCAATCGGTTTTGGTTGGGAACGGTATTTATTTTGGAAATTGGTCGAATACCGCTAAAGCTCAATTCTTTGTGCGGTATGACTTAACCGCCAATTCCTTCTCATCGGCACTAGCCAAGTCGGCTAATGTTTGCGGCTGCGGCTACAGCAGTCATCTGGTTAGCGACGGAACAAATATTTTTTACATCGCCAACGATGCCACGAAATACACCGCATCGGCAAACAGCTGGACAACGTTGACGTATCCGGCAACGGCCAGGGATAATGCGGGAGAAGCGGGCGTAGTTTATTACAACGGTAACCTTTACTTCGTTGGTGGACGGACGCCCAGCACTCTTTTCAAATATTACAGCATCAGTCAGGATAAATGGTTTACCTCACCCAACTATTTATATTCGACGACTAGCAGCGAAATGGCTGTTTACAAAGATCGAATTTATGTGCTCGGGGGGCAGGGGGCCAGACAAAAAATGGCTTACTTTTCATCATCCTCGAATACGTGGACAGCGGTGAACGATGTTCCCGTTGAGGTGTCCAGTACTTACGGCAATGTGTTCTCGGCGGTTCTGGGCGACAACCTGTATCTGCTGCAAGGGCAGTCGGTCTATGCGTATGACCTCATTAACGATACATGGGCGACAAATCCTATTACGCTTAGCGGGTTACCCAGCTACGGAAATCTGTTTTCGAATGGGCAAAAACTCTATGTTTCGGGTAAGAACACGTCAAATATTCCGGTCGTTACGGAACTGGTCGTTTCGACTAAGTAGGTTTATCGTTTAGCAGTTCCGTTGGTCAGCATCCGTAACCGGATTTCGGTCAGGCGACGTTTGGTATCCAGCGGAAAGTCCCCTTTTAAGATCCAGTCGTAAAAAGAAGGCTCTTTTTTCAACACCTCAAGCACCAGCGCCCCTTTGTGTTTGCCAAAATTAAAGACTTCTTCACCCTTTTCGTTGATAATCATCCGGCCAGCCAGGTCGATGTTTTTATTGGCTGTCAGGCTATGGAGCATATCGATATCGTTGTCGAATGTTACGTCAATTCCGCTGTCGGCCTTAGCCACCATACCCATATACCGCTGTACCTGAGCGTCGAGCACTTCAAGCGTCGCTATGGTGTCGGCCTCTGCACCGTGGGCTCCGATCAACTCTTTATTGCAGTAGAATCGGTAGGCTGCCGACAGATTGCGCGGCTCCATGAGGTGAAAAATTCGCTGGGAATCCACCATTCGCCGGTTCTTCATATCGAAGTCTACGTTGGCCCGCAGGAATTCTTCAACCAGCACTGGTACGTCGAATCGATTGCAATTAAACCCGGCCAGATCACAGCCATCCAGAAATTGAGCCAGTGTGCGGGCTACGGCCTTGAACGGGGGCGCATCCTGAACGTCGTCATCATAAATTCCGTGAATCAGACTCGACTCCAGCGGGATGGGCATGCCTGGGTGAACCCGCTGGTTTTTAACGACTACCTCGCCCCCCGGTAACGCCTTAATAATGCAAATGTCAATGATCCGATCCTTAACGACATTGATGCCCGTTGTTTCAAGATCGAAAAAGGCCAGGGGCTTTCTGAGTACAAGTTGATGCGTCATAACCAAACCGGTTTTCCAGGGTTTGACCACAAAGGTAAACAGGTTTGACTTTTTAGCACGTATGGCATACGCGCTAAAAAGCCATGATTTGTTACACCGCCTTCAACTCCTCAACCCAGGTAATGCCTTTCCGGACTGCTTCGACGGAAGGCATGCGGTTTTCCTGCATCAATTCTCGGATAGCAATGATGTCCTGATCGCGCTTTAAACCGGCTGCTGCAACAATTTTTCCACCCTGGCTATACAAAGCGAGGAATGACTCGTCCGTTTCGGGATTACTTTCGTAGATGATGTCATCGAACGTTGTCGCGTGACCAATGTAGTTGATGCGTTTTCCCTGCTGGTTGCTCCAGAAAAAGGGAACCAGTTGGTATGGCTCTTCTTTCCCCGCCATGTTAAGGCCCGCTATATGCCCCTGCTGACCCGCTACTTTCCAGTGTTCTATTCGCTGCGAACCGTTTTCTGTTGGGTAGTGTACAATGTCGCCGGCTGCATATAAATCATCCGCTATTTTGAGGTACGCATCCGCCATAACGCCCCCGTCATCTTCGACTGAAATACCTTTCAGAAAATCCGTCTTAGGTTTTACCCCCAGACCGAGCAGGACGAAATCAGCGGGTATCCGTTCACCGTTATCGAGGGTAACGGCGGTTACCGTTTTGTCTCCTTCCAGTTGAACCACTTTGCGGCCTAGATGAAACTGTATGCCTTCTTTTTCGTGCCATCCCTGAATAACCCGACCAATTTTTTCGCCCAGGATTTTCTCAAACGGCGTACTTTCTACCCCAACGATGCTGACATTACTGCCGAGTTTACGCAAACTCATGGCGCCCTCCAGCCCGATAAACGAGCTACCCACAATAACCACCCGCTTGCCAGCCTGCCCAAGTTCCCGTAGCGTTTGACTGTCGTGCAGACTGCGCAGTGTGTAAACGCCTTCCAGATCAGTCGCTAATCCCGGCAGGGCATTTGGTTTACCGCCGGGGCAAATCAATGCCTTATCGTACGTGATCGTTTCGCCCGATGCCAGCTCAATCTGTTTGATTGTCGGGTCAAGGCTCGTTACTTGTTGGTTGGTCCGGATGTCAATACCATAGTCTTTATAAAATTCTTCCGAGCGAAGGGTCATCCATTCATCCGGCGCTTTGCCTTGCAGGTAATCTTTCGAGCAATTGGGTCGATCATAGGGCACTTCTCCACTTTGGGTTAGCATGACGATGTTACCCGTGAAGCCTCCTTCACGCATTCCTTCCGCGGCAAAAGCGCCCGCTCCTCCACTCCCAACAATCACAAACGTTTCTGAATTGGCTTCGTCGGGCGCAGACATTGGGTTTTCCAGACTCTCCTTGTCGGTAGTCAGGCGAACGAAGACCTCTCCTCCTTCAATGCGGACCTCGTGGGTAGGCAAGCCGTTTAGTGCGGGAGCCTCAAGCCGATGGCCGTCTCTCACGTCGAAACAGGCGTTATGCCACGGACAGACAAGCCGATGGCCGTTGAGCAATCCTTTCGCCAAAGGGGCGCTGTAGTGGGTACACTTGGGGTGTAAGGCGTAGAATTGACCACCAGCGCGGGCCAGCAACACATCTGTATCGCCCACGTGGACTTCTTTCAATTCGCCATCGACTAAATCATCGACTTTACAAACGGCCGCTTCGGTGTAATCAGCTATCATGAGAGGTTGAGTTGTGTGCTATACAACTACAAAGCCGCTACAATTGATTTATGATTAGCGGGCAAGTTTGCCTATGGTCGCTTTTCTTACGGCATTACTCAACGTCAATTCATCGTTTTTAATCTGTCAGCATTATTCTGATGATGCCAGATTAATCAGAATAGATAATGGCAATCTCCTGATTCATACACACAAAATTTTATTTCTTATGCAAAAAACAGCGTCTTTAATTTCTCGAACGAACTCAGGCTGTATTTTTGCATTTTTCCAATTCTTGTCCCCATAGTTGATTGCTCAATGACTACACGAATAGCCATTATTTGTTGCCTATTATCGACAACAGTGTTTGCTCAGAATCTGCGCGGCCGGATCACCGACGCATCGAATAACAGTCCCCTTCCAGGCGCTACGATAGTCGTAATTGGCCAGCAACTTGGCACCACAACCAACGGTGAAGGCGATTTTTCCCTAAAGCTGACACCAGGTCAGTACAAATTGCGATTCAGTTCGTTAGGTTTTGAAACCGCCGAGCAATCCATCACAGTAAACGAAACTGGAAACACGGCCCTGAATGTAGCCCTGAAATCAGCGCAGACCAGTCTTAATGAAGTCGTTGTCGTAGGGTCACGTAACCTGAATCGCTCCGTTACGGATTCACCCGCGCCAATTGACATTATTGATGTGAGACAGGTAACCGCCAAAACGGGCCAACTAGACGTGAATCAGCTACTTCAGTTTGTAGCACCATCCTTCAACTCAAACCGGCAAACCGGATCTGACGGAGCTGACCACGTCGATCCGGCTTCTCTTCGCGGCCTTGGCCCCGATCAAACGCTGGTGTTAATTAACGGAAAGCGACAGCATCAATCGTCACTTGTTACCCTGTTCGGCACACGAGGTCGGGGCAATACGGGTACTGACCTGAATACAATTCCAGCAGCAGCTATCGAACGGATTGAAATTTTGCGGGATGGCGCAGCCGCTCAATATGGCTCTGATGCCATTGCCGGGGTTATTAATATTGTCCTGAAAACGAGCACTAATCAGCTGACAGCCAACGTAAACTATGGTGCATATCAGGCTAAGTATCGCTTCGACAATCAGAAATTTGATGGTGGCAACCTCAACGTGAATGCCAACTATGGCTTTCGTTTGGGAAAGAGTGGGTTCATCAACCTTACTGGCGATTACAACCAGCGCCAGCATACAAATCGGGCCAATACACCCGGTATCGACTCTACCCTACAACGGCGGCAGTATGGCGATTCAAAGATTACCAACGCATCGCTGTATGCGAACGCACAGCTTCCCATTACGACCAATACCACGATTTATGCTTTCGGTGGCCTAAACAGTCGCCAGGGGGATGGGTATGCCTGGACGCGCACAGCTGATAGCCCGCGGAACATTCCCTCCATTTATCCCGATGGATTCGATCCTATCATCACCAGTAAAATTCTTGATGGAACCTTCGCGGCCGGTGTACGCACCAATCTGCGGGGCTGGAATGTGGATTTGGGCAACATTTTTGGCTCAAACCGCTTTGATTACGGTGTAAAGAACACGCTTAATACCTCCCTGGGGGCCTCATCGCCCCGCAAGTTCAACGCGGGCGGTTTTCAGTTGCAGCAAAACGTAACGGGCCTGCATTTCACCCGATTTTATAAAGATAAATTGCAGGGCTTAAACATAGCCTTTGGGTCGGAGTTCCGGTACGAGAACTATACCATCTTTGCGGGCGAAGAAGCTTCCTATAAAGCCTATGACATTACCAAAGCAGCGGGTTCACAAGGATTTCCGGGCTTCCAACCGAGCAATGCGCTGAGTAAAAGCCGTACGAATCTGGGGATCTATGTCGATACAGAAGCTGATTTAACCAAAGCCTTCATGATTGGCGCAGCCGCCCGTTACGAGAATTACAGCGATTTCGGAAGTACGCTGAATGGTAAACTATCGAGCCGCCTGAAAGTCAGTCCGGCCTTTATGTTGCGCGGTACAGTGAGCACAGGCTTCCGGGCTCCTTCGCTGGCACAAGCCTATTTCAATTCGACCATTACGAATTTCGTAGGCGGTCAGGCCGTGCAGGTACAGATTGCTCAGAACGGTAGTGCCATTACTCAGGCCCTGGGCGTCCCTCCCCTTAAACAGGAAACCTCGGTCAATGGTAGCCTTGGCTTTACCAGCCAGTTGGGCAGTGGCTTCTCGTTAACGGTCGATGCGTATTACGTTCGCATCAAAGACCGGGTTGTTCTGACGGGTCAGTTCAGCGATGACTTACCAACGATTGCCGATGAATTAAAACAACTAAACGTTAGCCGTGTACAGTTTTTCACGAATGCCATCTCCACACGGACCCGTGGTATCGACATTGTATTAGCGCATCATACGCAGGTAGGCAATGGGCGACTGAACACATCATTAGGCCTGAATTTCAATTCATTAGACACGATCAGTGTGAACACGAACGCCAAATTAAAGCCTTATAAAGACCTTTATTTTGACCTACGGGAATACTATTTCGTAAAGGCATCTGCTCCACCGTCCAAACTAAATCTCACACTCGATTACAGTATCAACAAGTGGGCTTTCCTAGTACGTGTAGTGCGTTTTGGCGAGGTGAAATTAGCGAACTGGAATTACGATGCAACTAATCTGGACATCTATCGCCCGAAAGCCACAACCGATCTGTCTATTTCGTATCGGTTTACGCCACAGGTCGGCCTATCAGTTGGTGGCTCCAACATTTTCAATGTATATCCTGACTTACATCGGGCCGATCTTACCGAATCGGGTGGTGCCTGGGACCCCGTTCAAATGGGTAGTAACGGCGCTTACTGGTTCGGGAAGCTGAATTTCCGGTTTTAAGAAGCTACTATTTAAACGCAGAGACGCAGCGAGCACAAAGTATTAAAATCTTTGTGCTCGCTGCGTTTTCAATCCAGTTATCCACCTATAAAAAAGGCCGATACAGTTCTGTATCGGCCTGACAAAATCATGGCAATCATAAAAATCCCACGGGGCTACCCGTGCGGTTCAGACTATTTCGAAGTGGCCATCACCATCTTAATGTTAAGTTTGGCACCGGTCTGAAGCACATCCACTAAATCTTGCACCGTTAACGTTTTGTCGAAACGTACGACAACCGTCGGCTCAGCAATACCCGCCATCACTGTTTTCAACTCATTTTCCAGATTGGCCGGATCAACTGGTTTTTTGTCGATGTAGTATTTCTTGTCGGAGTCAACGGACAACGTTACCTGTTTTTTGCTCAGTTGCTGCGTCGCTGCGGCCTTGGGTAACAGCAACTTGATGACGTTCGGATTAGCCACTGTCGATATAATCAGGAAGAACAACAGCAGGAAAAACATGATGTCGTTCAGCGAAGACGTCGCGACTTCGGCAGCAAATTTAGTTTTACGTCGGAGTTTCATAGTCAGTTTACGGTCCGAATGTTACCGCATTCGGGCGGGCTCGGCCGTTGGTTTCTGGAGAACTTCGATAAACTCGAACGCATTCACTTCTAGGGCAAGGGTAAACCGTTCGATCATCATATTGAGCAGGTGATAGCCCGTGTAGGCAATAACGCCGACGATAAGCCCCGAACCTGATGTAATCATTTTTTCGTACAATCCACCGGCAATGATACCAACGCTAATGTTGTCGGACAGGGATATGTCGTAGAAGATACGGATGATACCGGATATCGTCCCGATGAAGCCCAGCATGGGTGCAATACCGGCAATAATACCGAGGTACCCCATGTTCCGCTCCAAGCGGGAGAGTTCAATCTGCCCAACGGATTCAATAGTTCCTTCGATTTCACGAATGGGCGACCCGATTCGGCCAATGGCCTTTTCGAACACACGTCCCATAGCGGTACGTTGGTTTTTGGCGAACGACTCCGCTGATTTGATATTTCCCTGTGCCACCATATCCCGAATGTTATCGATGAAATTGGCATCGTATCGGCTTTGCGACCGAATCACGAAAAACCGTTCGAAGATCAGGTAGAGCGCAGAAAACAACAGGAATGCAATGGGAATCATCACCCAACCACCTTTGGCTACTAAGTCAAATAATTGCAGCGATTGGGGTTGAGCAGCCGTTGTGGCCGACAATGAGTTGGCCGTAGTGTCAATAGCCGGAACCTGGAGCAAGAGCATACGAACGAATCGGGTAAGTGTATGAGGGTAAACCTGTAATCGTTATTGAAACAAACGTACCGTACTGTATATTGTTGTCAAAGATACACAAGCCACCTGAAATCGTGTCAGAAAATTAGTCAGCGTAATTTTTTGGCACAGCGCTTTTCAGGAAAATGGCCAGTATATATTGGTATACTTTATCTGTGGTGACCGTTTCTTAGAACGGACACGGCGAGTTTTTGAGAAACCTCCTTGCTTAATCAGCAGCATGCACCTTGACGTCGTCGTTTAATTCATCGCGACCGACTGTATCCGTCATTCCAATACCATAACTGCTTGTTAGAGGCCGACTCGTCGGCACAAGCCAGATGCCTTTGGGCACGGTAGACAAATGAATTTAACTTCCTATTTGGCATGGGGCCAAAAATATGACTTAATTCGCACAAACTATTCCTAAATCCTGAATCTGGTCAGTAGCTCATGGACAGCGACGACTAATTGATCATGCAAACCTCTCCCTTTCTCGGTGAATTAATTGGCACCACGGTACTTATTCTGCTGGGCAACGGTGTAGTAGCCAACGTCGTGCTGAAACAAACAAAAGGTGAATCATCGGGCTGGATTGTCATTACAACAGGCTGGGCGTTTGCCGTAGCCATGGGCGTTTTTGTCGCCAAAGCCTTTGGGAGCGTCGATGCGCATCTAAATCCCGCGGTTACGGTTGCCTTCGCCGTAGCCACAAATGATTTCAGCCATGTGGTGCCCTACATAACGGCGCAACTAATCGGGGCTTTTATAGGCGCAACGCTGGTGTGGTTACATTACCTTCCTCATTGGGCTGCCACGCCCAACCCGGCGGACAAACTGGCCTGTTTTGCCACGGGTCCGGCCATTCGTAAACCAGGTTCCAATTTTTTGAGTGAAGCCATGGCTACGCTGGTGCTCATTCTGGGGCTGGCGGGCATTTCGTCGAAGCACCTGGGCGAACTGGCCGTAGGCGTTGGCCCTTACCTGGTCGGGGTTTTGGTCTGGAGCATTGGCCTTTCCCTGGGCGGCACTACAGGATACGCCATGAGCCCCGCCCGTGATTTCAGTCCCCGGCTGGCGCACGCTCTTCTGCCCATTGCCGGCAAAGGCTCGTCGGACTGGAGCTATGTCTGGGTCCCTGTCGTTGGGTCATTGGTAGGCGCTACAATTGGCGGGTTGCTCATTCGGTGGTTTACCTTGTAATAACTTTACTCTTTTCACAGATTCATATGCCCTCCTACATAGCCGCCATTGACCAGGGAACGACCAGTACCCGTTGCATTGTGTTTGACCGACAAGGCAAGATTGTTTCATTGGCCCAGAAAGAACACAAGCAACTATATCCGCAACCTGGCTGGGTAGAACATGATCCGGAAGAAATCTGGCGAAATACGCTCGAAGTAATCGCGCTGGCCCGTATCAAAGGGAAACTTTCCGTGCAGGATATTGCCGCCGTCGGTATCACCAACCAGCGGGAAACAACCGTTGTCTGGAATCGCCGAACGGGCAAACCCTACTACAACGCCATCGTTTGGCAGGACATGCGGACGGCGGATCTGGTCATCGAATTTTCAGGAAATGGCCACGGACCATCCAGTCAGGGACAGGATCGCTTCCGGCCGCAAACAGGCTTACCTCTAGCCACGTATTTTAGTGGACTAAAGCTGAAATGGTTGCTGGATCACGTGCCGGGCCTTCGAGAAGATGCCGAGCGGGGCGAAGCAATCTTTGGCAACATGGATACATTTGTGGTCTGGAACCTGACCGGCGGACCAAACGGCGGCCTGCACCTGACCGACGTCACGAATGCCAGCCGCACTCAGCTTATGAACATTCAAACCCTGAGCTGGGACGATGACTTATTGAGGGATTTCACCGTTCCCCGCGCCATGTTGCCGCAGATACGCCCCAGTAGTGAAGTATACGGAACAGTATCGTCTGAGGTGCTGCCCGGCGTGCCGGTGGCGGGCATTCTGGGCGATCAGCAGGCGGCCCTTGTCGGGCAAACGTGTTACGAACCGGGGCAAGCCAAAAATACCTACGGAACGGGCTGTTTCCTGCTGATGAACACCGGCACTGAACTACGCACCTCCACGTGCGGCCTGTTGACAACGGTTGCCTACCAGTTTCAGAACGAGCCGGTTCATTACGCGCTGGAAGGCAGCGTGGCCATCACTGGCGCGCTCGTGCAATGGCTGCGCGATAACCTGGGTATTATCAAAAAGAGCACGGATATTGAAACGCTTGCCCGTTCGGTAGACGACAACGGTGGCGCTTATTTTGTCCCCGCTTTTTCGGGACTTTACGCTCCTCACTGGAAAGCCGATGCTCGGGGCGTTATTGCGGGTCTGACGCGTTTCGTTACCAAGGGTCATTTGGCCCGGGCGGTTCTGGAAGCAACCGCCTATCAAACCGTTGATGTCGTTCGGGCGATGGAACAGGACGCGGGTGTCTCGCTCAAATCCCTACGCGTCGATGGGGGCATGGTCGTCAATTCATTACTGATGCAATTCCAGGCCGATGTTCTGAACGGCCCCGTGGTTTGCCCACGCATGACCGAAACCACCGCGCTAGGAGCCGCCTATGCTGCCGGAATCGCCGTGGGGTATTGGCAGAACTTGGATGATCTCCGCCAGAATTGGGGTGTTGCCAGAACGTATGAATCGACAATGGACGATGCGCAGCGCCAGAAGCTCATGCGAGGCTGGCAAAAAGCCATTGAGCGGTCGTTTGGCTGGGAAGATTAGATAATCTGAGGTGGTAGCCTAGACCTACCACCTCAGGCTGATTAACTCTCTTTCAGCTTCAGTTCCTCGGCCAGCATCAGGCGCGTTTGCGGCAGGCTGTGCGGATACTCATCGCGGATGAAGGCAATCAGTTGCTCACGCATGTGACAGCGTAAATCGAAGGCCGATGGTGCATCGGGCGCGGATACCAGAATACGGATCACAATACAGGTGGGTTGCGTATCCGTTACTTGCACGGCAAACGTATCTCGGGTCCAGAGGGGATCGTTTTCGGCAATCTCCCGCGCCTTCTCCCGAATTTTTTCAACGGGAACGTTATAATCCAGATAAAGGAAAACGGTACCAATAATGGACGCGTCGGATCGGGTCCAGTTCTCAAACGGCGTTTCAACAAAATACGTAATGGGTAGTATCAGCCGACGTCGGTCCCAAATGCGAACGATGACACTGGTAAGGTTGATTTCTTCAATGCGCCCCCATTCTTTTTCGACTACCACCGCATCGCCTAACCGGATTTGCTGATTAAACGCTATTTGAATACCGGCCATCAGATTAGCCAGCGTTTTCTGGGCAGCAAAACCGATGAGTACCGACACCACACCGGCCGAAGTCAGGACACTCAGTCCTACTTTTCGACTACCCTGAAACGAAATCAACAGCAGTGACGCGCTGATAATAATAATAGCGGCCGTCAGTACTCGTCGAAAAAAGCGAACCTGCGTGACAAATTTTCGGTGCGATAAATTAACATCCTGAACGGTATCGTACTGTCGAATAAGCAGCAACTCGCCCACCCGCAGCAACTGAACGACCAGCCAGGTACTCGCAATTAGGAACAGCACTTCGGCCGTTTTATCCGCTACCGGGTGCCGACGGATAAATCGGGCTGACTGAACATTGGTTGCCAGCAGGAAAAACAGTGAGGGAACAAACACCCAGAATGCCCACCGAACGTACGTTTTAAGATACCCCAGTGTCTGAAATGGTCGACGCTTGACAATAAGCCGGACGATCTGCGTGATAACCAAGTCGACAATTAAACCCAGCAGTACGGCTACCGTGAGCAGTACCCAGCCCGACAAGTCGCGGTTAGGCACGTAGCCAAACCAGCGAACCAGGGCTCGTATCCATGTATCAAGTTGTTGTAGCATATAGAAGAATATAGACAAAAGTAAAGCCTATAAGGTTTGCAACCTCATAGGCCAATCATGTCTTATCCGCAACGCTACACGTTGCCTTCAGGCCAGTAGTGGTTTAACCACTTTACCATGCACGTCTGTTAATCGGTACCGGCGCCCTTGGCTTTTGAAGGTCAGCTTTTCGTGGTCGACACCGAGCAGATGCAGAATAGTTGCCTGAAAATCATGAACATGAACCGGATCACGGACTACGTTGTAGCCAAAGTCGTCGGTTTCGCCATAGACCATGCCCTTTTTAATCCCTGCCCCAGCCATCCAGACCGAGAAGGCCCTTGGATGGTGATCGCGGCCATAATTATCGCGGGTCAATTTTCCCTGCGAGTAAGCACCCCGGCCAAATTCTCCACCCCAGATGACGAGTGTATCATCGAGCAAACCGCGCTGTTTGAGGTCCATGATCAGGGCCGCCGATGGCTGGTCGACACTCTTGGCCTGCGTTTTAATATCGTTGGGCAAATTATTGTGCTGGTCCCATCCCTGGTGATACAGCTGAACGAACTTGACGTCCTTTTCGACCAGCTTGCGGGCCAGCAGGCAGTTAGCGGCAAACGTACCGGGCTTGCGACTATCGGGACCGTACATATCGAAAATATAATCCGGCTCTTTCGAGATGTCGAGCGTTTCGGGCACCGACGTCTGCATCCGATACGCCATTTCGTATTGAGCCATCCGGTTATTGATTTCCGGGTCCAGCACATGCCTGTATTGCTCCTGGTGAAGTTTGGTCAGGTAATCGAGCATGCGTCGGCGGCTGGTTTTGTCAACGCCCGGCGGGTTATTAAGGTAATAAACAGGGTCGGGTCCCGATCGGAATACGACGCCCTGGTGCACCGACGGCAGAAACCCATTACTCCAGAGTTTGGCATACAACGGCTGATCACCATCGCGCCCTTTGGAAAGGAGCACCACAAAGGCTGGCAAATTCTGATTATCGGACCCTAGGCCATAGCTTATCCACGAACCGAAACTTGGTCTACCCGCCTGCTGGCTTCCCGTTTGAAAGAAAGTGACGGCGGGATCATGGTTGATGGCTTCGGTATGCAGGGACCGAACAAATGTCAGGTCACCGGCGATGCGGGCGGTGTGGGGCAATAGTTCACTGATCCACATCTGACCTGGTCCGTGTTGCGCAAATTTATATTTCGATGCGGCCAGTGGAAAACGACTCTGACCGGCACTCATCCCCGTCAGGCGCTGGCCGTTGCGCACGGAAGCCGGTAAATCCTGCCCCCACATGGTTTCGAGTTTCGGCTTGTAATCAAACAATTCCAGCTGCGAAGGAGCCCCGCTTTGGAACAGGTAGATAACCCGCTTCACTTTGGGCGAGAAGTGCGGCTTACCCACGGCAGGATTTTCGCCTGGCGTGGAGGATCCCCCACCAAACAGCTTTGTCGGATTGAGTAGCGAAGCCAGCGCAATCGCTCCCAGCCCCGCACTGGATTGGCCCAGAAATGTCCGACGACTGAGTTGATCGTGTATTTCGTCCTGAATATCCATTGTTCGCTCCCCTATCGTTTGATAATCGCTTCGTCGAAATTCATTATCGTGCTGGCTACCACCGTCCACGCGGCCAATTCTGCTCGGTCTACCTTCTTGTCGACGGGGTATTCACCCACCGACAGTAGTTCGTTTGCCCGTTTGGGATTCCGCTTAAAATCAGCCAGTTCTTCGGCATAGAGTTGGTTTACCAGCGCGCGTTCCGCTGGCCGCGCCGGACGGCTGACAACGGCTTTAAAAACAGCCTCAATACCAGCCGATGCATTGGTAACGGGCTGTATATGCTGCGCCAGTACCCTAGCGGCTTCAACAAACTGTGGGTCATTCAGGGTAACCAGGGCCTGAAGGGGCGTACTGGTTTTCTGCCGTTTTACGACGCAGGTATGCCGTTCGGCCGCGTCGAAATTCAACATCATGGGCGCGGGCGAAGAGCGTTTCCAGATCGTATACATAGACCGGCGGTAGAGACTATCCCCTTTGCTTTGGGTGTATTTTACAGCATTCCGGGTAGCCAGAGCCTCCCAGATTCCGGCGGGCTGGTAGGGACGTACGCTGGGACCGCCCACACGTTGCGTCAGTAATCCACTGGCCGCGAGCGCATTGTCCCGCACCTGCTCTGCCGACATTCTATAGCTTGGTCCACGGGTCAGAAAAGTATTGTCCGGATCAACCTCTCGCACCGTCTCGGGCACACTCGATGCCTGCCGGTAGGTTGCAGACATTACGATCAGCTTATGCATCGCTTTCGCGTTCCATTTTCCGCCCGATTTTGGATCACCCGTATCCCGAAATTTTACGGCCAGATAATCCAGTAGTTCTGGATGGCTGGGCAAAGCGCCCTGATTACCAAAGTCGTCGCTGTTCTTAGCGAGGCCCTGCCCGAAGTACTGCTGCCACATCCGGTTCACCATTACCCGACTGAACAGCGGATTTTCGGGGGCCAGTAGCCATTTAGCCAGACCAAGCCGGTTTTTAGGCAAATCCTCCGTCAGTGGATTAAGGCTATGTAAAACAGCGGGGGTAACCACTTCGCCGGGTGCATCGTAAGCCCCCCGCTTCAGCAGATGCGTTTGGCGCGGCACCGATCGTTCCTGCATGATCATCACCTGATCGGAATTGGTGTAGAGCTTGATTTGCTCTCCCCGCAGTTTCATAGCCTTGGTGTAGGCCGCCCGGTAAGCAGGATCTTGGGTTCTGACATAGTAGGTGTATAGGCCCATCCGTTGTGCGGGTGTTCGGTTCGCAACCGGCGTCTGTAACGCAGCCGTCAACGCATCAGGCTGACCCGCCAGCTGGGGCATTTCCAGTGATGTCAGGCAACGTTGATAAATTCGAAGTTCATCGACCGCAAAATCTTTGTAGAAATTATCGTGCATCCGCCCAACGTAGAAATTATGCTGCGCCCAGTGGGTTCGGTCTTTGCCAAATACCATGCTGTGCAGCAGGTTGTCCGTGATAACCCTTGTCCGAACAGGCCGGCCGTTCAGGTAAATGCTGACGCCCCTGGCCTGACCCTTTCCATCGTAAGCAAACGCAACCTGAAACCACTGATGCACCGGCACCTTCTCAACTGACTCAATATCGATGGCATTGGCTGGCCAAACATGGTTGAGGGTAAGCTTCAGGCGCCCATCGCCCAGTAAATCAAGCTGGTAGCCACGCTGCCCATCCATTGGTCCGGTTGTTCGTCCCAGTAATGTCAGGGCCATGTCCGGTTTTGCCAGATTAAACCAACTGCTGATCGTGAACGGTTCATTTTGCTCGAAGGCCCCAAAATTGCCCGGCAGTTCAATGAAGCTGTCGCCCGCCAGGTAACGCGCTTTACCAAAGCGGCCGGGCACCGGATACGGTACTTTATCGGGGTCGCCACCCAGGCGGGCGGGCAGCGTGTCATTTACACTATTGGCAAAGGCATTACGCGGATCTTTCCAGAGTTCTTCTTTTGTTTTAGGCTTGGCAGGTTCTTTTTTCTCCGGCTTTTTGTTGTTGGATTTACCAGATTTGACGACGCCTTCTTTTTTCCGTTTGGCTTCGTCAACTATTTTCTTCTTTTCGTCTTCCCGCTTCTGTTCCTCATTTTTAGCTTTTACGAAAGCACTGATGTCAGTTCGGTCGGCCTCATCAAATGTGTAATGAGCCAGTAATCCTGAGTCGATTGATGAGACAGCCTTTGTTTTACTCAGCCATTGCCCAAAACGTTGCTGGTAATCGGGTCGATTAGGATTAAGTTGTTGTTGAACAGGGGTTAACTGTTCGCGGATAAAGCGCAGCTTCGCTTCCGTTTCGGGCTTTGTCAGCGTAATGGTCGGAGCCGCTTCGCCATTGTAGGGAATCTGTCCCCGATCATTATTGCTGTTGAAAAACGCAAAAAGCGAGTAATAATCTTTCTGACTGATGGGATCATACTTGTGATCGTGACAGCGGGCGCATTCTACGGTGAGGCCCAGCATGGCTTTCCCAAACGTGTTGGTCCGGTCGGCAACGTATTCGGTGCGGTATTCTTCATCGACAATGCCGCCCTCCTGGCTTTGCTGGTGATTGCGATTAAAAGCCGTAGCAATCAATTTATCGCGTCGATCCTTCGAGGCCGACAGGTTGGGCAATAAGTCACCGGCCAGCTGCCAGGTAATAAACCGATCGAACGATAGGTTTCGGTTGTAGGCCCGGATAACCCAGTCACGATAGGGCCACATGGTACGCAGGCCGTCGTCCTGGTAGCCGTCCGTATCCGCGTAGCGAGCCACATCAAGCCATTCAACGGCTTGCCGCTCGCCATAATGAGGGCTGTTGAGCAGGCGGTTCACCACTTTTTCGTAGGCATTCGGCGATGTGTCAGCCTGAAATGCGTCCACTTCGGCAGGTGTCGGTGGCAGGCCCGTCAGGTCAAGGCTTACCCGCCGAAGTAGCGTTGATTTGTCCGCTTCGGGTGCGTGGCCCAGCTTTTTCGCTTCCTGTTTGGCCAGAATAAACCGGTCAATGTCATTGATCGCCCATTTCTGATCGATCACCTTCGGAATTTCGGGCATTGTCGGCGCAACGAGCGACCAATGTTCTTTGTACTCCGCACCTTGTTCAACCCAGCGAATAAGCATTGCTTTTTCTTCCGCCGTGAGCGTCAGGTTTGATTTCGGCGTCGGCATTACCACCTCGGGATCATGGCTGATGATGCGATTCACCAGTTCACTGTTGGCCAAATCGCCTGGAACGATCGCTTTGTGACCACTTTTTACAAGAGCCTCATAGGCTCCCTCGGGTGTATCCAAGCGCAAACCCGCCTGTTGTTTGGCTTTATCAGGACCATGACAGGCAAAGCAGCGGTCGGACAAGATGGGTTTTACGTGCAGATTGTAATCAACTTTTTCGGGTAGGGTTGCTTCAGCCGCCACGAGTTCGGCTGGTTTCTCGACTGAATTATGGCAGGCGGTTAACCAGATAGACACACCGAAGAGGCCAGCCGCTACGCTAAGAGAAATGGATCGAAATCGTCTGTCTGACCAGTAACCCATACCAACGAACCAGTTGATTATGAAACTAATCTACAAAAATAGCCTTAGAAGAAATGTAAAAATCGTACTATCTTATCTTGTTGATAGACTATTTTGTCAGGTTGCTGGGCAGATACCTATTCCTCTTTCGCTTCGCTAGCTTTGGGTTCAGTTGGGGCTATTTTTACGAAGTCACTAATGGCCTGTTCACCGATTCCGCCTACTACTTCCAGTTTAGGCAGCGACTTTTTCAAGGCTGCGATGCCTTGCTCAGTGGCTTTAGTCTGCCAGAGGTAGATCGTCTTTAAGTTTTTCAGCCCGGCCAGTTCGGTTAATCCAGCGTCGGTAATGGCTGTTCCATACAGATTTAAATACTCCAGATTAGTCAGTTGCCTTAGCTGTTTCAGCCCCGCATCGGTCACCTTTGTTTCTTCCAGATGAAGTTTTTGCAGGTTTTTCAACTTGGCAATGGCGGTCAGAGCCGCATCAGAAATCTCCGTATCACCCAGTTTGAGCCACACAATCTGGTTACTCAATTTGGGCAGGATAGCAGCCTGCGTATCATTGAATGTGCGGGCATTTACAGCACTGACTTCCAGTTGATTCTGCTCTTTCGACAAAGGTAATACCAGCAAGTTCAGCTTTTTCAGTTCATCAACTATTTCAGGGTTGGCGGCTGGTACCTTCATGGTCAATACCTGCGATTCAGGCGCAGGTCCTGATGCAACCCGTAGGCCCTCGGTTTCAACTGGACTACCCGCCAAAGACGCCAGCACAGGTCGAATAGCTTCGTTTACAGTAAGGTCGGCTACCTTTTTGTCGAAGGGCGCCCCCTGATCTATCCACCAGGTGAGCAGGGCGATATCGCTCTCTTTTAGCTGGGTTTTACCTTTGGGCGGCATATGATGATCGTCGTCGTCGGGCAACAGGCAAACCTTCACCAATGCACTCGCGGTGCCTTTGCCCGCTACGAGTACCGGCCCGTCTTCATACCCCTTTTTTATCATTTCGGGGGTATCCAGTCTCAGCCCTGCCTTAGATTTTTCCGCATTATGGCATTGTACACAACGGCTGTGCAGAATCGGATTCACAATCTGCTGAAATACCATCGCCTGGTTGACATCCGTAATTGGCTGGAATTTGATTTCTTTCTGCTTCGGTTGCATACCGGCCAGCGACCGCATGGTTTCCGGCATGTACTGGGTCAGGTAGTCGTCGCCGTGGGTCAGGTTACCCCCCAAATGCCCGGCGGCCAGCAGCAGTACCAGCGATACGCCCAACGCAGGCAAGTAAACGAGCGACGCGAAAGGCAAAATACGCCCCAGATTTTCGGATTTTACTGACCAGGCCAGCCAGGCAAACACCGCCACGCCAATCCCCTCCCACTTGTGGCTGTTCAGGGTTTCGGCTTCGTACCCGCCACCCAACGACAGCATGTACCCGAACACACAGGCCAATGTAGCACTCACCGCCGACCAAAATAGAATTAACGTAATCGTGTGCGGATTTACCGAGTTGTGCCGGACAAGACGGTCAATTTCGAGCAGGCCGGCAATCAGCAAAAAGCCAATGGGCAGGTGAACAATAAGCGGGTGAAAATGACCCCAGAACAACACCCAATCGGCGGGAGATGACGGTGTAGCTTGCAACAAAATCAACTGGTGCATAAATCGGGACGACATTAAGCAACACGCTCTAATTTAATAGGATACGTTTTTTTAGACGCCCACTGAGCCACATAAATGCTATCATCTTCATCAACTAGTACGTCGTGCGGATGTAAAAAAGGCGAGTTCGTAAAGTCTTTCCGTTGCTCAGCCAGCTTGTTGTCTTGGTAAATCGGTGCCGAACCGCCGGGCGTCGAAATCACTCGGTCGTTTTTATCCAGAATCTGAATGTAGCCAGAATCAGGATAAGCATCGGAGGTACTCCGGAACACAGCCCCGTAAATATTATCACCATGAATAACCGGGCGGCAGATGTACGAACCCGGCAAGGCAATGGTCGACACGTATTTTCCATCGAGCGTAAACCGTTTTAGTGCATTATGCCGACGGTCCGTAATAAGTAAGGTTGGCTTGGCCGCTACACGACGGTCAACAACAATACCGTGGCAGCAATCGAATGTGTCATCACTTTCGCCTTTACCGCCCCAATACCGAATCAGTTTACCTGCTTTGTCATACTGGGTCACGTAATTCAGCCCGTATCCATCCACCACATAAATATCCCCATTGGCTGGGTTGACTGCCGTTTCGGTGGGTTTATACTGGGATGGGTAATCGTATTTCCCAGTTTCTTTCGGGTACTCCAGTTTCATCAATTCGCGGCCTTTCAGATCGGTTTTTATAACCTGATGCCGGTCGGTATCGCAAATAAGCAGATACTGATCGTTGCCCTCACCACCTAATGTCAATCCATGACCGCCGGGATAACTGTGCCCCCAGGTTTCGAGTAATTTACCCGATTTGTCGTAAACAAGGATGTTGTTTTTCGTTTCATTGGTCAGAAGAATAATACGTCCCCTGGCGTCCTGTACCATCTCGTGGCAGTCATTAACGGGATTCTTACCCGCGTCTAAAACACCCCAGCCCGGCACAACCCGATACCGGAAACCATTGTGGCCAATTACGGCTGGCTCAGTATTGAGCATGCCCGATTTAGCTGACATCTGTGTTGGAACTATCATGCTAGAGGCTCCTATGAGCGCAGTTTGTTTAATGAATAGTCGACGGGATACGGACGGTGCCATGGAACAATTGACCAGTTTTAAACGAAAAGGAGAACGTATATAAACTTTACTGTAAATCAGGTAAGTAAGGCGCGCCCCCTGACGCATAAAGAGGCCAGCTATAGCGCATTTGCGAATGCGCTATAGCTGGCCTCTCAAAAACTACGACTGGAGCTGACTTATTTCTGATCGTCCGTCTGGTCACTGGTGTCGGGACCGCCCCGGCCATGGCGCCTATTGCCTTTACCCTTCATAGACTCAAACTTAGTGAACTGGTCAGGTGTCAGAATGCCCTTCAGTTTGGTCTTAAAATCATCCGCGTTGTCTTTCAGCGCCTGCGCTTTGGCCCGGTTATCGTCGGAGCCAGCCTGAATAGCATCGATTTTCTGAGCGCGGGCCAACGTAATAGCATATACTTTTTGCGACGTAGCGGGATCGAGACCCAGCTGCTTCGTCATACGGTCAGTCATTTTCTGAGCGCGGGTGGCCGGATCGCCCTTCTGGTGCGGCTGCATGGCCCCGTTTTTACTCATCCGACGTGTATTGGCGGGAGCATCGGGGGTAGTGGCCTGCTGTGCTAGTAAAGGAAATGAAAACAGGGAGAGCAGCAAGCCACTCAAAGCGATTTTCTTAAACATGGTTCTTCGTTGTTAAGTCCGATCGTAAGACGGCGGAGTTTACCAATGGTTTAAGAACAGGCTGAACTTTAACGGCATCTTAACGGCTGCAGGCTACCCATGAAAACGCGGTTTACCCATTAAAACGTCATGATCAGCCCAGCAATCTTTTCCAGTTCCCTGGCGTCAATTTCGCTGAAGTCGTTCAACAGATCACTGTCAACATCAAGCACCATCGTCACGTTGCCCGACCGATCAAAAATGGGAACGACAACCTCCGACTTCGAGGCCGAACTACAGGCAATATGTCCCGGAAATTGCTCGACATCCGGGACCAGAATCGTTTCCTGACGTGTGTAGGCTGCCCCGCAAACGCCTTTGTTGAACGCTATTCGGGTGCAGGCAATTGGCCCCTGGAATGGCCCAAGAACGAGCTGATCATCTTTTTTGAGGTAAAAACCAACCCAAAAGAACCCAAAGGCTTCTTTAAGCGCAGCAGCAATATTGGCCAGATTGGCGATCAAATCCGGCTCACCCTCGACAAGGGCAGCAATTTGTGGCACCAGACTATCGTAAATGGCCTGACGGTCTTGTGTTTGAGGAAGTATGAGCGTTTCGGCCATGTTATGGTAGGCGAATGAAAGACTAATTTCTTGTGAAGAACTGAATCAGAACGATACTTACTGTGGTAAACAGTGTGCTGGCAGCTACCCGAATAAGGGTCGGAATAAGCAATGACAAGCTACTCGCTTCGATAAAGAACAATGCACTGTGATGAATAAGCGCCAAAATCAATACGTAGCGAAAAAACGGCCATACCCCAAGTTGCTTTAGCGAAAATTCAATTCTGGTTTCAAGACCTGGTACATCAATCTGTGCCCGTATAATCAAGGGTCTGCAATAGGCCATCAATACACTGGCGGCTGCATGCATCCCCAGCGTATCATAAAATGTGTCTACTACAATACCCGTTACAAAGGCAATAAGTAACAGCCAGGTAAGACTGGTTTCGTTGGGCAGAAGCAGAATGCAGGCAATGTAGATAAAGCAGAAAGCGTAATCAAACAGCACAAGATTCCGCACCAGTAGAATTTGCAGAATGAGATACAGCAGGAAAAGAAATACAGAGGATACAATTTCGCGAAAAGTCATTTTTAATAGTCGGTTGTCGATCGTTGCCCATCATCAGAAGCCACGTACACATGACCGATGAAACCAACATACAACTTATTTTTCTGTTTCAACCTGCTTCTCTAGTTGATCCTGTTCATTCTGTAACCGGTTTTCTACCACGTACACGAAGGATAAGCTACTGAAATTTGTCGCCAGATCGAGGGTAAGGTCATGAAATACCTGGTTGGGCTGCACGCCAATGGTTCGAACACGACCAACCAGAATACCAGGCGGAAACGTAGAGTTACGGTCCGAAGTCACAACAGAGTCTCCTTTACTAACGGGTTTCGTCAGCGAAATATCATTCAGTTTTATTAAATGTGGATCTATGCCATTCCACGTAGCGGTTCCAATTTCCCTTGCTTTGACCAATTGAGAAGAAACCAGGTATTCGGAATGCAGAATCGAGGTAATAACCGAAAAGCGTCGGTTGCAAATTTTCACTTTACCGACAATACCCGTTGGTGAAATAACGCCCATACCTGGTCGAATGCCATCGTCGGTCCCTTTATCAATTGTGATGTAGTTATTGGCAAATTGCGTGGTGTTGTTAACCACCTTCGCTACCACGAATTTGAATCGGTCGGCAAAGGCAGAGTCGGCCTGATATTCTGCCGGAGCGGCTGGCTTACTCTGGAGCGATTTTGTCAATTGCGCATTCAGGCGTTGATTTTCCAGCGCCAGATCGGCATTGACCTGACGAAGCCGGGCGTATTCATTCGCGGCATTCGACAACGCCAATACTTTAGCCGCATACTGGTTCGAGGTGTTGAAGTACGTAACACTCCAATAGTTGCTGGTATTGATGATGAAGTAAAAACAAAGTACTTCCAGCAAGATAAACAGAATGAAGTTCCGGCTTCGAACAAAAAAATCGACTAACTCTCCCATATACAGGAATGCCGGGCCTATGGCCCGGCTGTATGGCTGATTCTATACAGCCGGGCCATAGGCCCGGCATTACATTAACTGATCAGTACGGACCGGTACATTTCCAGATTTTTGATGACTTCACCCGTGCCTTTCACCACCGCTTTAAGTGGATCGTCGGCCACGTGAATCGGCAATTTGGTTTTGGCACCCAGCCGCTTGTCGAGGCCGTGCAGCAGGGCTCCGCCACCCGTCAGGTGGATACCGTTGGTGTAAATATCGGCCGACAATTCCGGTGGCGAAATTTCGAGCGCTTTCATGGTAGCCTCTTCGATTTTCGAGATGGATTTATCGAGGGCGTAAGCGATTTCGCTGTAGGTAACTTTTATTTCTTTAGGAATACCAGTCATCAAATCGCGGCCCCGAATTTCATAATCAGCCGGCGGGTTATCAAGCTCAGGCAACGCCGAGCCCACCTCCATCTTGATCTGTTCCGCCGACCGTTCGCCGATGAGCAGGTTGTGCTCCCGGCGCATGTAATCCACAATATCGCGGGTAAATACATCGCCCGCAATGCGAATAGACTGTTCACAGACAATGCCCGACAAGGCAATCACGGCAATCTCGGTTGTTCCCCCGCCAATGTCGACGATCATCGTCCCGTTCGGCTGGGTAATATCGATACCAATGCCAATAGCTGCGGCAATTGGCTCGTGCACCATGTATACTTCTTTCGCACCGGCATGCTCAGCTGAATCCTTTACGGCCCTTTTTTCTACTTCGGTAATCCCCGATGGAATGCAAATAACCATCCGGTGCGAAGGTGAAAACAGTTTGCTACCGGTATCAATCATTTTTATCATGCCCCGAATCATCAGTTCGGCAGCCGTAAAGTCGGCAATAACACCGTCTTTCAGCGGGCGAATTGTCTTGATGTTTTCGTTGGTCTTTTCGTGCATCTGCATGGCCTTGTGACCAATGGCCAGTACCTTGCCACTGACTTTGTCCATGGCGATGATCGAAGGCTCATCTACCACAATCCGATCTTTGTGAATGATCAGGGTATTGGCCGTGCCCAGGTCAATAGCAATATCGCTGGTTAAAAAATTGAAAAGTCCCATTATAGGTTGACGCAGAACGCCTTATTACAACTACTGTTTTATTGAAAAGTGTGCAAAAATATAGATTATTAATCAGAATGATGAATAATGAATTATGATTCATGCCGGGAATAACCGCTAAACTCGGGAATCGATCATTTTTCGTTGGTCATCCATCCTTGTGATTAAGCCTTACCTTTGTGTCATTATGGGAATTCGTTCGGTCGTCAGTAAGCCATTAGCCAAATTTATCGTAGAGCGGCAACAAGCCTGGATGTATCAGCCGGCTGACGCTCAGCAACGCTGGTTTCAGCGTCTGGTGGAAGTAGGCCGTCATACCGTTTTTGGCCGGGATCACCATCTGAAGGATGTGCGAACCGTTGCGGAATTTCGGCAAGCGGTGCCCGTCCGCGATTATGAGGAACTAAAGCCCTACATCGAGCAGATTTTGAGCGGTGGGACCGACGTACTCTGGAAAGGAAAGCCTCTTTATTTCGCCAAAACATCCGGCACAACATCCGGCACCAAGTACATTCCCATTACCCAGGATTCGATTCCAAATCATATCAACTCGGCCCGCGACGCGCTGCTGAATTACATTAACGAAACGGGGAACGGGGCTTTTCTCGACAAGAAGTTAATCTTTTTATCGGGTAGTCCCGAGTTGACCCAGAAAGCGGGTATCAACATCGGGCGGCTGTCGGGCATTGCCAACCACCATGTTCCGGCTTATCTGCGCACCAACCAGCTGCCCAGCTACGAAACCAATGTCATTGACGATTGGGAAACCAAACTGGAACGCATCATCGACGAAACCCTGGCCCAGCCGATGTCACTGATTTCGGGTATTCCACCCTGGGTGCAGATGTATTTCGACCGGATTCAGGAACGAACTGGTAAATTGATCAAAGATGTTTTCCCCGATTTTTCGGTGTTTGTCTATGGGGGTGTCAACTTCGAGCCCTACCGCGCCAAACTCTTCGATAGCATCGGCAAACGGGTCGACTCCATCGAGACCTATCCGGCGTCGGAAGGATTCATTGCGTTTCAGGACAGCCAGACCGAAGAAGGGTTGTTGCTCCTGGTAGACAGTGGTATCTTTTTTGAATTCATTGCGGCCGACGAGTACTTCACCGAAAATCCGCGTCGGCTGACCATCGATGAGGTGGAGTTGGGAAAAAATTATGCGGTCATCATCAATAACAACGCGGGCTTGTGGGGGTACTCTCTCGGCGATACGGTCAAATTTGTGTCGCGGGAGCCGTATCGGCTTTTGGTAACCGGGCGCATTAAGCACTTTATTTCGGCTTTCGGCGAGCATGTAATTGGCGAAGAAGTGGAGAAGGCGTTGCAGTTTGCCATGCAGAAACACCCGGAAACCGAAGTGGTTGAGTTCACCGTTGCACCCATGGTTAGTCCGCAGGAGGGATTGCCTTATCATGAGTGGCTGGTGGAATTTGCCACGCCCCCGCACGATGCACATGCCTTCGCCCGCGACGTAGATAACCACCTGATCAAGCTCAACGTTTACTACGACGACCTGATCACTGGTTCGATTCTGCAACCCTTAAAACTGACCAGTCTGCCCCGTGGTGCCTTTCAGCGGTACATGAAATCGCAGGGCAAGCTGGGTGGCCAGAACAAAGTACCCCGCCTGGCAAACGACCGGAAAATTGCGGACGGATTATCGGAAATGGGACAAACAGTGTAAACGATGGAAGCAATATCTGTTGATCAGGCATACATTCTGGAGACGCTCCGGGTCAATCGCGACCGCCTGCGAAACGAGTTCGGCATTGAGCGCATTGGCCTGTATGGCAGCTTCGCCCGGAATGAACAGACAGAGAAGAGCGATATTGATCTGGTATATGAATTACAATTTGAATTTACCTTACCGTGGAGAGAGCGTGAACGACTGTACCGAGTATTGAGACGTAAACTGCACCGAAAACTAGATTTGGTTGAAGGGAAGTATATGAATCCGATAATTGGATATTACATGAAAAAGGACCTCATCTATGTATAGCCACCGTAATTTTATTTATCTCATCACTATTCTCGAATGCATTGAAAAAATAACCATATATACTTATCCTTTTGAACAAGTTGATGAATTCACGGAAGCTAACGATCAAATGAATTATAATGCATCGTGTGCTCTTTTATTAGTTATTGGAGAAGAGGCAAAGAAGCTTTCCAAAGAGTTGAAAGCAGAATACTCAAAAATCCCCTGGTCATCGATTTCAGCTACACGTAATTTTTTAGCACATGAATATCGGGAACTCAATCGGCAACCGGTTTTTGATATAATCAGACAGGAGTTGCCACTATTAAAAAGTGTCATTATCAATATGTTTGATAAGGTAGATTATTCTAAGGAAGCATTGAGCATAGCCCTATTGTCTCCTTACTATCGGCACGTTCAATACCTCCGCGAAAAACTAAATGACTGAACAGAAAAAACGCCATATCGCCATCCTCGGCTCAACGGGTTCTATTGGAACACAAGCTGTTGAGGTGATCAAATCGCACCCCGACCAATTTCAGGTGGAGGTACTGACAACCAATAATAATGCCGATCTGCTTATTCAGCAGGCTGTCGACTTGAAACCCAATGTGGTGGTTATCTGCAACGAGGATCGTTACAATCAGGTGTTCACGGCCCTCGATCCACTAGGTATTAAAGTTTACGCAGGGTCCCAAGCCATCGCATCGGTCGTGCAGATGGATACCGTAGACATGGTGCTGACCGCCATGGTAGGCTACGCCGGGTTGCTGCCGACCATCAAAGCGATTGAAGCAGGGAAAGCCATTGCGCTGGCTAACAAAGAAACGCTGGTCGTAGCGGGCGAACTCATTACTCGCCTGGCCGCCCAGAAAGGCATTAATATCTACCCGGTCGATTCTGAACACTCGGCTATTTTTCAGTGCCTGGTGGGTGAATTTCATAACCCCATCGAGAAAATCATTCTGACCGCTTCGGGTGGGCCGTTTCGGGGAAAGACAACAGACTTTTTAGCGACGGTGACGAAGGCGCAGGCGCTCAAGCATCCCAACTGGACGATGGGCGCAAAAATTACCATCGACTCGGCCACGCTGATGAACAAGGGGCTGGAAGTTATTGAAGCCAAATGGTTATTTGGACTAACCGCCGAGCAGATTGACGTCATCGTTCATCCGCAGAGCATTATTCATTCGCTGGTGCAATTTGAAGACGGTAGCCTTAAAGCGCAGATGGGTCTGCCCGATATGCGCTTGCCCATTCAGTTCGCGCTGGGTTACCCGAACCGGCTGAAGTCCGACTTTCCTCGGTTCAACTTTATGGATTACCCATCCCTGACGTTCGAGCAGCCCGATCTGAAAACGTTTCGTAATCTACAACTGGCCTTCGATGCCCTGAACCGGGGCGGCAACGCGCCCTGCATGATCAATGCAGCCAACGAAGTAGCGGTTGATGCCTTTCTGCACGACCAGATCAGTTTCCTGGAAATTTCGGAGGTCATTGAATCCTGTCTGGCCAGCACGACCTTTGTTCAGCAGCCAACCTACGATGACTACGTTAATACGGACGAAGAAACCCGGCGGCTGGCTACCGAGCGAATTAAAACATTGGTTTAACTGTTTATATTGTATCAACCACGCTCAACGTTTTCATTCACGTGACTTACTGGATTTGGTTTATCGTAGGTATTGTGCTCGGCATCCTACTATTTCGCGCCCTCAAAAGCCGACGCTAAAAAAGCGTAGTTTTACAACCCACAAGTTAGCATTATCACAACGGCCCGCCTTAGCGGTTTAACTACATGGAACCTAAGTATCTGGAGATTTTAATAATGGCAGGCCAGCTCATTCTTGGCTTGTCCATACTGGTTGGCTTACACGAACTAGGTCATTTACTGGCCGCCAAAGCATTCGGCATGCGCGTGGAGCAATATTTTATTGGTTTCCCACCCAAAATATGGAGCGTGAAACGGGGTGAAACGGAATACGGTATCGGCGCGATTCCACTGGGCGGTTTTGTGAAAATTTCGGGCATGATCGACGAATCGCTCGACACTGCGCATACGGATACCGAACCCAAACCGTACGAATTCCGCGCCAAGCCAGCCTGGCAGCGACTGATCGTTATGCTCGGCGGTATTATCGTCAACGTGATTGTCGGTATACTGATTTTTGTGATTATTGCCTACAAAAACGGCAATACGTATCTGGCGGCAAAAGACGCGAAATACGGTATTGTCGCCTACGATCTGGCCAAAAGCATTGGCTTGCAAACGGGCGATAAAATTGTGAAAGTCAATGGGAAGACGATCTCCGATTTCAATGAAATCCGCAGTTCGGACGTATTTCTGGGCAACAACAGTTCGTATACGATCGAGCGAAATGGTAAGCTGGAAGACATCTTCATCCCCAACAACTTTGTTGACAAACTGGCGGACAAGAAAGCCGCAGGTCAGTTTATCGAACCCATCGAGCCGTTCAAAGTAGCGGAACTGGTACCGGGTCAACCAGCAACTAAAGCGGGCCTGAAAGCAGGCGACGTTATCACGAGTGTCAATGGCACGCCAATCCGGTTTTACCACGAATTTACGGACATCGTGAAACCGCTCAAAAGTAAACCGCTGACCCTCGGCATCAACCGCAATGGTCAGCCAACAACGATCACGGTCACAACCACGGCCGATGGCACCATCGGGTTTTATCCGGAGTTTTTGCTCCCCCTAACGAAGCAGGAATATACGTTTGGCGAAGCGATAGGCGTTGGCAGCAAAAAGGCCTTTCAGGTAGTGTACGATAACATCAAAGGGTTTGGCAAAATTTTCCGGGGCGAAGTCTCAGCATCGAAGGCCCTGAGTGGCCCGATCGGTATTGCCCAGAATCTCTTTGGTGGTGTGTGGCTCTGGGATCGGTTCTGGACCGTTACCGGCGTGTTGTCGATGGCGCTTGCGTTTATGAACGCCCTGCCTATTCCCGCTCTTGATGGTGGCCACGCCACGATTCTGAGTTATGAAATTATTTCGGGCCGGAAACCATCCGATCGTTTTCTGGAGGGGGCTCAAAAAGTTGGCATGGTCATTCTGCTTGGCTTAATGGCTTTTGCTATCTTCAATGACGTTTTCAAGGCCGTTTTCTAACCAACCAATTATAACGGGCACAACGCTACTCAACCTTGGTTGAGTAGCGTTGTGCCCGTTATGGTACAATCCATTGTTCACTGTGCTAAAAAAAATACTCGCTGGTCTTCTGCTCATGAGCCTGATGGCCAGTCGGCCGGCGCACGATTTCCATGCCAGCGTAACGCAGATGCAGTACAACGCAAAGGAGCGGGCTTTCGAAATCAGCATCCGAATTTTTACCGACGATTTTGAAAAAACACTCGCGGAAGCGTCGAAAAGCCGGGTAAATCTGAGCGGAAGCGTGAAAAATGACCCGTTGATCGAAAAATATGTGCAGTCACATTTTTCATATGTAAACTCGCAGAAGCAAATAAAGCCGATTAAATACGTGGGTTACGAAGTAGAGACTGACGCTCACTGGATTTATTTGGAAATGCCCTTCGCCGAGCCATTTAAAGGTGGCTTATTGAAACAAAATGTATTGATGGAAATGTTTGATGATCAGGTAAATATGGTTAACGTTCAGTACCAGGGCCATAAAAAAACCTTCGTCTTCCGGAAGAATCAGCCCATTCAGGACATTTCGGTCGAATAATAAATTTATAGGCTACAAAGTAGCCTAATTACTTAATTTTGTAGTTGTAACGACAAGACCGCCAATTCGTCACAATGTAATGATTGGCACGGACCTTGCGAACACCTCGTATCCCTTGCCTTTCCCATATTTCAGGCACCAAATATTCAATGCTGCCAAACCGGCAGTGTACTTATGCATTCAGACCAAGATTTAGCTACCCGCCTGTTGATGACTGATTTCGATTCGGACAACTTAGAAATTGTCCCGCTTGGGTCGCCAGAAGGGTTAGATGATGATTACGAATTACCCGCCAATTTACCGATTCTGCCTGTTCGAAATACTGTGTTGTTTCCGGGTATGGTGATTCCCGTTACAGTGGGGCGGTCAAAGTCGATACGTTTAGTTAAAAAGGCATATAAAGGAAACCGGATCATAGGTGTAGTAGCGCAACTGAATCAGCAGAAAGATGAACCCACCGCGGATGATCTGTATCGATTTGGTACCGTAGCGTACATCATAAAGATGATTACCCTGCCCGATGGCAATATCACCATTATTATTCAGGGCAAGAAACGTTTTGAAATTCAGCAGTTTACGCAGGAAGAACCGTTTATGACGGCTCAGGTACGGCAGATTGATGACTCCTTTACAAACGCCAATAAGAAAGAAGGCAAAGCGCTGCTCCAATCCCTGAAAGACGCTGCCTATAAAATGTTGCGGCTCAATCCGGAAATTCCGCAAGAGGCCCGCATCGCACTCGATAATATTGAGAGCCCAACGTTTCTGCTGCATTTCCTGTCGTCGAACGTTAATGCCGAAGTAGCGGATAAGCAACGCCTTCTGGAAATGCTCGAAGGTAATCAGCAGGCCAGCCTATTGCTGGAATTCATGCTTCGCGAGGTACAGCTCCTCGAACTGAAACGCGAAATTCAGTCCAAAGCCTCATCGGATCTTGACCAGCAGCAGCGCGATTATTACCTGCGTCAGCAGATGAAGGTATTACAGGATGAGCTGGGTATAGAGAATCCGGACCGCGATATTGACGAGCTGCGAATAAAAGCTGATCGTAAAAAGTGGCCAGCTGACGTTCGGGCGCATTTCGACAAGGAACTGACGAAGTTACAGCGTATCAATCCAATGGCTCCGGAATACCCGGTAACCATGAATTACGTTGAGCTGATGGTGGACTTGCCCTGGAGTGAATACACAAAGGACAATTTTGACCTGAAACGGGCGCAGAAAATTCTGGATACGGACCATTTCGGTTTGGAAAAGGTGAAGGAGCGGATCATTGAGTACCTCGCCGTTCTGAAGCTGAAAAACGATATGAAAGCCCCTATTCTATGTCTGTACGGACCTCCGGGCGTGGGAAAAACCTCGCTGGGAAAATCAGTAGCGAAGGCACTGGGCCGTAAATACAGCCGCATGGCCCTGGGTGGCGTTCACGACGAGGCCGAAATACGTGGTCATCGGAAAACATATATCGGCGCTATGCCCGGCAAAGTTATTCAGAACATCCGCAAGTGCGGCACGGCTAACCCCGTATTTATTCTGGATGAAATTGACAAAGTAAGTTCCGATTTCCGGGGCGATCCCTCGTCGGCCCTGCTCGAAGTACTTGACCCTGAGCAGAACTCAACGTTTATGGACAATTACCTCGAAACGGAGTTCGATCTGTCGCGGGTGCTGTTTATCGCTACCGCTAATTCACTCGATACCATTCATCCCGCCCTGCGCGACCGGATGGAGATTATTGATATTGCGGGCTACACCGTAGAAGAGAAAGTTCAAATCGCCAAGAAGTACCTCATTCCGAAGCAGCGCCGGGATCATGGCCTGAAGCCCAAAGATCTGGCGTTCGACGACAAGGCCGTTTTGCGCATTATCGAAGGCTATACCCGCGAATCGGGTGTTCGGAATCTGGAACAGAAAATTGGTGCTCTCATTCGTAAAGTTGCCAAATCTATTGCTATGGAAGAGGAATATAATCACACCATTAAGGTAGGTGATATTCCTAAAATGCTGGGCGCCGAAATCTTCGATAAGGAACTCTACGCCGACGACGATATCGCGGGTATCGTTACGGGACTGGCCTGGACCCAGGTGGGTGGCGAAATTCTATTGATCGAGTCGAGTTTGAGCCGGGGCAAAGGTGTTCTTACCTTATCAGGCCAACTGGGCGATGTCATGAAGGAGTCGGCAGTGACGGCACTTTCCTACCTGAAAGCCCATGCCGACGATCTGGGTATCGACTACCGTATATTCAGTCATTACGATTTACACATTCACATTCCAGCTGGTGCCGTTCCAAAAGATGGCCCGTCGGCCGGGATTACGATGCTTACGTCAATGACGTCTATTTATACCCAGCGTAAAGTGAAGCCTTACCTGGCGATGACGGGCGAGGTGACGCTTCGGGGTAAGGTATTGCCCGTAGGCGGTATAAAAGAAAAAATTCTGGCGGCCAACCGGGCTGGCATTAAAGAACTGATTCTCTGTTCGAAGAACCGCAAGGACATTGAAGAAATCAATCAATCCTACATCAAGGATCTGGTTTTCCACTATGCCGACACCGTTGATCAGGTACTCGATATAGCCCTACTACCGGGCCAGGTAGGTAAACCGATGAAGTTCGTATTACCCGAAGACAAAGAACAGCGAGAAGTAGAGAAAGTATATTAAGGGTATGTATGGTATAGGATGTATGATATAGCCGGGTGCACTACCACATACATCGTATATCATACATCCTATATTTCCTGTCATACATCGTTTTGTGCTTGATTTTCAGAACCTATCCACCATCTACCAGCAGGCCTTACTTAGGCAGGTTGTGCCCTTCTGGTTAAAAACCAGTCGGGATGAACGCTGTGGTGGTTATGTTGATCTGCTGGCAGCAACGGGCGAGCCCATTGAAGGCGACAAATTTGTGGCGTTGCAGGCTCAGCAGACCTGGTCTTTCGCCTGGCTCTACACCTCTCTCGATGGCCAGCCGGCCTGGCTCGACCATGCCAGTCATGGAGCCAACTTTCTCAGTCAGTTTGCCCACGACGATTCGCTGGCCTGCTATGCGCAGCTTGACCGGCGCGGTCGGCCGGTTTTGCAATCCATCGATCTTGTTCCGGCCAGTTTTGCAACCATGGCGTATGCACAAATGCACCGCGCCACCCGGCAGGATGAATGGGCCATGCTGGCGAAACAAACCTACTCGGGATTACTGGAACACCGTGCCAGCCTGCATACCGAACAAACGAATACGCTTGGTGGCCTCCGGCAAGTACGACAACTGAGTGAGACGACAGCTGTACTGAAAATGGTTTTGGTCATGCAGCCGTTACTCGCCGAAGATAGCTGGAAGCAAACTATTGACCTGGTTGTGCAGGATATTCTGCATGGCTTTATGGATAAGCGAACCGACACCCTGCGCGAGTTTATTTTACCCGAAGGGGCCTTCGTCAATACGCCCGAAGGCAGACGACTGAACACGGGGCTTTCCTTTCAGACAGCCTGCTATCTGCTCGACTTTTATGCCACAAGTACATCGAGCAAAACGGGATCGGCCATTACGGCTAATCGCCGATTAGCCATGCAAGTTGTCTCCTGGTGTCTACGCTTGTGCGAACAGGCATGGGACGAAACCAACGCGGGGCTGAATCAATACGTTGATGTCAAACAACAGGCATTTATTTTTCCTGACTGGCAGCAGAAATGGGCCTGGGTGCAACTGGAAGCGCTGGCTGCGCTGCTAAAGGGATACGAGCATACCCGCCACCCCGATTGCCTGAAGTGGTTCAAGCGGATACATGATTACACCTTCCAGCACTTCCCGGATGCACAACAGGCTGGCTGGCACCTGGCACTCGACCACTACACCCAACCCTTGCTAATGGCCAAAGCGACACCCGCAGTAGGTTGCTTTTCATTGATTCGCTGCCTGGGCGAGATAAGTAACCTGTTGACAACCTTGAGACAGACAAGAGAACGAACCAGTCGGACGGGTGTTCCGCTCAACCCAAGGCGCTCTGCCGAAGAAGCATAAGGATGAAATTCTGATTTTGGCCTCAGAAGTCATCCCTTACTTATTTTTCAGTCTTGGCAAAGCCATCAATTGCCCCCCGCACATTCCCGAACTTAGCGAGTAACGCTTCAGCCTGTTCCCGATCAACACCGATTTCGCCCATGACCATCTTGGCAGCCCGATCCTGCAACTTGATATTGGTCAGCATCATATCAACCATTTTGTTACCCTTCACGCGCCCCAGTTGAATCATGACCGAGGTAGAAATCATATTTAGGGCAAGTTTCTGAGCAGTTCCAGCTTTCATTCGTGTGCTACCCGTCACAAACTCCGGACCTGTCACGACTTCTACCGGAAACTCAGCCGCCTGCGCTACCGCTGACCCGGCATTACAAACAAGGCAACCTGTCAATAAACCCGCTTTCCGAGCTTCATTCAGTCCACCGATTACGTATGGCGTGCGACCCGATGCAGCAATGCCAATGACGGTATCATGTTCATCGGGCTGATACGGTGCAATATCTTTCCAGGCCTGCTCTGCATCGTCTTCCGCATACTCAACCGCTTTTCGAATAGCTCCATCGCCACCGGCCATTAGCCCAATGACCAAATCATGCGGAACGCCGTACGTTGGCGGACATTCTGATGCATCCACTACGCCCAGCCTGCCGCTTGTACCGGCACCGATGTAAATAAGCCGTCCACCTTTACGCATCCGGTCAACAATCTGCGTTACCAGCGCTTCAATCTGTGGAATGGCCCGTTCAACGGCCAGAGGCACAGACTGATCTTCTTTATTGATATTAATCAGCAAGTCATGAACCGACATTTGCTCCAGATTGTCGTAATGGGAAGTTGTTTCAGTTGTCATGCATCAAAAATAATACAGCTTGATTTTAGCAAACAAATAATGCGCTTTTTCTTGCCTTTTCCAGAAACATCGGCTTTATTTACGGCGTTATTACACTATCAGCGAAATTTCGCTAAATGTTAAATATGATTACCGAGCAGCCTACAACCGAACTCAACCGCTTTAGCCGTACTCTAACCCAGGAAATCAGTAATCCAGCCGCCAAAGCTATGCTCTACGGAGTTGGTCTGAGCGAGGACGACATGCAGAAGCCGCAAATTGGGATTGCCAGCACAGGATACGAAGGGAATACCTGCAACATGCACCTGAATGGCTTGTCGGTTTACGTAAAACAGGGAATTCAGGCTAGCGGGCTTGTCGGGTTAATTTTTAATACAATCGGTGTATCAGATGGCATGACCAACGGCAACGATGGCATGCGCTATTCACTGCCCAGTCGGGATCTGATTGCCGATTCGATTGAATCAGTCGTAGCGGCTCAATGGTACGATGGTGTTGTAACGGTAGTGGGATGTGATAAAAATATGCCGGGTGCCGTTATGGCCATGGCCCGCCTTGATCGGCCGGGTATTATGGTATACGGAGGTACTATTCGGTCGGGCCATTACAAAGGACAAAAATTAGATATCGTTTCGGCTTTCGAAGCACTCGGCAAGAAATACGCCAATAACATCTCGGATGAAGATTACGAAGGTGTAATCAAAAATTCCATTCCGGGTGCGGGTGCCTGTGGCGGTATGTATACGGCTAACACGATGGCCAGCAGCATTGAAGCGATGGGCCTGAGTTTACCCTTTAGCAGCAGCTATCCGGCAACCCATGAAGGCAAGCAGGAAGAGTGCAAGAAGATTGGGGCAGCTATGCGCCTGTTGCTCGAACGCAACATCACCCCCGCCGACATCATTACGCGCAAGTCGCTCGAAAACGCGTTGACCGTAGTTATGGCCCTGGGAGGATCTACCAATGCCGTATTGCACTTTCTGGCCATCGCCCGGGCGGCTGGCATTGACCTGACACTCGACGAAATTCAGGCCATTAGTGACCGGGTTCCCTTCCTGGCCGATCTGAAGCCAAGCGGTAAGTATTACATGGAAGATATGCTCGAAATTGGGGGCGTACCGGCCGTGATGAAATACCTGTACCAGAACGGTATGCTGCATGGCGATTGCCTGACGGTAACAGGAAAAACCGTTGCGGAAAACCTGGAGGAAATATCCGACCTGAACTTTGAGACCCAGCATATTGTACGGCCATTGAGCAATCCGATCAAGTCGACCGGCCACATTCAAATCATCCGTGGTAACCTGGCCCCAACAGGGTCGGTGGCAAAGATCACGGGCAAAGAGGGCCTGCAGTTCGATGGTACGGCCAAGGTGTGTGAGCACGAGAGCGAAGTGATCAATGCGCTCCAGAAAGGCGAAATTCTACCGGGTCAGGTAGTGGTTATTCGCAACGCTGGCCCCAAAGGTGGGCCGGGCATGAGCGAAATGCTGAAACCGACCTCAGCCATTATGGGCGCAGGACTTGGCGATAAAGTTGCGTTAATTACCGACGGCCGTTTTTCGGGTGGTACGCACGGCTTCGTGGTGGGCCACGTTACACCAGAAGCCTTTGAAGGCGGACCGATTGCCCTTGTCCGCAATGGCGACCGGATCACGATCGACGCCGTCAACCGCGAACTGACGCTTCATATTTCGGACGAAGAGATGGCGCAACGGAGAAGTGAGTGGAAAAAACCCGCGCCCCTGTTCACGAAAGGTACGCTGGGCAAATACATCCGCAACGTAAAATCAGCGAGTGAAGGCTGCGTAACGGACGAAGCGTAGCTTAGAGAATCAGTAGCGTGTACTTGTCCATTTTTATAACTCAAAATAGATAAGTACGAGTTGAGGGCACAACTTCCCCGTCATGCCGAACTTGTTTCGGCATGACGGGGAAACCTCGAATACCACCAAATTGACTGTAAGGCATCATAAAACCTTCATTGTTAGCAAGTATATGACAAAAGGCGGTTATGTGTACATTATGAGCAATGTCAACCGTACCACATTTTACATTGGTGTAACCAGCAACATTGAACGTCGTGTCTTAGAACACAAAGCCGGTGTAGGTTCTGAATTTACCAGTAAGTACAACCTACATGACTCGCTTTTAGCCGGGCGATTGCCAGATATTGAAGCAGCGATTCAACGCGAGAAGCAGTTGAAAAACTGGCACCGGGACTGGAAATTGAATTTGATAAGGCAGGAAAATCCTGAGTTGAGTGATCTGGCCAAAGACTGGTTTTCGAAATAGGATATTCAGGATATAAAAGGGATTAAATAAAATACGTTTCGTATCAATGATACGAAAAACAGTACAACAACAAACTGAATACGACTTTAAAACTGATCATACATCATGGAAGCAATCGCCAGTAGTAAACCGGAAATCGCTCACGCAGTAGCCGTATCCACTGGGGCAGTATCCACTGGGGATATAACGGCTACGGATGGGCCAACTCCTACATACATCAACGGCTCGCATGCCCTGATGAAAGCCCTGTTAGCGGAAGGTGTAGACACTATTTTTGGTTATCCGGGGGGGGCCATCATGCCCGTGTATGACGCCCTTTACGATTACCAGGACCAAATAAACCACATACTGGTTCGTCACGAACAGGGCGCTGGCCATGCGGCACAGGGCTACGCCCGCGTAACCGGACGGGCGGGTGTTTGTCTTGTTACGTCCGGGCCGGGGGCAACGAATTTGGTAACGGCCATCGCCGATGCCCTGATCGATTCGACTCCGCTGGTCTGCGTTGTTGGCCAGGTCGGCAAAAAATTGCTGGGTACAGACGCGTTCCAGGAAGCTGACATCATGGGGGTTACCATGCCAATCACCAAATGGAATTACCAGATCACGGATGCCGATGAGGTCCCTGAAATACTGTCTAAAGCGTTCTACATTGCCCAGTCTGGTCGGCCAGGTCCGGTCCTGATCGACATCACCAAAAGTGCACAGCTGGAATTAATGACGAAACCTTACGTGTACGAACGCTGCCAGAGTCTGGTCAGTTACCGACCACGGCGCATTCCGAAACAGGAACAAATTGACGCTGCGGCTGTCCTGATCAATTCAGCCAAACGTCCATACATATTTGTCGGGCATGGTGTGCAGATCGCCAAAGCAGAAGCAGAACTGCTCGAACTGGCGGAGAAGGCTGGCATCCCTGTGGCAACAACCCTGCTGGGGCAGTCGACTATTCCAACCAATCACCCGCTTTACGTGGGCTGGCTGGGCATGCACGGTAATTATGGCCCGAATGTAATGACCGACCAGGCCGACGTGATTATTGCCATCGGTATGCGCTTTGATGACCGGGTAACGGGCGACGCCAGCAAATACATCAAACAGGCCAAAGTCGTTCACATCGAAATTGATCCTTCGGAGATTGACAAGATCATTCGAGCCGATGCGCCCGTTGTGGGAGATGCCAAAGAAGCGTTAAAAGCACTGCTGCCGCTTGTTAAAGCGAACGATCACACCGTCTGGCGGAATGAGTTCCGGAAATACGATGCCATCGAAAATGAAACGATTACAGTACCTGAGCTGACCAGCGTTGATGGTAAAATCAGAATGGCCGAAGTAATTGACATGCTGTCGAAAAAGACGAAGGGCGAAGCTATTCTGGTGACGGATGTTGGCCAGCACCAGATGATGGCCTCCCGTTATTATCAGTTTCGGCGGCCAAACAGCCTGGTAACATCGGGCGGCATGGGGACCATGGGGTTTGCGTTGCCAGCCGCTTTTGGGGCACAGGTGGGCGCGCCCGACCGGCAGGTAGTCGCCATCATTGGCGATGGCTGTTTTCAGATGACCCTCCAGGAACTTGGCACCATCGTGCAGAACAAGCAGCCGGTTAAAGCGATCATCCTCAACAACAATTTCCTGGGAATGGTACGCCAGTGGCAGCAGCTTTTTCACCAACGGCGTTATTCGTTCGTTGAGCTGCAAAATCCTGATTTCATTACCATAGCCCGCGGCTTTGGCATGGATGGACAAACCTGCGACGAACGGGCCAGTCTTTCCGATGCCCTTGATACACTGCTAGCGCATGACGGACCATTTCTGCTCGAAGTAATCGTGGAGAAAGAAGAAAACGTATTCCCGATGGTTCCCGCGGGAGCCAGTGTTTCGCAGATTAGACTGAAATAAAATGACTACCTACACGATCTGCATATTCACGGAAAATACCATTGGGCTGCTCAACCGCATCACCATTATTTTCACCCGTCGACGCATCAACATTGAGAGCCTGACCGTTTCAGAAACGGAGCGAAAGGGCGTATCTCGGTTTACGATCGTGATCAAACATGAATCACGGGAAGATGTCGAAAAACTTGTTCGTCAGATTCGCAAGATCGTTGAAGTAATGGCTGTATTCGGCTACCTCAACGATGAGATCGTTTACAATGAAATTGCGCTGTTCAAGATTTCGACGCCACTGGGCAGTAAGTCGCTGGATGTTGAAACCATTAACAAAGAGTACAAAGCCTGGGTCGTTTACTGGGGTCTGGACTACGTTGTTATTGAAAAAACAGGCAACGACACTGATATTTTCGAGTTTTTCGCCTACCTAAAGAAGTACGAAATCCTGGAGTTCGTCCGCTCCGGTCGGGTAGCTGTCGGAAAAACGGAAAAGGGTCTGGTTGAGTACCTGCCCGAGTACGAATGGGCGTATTATTTATAACCAATCACAATTACACAGTACGAGTACAAAACCAATTAAACATGGCAACGATTAATTTCGGAGGAGTTGAGGAACAAGTTGTAACGCGGGAAGAATTTCCGCTGGAGAAAGCCCGTGAGGTGCTGTCTACCGAAACCATTGCGGTAATCGGCTATGGCGTACAAGGCCCCGGTCAGTCGTTGAATATGCGCGACAATGGCTTTAACGTTATTGTTGGCCAGCGCAAAGGCAAAACATACGACAAGGCCGTTGCCGACGGCTGGGTACCGGGTGAAACGTTGTTCGAAATCGAAGAAGCGCTGGAGAAAGGTACGATTATTTGCTTCCTGCTTTCCGATGCTGCTCAGATCGAACTCTGGCCAACGGTGAAAGCCGCCCTCAAGCCCGGTAAATCACTGTATTTCTCGCACGGATTCGGCGTAACGTATAAAGAGAAAACCGGTATTGTTCCCCCTACCGATGTTGACGTGTTCCTGGTAGCGCCGAAAGGGTCGGGCACATCGCTGCGCCGGTTGTTCGTAGAAGGCAAAGGGCTGAACTCCAGCTTCGCCATTTATCAGGACGCATCGGGCCAGGCACGTACCAAAGCCATTGCTATGGGTATTGGTGTAGGCTCGGGCTACCTGTTCGAAACCGATTTCTACAAGGAAGTAACGTCTGACCTTACCGGCGAACGGGGTACGCTGATGGGGGCTATTCAAGGCATTTTTGCTGCCCAATATGAAGTACTACGGGCCAATGGTCATAGCCCGTCAGAAGCGTTCAACGAAACCGTTGAAGAACTGACCCAGTCGCTGATGCCACTCGTTGCCGAAAACGGGATGGACTGGATGTACGCGAACTGTTCGACAACCGCACAACGGGGTGCTCTCGACTGGTGGAAGCCTTTCCACGATGCAACTAAACCCGTATTTGAGCAACTATACAACTCCGTAAAATCGCAGGAGCAGGCCGAAATCAGCATCACCCGCAACTCGCAGCCCGACTACCGCGAGAAGCTGGAAGTAGAACTGGCCGAACTGCGCGATTCAGAAATGTGGCAGGCTGGTAAAGCCGTTCGGTCACTACGGCCAGAACGGAGCTAGGTTTCACATCAGCTCACGGCTGACTGACTAAATTGAGCGGATTAAACAGACAAAACCTGTTCTAATCCGCTCAATTCGCGTTAAGCGCATGCCAGCAATCGCGCTCCTATCTCTTAGTTTGTTTAACTTTACGTTATGAGCCCTGTAGTAGACGACAAGAAATTGACCTTTCCTGATCTTGACAATATCTATTTAGCCGCCGAACGACTTCGTGGTGTGGCGGTGCATACCCCCCTTCAGGAGAACATTAATTTATCAGACCGCTACGGAGCCACCATTTTCCTCAAACGGGAAGATTTACAGGTTGTCCGATCTTACAAGATTCGGGGCGCTTACAACAAGATGGCCAGCCTGCCCAAAGACACACTGGCCAATGGCGTTGTGTGCGCCAGTGCCGGTAACCACGCGCAGGGTCTGGCGTATGCCTGCCGGAAAATGGCCGTTCATGGTACCATTTTTATGCCAACGACCACGCCCAACCAAAAGGTAAAGCAGGTAAAACTGTTTGGGAAAGAGTTCGTGGAAGTCGTTCTGGTAGGCGATACGTACGACGATGCTTACCATGCCGCCATGGAGTTTGTCAATACCCATGACAGCGTCTTCATCCACCCGTTCGACGATGTGCAGGTGATGGAAGGCCAGGGAACCGTAGGGCTGGAAATCTTCAAAGATTCTAACTTCAGGATCGACTACCTGATCATGGCTATTGGCGGGGGTGGTTTAGCCTCGGGCGTTTCGACCGTTTTTAAACAGTTGAGCCCCAAAACCAAGCTTATCGGCGTAGAACCCGCCGGCTCCCCATCCATGAAAGTGGCGATTGACGAAGGACACGTCGTTACGCTTGATCACATCGACAAATTTGTGGATGGAGCCGCCGTGAAGCGCGTTGGAGACACCACGTTCGAGATCTGCCGGAAAAACCTCGACCGGGTCCTGCTCATTCCGGAAGGCAAGGTTTGCACGACCATTCTACAACTCTACAATGAAGAAGCCATTGTGGCTGAACCGGCGGGTGCGTTGTCCATTGCTGCACTGGACTTTCTGAAAGATGAGATCAAAGGCAAGAACGTTGTGTGTCTGGTTGGTGGGGGCAATAACGACATTACCCGGACGGAAGAAATAAAGGAACGTTCGCTTTTGTACGAAGGGCTGAAACATTATTTCATTATTCGGTTTCCGCAGCGGGCCGGCGCTTTCCGCGACTTTCTGAACGTACTGGGCCCCAACGATGACATCAGCCGTTTCGAATACGCGAAGAAAACCAATCGGGAGATGGGTCCCGCCGTCGTGGGTATCGAACTGAAGCATCGGGAAGATTTCGAGCCGCTCATCCAGCGCATGCAGGAACAGAACATCGTATTTGAATACCTTAACGACCAACCGGATTTATTTCAGTTTTTGGTATAGATTGACCGAACAGAAGCTATGATAACAGCCGTTCAAAATAAACAGCAAGCCTTCGAGCGTATTCAATCGCACCAATCGGCCTTAAAATTATTTGGTGCTGCCAGACTGGGTCTGTTTGGGTCTTTTGTTCGGGGCGAACAAACCGAAAGAAGTGATATTGATTTTGTGGTAGAATTTCAGGAAGGCAAGAAGACATTCCGAAATTTCATTAATATGGTTTATTACTTGGAGAAAGTGATGTGCCGGGAAGTTGATTTGCTTTCCTGGGATGGTGTTACATATGGATTGAAACGGCCAATAGATGGTGAAGTTGAGTTATTGATGCCTTAAAAATTCCCTTTTACTATTTACAGGCTATTTGTTATATAAAAATGACAAGAAAACGTGGGCAGACCGCATTCCGCTTAGCATTGTTAGATACTACTACAGTTAGTAGTTTATTTCTATTAACTACAGCTTTACAACGGGCAGAGAGCCATGCTTCAATAGTCAAATTTGGGGGATTAATTGGAATAGGTACTATAGCGGGACTTTTCTTGTGCCTTGTAAGTTTAGTGATGGGTTTATTAGGTGTTCGTACCTCTGACCGCTATGAACAAAGAAATTCACTCTTTGCAATTGGTATTAGTCTAGTTGTTTTAGTAGCCTTCGCTATTTATACATATATGGGAATGCAGTCGCCTAATTTCGGGCCTGTTCATTAGATAGTATCATGCTTCAGATATTACCATGCTTCGTGTTCCCTCCTCCATCCAGCCCAATCAGTTCGAATCTCTGAACATCCGGCGGTCCGACGCGTCCGAGATGAAATTTGTGGCTTATCGCAGTGACGTATATCCCGAACGGAACGAAGTATTCTTCGAGGAACATGCCGTCATTGTGGTTCTGGAAGGCGAGAAAAAATTCAGTTCGCCTACCCAGGAACTACATGTACGCAAAGGACAGATTTTATTCTTTCAGCGGGGTTGTTACTCCATGAACGAATCCATTGATTCGAGCTACCGGAGTCTGGTGTTTTTTGTCAATGAAAAACTCTTGAAAGAATTTGTCAGCCAGCACCTGCCTTTATTTCAGGCGCTGCCTACCCCCCTACCGACCGATCTGATCCTCTCTTTTTCGTCGTCGCCCACCTTTACCACGTTCATTGACTCACTACTTCCTTATTTCGGTGCCAAAACACCTTTTCTGAATGAGCTGCTACGGCTCAAATTTCAGGAGTTATTACTGCACCTGCTCGAACTAGACTCGTCAGGCCATCTACGGGCGATATTACTGCACATTTATCAGGGACAGAAAACGGATCTTGACTACCTGATGAACACTTATTTCCTCAAACCGTTGTCTATGAACGAGTTGTCTAAACTATCCGGACGAAGTTTATCGGCCTTCAAGCGAGAGTTTGAGGACCATTTTCATACGTCGCCGGGTCACTGGATACGCCAGAAGCGGCTTGAACACGCTCATTTTCTCTTACGCAATACGGCCAAAAACGTATCGGAAGTGAGTATGGAGATTGGTTACGAGAGTGTATCGCATTTTATCAAGGCGTACAAGCTTCAATACGGTTTTACACCCAAGCTGACCATTTGAACTAAAATCGCTATTTAGTGGACGACTGGCGGGATAGACGATCCAACAAGATTAGTCAATTTTGTAGCCACGTTTCTCAGCCGTGCTGATTCATAGAAACGCAATAGGAATTACCGCGACTAGTTATCCTTTACAGCTATGAGTACCCCAACAACCCTGTTCGATAAAGTGTGGGATGCCCACGTCGTTCGGCACGTTACCGATGGCCCCGATGTGTTATTCATTGACCGTCATTTCATTCACGAAGTAACAAGTCCGGTGGCCTTTCTGGGTCTCGAAAGCCGGGGCGCGTCGGTTTTGTTTTCCGAACGCACTTTTGCCACCGCTGACCACAATACCCCAACCATTAACCAGCATTTGCCGGTAGCAGATCCACTGTCGGCCAATCAGTTGGCGGCACTGGAGCGGAATGCCAATCAGTATGGCATTTCCCATTGGGGCCTGGGCCACGTCAAAAACGGTATCGTACACGTAGTTGGTCCCGAAAATGGCATCACCCTACCCGGTATGACCATTGTTTGTGGTGACTCTCATACGTCGACGCACGGCGCGTTTGGTGCCATTGCCTTTGGTATCGGCACCTCAGAAGTGGAAATGGTTCTGGCTACGCAGTGCATCATGCAGCCCAAACCAAAGAAAATGCGGATTACCGTAAACGGGAAACCGGGTAAGGCTGTCTTGCCGAAAGATGTCATTCTGTACATCATTTCGCAAACCTCAGCGAGCGGAGCCACGGGTTACTTTGTGGAGTATGCCGGTGAAGTATTCGAGAACATGAGCATGGAAGGCCGTATGACGGTCTGCAACATGACGATTGAAATGGGCGCTCGTGGTGGTATGATTGCCCCCGATGAAACAACGCTCAACTATTTGAAAGGCCGTGAGCTCTCGCCCAAAGGCGAGCAGTGGGATAAACTGGTTCCTTACTGGTTATCGCTCAAAACCGACGAAGGTGCTACCTTCGATGTAGACCTCACGTTCGATGCCGCCGACATTGAACCCCAGATTACGTATGGTACAAACCCTGGTCTGGGCACTGGCGTAACGCACCAGATTCCAATGGCCGAAACGGTGAAAGACGGTTCGGCGAGTTACAAAAAATCGTTGCAGTACATGGGCTTCGCCGAAAACGAGACCATGATCGGTAAACCTGTTGATTTTGTTTTCCTGGGTAGCTGCACGAACGGCCGGATTGAGGATTTCCGGGCGTTTGCATCCATCGTGAAAGGTCGCAAAAAAGCTGACAACATAACGGCCTGGCTCGTACCCGGATCACACATTGTTGAGAAGCAGATTAAGGAAGAAGGTATTCTTGATATTCTGACCCAGGCCGGTTTCGAACTGCGCCAACCGGGTTGTTCGGCTTGTCTGGCGATGAATGATGACAAGGTTCCAGCGGGAAAATACGCCGTGTCTACCTCAAACCGGAACTTCGAAGGTCGTCAGGGACCGGGAGCCCGTACTCTTCTGGCGAGCCCGCTGGTCGCTGCTGCCGCGGCCGTTACGGGCGTAGTAACCGATCCAAGACAGTTCATCTAAACAGGTTGTGGTTTGTCGTTCGTAATTAGTAACTGATCTGCCTCAGCAATTGCGAACGACAAACCCAAAACAGACAAACCTCCCATGGCTTACGACAAATTCACTATACTTCGCAGCAGTGCCGTTCCAATGCCCATTGAGAACGTAGACACTGACCAAATTATCCCCGCTCGTTTTCTAAAAGCCACCGAGCGGAAAGGCTTCGGCGATAACCTTTTCCGCGACTGGCGTTACAATAACGACAATACGCCCAAAGCGGATTTCGTGCTGAATAACCCAACCTATTCTGGAAAAATCTTAGTTGGCGGCAAAAACTTCGGTAGCGGATCGAGCCGTGAGCACGCAGCCTGGGCTATTTATGATTATGGCTTCCGGTGCGTTGTGTCGAGTTTCTTCGCTGACATTTTTCAGAATAACTCAATCAACGTCGGTATTCTGCCCGTAAAGGTCAGCCCCGAATTTGTGGAGAAGATCTTCGCGGCCATAGAAGCCGATCCTAAAACTGAACTGGAAGTAAATCTGCCCGCTCAAACGATTACGCTGCTGGCCACGGGCGAAAGCGAAAGCTTTGCCATCAACGAGTACAAGAAGCACAACCTCACCAATGGTTACGACGACATCGACTACCTGTTGTCCATGAAAAACGAAATCGGAGCCTTTGCTGAAACGCGTCCATTTTAAAGAGTGAATGAGCGAAAGAGTGCATGAGCGAAATTAACGCGCTATCCACCCTTTCACTCATTCCCTCTTTCGCTCTTTGAACATGAAACGTCGCTACATTGAAATAATGGATACGACACTCCGCGATGGGGAACAAACCAGCGGAGTGTCGTTTTCTGCGTCTGAGAAACTGGCCTTAGCTCAGTTGCTTCTGACTGAAGTTAAAGTAGATCGGGTTGAGATTGCTTCCGCACGTGTGTCGGCGGGTGAGTTAGAAGCGGTTCAGCAAATTACGAGCTGGGCGGCTGGAGCGGGTGTGCTTGATAAAATAGAAGTACTCACCTTCGTGGACGGCCAGGCCTCCCTCGACTGGATGCAGGCATCGGGTGCCAGGGTCATGAACCTGCTTACCAAAGGCTCGATGAACCACCTGGTTCATCAGCTAAAAAAAACGCCCGATGCGCACTTTTTCGAGATTCAGCAGGTAATCAGCGAAGGCAAACAGCGGGGCTTTCAAGCTAATATTTATCTGGAAGACTGGAGCAATGGCATGCGCAACTCGCCCGACTATGTCCTCCAATTTCTGGATTTCCTCAAAACTCAGCCCATACGCCGGGTCTTACTGCCCGATACATTAGGCGTTCTGACACCAAACGAGACCTACACATTTGTCGGCCAGTTGGTCAATCGCTATCCTGACTTACATTTCGACTTCCACGCCCATAACGACTATGACCTTAGCATAGCGAATGTCATGGAAGCGGTTCGGGCGGGCGTTCACGGCATACATCTCACCGTTAACGGACTGGGTGAACGAGCAGGGAATGCGCCTATGGCCAGCGCGATTGCCGTACTACGCGACTTTATGCCCGATGTACGGACGGGTGTCGTTGAGAAATCATTGTACCAGGTCAGCAAAATCGTGGAAACCTTTTCGGGGCTGCGCATCCCGGACAACAAACCCGTTGTTGGCGACAATGTATTTACCCAAACGGCGGGTATTCATGCTGATGGCGACAAAAAGAATAACCTGTATTTCAATGCGTTACTGCCTGAACGCTTCGGTCGGAAACGGAGCTATGCCCTTGGCAAAATGTCGGGCAAGGCAAACATCGATAATAACCTCCGCGAACTGGGCATCCAACTGTCGGAGGGTGATCTGAAGAAAGTAACCCAGCGCGTCATCGAATTAGGCGATCAGAAAGAAGCCGTCACTCGTGAAGACTTGCCCTACATCATTGCCGATGTACTGAACAACACCGCTGTTACTGCCAGTGTGGAAGTACTCAACTATGTACTGACACACTCAAAAGATCTTAAGCCTTCGGCCACGTTACGCGTCAGAATTGCGGATGAACAATTTGAGGAAAGCGCCCAGGGCGACGGACAGTACGATGCGTTTATGAACGCGCTGAAGAAAGTGTATAGCCGAAAAAAGCTGACGTTACCGGTTTTAACCGACTACGCGGTTCGAATTCCAACCGGTGGCCGTACAGATGCCCTCTGCGAAACCATCATTACCTGGAAACTGAATAACCGTGAATTTAAAACGCGCGGCCTCGATTCTGACCAGACGGTGTCGGCAATAAAAGCAACGCAAAAAATGCTCAATACCTTGGATTAAATATGACGATTCGTTTAATATCTTAGTGCTCCACAAAAGAGAACAGGAACTTTAAACGCGAAATTCGTCTCATGAGTCAGGCTAAACAAACCGCCGAAAAAGTAGAGTACAATGGAGCTGACAATCTGGCTATGATGAGCCACGCCGTCAACTACAACAGTGGTCTTTATCAGTGGGTTGCGCAGGATGTTCGACCTGGTGAAGCCGTACTGGATTTTGGCGCCGGCAACGGCGAATACGCCAATCGGTTTCCAATCGGTAGCGTCGATGCTGCCGAAATAGACCCGGACTTATTACCGCTCATTAAACAACCTGTTTACACAGACATCAGCCAGTTAGCAAAGACCTATGATTTGATTTATACGATCAACGTGCTTGAGCACATCGAGCACCACGATGCCATTGTCAAGGAGCTTTACAAAAAGCTTAAGCCAGGTGGGCGTATCAAGGTTTTTGTGCCAGCCCGTCAGGAGATTTTCAGTAATATGGATGAGCACGTAGGTCATTACCGGCGCTATGACAAAAAGCTGGTTTGCCAAATTCTGGAAGCGGCTGGGCTACAGGTTACTTATTGCCGCTATTACGATTTCGCAGGTTATTTTATTTCCCTGCTTTATAAATGGTTGGGTAAAGATGGGCGGATCACGAAGGAGTCAATAATTTTCTACGACCGTGCCGTTTTTCCCGTGAGCCGATTATTCGACAAAATAACGACTGGTCGAATTATTGGCAAGAACGTTATCGCCGAAGCCGTTAAACCCAATTGAGGCAGTTTTTTCACCCTCTGATAGTTAATTTTATTTTTTTTCGCTCGCTTACTGTAGCGGGTGACTGCCCAAAAGCATCCGTCACTCGTTTACCTTTTAGTTTTTTAAAATGAAAAAACACATTGTAGTTATTGCCGGTGATGGCATCGGTCAGGAAGTGACAACGGTTGGCAAACAAGTTCTGGAAGCAATTGCCAGCAAGTACAACCACGAATTTACGTACGATACCGCTCTGATTGGCCACGAAGCCATTGAAGCTACAGGTAATCCGATTCCCGACGAAACCATTACCAAATCAAAAGCGTCCGATGCCATTCTGTTTGGCGCTGTTGGCCATCCTAAATACGATAACGACCCATCGGCCAAAGTCCGGCCGGAGCAGGGTTTGCTGGGCATCCGCAAAGCACTGGGTTTATACGCTAACCTTCGCCCCATAAAGCTCTTTGACGAACTTTTGAGTGCGTCGAGCATTAAGCCGGAAATATTGAAAGGAGCTGATATTTTGTTCTTCCGTGAATTAACGGGTGATGTTTATTTCGGGGAAAGAGGCCGTAAGGATGAAGGCAATACGGCTTACGATACCATGATTTACAGCCGGTATGAAGTAGAACGAATCGTTACGAAAGCATTCGATGCCGCCATGACCCGGCGTAAAAAACTATGCTCGGTAGATAAAGCCAATGTACTGGAATCGTCGCGTTTATGGCGTGAAGTGGTACAGGAAATAGCTCCTCGTTATCCGGAAGTAGAGGTAGAGCATCAATTTGTGGATGCCGCGGCAATGCTGTTGATCAAAGATCCCAAGCGTTTTGATGTTGTTGTGACCGGAAACCTATTTGGTGACATTCTAACGGACGAAGCCAGCCAGATCGCCGGTTCTATGGGCATGCTGGCATCAGCTTCGGTGGGCGATACCACGGGCCTATACGAGCCGATTCACGGTTCAGCGCACGACATTACGGGTAAAGGTGTCGCCAATCCTCTGGCATCCGTATTGTCGGTAGCGTTGATGCTCGACATATCGTTCGGTATGAAAGAAGAAGCAGAAGCCATTGTGAACGCTGTTGATGCTGTGCTAAAAGCAGGTTTCCGTACCAGAGACATTGCTGATTCCAGCACACCCGCTGACAAGCTTTTGGGAACCGAGCAAATGGGTGAACAGATTTTGCAACGCCTTACCGCTTAGAACCCATTAAATTTTGTAAAATTGCTTTTTCTGTAATTTGTAAAATTAACAGAAACGCTTACTTTTGTAGCGTATTTACGCGAACAGCGAAATTTCGCAAATTACTTTATGACTGACTTACTAACCTGCCGACTGCAAATTCTAAACGTTTTTTAAGACGGAGAAGGTTATGCTATATCAAGAAGCCCTTTCTCTGACCAGAGGAAGGGCTTCTTTTATAATCAACGAATTAGTTCTATTTCAATCAATACCGAGTTATGAGCCAGCGAGTTTACATTTTTGATACTACTCTGCGCGACGGAGAACAAGTTCCGGGATGCCAGTTAACTACTGAAGAGAAAATTGTAGTAGCGAAAGAACTAGAGCGGATGGGCGTTGATGTTATCGAAGCAGGCTTTCCGATCTCCAGCCCAGGTGATTTCCGCTCTGTTGTTGAGATATCAAAAGCTGTAACAGAGCCAACGATCTGCGCGCTTAGCCGGGCCGTAAAGGGCGATATTGATGCCGCCGGCGAAGCCCTCAAATGGGCCAAACGAGGACGTATTCACACCGGTATTGGCTCGTCGGATATTCACATTCGGAATAAATTTTCCAGCACCCGTGAGAAGATTCTGGAGCAGGCCATAGCGGCTGTTAAACACGCCAAAACGTATGTTGAAGACGTTGAATTTTACGCCGAAGACGCTGGCCGTGCCGACTTAGCCTTTCTTGCTCAACTGACCGAAGCTGTAATTAAAGCAGGGGCTACCGTCGTTAATATTCCTGACACAACAGGCTATTGTTTACCGGACGAATACGGTAAGAAGATAGCCTACATCTATGAGCATGTAGCTAATGTTCACCAGGCTACCATTTCTATACATTGTCACAACGATCTCGGCCTGGCTACGGCCAACACGCTGGCAGGCATAATGAATGGAGCCAGACAAGTGGAGGTTACCATGAATGGCATCGGAGAGCGCGCCGGAAACACCTCACTCGAAGAGGTTGTTATGGCGCTGAAGGTAAAGAAAGAACTGGGACTGCATACCAACATTGATGCGACGCGTCTATTTCCGGTAAGTAATCTGGTCTCGCAGATGATGCGGATGCCTGTACAGGCCAACAAAGCAATCGTCGGCCGAAATGCCTTCGCTCATTCGTCAGGCATTCACCAGGATGGCTTCCTGAAACACTCGGAGAACTACGAGATTATGAATCCGCATGATGTGGGCGTACCAAAGTCCTCCATCGTCTTAACTGCCCGCAGTGGTCGTCACGCGTTAAAGCATAGGCTTGAATTGCTCGGTTTCCGCTATGATAAGCCAACGCTCGATGGCATATACACCCGCTTCCTCGATATGGCAGATATCCGCAAAGAGGTCAATGACAAAGACCTGATGGAACTGGTTCGGTAAACAAAAAAGCCCGCGTTGATGCGGGCTTTTTTGTGTATATTCCCGTATGAACAAAATAGGTATAACGACTGTTTCGCGGATAGTAACGTGAACTACAAACCAAATTTAATAGATATGGCCCGCCCAACTCCTGAATTGATTCACGCCCTCCGGCAAACAGCCCTTAACCTCCAACATGGCGCTCCTTACCAATGGGGGCACATGGGCGGATGTAATTGCGGAAACCTCGCCCAGCAGTTAACCAAACTCAACAAAGACCAGATTCACCGGTATGCTATGCAACGACATGGTGACTGGAATGAGCAAGCTGAAGACTACTGCTCGACAAGCCAAATGCCCATCGATTTATTGATCAATGAACTACTCAACGTAGGGTTGATGCTTGAAGATCTAAAGCACCTTGAAAGACTTGATGATCGTGAGGTTCTGCTCCGTTTTCCGCTTGAGAAAAGGTATTTGAAGCAAAATGTGCGGGAAGATGTCGTTGCCTACATGAATGCATGGGCGGAAATGCTTGAGGAGCAACTATTGGAAAAGATCACCTTGCCAACTATGGATCAATTAGCTTTTATGTCTCTGGCTTAAGCGCCTTTTAAAGACTATCAACGTGTACTGTACTGAAACTACGCCAAATGCAAAAAGCCTGTCCTTGTGGGACAGGCTTTCGCTGTTTCAATAGGTGGCATCTTCCTACTCTCCCGCTTATGACAGCAGTACCATCGGCAGTGCGGGGCTTAACGACTCTGTTCGAAATGGTAGAGGTGAACACCCGCCTTAACT
>NZ_BAAHBO010000008.1:0-117920 GCF_054776635.1 Spirosoma lituiforme
AGCTCGTCTTCGACTGACGGTGAGCGATTTGCCCGATGGGGCGTATCAGGTTCGGGTCAGCAACGGGGTTGAGGTGACGACCCACTCCGTAACGTTGGCTACCCGGCAGCCCAGCGCGCCCAGCCGTCTGATAGCCATCAACTGAGTTTAAATTCGTATCACAACGACACCCTAAAAAAGCAGCCATTCGGAAGAGTGGCTGCTTTTTAGCATGAACAGAATTTGCTCAATTAATAAAAAAAATAAATCTGATTTACAGAGGTTTAATTTCTCGCCAGAACCGCCAGATAAACGCCCGTTCTTTATGGGAGACGCCATCGTGGGCCTTGGCCACCCGAAGCAGGAGATGAACAAACCGCTTTTTCGTTTGCTGGCTGAGTTCGTTTCGTTTATACGCCATTCGTCGCAGGCCAAAGGCGAAAGCCTCTTCGACGCTTTCGCCTACCGTATCGCGCAGGAAAACGGAGCCAATGGCCAGGCTACTGTGTGGATAGTCAGCCAACAACTGACGAACGGCTTTTGCTTCTTTCGGCTGCAATTGACCGTCTGATTTTAATAGCGCGTAGACAATACTGCCTAGCCCCATCGCTATATCGGGAGAATACATAATTCAGGAAAAGAGTAAGGGTTAGTCTTTAAGCGAATGTCTGTACTTACTGCCCCGTTTGGGAAGTCGGTTGGCTGGACGTCGAATTACCGGACTTAGCTAGTTCGCCAGATGTAGAATTCGGCTCGCTCACCCGCTGAATTTTATAGTTTCGCAGCGTTACATCCGTTTCCGGCGTGTGTGGCACGACTACACCGCCTATTGGCGTGGCACCCGGTACGGGCTGTTTATAGTTTGCCAAAGGACCTGTGCTCAATCCGGGTGCACGAACCGAAGCCCCCGACTTGTTTTCCCACTGGCGAGCCGCAGCAGCTTTGTTGCCGTGCTTGTAGTTATGCGTTGAGTACGTGTGATCGTTCCGTACGTTCTGATTATCCTGAGCCGAAGCTGTTATGAACGAGAAGCTGATAAGGGCTGCAATGAATGATATCCGTTTCATGGTTTGTCGAGTTTATCGTCATCCAGATCGCCGTAAGATCAATTGACCTTATCCGCTGGTTGACTTGACAAAGGTCGCACCCCGGTGTTAGGCTCGTGTTAGAGCCACATTAGAACGGAATTAGAAATGCAGTTAGTTGACTGGGGGCTGGGGGAGTAGACCGAGTCACAAATTCGGGCTCTTAGTGTGGTGTCAGGTTCAAGAACCTGACCTAGAAAAGGCGGTACGGCGTCGGGCAAAAAATTAAAAAATGGTAACGGCCTATGGTATCAACGGGGGAGGATAACGGTAAACGTCGTTCCGGCTTCAACGGACGAATCGGCCCGGATTTGTCCCTGGTGCAGGTGAACAATTCGCTCCGTGAGCGCCAGACCGATGCCGTGTCCGGGGTAGCCGCTGGCGTTACGTCCCCGTTGGAAGGGGCTGAAAATAAGGGCTAGCTGGTCGGGAGAAATAACGGAGCCCGTATTGTGGACGGTCACCTGCATGGTGGTGTGCTGAGCGGTCAGCTGCACGAAAACGGTATGATCGAGTGAAAATTTTCCGCCATTATCCAGCAAATTGTAAAAAGCCGTTCGCAACAGGGGCTCGCTACCCATTAGTTTCCAGACAGCCGGGCCAGTCGCTGTTGAATCAATGCGTAAATGAATTGTGTACGTTGGCTGAATTCGTCGAAACTCCAGTTGGATTTGTTCCAGCAACGTATCCAACTGAACGAGGTCCATCGGTACGGCAGACGTATCCATGCTGGCATTGGCCAGGGCCAGTAGTCCATTGGCCATTCGGTTTAACCCACGCACATCATCCAGAACCGACCGGAGCGTAGCCCGTATTTCGTCGGGTTCATCGTCGGCCAGGAGCGAGACTTCCAGCTGACCCGTAATAGCCGTAAGGGGCGTTCGTAATTCGTGGGAAGCGCTCGATACGAACGAACGCTGCAACCGAAAAGCTTCCTCCAGTCGGCCCAGCATTCGGTTAAAGTGCTGAGTCAGCTGGGTCAGCTCGTCACCCTGAGAGCCTTCGGGTAGGCGCAGCGAGAGATTGGAGGCCGTGATAGCGTCGATCTGCCGGTTAATCCGGCCAATGGGCCGAAGCGTACGGCCCGCAAAAAAACGGCCCGCCAGCAGGAGCAGACCAATCATGACACACCAGCCGATACCCAGCAGGTTGCCAAGGCTCGTTACAGTACGGTATCCATACGTATCCACCGCGGAAGCAACGATGATAAACGGCTGACGATGGTTGGTAAACAGGATACCCACAATCTCGCGGTCTGCTTCTTTCCAGACCACGCGTTGGTTTTGTCGTATCTGGTTCAGTTTTTCGGGGTCAGGCGAGAGGTAGTCTGTCCCGCTTTCGTACACCAGTTTATTCTGCGTGTTGTAAATAATGATCTCTTCGTCGGGAAGAACCGTCAGCTGATTTTTGTCTAATAATTTATAGAGGGTTGGTCCCACTCGTTCCTGCGTCAGCAGCAAATGACCCGCCGTTGTTGCTTCGGCCTGTAACCGTTCCTGAAACTGGCTCTCCCGGTATTGCCCGGCCAGTTTGACTAGAAGCCCGCAAAACAGAGCCAGCAAAATGGAGACAATGGCGGTGAACAAAAGCGTTAGTCGGGTGCGAAGGCTCATTTTTCTTTCAGCACATAGCCCATGCCAATTAGCGTGTGAATGAGCTTGACGGATGAATCTTTGTCAATTTTCGCGCGCAGATAGCTAATGTACACGTCAATCACGTTGGTGCCGGTATCGAACCCAATGTCCCAGACCTGTTCGGCAATGTCGACCCGCGAAACAACCCGGCCAGCATGACGCATCAGGTATTCCAGCAGCGAAAACTCACGGGCGGTCAGGTCAATTGTTTCCCCCCGCCGACGGGCTACCCGCTGGTGAAGGTCCAGTTCCAGATCGGCCACGCGAAGGATCTGGCTTTCTTCTTCGTTCGGGATTGATCGGCGAAGCAGGGCTTTAACCCGGGCCAGTAACTCAAGAAAATCAAATGGTTTGGCCAGGTAATCATCGGCACCGGCGTCAAAACCCAGTAGTTTATCGGCGGTCGTATCTAGCGCCGTCAACATCAAAATGGGTAGCCGACTCTGCTGGCTGCGGATGTACTCGGCCAAGTCGAGCCCGCTCATACCGGGCAGATTAACGTCCAGAATAACCAGCTTGTAGGGCGTGGTATCGAAAAGTTGCTTGCCTTCTTCGCCGGTCAACGCCACATCGACCGTGTAGGCCTGGGTCTGAAGCCCTTTCTTGATGAACGTAGCTACCTTGGGCTCGTCTTCAACCACCAGCAAATGCGCACTGACACCCGACATCATAAGGTTACGGTTAATCCGGGAAACAAAACCGATTCCAGGTACATGACACAACGGATGGCAAGGTAGGCATCAATATGATTAGTTCGTTCTTGGCTGCGACAGACTAACGTCGAAACAGGTTCCCTGTTCGGGAACCGAGCGAATGGTGATTGACCCGTTCAGCGTATCGACCAGGTGCTTGACAAGGGGTAATCCAAACCCGTAGCCCGACTCCCCGTCCGTACCCTGGCTCGACTGCCCCTGACCGTTCAAGATATGATTGACCTTTTCCTCACTCATGCCCACGCCGGTATCCCGAACCATAAGGCGGAGCATGTTGCGCGAGCCCTCCATGGTTAACCTGGTGTGAACCTCAACGCGGCCCGCCTGCGGGGTGAACTTGATTGCGTTGGAAATCAAATTTCCCACAATCTGAAGCACTTTATTGCGGGAAAAGGGCATCATTTCGGTCGATGTTTCCGTAGAAACGGAAAAATGTACGCCTTTTACTATGGCCTGAGGGGTATACAATTTTTCGAGGGTGTCCTTTAGTTTTACCTGATGGAACACCTCCTCGGACGGCTTGTTCTGACTTTTCCACTTGTCGTCCTGCACCAGTATTTCGTCTGCCAGTTCAAGCAGCGATTTGCTGCTCATTTGAATCAGTTCGATAAAATCCAGTATTTCTTTCAGCTTGAAGCTGTCTCCACTGGCAATAACCAGTTGAGCCATGGACATAATGCCACCCAAAGGCCCGCGAATATCATGGGCTACTCGTTTACGGGATTCGTTCAGTTCAGCCGCTTGCTGTTTTAAATAGCGTATTTCCCGAATGGTATTCAGACGGCTAACGATTTCAGCGGCTACAATTCGCAGGAGTTCAACTTTTTCCGGATCAAGTTCTTTAAGGCGGGTGTCAAACACGCAAAGTGTACCAAGGGAGTTGCCCCGGCTGGACTTAAGGGGTATGCCAAAATAATACCGCAATCGGGGATCGTCAGTTACGTACGACTGATGGGCAAATCGCTCATCGTTTTGCATGTCCTTAACCTCGAAGCTATCGTTCTCCAGAATGGTGTATTGACACACAGCATCTTCGCGAGGCATAAACGTTAAATCCAGTCCATGACTACTGATGGTCCACAGGGTATACGAGTCAATCAGGTTGATCAGGGAAATATCAGTGCCCGTAACTTTGGCCGCCAGGGTAGTCAGGTCTTTAAACTTATCCTTCAGGGTTGTATAGTCGAGATCGAAGTCAGCCAGATCAACAAGACGGTCAAATTCATTTTCGGCAATTGGGTAGCCAGCGTTCATAAAGTATAGAAAAGAAGAAGTTCGTTTTTTTATGATTCAAATTGTACGTCAGTCCACCTAACGTTTTTGTACGTGCCGCATACAACAGATTTCGTTGAAGAAGTATAACTTTTTTACGACAGGCTGATCGTTTAGGTCGGCTATTGATCACACCCGGCAATTTACCTTACGTCCATTAATGGTAAACCGGTATTTTCATATATTTAATAAGTGGTTAATAGAGTAAGCGCTCTGGTAGAAAGCGTAACTGCTAAAGAAGCCTCGGCAATAGCCGCTATTCGGGAGAGGGTCAACACCAGCGGCTTATGGGCAATGCGGGAGAGTCGTCTGGAGGTTAAGCTGTGGGAAGACAGGCAAGCAATGGTTGAAGAACAATGCGCCATGTGATGAGTTAGGCTTACAATCACCCATTTTCCCAAGCCTGTTATGTCTTTTGAGCACCTGGTACTAACCTACGGCTATCCTATTTTATTCTTAGGTGTGCTGATTGAAGGGGAAGCTTTTTTACTAGTTGGCGCTTATCTGGCCCATAAGGGCTATTTTTCGATGCCGATCGTGATTGGGATGGCTGCTCTGGCAACTACTCTGGTCAGTCAGATTTATTTCTACATCGGTCAGCATTACGGGCAGCAGTTCATACACAAACGGCCAACATGGCAACCACGATTTCAGCGGGTGCAGCAATTATTGACCAGGTACGGAGCCCTACTGATTGTTGGTTTTAGAGCCTTGTACGGACTTCGGATAGTTATTCCGGCTGTAGTGGGCGCGTCGGGATATGGATGGCTGGGCTTCTTGCTGCTCAACGGATTGGGGGGCGTGATCTGGGCATTATTGCTGGGCCTGGTCGGTAATCAATTGGTACAGTTAATCGAGCCAGTGCTGGCCGATATCCGGCACCACGAACGATTACTGGTGGGAATACTGGTTGGATTGGGCCTGGTATGGGGTGCTTACCGGCATTACCGTCAACCGCGGCTGATTCAACAGGCAATCGAAGAAGAATAGGGAACTGAGCAATTCCACCAATGCAGTAAATCCGTACGGTTCAGCTTCGTCCAAATTCAATCCTGTATTTCGAGGGTGTCGTCTGCTTGATTTCTTTGAATTTTTTGCTGAAATGAGCCCAGCTGTTAAAACCACTCTTAAAGCAAATATCCAGGATGGGCAAGGTCGTGTCCGACAGAAGTTTACAGGCGTGGCCCACGCGTACTTCCTGAAGAAAATCGAAATAACTCTTCTTAACATTCTTTTTGAAAAACCGGCAGAAGGTCGGAATGGTCATACTTACCTCGGCAGCCACCTGCGACAGGGTTATGGGCGTCAGGTAATTCTTGAACGAAAACTCAAAAATGGCTTCAATCGTGGGATCGATTAATTCTTCCTGGGTTGCCCGATAATTGGTTAATGCAGACCAGGAAGTGGAAGCCGCTATCTGGTCCAGGCAGCGTAAAAGAGTGCTTAGGCTGGTAAATCCATTTTGTTGCCCAAGCACGACTAGCAGCTCTCTGGTCTTATCCTTCAGATCTTTCTCCAGGCGAATACCTTCCTGCCTTTTTAGAAGCTTATGAATCGCTTTTAATTCGGGCATTTCTAAAAAAGTATCACCGAAAATATCCCGTCGGAAGTGAACGACAATGGCACTCCCAACCATCTCCGGATTTTCTTTTCGGAACGAGTGAGGAAGTTTACTGGCTATGAAATAAATCTCGCCGGTATGGTAGAGCCCGATGTAATCGCCCATTAGCAACGTTCCGTGTCCACGGGTAATCAAAATAATTTCGTAGTCGTCATGTTTGTGCCAACTGGACTCGAATTCGGGTGTAGTATACTCCCGGCAGGCAAACGAATGGAGGGGATCAATCTGAGGCTTCTGAATAAGTGTCTTGCGTTTCTTCATTTAGAATAGGCATTGACTACCAGACCAACAGGTTGCGGGTAGCTAATACATTACAGTTGGTATTTTAACCAAACTATTGGTATATAATGTAATTTAAATGATAAAATAACGGACTTTTTTCTGAAAATAGGAGTTGCTTCATCGCCAGAGGGTGGGTTATTTTGCACTATATTTTATGGGCAAAATGCAATAGTTAAAGGTATTCCTTTATCTTTTCTTAATAACTATTAAAAGAAACTACCCCACTCATTGGCAAAGCATTAAACGTGCTGAACTACTGACTGGTCATTCCTTAACCCAAACACCTATGTATTATGAATAAAATTTTCACTGGAAAATGGCGACGCAGCCTTTACATCGGGTTTTCCCCGTTTTTATGTGTACCGGGTAGCGTTTTTGCCCACGACATGGTTCTGCCGGGTAGTCAATCGACGGATCGGCGAATACATGTAAATGAATCGAAAGGTGTTTTCGCGGGTGCAGGAGGTTCACTAAAAAAAGCAGGTAGCTCCGTATTGGCTGCGAATCTGGCTGACCGCGCCATCACCGGTACGGTGGTCGATGAGCAGGGGGCTGTATTACCCGGCGTTTCCATTGTGGTTAAAGGCAGTCAGCGGGGTACTACCACCGACAAGGACGGAGCCTACCGGCTCACGATTCCAGACGGGGGAGTGACGTTGACATTCAGTTTTGTCGGCTATTTGCCGCAGGATGCCGTTGTCAATAACCAAAGCGTTGTCAATATTACCCTGAAAACCGATACCAAGTCGCTGGACGAAGTTGTGGTAGTGGGTTACGGTACTCAGAAAAAAGCCGACGTTACCGGGGCTACGTCTACGGTAACCTCCAAAGAGTTCAACGCCGGGGTTATCAACAACCCGCTGCAATCGGTACAGGGTAAAGTAGCCGGGCTAGTCATTCAATCGCCCAATAGCGATCCCACCAACAACCGCCCGGCCATCCGGTTGCGGGGTACATCGTCTCTGAGTGCCAATAGTGAGCCTCTGATCGTGATCGATGGAGTATCCGGGGCAAACCTGAACAGCGTAGCACCCGAAGATATTGAGCGCGTAGACGTCTTGAAGGATGCTTCGGCGGCCGCCATTTACGGGTCGCGTGGAGCAAACGGCGTAATCGTTGTCACGACCAAACGGGGTAAAAGCGGCCAGACCCAGATTGAGTACAATGGGTTCGTCGGCGTTCAGAACGTGGTCAAAAACCCGGACGTTCTATCGGCCGATGCCTTCCGGCAGAAAGCGCAGGAACTGGGCGTCAAAGCCATCGACGGGGGAGCTAGTACCAACTGGTTCAAGGAAATGGAGCAAACGGCCATTAGCCACAATCATTCGATAGGCATTTCGGGGGGATCGGATAAATTCACCTACCGTGGATCGCTGGTTTACCTGAATCAGCCGGGGGTTGTCAAAAACTCGGGCTATGACCGGCTTAACGCCCGGCTGAACCTGACCCAGAAAGCCTTTAACGATCGTCTGGAAGTTCAGCTGCTGGTTTCTCAGCAATTTTCAAACAAGAAGTTTGTTGACTATAATGCGTTTCGGGCGGCTATTAAAATGAACCCGACCTATCCGGTTTATAACGCCGACGGGTCGTTTTTTCAGCTAGCCAGCCCGCAGATCGAAGAAGAGAATCCGGTAGCCCGTCTGATGCAGATACAAAATGACGCCAAAGAAAAGCAAACGCTTATTAACGGCAAGGTATCGCTGGAGGTCGTAAAAGGGCTGAAGATCGGTGTCAATGCGTCGCTGAGCGACTACAATTATTTTTCCGGTTATTTTGTGCCAAGTACCTTCCGGGGTTATGCCAATACGGGTAAATCGCTGGCCAACCGGAATCAGCGCGAAGTAATCGATAAGCTCATTGAGTCCACCATCAGCTATACCAGGGCATTTGGCAAAAGTAATTTGAACGTGCTGGCCGGGCATACCTACCAGAAACTGAGCAGTGAGGAATTTTTCGCCGAGAACCGGGATTTTCCGGATATTTTCGGTTACAACAACCTGGGTGCTGGTAATCCCCTGCCCGACGGCGGAAATACACGGGTTGCCACGTCGAACAAGTACGAGGCTATTCTGGTCGGTTTGTTGGGCCGGGTCAATTATTCCTACGATGATAAGTACCTGCTGACCGCTAACATTCGACGGGATGGTTCGTCCCGTTTTGGGGCCAACAACCGGTGGGGGGTATTCCCCTCGCTTTCGGTGGGCTGGCGCGTTAGCCAGGAAGCGTTCCTGAAAAACAGCCGCGTCATCAACGATCTGAAAGTACGGCTGGGCTACGGCGTAACGGGTAATCAGGACGGGATTGGGGACTATGCCTCCCGGCTGATTTTTACGCAGAGCGGCTTCTACCCAACCAATGGGGGGTTCCGGTCGGCTTACTCGTTTACGCAGAACGCCAACCCCGATCTGAAGTGGGAAACCTCGGCCATGACGAACCTGGGTTTCGATTTTTCGCTGCTTAATTCGCGCTTGCAGGGATCGCTTGAGTTTTATAACAAAGACACCAAAGATCTGCTGTTCAATTATCCGCTGGCCATTGGCCAGAAGTACGGTTCGGAAAATCTGACCGCCGTGGTGAACAACATCCTGGCCAACGTAGGGCAGGTCAACAACCGGGGTGTCGAATTGAGCTTAACGTACCAGGTGATCGACAAAGCAAAATTCAGCTGGCAGACAACCCTCAATCTGGCCCATAACCGGAACCGGGTCGGGTCGTTGAGTAACAGCTTCTACTCCTACAATACGTCTAACCCAACTACATACGGTGGAATCGGTAGCGGACAGGGCGGCTTTGCCAACACATTCCCCATTGTGCTCCAGGAAGGCTACCCGATCGGTGAGTTCTATGCGGCCCGCTTTCTGGGATTCGATGATAAAGGGAATTATATTTTCCAGGACAATGGCGGGGGCGGCAAAGATCCGGGTGGAAAAGATCGTACGTATCTGGGTAGTTCACAGCCTTCGCTCACCCTTGGCTGGAACAACAATTTCCAGTACGGCAATTTCGATCTGAACTTCTTTATCCGGGGCTCATTGGGGCAGAAGGCTATCAACGGGCCGTACATACTGTACGCTAACCCCGGCAATTTTCCCGGTAATAACGTTCTGAATTATGCGTTTCAGAGCGGCATTGGCCAGGGGGTAGCGTCGCAGCTGTCAAGTTTGTGGCTCGAAAATGCCTCATTCATTCGGTTGGATAACTTCCGGTTAGGTTACCGGATTCCGGGTCTCGGCCGAAATATCAGAAACCCGCAGGTATACGTTTCCGGTCAGAATTTGTTTGTCATAACCAAGTACCGCGGTATTGATCCGGAATTACGTACTGGATCGTCACGCGACGTGTACGGCGGACCGACTGATAACAACGTCAACCTGTCGCCAGGTATCGACCCGGTCAGTTTCTATCCGCGAACAAGATCATTCGTTTTAGGCGTCTCTGTCGCATTTTAAGTATGGTCTCACTTGAACGATATAAAAAACCTATGAAATACTCCCTCATCGCCAGCCTGCTGGGCGTTCTTACGATCAGCCAGTCGTGTACTGACCTGGATTCGCAGGTATTCAATCAGGCATCTGCCGACAAGTTTCCTTCATCCGCCGATGAATTAAATTCGATCGTCGGGTCTGCCTACGGACAATTACGGTTTGCCATCAATGACGTGCGTACCTGTAACGAAGCCGCATCCGACGAAATGGTTGTGCCCACCCGCGGTCCCGACTGGTTCGACGACGGACGCTGGCAGAAGTTTGCCCGTCACGATTTTTCTTCGGTGACGCCCCCGCAGATTAACGGTTCCTGGAACTACGCCTACACGGGCATTGCCCAGACGAATCTGTATCTCTCGTACCTCAACGCCAGTACGCTGACCATTCCTGGTAAGGCGGCAACCGTGGCCGAATTGCGTACGCTCCGCGCCTGGTATTATTACGTCCTCTGCGATTTCTTCGGTCGGGTTCCGCTCATCACGGAGAAATCACCGGCGGGCAGCGTAGCCCAGAGCGAGCGAAAAGACGTTTTCACCTTTATCGAGAGTGAACTGAAAGCGGCTTTGCCCGACTTGAGAGCCGATATTTCTACGGAAACCTACGGACGGATGACCCAGGGAGCAGCTCAGGCATTGCTGGCCAAACTATACGCCAATGCGGAAGTGTATACCGGCACAGCCCGTTGGCAGGATTGCGCAACGGCCTGCGATGCCGTTACCAAGCTGGGTTACAAGTTAAATAGTGATTTCTTCGGGCTGTTCGCTACCAACAACCAGAGTAACGGCGCCAACGTTGAGAATATCATCGTCGGCGTATTCGATAAGAACTACGCGACTGGTAACAACCTGACCATGGAAACCCTGCACCCTACATTCAAGGCTAAGTACAGCTTGGGGGCCGATAGTCCCTGGAACGGATACGCCACCTACGCCGACTTCTACGGTACGTTTGCCAACAATGACGTGCGTAAGAATCAATGGCTTCAGGGGGTGCAGACCGATAAAGCCGGTAGTCCTATTATCTACAATGACGCTGTAACGGGCGAAACCAACAAGACGCTGAACTTCACCGCTAAAATAAACTCGATCGAAAAAGCGGCTCAGAACGAAGGTGTCCGGCTCATCAAATACCAGATTCAGTCAAACTTACCTGGTAACAATGCCGATAATGACTGGGTAATTCTGCGTTACGCCGATGTACTGTTGCTGAAAGCCGAATCGTCATTACGTCTAGGTAATACGGCAGACGCGCTGGCGTCGCTGAATCAGGTACGAACTCGGGCGGGACTGGCCGCTGTAACGACGCTGACACTTGATGAGGTGCTGGCCGAACGAGGCCGGGAGCTAACCTGGGAAGGCTGGCGTCGGAGTGATCTGATCCGGTTCGGTAAGTGGGAGGGTAACTGGACCACGAAAGCCGAAAACTTTGCCACACCATTTGAACTGGTTAGCCGCGACCCTAGCCGCCGGATATTTCCAATCCCCGCCAATCAGCTATCGAGCAACCCATTGCTTAAACAGAATCCGGGTTACTAAAATTTAGTCGAGTGTACGCTTTTACCAGACAGACTTGATGGGTTCTTTTACCTGTCAAGTCTGCTCTATTTCATAGTCAACATACGTTTCATGCGCGTTAGCCTGTTTTTGCTGCTGTTTTGCAGTTTGTTTGGTTGCCGGAATGAGGCTGAAACGGAAGATCGGCTGTTTGAGAAACTACCATCTGCCGAAACGAACATTGCGTTCAGCAACACCGTCGCCGACGATAAGGAATTCAATATTTTCAACTACCGGAACTTCTACAATGGGGGAGGAGTGGCCATTGGCGACATTAACAACGATGGCTTTCCGGATGTGTTCCTGATTGCCAACATGGGCGAGAATAAGCTGTACGTAAATAAAGGCAAACAGACCGACGGCTCCATTCAGTTTGATGATATCACGACCAAAGCAGCCGTGGGCGGCAAAAAGGCCTGGAGTACAGGTGCTACATTTGCCGACGTCAATGGCGATGGACTACTTGATCTGTACGTTTGCAACGCCGGAATTCGTCCGGGCGACGACCGGGCGAATGAACTCTACATCAACAACGGTGATCTGACCTTTACCGAAAAAGCAAAAGAATACCACCTGGATGACCGGGGGTATTCGACCCATGCCGCTTTCTTCGATTACGACCGGGATGGGGACCTGGACATGTATCTGCTCAATAATAGTTTTATCCCCGTCTCGCGGCTGCAATACGCCAACATTCGGGATCAGCGTGATTCGCTGGGTGGCCATAAACTGATGCGGAATGACGGGAATCACTTTACCGACGTCAGCGAGCAGGCGGGTATTTACGGTAGTCTCATCGGGTTCGGGCTGGGTATCACGATAGGTGATGTCAACGACGACAACTGGCCGGATATTTACATCTCCAATGACTTCTACGAACACGATTATCTGTATCTCAATAACCACGACGGTACCTTTCAGGAAGCCGTAAAGGAGTCGATGCCACACATTAGCATGTCATCGATGGGCGCTGATATTGCCGATGTCAACAACGACGGGAAACTGGATATTTTCGTGACCGATATGCTGCCGGGTAACGACCGACGGCTGAAACTGACCTCTACGTTCGAGAGCTATGACCTGTTTCAGCTCAAACTCGGCCGCGATTTTCATTACCAGTACATGCAGAATACGCTGCAACTGAATCGGGGCAGCACGGCTCCGTTGGGTGGAAAATCGGCAGTACCGTTATTCAGCGATGTGGCCCGATTTGCCGGGGTTCATGCCACCGACTGGAGCTGGGGCGCTCTGATTTTCGATATGGATAACGACGGGCAGAAAGATATTTTTGTGGCCAATGGCATTGCTAAAGATCTGACCAATCAGGATTTTGTCAGTTACCTGGCCGACCGCGAAAACATGGTTCAGATTGCCCGGCAGGGCACGCTCGATCCGAAGAAATTCCTGGATCAGGCCCCGTCCGAACCCGTGCCAAACTACGCGTTCAAAAACAACGGAAACCTTCAGTTTGTCAACAAAGGGGTGGCTTGGGGACTCAGTGAACCCGACTTCTCGAATGGGGCGGCCTATGGTGATCTGGATAATGATGGTGATCTGGACTTGATCGTCAACAACGTTAACGCGCCCGTGGCCGTTTACAAAAACTTGTCGCGGGAGAAGAACGGGTCGAATTACCTAACAGTAAACCTGATTGGAACGGGTAAAAATCGCAATGCCATTGGGGCCAGCGTTTACCTGTATGGACCGGATTCAAGCGGCAACAAACGGCAACAGCTGCTCCAGCAAATGCCTAACCGGGGCTTTCAATCATCGGTCGATCTGTCGCTGCTGTTTGGTCTGGGCAATCAGACCCGAATTGATTCCGTCGTTGTTGTCTGGCCCGACGACCGGACGCAGACGATTCGACAGCCCAAAGCGAATCAGGTATTAACGCTCCGTCAGCAGGACGCAGCGACCACCCGGCAGCCTTCCGGCAACCAGCCAGCTCCCTGGCTCACTGATGTAACAGCGGGTAGTGGGTTGACGTACACCCACCAGGAAAGTGCCTTTGTCGACTACAACCGAGATCCGCTGCTAAAACAGATGCTGTCTACGCAGGGACCGGCGCTGGCCGTTGGCGACGTAAACGGGGATAAACTGGACGATGTATTTTTTGGCAGTGCCGCCGGTAAACCGCACAAGTTGATGATTCAGCAGTCCAACGGCCACTTTCTCGACAAAACGCCCCCTGCGCTCTTACAGGACACAAAGATCGAAGCCGTCGATGCGCTTTTCGTTGATGTGGACCAGGATGGCGATCAGGACTTGTTCATGGTGTCGGGGAGCAACGAATTTAGTGCGGAAGCCGACGAGTTGCAGGATCGGCTGTACCTCAACGATGGTCGTGGTCATTTCAGTCGGGACACCCGTCTGCCCAATCTGGCGGCCAGCGGCTCCTGTGTCAGGGCTGCCGACTTCGACCAGGATGGCGATCAGGACCTGTTCGTTGGCTCGCGGATGGTGCCGGGCCAGTATGGCTACATGCCGCCCAGTTACCTACTCGTCAACGATGGAACGGGCGTATTTAAAAATTACACCAAACGATTCCTGCCCCAGGCGGCTCAGCTGGGCATGGTGACCGACGCGGTGTGGGCCGATCTGAACGCCGATTCGTACCCGGAGCTAATTGTTGTCGGTGACTGGATGCCAATTATGATTTTCGACAATCAGCGGGGAAAGCTGGTCCTGCGCAATGAAGGGTCTATTCAACACCAGACCAACGAACCCCTCAAAACTGGTGGCTGGTGGAATTGCCTGAAAGCGGGAGACGTTGATGGGGATGGTGACATCGATCTGGTTGCGGGCAATTTGGGTACCAACAGCCGGATAAAAGCGACCCAGACTACTCCGGCAGAATTATATACGGGCGATTTCGATCAAAATGGCACCATCGAACAGATTATCAACTGCGCTGATGAGACCGGCAAGCTGTACCCGATGTTGCTGAAGCAGGAATTTCAAAAACAGATGCCCGGAATCAAGAAAAAGTACGTTAAGTATACGGAATACGCGGGTCAGCAAATCGACCAGTTACTCAACGAGAGTCAGTTACGCAGTGCTGTCGTGAAGCAGGCAAATTTGGCTGAGTCGGTTGTTTTACTGAATACCGGTCAGGGCAAGCTAACCCTCAAACCACTGCCGATGGAAGCGCAGCTATCGCCGGTTTGTGGTATCGAGATCAGCGACGTTAACAGCGACGGGAAGATGGACCTGGTAATGGGAGGTAATTTCTACGACGTACTGCCCGAACTAGGTCGGTACGACGCCAGTTACGGACTTGTTTTGCTGGGTCTGGGTAATGGGCAGTTCAACGCTCTATCTGCGAAAGCCTCGGGGTTAGTGGCCAAAGGGCAGGTTCGCCGGGTAAAACGCCTGGCGCAGGGGCAATTTGTTTTTGCAAAAAATAACGCATCCGCGCAGGTGTTCGCACCCCGAAAGCGTTGATCAATTTTGATAGTTTACTGAACACCAATGAAATTAGTTTATTCCGGATTACTTGTTTCGCTTCTTCTTTTCGGCTGTCTGGGCTGTACAAAAAAAAGTGAGCCTGCCTTGTTTGAGCAGCTGGACTCCACCAAAACGGGTATCACCTTTGTCAATCAGGTGGCTGCAACGGCCAAGTTAAATATTCTGGAATACCTTTATTTCTACAACGGGGGGGGCGTATCGGCGGGGGATGTTAACAACGACGGAAAACCGGATCTGTACTTCGTCTCGAATCAGGGAAAAAACCGGCTATATCTGAACCAGACGAAGCCGGGGCAATCGCCAGCCTTTGTGGATATTACCGAAAAAGCGGGCGTTGATGGCTTTTCCGATTGGCAGACGGGGGTCACGATGGCCGACGTCAACGGGGATGGCCGGCTGGATATTTACGTCTGCGCGGTTGGTAACTACAAGGGGCTGGAAGGCAATAATGAACTGTATATCAACAACGGGAATGGCCCGGATGGCGTCCCTACCTTCACCGAAAAAGCCGCGGAATACGGGCTTGATTTCACCGGGTTTTCAACGCAGGCCGCTTTCTTCGATTACGACCACGATGGCGATCTGGATTGTTTTCTGCTGAACCACGCAGTCCATACCTCCCGCAGTTACGACCGGGCTTCGGCGCGCACCAGCCGTCAGCCTGAATCAGGAGACTACCTGTTCGAAAACCCACTTATTTCGGCCGATAAATCGACGCCATTAACATCCCCAAAATTTACCGACATCAGTGCGCAGGCGGGCATCTACGGTGCCGCAATGGGCTACGGATTGGGGGTATCGGTGGCGGACCTGAACAACGACGGATGGGAAGATATTTACGTCTCGAACGATTTTCACGAGAACGATTATTACTACGTTAATAATGGCAAAAAACAAGCGGGTGGTCCCGCCTTCACGGAGAATGTCCAGAACGCATTTGCCCATGTGAGCCGTTTTTCGATGGGAAATGACATTGGTGACGTGAATAACGACGGCTTTCCGGATGTGATGACGCTGGATATGTACCCGGACGATGAGACGGTCGAAAAATCATCGCAGGGAGAAGATGCGCTGGACATCTACCTCTACAAACTGTCGTACGGTTACATGAACCAGTACAGCCGCAATTGTCTGCAACTGAATCAGGGTGGGCAACGGTTCGTAGACATTGGTGCGCTGGCTGGCGTGGCAGCTACCGACTGGAGCTGGTCACCGCTGCTGGCCGATTATGACAATGATGGCATAAAGGATTTGTTTATTGCAAACGGCATTGCCCGTCGCCCCAATAACCTGGATTACATCAAGTATGTCATGAGCGACTCGGTTCAGATGGCGCTGACTACGTCGCGATCGGTAGCCGAAAAGGCCATAAGCCGAATGCCCGAAGGAAAAGTGCATAGTTACCTGTACCGGGGTACGCCCAGTCTTCAGTTTGAGGATAAATCGCTCAACTGGGGCTTCGACAAGGCAGGGCTGGCCAACGGAGCCGCCTACGCCGACCTGGATAATGACGGCGATCTGGACCTGATTACCAATAACATGAACGAGTCGGCGGGCGTTTACCTGAACCACGCCCTCGATCTGTTTCCGCAGAACCATTATCTGAAAGTCAGTTTGCGGGGCAGCGGGGCTAATACGTTCGGTGTCGGGGCTAAAGTGATCGTGAAAACCAAAACCGGTTTGCAACTGCAGCAACTCATCCCAACGCACGGGTTTGAGTCATCCGTCGAACCGGTGCTGACCTTTGGCCTGGGAAGCCAGACAATGATCGACTCCTTAATTGTCATTTGGCCAAACCAGCGGATGGGCGTTCGGACAGGCGTACGCGTCGATCAGTTGGTCGACCTCAAACAGACCGATGCCAACCTGGATGGCAGCACGTACCGGTACACAGCAGCCGAATTGCCGGCGCTCCTGTCTGATGTTACGACTCAATATCCAACTCTGTTCACGCATCGGGAAAATACCGATTACTATGATTTTTTCCGGGAATCGCTCATGCCCTTCAAGGTATCGACCGAAGGCCCGAAGCTGGCTGTCGGCGACGTTAACGGCGATGGGCTGGCCGATTTTTACGCCGGTGGCGGTAAGTGGCAGGCGGGTATACTGCAACTTCAGCAGCCGAACGGACAGTTCAAGCCATCGCCCCAGGCGGTTTTCCGGCAGGATTCACTCAGTGAGGACGTCGACGCGACCTTTTTCGATGTTGATGGCGACAAGGATCTGGATTTATACGTCGTATCGGGCGGTAACGAGTTTTCCGATAAAGCTCCTCAACTCCTGGATCGTCTGTATCTCAATGATGGGAAAGGGCAGTTTAGCCGCTCCACCGGACTGCCCCCTATGTATGATAATAAAAGCTGCGTTCGGCCGTATGATGTCGATCAGGATGGCGACTTGGACGTATTCGTTGGTGGCCGTGTTCTGGCAAAAGCTTACGGGAAAAGCCCCCGGTCTTACTTATTGATCAACGATGGACGTGGTCATTTCAGCGATCAGACCGATCGGCTTGCTCCACAACTCCGGCGGGTCGGTATGGTAACGGACGCCACCTGGACCGACATAGATAACGACAAGCGTTTTGACCTGGTCGTTGTCGGCGACTGGATGTCCGTTGAAGTTTTCAGCAACAAAGGCGGCCGATTAACCCCCCGAGCCGATGTGGTTGGCCCGGAGGCAGCACTTAAAGGGTTCTGGCAATGCGTGACAGCCGCTGATTTTGACGGGGATGGCGATCAGGATCTGGTGGTAGGTAATCTGGGGCTGAACAACAAATTCAATAAACATGCCTCGCCCGAACTGGCCATGTGGGTTAAAGATATTGATGGCAACCAGACCACCGACCACATCCTGGCCTGCAAGCGAAACGATGCGGCAGGTAAGCCCCGCTGGTATCCGGTAGCCTTCAAAGATGAACTGGGCAAACAAATGCCGGGCGTGATTAACAAACGCTTTACGGATTACGAGCAGATTGCCGGTAAAACGATCGAGGAGATTTTTAATGATGGGGAACTGGCTAATGCCGAGCAGCACATTGTTAACCAGTTTGCGTCGGTTTACCTCGAAAATAAAAATGGTCAATTTACGGTGCGTTTACTGCCAATGCTCGCTCAGGTATCCAAACTCTACGCCCTGACAGTTGCCGACATCGACCATAACGGAAAACCTGATTTGCTGGCGGGGGGGAATTTTCATGGGGTCAGTACGTACCAGGGGCGGTACGACGGCGACAACGGGCTGGTTTTACTGAACCAGACTGGGGGGCAACCTAACGAAAGTCCGTTTAGGGCACTCATGTCGACCCAAAGCGGTTTTCTGCTGAAGGGGGAGATCCGGGACATAAAGCCCGTAACGACGTCGGCTGGTTTGCTATGGATAGTTGCCCGAAACAACGCCCCGTTACAGATTTTTGCACCAGTAAGCTCACGTAACGCGAATAAACTTCAGTAGTTTCCTGGGACGATAAATCGTAAGCTCGCTCAAAAGCTTGCATCCGTTCGAAAGTCATAGATATGAAAAATTAGTATGTAGCCACCACATAGCCTAAAATAAAATGGAAAATCAGAACGCAAATCCACTCCTGTGCGACATTGAAACGGGTCTTTGCCAAGTTCCTTCTCCTACAACAGCTGAAAATACGTCGGCTATTCAGTCTGACAGGAAGCCTGTTAAACTCATTTATTTTACTGACCCAATCTGTTCGTCCTGTTGGGGTATTGAGCCACAGCTCCGGAAGATGAAGCTCGAATATGGGTACTTTCTGGATATCGACTACCGCATGGGGGGGCTGCTGCCCGACTGGAGTTACAATAGCGGAGGAATTAGTAAGCCGTCGGATGTTGCCCATCACTGGGATGAGGTGAGTCAGCATTATGACATGCCCATCGACGGTGACGTATGGCTGGAAGATCCGCTCAATTCCTCCTACCCGCCCTCCGTTGCGGTCAAGGCCGCCCAGATGCAGGATGCCGAGCTGGCTGTTGACTTTTTGCGTAAACTTCGCGAGATGGTTTTCCTGCAAAAGAAAAACATCACGAAGTGGGAACATATGGCCGAAGCCGCCCAATCGGTAGGGTTAAATGTTGCCCGGCTGAAAGCTGATTTCGAAGGTGAGGCCAACAAGAAGTTTGAGGAAGATTTAGCCCTGGGAAAGACGTTGGGCGTCCGGGGATTTCCATCTATGTTTTTTGTCGATGACGCGGGTCATCAGGAATTCGTTTACGGAACCAAGCCCTACCATGTCTATGAGAATGCCTTGAAAACGGTACACGCTTCGATCGAGAGAAAGGAAATCGACCCGCAATGGTCCAGCTTGTTTTCAAAGTATCCATCGCTGACCACCCGTGAATTTGCGGAATTGTCGGGTGTACCGCGCCAGAACACCGAAGCGTATTTACAGCACCTGGCCGATCAGGGAAATTTGTCCCGGCTCAGGACAAAAAACGGCGATTTATGGACACGTGAGTCTGCCGGACAAGCCATATCGATCGATTAATTTGACGAATCGGCAATTCTTGCCAGAACGAACTCGATCTCCTTGTCCCGATTGAGCAGCACATCCTCGATCGTATACGCAGGCATATAATCTGGCACAAGTCCGGTTCGTTGGCTTGATTTGTCATCCAGAATTAACCGATAAACGGGAAAGCGAATCTGCATTTTTGAGTGGGGGAGGGTGATAAGCGGAAAACTTCCCCCATTGTTTCCATTATAACCGCCTGCCGCCTGACTGCCCACAAACACCGCGCTGGTGTGCTGCTTAACCCAGGTAGTTACCATGGTGGCCGCAGAAGCGGTAAACCCATCGGTCAACACATACAACTGGCCCCGGTAGCTTTCTTTAACAGGCTGATAGCGATACCGGAACTCTGTACCAAACCCGGTTCGGTGCCGCTTGAAAAAATGACCTACCTGATACTTGAACCTGGAAAGGAGTAAATAAAATCGGCCGGTTGGGTTCAGAAACGGTCCGGGCCGAAGCTTGGGTTGTAAAATCGAATAAGAGAAGGGTTGATCAACAAGCTGTTTTGCCAGGGTGACGCTCGCGCTTCGGTTGCCTCCCGTATTACCGCGTAAATCAAGGATAAGATTGGTCAGCCCCGCTTTCTTGATTGTCTCAAACGCTTGTTTGATAAAGGCCACGTCTGATCGGGAAAAGGTCTTGACCGTCAGCAAAGCAACCCCGGGGGCAAGTTGCGCAAACCGATTTTCCTGATTACGCAACAGGCTTGTTTCTTGGTTAGAAGGTCTGTAACCCGTGACTGGTGTCTGGATGGCCGCAATGACTACATCCTGATCCGGGAACTGGAGCTGATACTGATCCGGGTAGTTGAAGTAAAAAGCCAGTAAGCCAGTGCTGGCCCGGTTAATGTACTGCTGCGCGAAGGCCTGCCCCCCGCCATCGCTGGCTGCATACTGGAGCAACTCACCGACAATCTTACGAACAGAGACGCCATTGATGGCTACAATTTCCTGGCCTTCATACGCCTGTTTATCCGCAGATTGCCTGCCGACGTATAGTTTTTGATGAAGAAGATACGTAACAAAAGGAAAGTATCGGGACGGATGATGCTCTGAAAGGGGATTCCTGACCACCGACGTATGAACACACCCAATTCGTTGCAGCGCCGAGCCGATCACCAGTCGGTAGGCGCTTACGGACAAGCTTGTCTCGCCCAGGGTGTTAACGCTGTCGATGAGTTGAGCCAGCGGTGCCGCATCCTGGTGCTCGTAATTGACGGGATGCCCCCGTCTGACGGCCTCGTTCAAAAAGGTCAGATCCTGCGCCAGTCCCTGCCTGGAAAGCGTTTGCCCCAGCGAACTGATCGTCAGGCAAAGTAAAAGTAACGTACCGGCAACGTGCATGCGAAGTGTTTCGTTTGTTTACGAGCTAGCGAGCCATTTTCCGGCTGACGACAGTACTATACTATGTCTAAGCCACTCGGCTAAAAATCACCTATTTGTTTTTCAGCACGCCTTTCTTCTTGTAATACCGAACGACATAGTCTATCCAGTCGGGATCAGTTGGCGAAATAGAAACATCGGGTGAAAATCCCTGGTTGTCGATCGGATTCGTATCTACCCAGCCCGAGCGCGTAGTGGGCAACCGGAGCGCAAACCGGGGGCAACTCATTACCTGAGCGCGTACGTTGCCGTAATCCATGACGCCCCCCGTATGCTGACCGAACAGGCGCGTTTTCCGGCTTTGTTTGGCGTAAAAGGCAAAATACTCTGCACTGCTGTAGCATTTATCGTTGATCAGTACGGCCACCTGAGCCGGATACGTCAGTACTGGGTCGACCAAGATCCGTTCGCCCTCGGTTCGATAAAGCTGGTCAGGATGCTGTTTGGCCTGGGCAACTTGGCCTGCCCAGGCGTTGAGCACACTGTCAACGTCCCATTTTCCGGCTCGGGCTCTGGCTACCATCGCTTCTTCGGCGGCAATGTTATCCGGTGAGGTACGCATATAACTATGGGTATCCTGAAAATTATCGGTATTCATCAGCCGTAACAGGGGGGTGAATGACGAATTACTGCCACCAGCGTTGTTGCGAATGTCGATGATCAGCAGCGGTGAGCGCGCCAGGGCCGACCCATTGGCCAGCACCATGCTGTCAACCTCCGACTTGGGTACGTTAAAGGTATTCACGCGTAGGTAAGTAACCTGAGGATTGATCTGCCGAAATTCAAGGGGTTGTTGAGCGCGCTCATACGTTTGCCGTTCGAGGGCCGTGATAGTTTGAGGGAATAGCCTGATCCAGGTGCCGTAACCACCAATGTCGAAGAAATTACCCCGCTGGGTAAGCTGAACGACCTGATCGTCAAAGGCTGCATTGCGGTAGTGGGCATCGAACGTACTGGCTTTTGTTGGCGTCAATTCCATCTTGACAGTGCCGGGTTTCCAGTTGGTATTAGCCGCCGTTAGTATCACACCGACCAGCGAACCGTTCTTTTCGGGGTCGGGTACAATGGCAATCTTATAACCGTGATCCGGAGTTTCCCAGATGCCTTCTATCGGGCTGCGCTTTTCTTTCCGTTCGAGAAGTTGCCGCTGAATGTCCGCTTCGAGCAGGGTAATGCGCCGGAGAGGAATGGCAGGCTCGGTGGTTGATGAACGCAGCGATACCTGAAAATGGCCGTCGCGGAAAAACGCCTTGTACCGTTTGAGCAGGGTCATACAAGCCGTATCGGAGGTCGTCTTTTGGGCTAGTGCCTGAAGACTGTCCACCAGAGTAGTGAAGGCGGGGCGGGTTTTGTCGTTGACTTTATCGGCCCAGCCAGCATAGTTAGCGGCCGTTCTCTGGTGAACCTGCTTGAACACCTGGCCACAGCGGCACGAATCAATTGATGGTTGGGCATGTAGGCTGGTGGTCAGCAGCCATAGCCCCATTGGCAGGATAAAGGTACGCATGACGTGAAAGGATTTGGCGAAGATAAACCGGATGGAGCTGATTGACGTTGATGTTTCGTAATAAAAATTGCTACTGCAAACTTGTGTGGAGTTTGCGGTTTACTTAAGTAGGTTACCGCGTTGTATACATTCAGACCTTAACATCCACACAGGAACAACGTCATATATATTGATGTTTTAATGCAATTATAGTCAGCTTACTTAACGTCAAGACCCGTATGAGCAGTGCTTTTTTGAAAAATGAAACGGCAGACGCGCCGGTTGTTATTCCGGCCCGTGCGCCGTTGCCACCCGGCACGCCCAATTACGTTACGCCCCACGGTCTGGCGCTGCTGCGTGCCGAACTCGTTGATTTAGAAACGGAGCGTGCTCATATACAGGCCGCACAAGTCGAGGACCAGAATGAGCGTAGCCGACAGCTCGCTTTGCTCAATGGGACTATCGCTAACCTGAATCAGCGAATCGCCAGCGCTAAAGTGGTTGATACGCAGGCGCAGGAACTGGTTCGATTCGGAGCAACGGTTGTATTGCGCGTACAGTCGGGGAAGCTGGCCGGTACAGAACGGCAGTTTACCATTGTGGGGGTCGATCAGGCCAACGCTACGCAGGGGCTTCTTGCTTTCACCTCGCCACTGGCCCGCGCCCTGCAGGGGAAGCGAATTGGCGAAACGGTTGCCTGGCCTACCCCAAACGGCCAGCAGGTCATGTATGTACTATCGATCAAATGATGAAAAATTTATAACCATTGTCTATAGAATTAGTTAGGTAAAGCAACAGGCATTTGCCCGCAAACCGACTAAACAGCACTGGTATGATCTTAAAAATGGACCGGCTTCCTATTGAGTTGCCAATTCCCAAAAACCCCTCGGCCAACGATGCTGCGGCCATTCAAGAGTTGTTAGGTGGGAAATTTGGCGAGATGTCCACGCTGATGAACTACACCTTTCAGTCGTTCAACTTCCGGGGCCGCAAGAAGATACGCCCTTTTTATGACGTCATTGCCAGTATCGCCGGCGAGGAGTACGGCCATATTGAAGTGGTGTCGTATGCCATTAACCTGCTGTTGACCGGTGTTACCAAACGGGGACATGATCCGGTACCCGGTCCGTTGGCCGATGCCGTAGATGCTCGTAACACGTATCATTACATTGCCAGTGGTCAGGGCAGCCTCCCCGTCGACTCGATGGGTAATTTCTGGAGTGGTCAGAATGTGTTCAGTAGCGGCAATCTGAAACTGGACCTGTTGCATAACTTTTTTCTGGAATGTGGAGCACGCGGTAACAAGATGCGCGCCTACGAAATGGTGACGGACCCTACGGCTCGCACTATGGTCGGGTATCTGCTGGTACGGGGTGGTTTGCACATTGTGGCCTATGCCAAAGCCTTGGAGAAATTGACGGGTGTAGAGGTAACCAAACTGTTGCCCATTCCGAACCTGAGTAACAATGCGTTTCCAGAAGCCAAAAAATTCATGGAGCAGAAGTTGCACTTGCAATTGTACACGTTCAGTCAGGACGACTACAAGCAGGCGGGGCTGATCTGGAATGGCCCTCATCCAGACGATGGCCAGGAGTGCGTTGTGGTAGAAGGCGCTATGCCTGGTTTCCCGGTTCCGGATCTGGAAGAGGAACCCCAGCTCAATTCACCGGGTGCCGATGATTTTGACCCCCAGGTATTTTCGGACATGGCGAAGAAAATGGGTATCAAATACGATTATTGAGAAATGAATATAAGGTAAACGAGCTAGGCCCCCATTGACTCAGGATTGAGTCGATGGGGGCCTAGCTCGTTTGTATCTTCTCCGGGTTAACCGTTGTCACCAGCGTCACCCTCAATTTAGTTAGTGATCTGTTCGTCGATTGGGCTGCTAAACGTTATTGCCTGTCCTGGCGAGTCATCGTGAATTTTCGGTGGAGTAGTTTGATGCCTTTGTAAATGGTAACGTTAATGGCATCTGGTTTGGACATTTGTACCTCGGCGCTTAACGAAATTCCCGTTTTAGGATGAATCAGACGGCCTCCCGACCAAACTGCTCCGTCGTAACGGAGGTCACGGATCAGAACACTATCTTTCATTAAGCCAAAGTTTTGCTCACCGGCCTGGTCAACCCGGGCTACCCGGGCAAAATACAGGTCTCCCTGTCGATAAATATCGACGCTGGACCCTTTGCTCGGAAATTGCCAACGGCCAATGAGTCGGTCGGCTGGTTGATCAGGTCGAGCCCCTAACAGTAGCAGAGGCACTAACAAAGACCAAACTCGACATCGATACAGAATGATGCGTACGGGTTGCGAAAAGGATCTCAAAAGAGACAAGTCTTTAAGTGAACAATAACTGACCAGAATGATAAGTAACAAAAATAACATCGTGGCCTTATTTCGCAAGATACGCCGAGACTTTTGTAAAGTATACGCCATACCCCGTAAAAAGCCTGATAGGCTTGTCGGGCCTTTAAACAATTGGCCGTTGGCTAAGGTTGTTCTCCCACTACTAAATAGACAAACACAATGAGCAAAGGCGCCCCCCAACCAACTGTCCGTGACATGGCTGACGAGACTAAAAAGTACGAGTTAAATACTAATTTGCCCGACGAAGCCCAGGGTAAAACCTCACGGGGTAAGCATAAAAGCAAACAAAGCACTGAGGATAAGCATGATGCGACTGGCTCAGTTGAAAAAGCACATAAAGGTGAACACGATCACTCGGACCAAAGCAGCGAGGACGAATCGGATACGGAAAAAGACGCCTAGTCATTTAATTGCCCTGTCCGAACGGTCTGTAAACGAGCAGGCAATACAGACTGTTACGGAATACGCTAGACCACTAGTGTACGTAAAGACGGTTTTTGTGAAGCTCATTTTGAGTAATTTCCTAAAAGCCACATTCTTTAGAGGTACCTGTGCTAATACACAGTGTATAACAGCAAAGGCCCACCTCAAACGAGATGGGCCTTTGCTGTTATGTATGAAATCAATACGAACAGGCAGATTGGCGCTTAGGGCCGCAGTAGCTTGAGACTCTGCTGCTGCGTGTCGGTGCTGACGCGCAGCAAAAGCTGACCTTGGCTGCTGCCCAGCGGCAGGCTCACATGCTCAGTGGTACTTGCTTGTTCGATGCGTTGTTCATGGATGGCGCGGCCCTGTAAATCGACCAACTTCAGATTGACCGCCTGACCTGCTACGCCCGTAATTTCGACCTCGGCACGGTTACCTACCACCGGATTTCCCAACAGACGAGTCTGTAAACGAGCCGTACTCTCCAGCACGCCAACCCGGGCCGGTGCCCCCGAAGGTGGGGTTCCGTAAATGAGCTGGTTGTTCAGATAAGCCGTGATTCGGTTATTGAGTCCCACGGTGCCGTAGTTAGCCCCGTAGGAATAGTCGTTATTCTGGTCAAACAAGCCGTTGTCCGAACGTACCAGCCGAAAGTCAATCACGCCTAGGCTGCTTAGCGCGTTTACCTGCATGGAGTTTCCCGCAAAGCTTAGCTCCACGTAGCTATCGGCCCCGTTGACTGGCGAGGGTAGCCGGACCACCCGGGCCTGCACATTGCTGGCGCCGATATCGGCGTAGTCTACGAAGACGTTGGCCGTCTGACCGTTGTCAGAGGTAAAGTAATACCGAAGCTTGAGGCTCGAGACGGCTAGTGCCACATTACCCGTGTTGCGCAGTTCTACCCGGGTCTGAATCTGGGAGGTTGTCGTGCCGTCTTTCGCTTGGGAGTAAACTTGCACCGCTGTCTGGGAGGCCACCGCTGTTGGCTCCTGACCCCAGACAATGGTCCCATTGCGGTAGGCCGTTACCCGCACGTTGGGGATATAGTCGGCGTAGTTGGCCTGGTAAGAGTAATCGTCGGATTCATTGAAGTTTGACCCGTCGGTTTTCTGGATGCCATTCTCAATGGGCCCTGAGTTTCCGTTCGCTGGTAGACTACCACCTCCGGGAAAGCTGTACTCCACATAGCCAAGTGCTCCTTGCCGTGGCTGAGCCAGGGCTACGTACTTCGTAGAAACAGCCCCTAGCTGAGCGTAATAGACGGCCAGGTTGGTCGGCAGCGAATTACCTTCGGAGGTAAACCAGTAACGCACCGTCACCTCACCGTATGGGATAGATTGACCACCTGCATTGGCCAGCTTCAGGAAGGGCTTGATGATGTTATTGCCCGTGTTGCCATAATCGGCATCGCGGTACAACACACTAAGCGTGGTGGGCACTACCGTCAGAACGAAACTGGCCGCAGGGCTGGTACAGCCGTTCTGGGTACAGGTAGCCGTATAGGTTTGGGTGCCGCTGTTAGCCGTGGAAATAGTAAAGCTACTGGCAGGGCTGCCGTTAGCCAGCAGCTGGCCGTCATTACAGCCCGAGGCTATCAACCTGACGGGTCCTGTGTTCTGGCTGATGGTCAGGCTGCTCACCCCAGCGGAATAAGGGTAACCATTTTGAGTCACTAGCGTTGGTGCAGCCGGCAGGGGTGTGACACTTAAAGTAGCGCTGGCGGTAGCCGAGCAGCCATTACTGTTGGTACCCGTTACCGAGTAGGGACCGGCCACGCTCACCGAAATGCTGGCCGTTGTTGCGCCTGTACTCCATTGATAAGCATCCGCGCCTTGGGCTGTAAAGGTTGCCGACTGGCCCTGGCAGATGGTCTGGGCAGTTGGACTAATGCTCACGCTGGGCGGAGTGGGGTTACTCAGATCAACCGTTGCGTTACTAGTGCCCGTACAGCCGTTACTGGTTAAACTGAAGCCGTAGTAGCGCCCACCCGATAAGCCCGTTAAGGCTAGCTGCCCATTGGTAACAACCAGCGAAACAGTTTGAAAGCTCCCGGCATCTTTTCGATAGCTGAATGAATAGCTGCCATCGGCCAGGTTGGTGGTAAAGCCCACCTGCCCGTTGGGGGTGTCACACCGGCCGGACGACGCGGTACGGCCTGCATCAAAACTTAGCGTCGGGGTAAGTTTTACCGTTAACGTTGCTGTTGCCGTTGCCCGACAACCGTTGGCCGCAACTCCCGTTACGGAGTACGTGCCTGTTTCACTCACTGAAAGGTTGGCTGTGGACTGACCATTACTCCAGCTATACGTCGATGCCCCCTGAGCGGTGAAGATGGCGGTTTGCCCTTGGCAGATGGTCTGGGCAGTTGGACTAACACTAACATTGGGCGCAAGGGTGTTGCTGGAGACGATGGTGGTAGCCGTGGCCGAGCAGCCACCCGGTGCTGTAACGGTGACACTGTAGGGCCCGGCCTGGCTTACCGTAGCGGTAGACAGGTTGGCTGAATTGGCTTGAGCACCACCGCTGTAGGTATAAGTTGCACCCGTCGGTCCGCCAGTAGTTATCAGGGTGACCCTGGTCTTGGCACAGGTCAACGGGCCGTCATTGGTCAGGTTTGATGTGAAAGGAGAACTGACGGTAATCTGTTGCGATGCGCACGAACCGGGGGTTACACAGCCCCCTTCGCCCCGGACATAGTAGGTCGTCGTTGAGCCAGGGCTTACTTGTATGGATGAGCCGGTACCTACCAGCGTGCCTCCGCAGCTACCTGAATACCATTTCCAGGCTGTAGCATCATTCAGGCTTCCGGTCTGAATGGATAACGTGGTATTGCTTCCGGCGCAGATCGCTGTTCGTGTGGCAGATATCGTGGGTACGGTTGGGTTTGTGCAGGTGTTTTCTCCTCCAGTAGAAACTACCGTAACTCGAATTGACCAGCTTGTCCCAACGCTATAATCGACTGAGGCCAGACCGATGTACGGATTGCTGGCCGAATTGGGTCCCAAGTCACCCGAGCGTGTAACGTTTACTCCATCGCTACTAGAGAATGAAGCCGCTGAGTAGCCACTGTAGCCATCGGCAAATGCCACAAATCCGGAAGGCTGTTGCTGAGAGGCACCCCCGGAAGCTTGAAGAACGGCTTTAGTTATCTTAAACCCCGTTGGTATAATCACCTTGACCGCATCCTGCTGATCATTTGGTGTTTGAACGGTACCCGAGAAGGTGTAGTCACCAGCCTGGCTTAGTACATAACTGGCTGCCCCGGATATGCTGGGAAAATCGTTGCCTTCAGAATAAGTCGTTTGCGCCATCAACGTAGTGGCAGTCAACCAACTCACCAGGAGCAGACAAATTCTCAACCAGGTGAAGGAAGTAAAAAGTTTATTCATAAATAACCTTGATTAGTTTTTAACTAGTTGATAATAAACAGGCAAGCGTAATAAAGAAGAGCCAGGAAGACTTATAGATGAACTTCTTGGTCATTGGCAAGTAAGCTAGCGATAGTCATGCGTAGAGACTGGTTGTAAAAAGAAGTAACTGGCCCGGATGTATAGCTCTATTGGGATACAAAAGCCTGGCTGTAGTATATAAATACTATACATCAAGCAGATTTATTTTAGAGTAACTTTCTGTGTATGAGTCAATAATCAATTTGTTGACTCGATCAGAATAGTATTTTACCGCTATAGTAGCTTTCGCTTCACGGCAAGGCGATCAGGTTGGTGAGTTGGAGTTTTCACAGCAAGGATTTAAGGGAACAATTCTTTTGGGGACTGGTGCAGGCCCATGCCTTGTGTAATCCGCCAACTGGCGATTCAAGAGGGGTGCCTATCCGCCGAAAGGAGCCGCTGAAAGAAATGATAAAATCCGCTGATTGTATTTATTGGAGAAGCTGGGTATAAACGTAACTCGACAAGCAACAAATTAAAATAGTATATTTTCTATAATAGAAACCCTATCCCAGGGGTTGTGGTATAGCTTACTATGTTGGTTTATAGGGTAATAGCACACGACCGGCTACCGCTTGTCCTCGATGTTAATGCTCACGATCATCGTCGTTCACGGGCCAATCCTCTTCGCCCGGCCAGGTGCTTTGCTGACGATCTGCGGGAGGTACGGCAAAAATATAGGTTAGCCAGGAATGGATTTGGTTGATAAGGCGAGTCCATTGACCAAAAACGTAATAAGCACCAGCCAGCAAAGCAAAACAGCCTATCGATTTCCACAGATAGGGAGTAAGAACCAGAAGCATACGAAGAGTGAAAGTTAAAGCAGTTTGTTACAGAAATAGACCAACCACATAAGGACATCGATCTATTGACTGAGATTTACTTTACCGAATTGTGTTTAAACAGTAGACAAAGTAACTAACAAAAAGGTAAGATCGATTTATTTTTAAACTTGTTATTGACTAAACGGGCTAATAATGAACTAAATGCTTTGGTGCCTGTATGGACCAGACCTATCTATATATATCTTGGTGACCAGACATAGTTGCCTGTGTGCTGGTAGTCGGCGTTTTATTATCGAATGACGACGGTATCCTTAGACTGATTAATAAGCGAACAGGTTACCGGATTGAGAAGGACACATCGCAGTTGTATCCTCTCAATCCGGTAACCTGTTTCCTTTTGCTGTTAGAATCGGTAACTGATGCCTAGCCGAGAGTTGCGGCCCGGCTCGGCCTGCCAGTAATAATAGGTTCCGTATGGCGAGCCAGAATACAAATAGGCATCCGTCAGGTTAAAGACGTTCGCTGTAATCCGGAAGCGATCCTGTTCCCAAAACAGACCACCGTCAAGTTTGGCATAGTCGGGCAGCGCCTGCTGGGTCGTTGCGCCAGTCCAGGCCCAGGTTGTGCGTTCGCCCTGATACGTAAAGCCCAGCGAAGCTCCGAAGCCGCGAAGAGCCCCCCGCTGCACCCGGTAGCTTAGCCAGGCGTTGGCGTTGTGCTTGGCGTAACCGGGCACCTTGTTACCCACCTGCGACTCCGTAGCGGACTCCGAAATCTTTGAATCGGTCAGCGCGTAATTGGCGACCAGGTTCAAGCCCCGAACGATTTCTCCACGCAGATCAAACTCAATGCCCTGTGTCTTCGTCTGGCCAAACTGAACCACAAACTGTTCGCTTCCCCGGTTGGTGGGATCCGCTGCGTTCTGGTTGTTTTGCAAAATGCTGTACAGAGCGAGTGTTGTGCTCCAGCGACCACCCAACCAGTCACGCTTGATACCAATTTCCCGGTTATTGCCCGTAACAGGCTTAACGTCGCCACCGTCGCGTCGTATACCCGTTTGGGGTACGAAGGACTGGTCGTAAAGAGCATAGACTGATGTCTGCGGATCGAGCGAAAAACTCAGGCCCACACGGGGGGTGAAGCGCTTGCCGGTGGTGATGGTACTGTAAGCATTCTGCCGAACGTCGGTGTAGCGGCCCGCCAGCGTCAGGCGGATGCGGTTGTTGAGAAAGCCCAGCTCGTCCTGTACATAAGCCCCCGTATAGGTCTGCGAAACGATCCCGTAGATGCCCGCCCGTTGTGCCAGACTCTGGCTCCGGTTGAAAGTGGGAAAACCACGAAGGGGCAACCCGCGGCTGGCCTGATCACGATAGATGTTGAATGAACTGGCCGAATCCAGGTTATAAGACTGGTTCCAGTCGGCCAGGTATTCTTTGCTGCCCATATCCAGGCCCGCCAATATCCGGTGTTGAATGCCGCCCGTTTGCGCCGTGCCGTTCACATAAACCTGCCCGAACTTCATGATGGCTGATGCATCCCAGATGCTAACGTACCGAACGACGTCACCGTTGGTTGCCACCGAATTTACCCACATCGAACTGCCCATTTGCTGGTAGTTGAAATACGATCCCTGTGCGGTGATTTTCCAGTTTGGGTCGATCTGGTGCTGTAGGTTAACCGTCAGGTTATGATCGTTAATGGTCGTGGGGTCAAGGCCGCGTTCGGCAAATGTAAAGTCGCGGGGCAGCGTGCCGTAACCACGCGTATCGAAGACGTAATAACTGCCTACGTTCGACATTTTCGCGTATTGATAAATGTACTCAGCCGTTAGCGTAGTACGATCGCTCAGCCGATAGCTGATAACCGGTGCAATGCTGTATCGATTGTTGTATTCGTAGGGGCGGAACGAGTTTTTAGTCTGTCCCATCGCATTGAAGCGGTAAAGCAATCGCCCATCAGAACTAAGCTTCCCATCCAGGTCGAGGGTGGCGCGGTAAAAGTCGTAGCTGCCCATGATCAGGCTGGCTTCCCCCTTGGTAACGCCGGTTGGCCGTTTGGTCACTACGTTGTAAATACCCGTCGGGTCGCCGTTCGACATCATAAAGCCAGCCGGGCCTTTTACGAATTCAATATGATCGACAAAGCTCATGTCTTCGGTGAGCGGCCCCCAGGTAGAGGTAATGTTCATGCCGTTGCGAAAGGCTGATAGCCGACCACCACGCGCGTTGACCCGTGAATACATATCGCCCCAGTGTTCGAGTTTGGTGGCCCCGCTGACATTGCGAATCACCCCGTCGCTCATACTGGTAACCAGCTGATCTGACAATACTTTGCTCGTAACAACCTGAATGTTCTGAGGAATTTCGATGATTGGCGTGGCCAGCCGTAACGAGGGCGATACATTGGGATCTGTGTATTTACCCTGTCCGGCGGTTACCATCACCTCCTGAAGCTGGTTCGTATTTTCATTCAGCATGATGGTCGGTACATCCGTGGTTTGATCAGCCTGTACGCGTACCGCCTGCTCCTTTGTTTCTAACCCAACCAGAGAAATCTGTAGCGTGTAGTCGCCTGCTTTGACCGTTTTAAATTCGTAATGGCCATCTGTCGTCGACATAGTACCTTGTCGGGTTCCTTTCAGACGTATGGTAACGGCCTCAACCGGGTTACCGTCTGCCGAGACAACCTTCCCGCGAAGAGTACCTGTCTGGGCAAACAAGGCGTTGCTGCAAATGCCCAGCAACAGCACAAGTGTATATAATTTAGTCATCGTGTATGTGATAGTACAGACACAAAAGTACGAATCATTTTTATTTAGACCATTTATAAACAATTTTTATCGCATGAGGAAACCTCATGAGGAGCCATCGGCTTCACTCATGAGGGAAGAATCAGTATCTAGCGAGTGTATTTCAGATGAATGGTACGCGCAACAACACATGCCCTTACAGACGTCAATACCCGCAAAGGGTAAAACGGCGGCTTATGAAAACAGGCGTTGTATTCGGAGTACACGTTTCCCCGTTAACGCATTAGCGGCTGATAATTTTAACCAGAGAGCCTCTCGCGACACGGTCATCAGCCTTCAGGCCGTTCAGTATACCCGCTTCTTCGACCCGACTCGCCGGTACGCCCAAGGCGGTTACTACCTCACGAAATGAACCATCACGGGGAGACGATTTTACATAGACGCGCTCGGGTTTGCGGTTGAGTTTATCCGGATCGGAGAGGGAGCGGAAATTCTCGGCTACCTGCTTGAACGTGCTGTAGCTGGAACTGAAATCGGCTCCGGCCGACAAGCCATGCAATGCATAAACGGCATTGTTGTACTGAATCAACCAGGTGCCGATTTGAAGTGCCGTTTTAGGGTCTTGCTGCTGCTGCGGCTGGCCCTGCTGTTGCTGTTGTTGCCGCGAAATGAGTACGTAGGCCGGATTGCCATTGATGGTGGTTTTACTGTTTTCCAGTACGTTCAGGCTTAATTCTTTCACTAAATTCTGAGCAGCTTCGTCCAGTGAGCTTCCTTTTGCCAGCGTGAGAATCATGGCAGATTTACCGTCTTTTGCGGCCATCTGAAACTGACTCGGCGAGTTCTGCGACTGCCAGCTACCAGGAACCGGAAATTGAAAACGTAGCTCAGGATGATAAAAATAACCGTTCTCGACAAAGCCCTGTTTAGGGTCCTCACCGTACATAATTCCGTTGATAAGCCGCAGGTACTGATCCCGATCTACCTGGTACGAAGCGGGATTTTTGGCCTGGTATTCTTTGGCCAGTTCATGCACGCGCGTGTACCGATTGCCGGGATCGGGGTGAGTCGACATAAACTGAGGAATGGCTTGTCCGGACTTTTCGGAAAGGCGTTTGAGCGTACCAAAAAAATCGGCCATCTGGCGGGCATCGTACCCAATTTTACTGGAGTACTCCACCCCTAGTTTGTCGGATTCCGATTCGTGATCGCGGCTGTATTTCAGCGACAGAAGTCCGATTCCCTGTTGAAGCGCTTCAATGTTCTGGCCAACAACCTGAGGAGCCAGCACCGCTCCACCGATCAGCGCAATCGTACTGAGTAACTGGCTTTTCTGTGAGCGGGCTGCGTGCTTTGCCGTAATATGACCAATCTCGTGGCCCAGCACCCCGGCAAACTCGGCTTCATTGTTGAAGTGGGCCAGAATACCCCGCGTGAAATAGACATAGCCACCCGGTACGGCAAAGGCATTAACAATCGGTGAATCAACGATGTAGAACTGGTAAGGAAGGTCGGGCCGGTGCGAAATTTTAGCCATTGCTTTCCCTTTCTCGTTCATAAACGCCTGAAGGTTTTTGTCTTCGTACAAACCCATAGTAGCCACAACCGACGGGTGAGACTCTTTGCCTATGGCAATTTCCTGCTCGGTCGACATCAGGTTTATTTCCCGCTTGCCGGTAACCGGATTACGGGCGCAGGCGGATACAACCAGTACTGCGATGACGACAACAATTTGTTTGTAGTAAGTGAATGGATACATGGTAGGTGTTTAAAAAAGGTGGAGAGTGTCGCTTTATCTAAATTAAGGCAATCAGATTGTTACTAAACCCACCATAAACACCAAACAACCTACCCTTTGTTTAATCCGATTTTAATAGAATGGCGTTGTTCTCCGCTATATACGTCCCTGTATCTAGGCCAGCGGAGCAGTCGAGTGGGGCAATAAAATAGTGAACTCGCTGCCTTCTCCTTCCCGACTTTCTACCAGCAACGACCCTCCGTGCCCTTTGGTAATGATGTCATACGAGAGGGATAAGCCCAACCCTGTACCTTCTCCCGTCGGTTTGGTGGTAAAGAAAGGCTGAAAGATTTTTGCTCTTATCGGCTCAGCTATGCCCGTTCCATTGTCACCAATCTGTATTTGGGCGTGCCCATTGACAAGACAGGTCTGAAGGGTAATTTCAGGCCGATAGTCGGAGATGGCGGCCTGTTGCTTTTCGCGCATGGCATAAAAGGCGTTCGTGAACAGGTTTAACAGCACGCGGCCAACGTCCTGGGGTATCACCTCAACGAGTGGTAACTCAGCGTCAAAATTGGTGGTCAGCTCGGCCATAAATTTTTTATCCCTGGCGCGCAGGCCCTGGTAAGCGATCTGAAGATACTCGTTCGCCAGCGCGTTCAAATCAACGAACTGGCGCTCGCCCGAAGTTGACCGGCTGTGTTCGAGCATACCCTTGACAATGGCTGAAGCCCGCTTGCCATGCTGGGTAATTTTCTGGAGGTTTTGCTTGATGTCAGTTAGTAGTTCCGTTTCCAGGTCGGTATCGCGGACCAGCTTCTGCTGTTCAGCCCGTAACTCATCGACCAGCTCGTCCGAAACTTCGGAGAAATTGTTGACAAAGTTGAGCGGGTTCTGAATCTCGTGGGCAATACCCGCGGTCAGTTCGCCCAAACTGGCCATCTTCTCTTTCTGAATAAGTTGCTGTTGAGTACGACGCAAATTCGCCAGTGAGTGAGTCAGCTCGGCGGTTCGTTCGGCTACCTGCTGTTCCAGTAACTCATTCTGGCGGGCCAGCAGGTGCTGTTTTTCCTGCTCCTGACGCAGCGTCTGCGCCGATAGCTGTTCAACTTCCTGCCATTTCGCCTGTAGTGTCCGATACGTACGGGCGTAATCGCGCACCAGTGAGAACGATAAACCCAGCGGAATACTGAACAACGCAATAATAACCAATAGCAAGACGGGAACCATAACCCAATCCTGCGCAGTATCTATCCTGAGTGTACGCACTAAAATACTCATCACGATGGCGATCGGAATGGTTGCCAGTCCAGCATACAGGGTTACTCGTAACGAATTCCAGGGTAGCCGGGCATCGGCATCGGAATGGTGCCGTTTGGCCAGCCAGCTTACCCGGATGTATTCGATCAGTATAGCCGCAGAGGGAATCCAGAACAAATTCTGGGGTAAGGGTGCAATAAAAACGTCGTAGCATGCGGTGATCATCTGCACCGCTACCAGACTCCAGAATAGCCTGCCCGGCGGTCGACCCAGGTAGGTGTAAACCGACAGGAGTAACAATGCGAAAGCAGCATTGATATTGAGTTCCTCTACAGACCCGTTCAGGGAGTCGAGGGTTAACGTGCCAACATAATATTCCGCATATTCAGCTATGAAGGTCAGGGCAAACGCCAGCATGGTGGCGCTTAACACCCGATGGACCGGTTGCGACGGATTTGCCCGGTAAAATAGAAAATGCAGTAAACTCAATAATCCGAAAACGCCGAACATCAGTCCAGTCAGGCCCGCTTCGAGTTGCTGAACGTCGAGCAGGTTAATGCCCGCCCGGTCAGTAAATCCAATACCCAACTGAAGTGCTTTCTTGTTAATGACAGTACCAATCAGCGGGTCTTTCCGGAAAGCGTAGCGTATTGCCAGCGTATGCCGATTGGTATCGGCAATCGGAAGGGGTAGTAGCTGCACGATCTGTTGGGAGCCACCGGCGTCGTAGCGAACAGGTTTGAAGAGGGCCAGCCTTCGCCCATCGAGGAAAATCTCCGAGCGACCGAACTGCTGCACAGATAGTGTCAGGCTCTTGCCAGAAAGTCGATTCAATCGAAATGTTTTACGGAACCAGCCGTGCCCTGCCTGCCAGAGTCGGGGGTTTTCGTCCAGCGATATGCTGGGTGAAGCGTACGACCAATGGCGGTCGTTGTACGCAGGGCTGGCCCAGCCCGTACTGTCACCAGCTCGAAATAGCCATTTGCCATCAAAAAACAACCGGCCATCGACTGTTTCGTTAATAACGGACTGAGCGGTTGCACGGCTTCCGCCAGCCAGCAGCCCCACACTCATCATCAACAGGCACAAGAATCGCATCATCGAGCCAAGTTACGCTTGGTAGGCTGGTTGAGCAAAAGTTGAGATTGCGGCTTACCTAAACATTTACCCCCTGCCGGTACTTATACCCGACATATCTACTAGTATTTTCATGAAAGCCATAGCTTTTAGTGTAGGTTCTTTCGAGGAGCCTTTTCTGCGCGACACCAACCACGACCTGACGTTGGTGAAGGATCGACTAAGTTCCGATACGGTTGATCAGGCTGATGGCTACCAGGCAGTACTGATTTTTGGAACCGATGATGCCTCCAAAGACGTGCTTACCCGACTTCACCAACTCGGTGTACGGTACGTGTTAACCCGGTCGGCTGGTACCGATCACATTGATCAGCCAACGGCCGATGAACTGGGCATAGCGGTCAAAAGCATTCCGGCCTATTCGCCCGGAGCCATTGCCGAGTACGCCGTTGCGCTGATGCTGGCGCTTGGCCGTCATTTGAGGCAGTCGACGGATAATGCGCGTGCGTTCAACTTCAAGCTAACCAGGCAACTCGTCGGTTTCGAACTTCGGGGAAAGACTGTGGGCATTGCTGGCTACGGAAACATTGGCCAGACACTAGCTACCATCCTGGCCGGTTTTGGCTGTAAACTACTGGCTTACGATACCAATGCTGAAGTAGCTCGGGAAGAGCAGCAGGTGCCCATCGAATTCGTGTCCCTGGAGGATTTGCTCTCCCGGTCGGATATCATTTCGGTACACTTACCCCTGACCGATCAAACAAAGGGTCTGTTCAATAAGGGAACCTTTGAGCAGATGAAACAAGGAGCTATGCTGATCAATACGGGTCGGGGTGGGGTTCTGAACACTCGCGACGCCATTGGAGCATTAAAAAGCGGGCAATTGGGATACCTGGGTATCGACGTTTATGAGCACGAAAAGGGCTTGTTTTTTGAGGACCAGTCGGATGCCGACGACCACGATCCACTCGTGGAAGAGCTGTTATCGCTGCCGAACGTGCTGGTAACGGGGCATCAGGCGTTTCTTACCGAAGAGGCTTTGCAGGCCATTGCTCACCAGTCGATGGAGATTTTAAGCGAGTGGGAAAAGTAGACGTTCTGGCCAGACCTAACAGGTTAATCGGAGGCAATCGACCGGGTAATGAAAACAAAACACGAGTTCAAACTGAATGATCTGGTAACACTGATTGACCCGAAGGCGGCTCAGGCCTTCGAAACGGCCAATCCTGATATCGACTGGCCTGTACCGGTGATCAGTCAATACGGGCAGCGGGTGCATTGCTGGAACAGCCAACGGCGCGAGTTTACCATTACTCTGAGCGCTACAGAAATTAAGAAAGCAGACTAGGAAGCAAGACCAATACAGCTATGATTTATGGTATGTGCTTCGACGGCAGCGTTGTGCGGGGGCGGGGTGACGACGGTCGCTGGCTGCATTTCTCCAACACCTGGGCTACGGGCCACAAAAGCCAGATGGAGAATAACTACCGGCGGGGCCGTCAGATGGGGATTACCCTCTTTCGCGATACGGTGCTCTGGGACGAACTAAACCGCTGTCCGGATTATGCCTGGCTGGACCGTCTGCAAGCCACCAGCAACGGCCAGACTGAGCTGGTTTTGAATCACTACGGGTTACCCGAGTGGATCGATGAAGCGATGTTCTGGGACGGGCAGGCTGCCGATGCGATGTACGAGCAAGCTTATCAGATTGCCAAACGTTACCGGGGCGCTTTTCGCAGTTACAACATTGGGGTGGAGCTGGGCATCTGGACTGATTGGATTGCAACGCCCAACAACCGGCAGTGGCCTTTCGGTGGCCGATCCTGGTGGGAGGTCTATCGCCAAACCAGCGCCATCACCATCGCCATTGCGAGAGGGCTTAAAGCGGCTGATCCTGCCTGCCTGACGGCCATGAGCGAGCCCTGGGGCTGGGGCGATATGCCTTATCCAGACCAGGCCCGGCCTTTCGCTACCGTGTTGGGGCAGAACGACGAGGTGGCCCGGCAAAACAACTGTTTCACCTGGCAGCAGGGCCACGCGGGCTTACTCGACATCATTGGTCTGAATATTTATTTCGAGAATAATATTCCTTATATGCTGGTAGCGGCCCGGAATTTGTTTCCGGGAAAAAAAGTCGTGGTAGCGGAGACGGCCAACATTTACCGTCCCGACTGCCACCCGCCCGCGTTATGGTGGGCGAAGTTCGAAGCCCTGAACGAAGCCGAACTGGAGGTGAGCTGGAACCCAGGATTTAGTATGCTGACCCATGAACTGGGCGAACCAATGGCGGGGAATCTGCTGAGTCCAGATGGCACGCAGCACTGGCAGAAACCCTGATGCGAATCCGCCGTTGGTCAGAACTCAACATGCGTTCGTAACGCGAACAGATTGACCGCCGATCGGTCGCCATTGTAACCGGGATGTTGAACAAGCTGATAATTCAGCGTCAGGTAAAGCGTACGGGCCAGCCGGGCTTTGTAGAATGTTTCCAGAATGTTCTCCGGCTTGTAATTCGGCAAACTACCGTCGCCCAGCATAAATCCGCTTCCACCGGCGTTGAGGAAAGCCGCATGATCGGCCGAAATGCCATTTTTGGCAACGGCGATTCCAAGCACATCGTTTGATCGGTGCCAGCGCCTGCCACCCACATAAACGCCCAGGGTGAAACTCTGGTCAATTTCGGTGAATGCCCAGGTGGCGGTTTTACCATTGTTCCAGCTGATTCGGCTGAATACACCACCGACATCCCCCAGCGGCTGTTCGGCGTTGAGTCCGAATCCGTATTTCACCCCTCCATAATTAGTTCCGGTGAGGATGTACGGTGGGGAATCAGGGTATGCGTTCGACTCCAGCAGTTGCGTGGCCGAGGTATAGGTAGGCGCTTTGGTCACATTACGAAACGCCAGCAAGCGCACAGTACCTGGTCGACGCAGTAGCCGGAACGCATGTTCTACTTCGACGGTCAGTGAATGGGCTTTCCCGATATGCCAGTCCAGCACATTACCATTAGCGGCAATCGGCATCAGAGAAGCGCCCGCTCTGATGGCATACGTAGGTTGGATATACTCCGTTACCAGACTCCAGGTGTAACCGCGTGTGTTGGCCGGATAATCCCAGGCTCCTAGGTTCATCAGCGACCAGTTGAAGAACTGACTTCTGGGGTCATGTGCGTAAGCATTGTTGTCGAACATATCGGCAATGGAAAATTTGCCGGCGGTTATCACGACGCGGGAAGCAGGGATGGAATCTTTAACCTGATTGGCTTCCGATTCGGCTTCTGTACGTGAACTCCCGTTTAGCGGAATGATCTGCTCAACATAGAAGCGGGCAATGTAAAGCGCCGGGCGGGCACTACCGATCCGAAACGTTTCGCCGTTTGGGAAGCCCGCAATACCGACGGCTGGCGCGTACAAACTTTCCTCGTAGGGAGACTGGCTATTACGGTGGCCAACGCCCCGGCCACCCGCCAGTTCGGGATTCAGATACACCGCAGCCCCGCGCCACAACCGACGTCCCAGAAAAAGCGTCGTTGTCACAGACAGCGCCGTATCGGCTTGGGCACTCAACGTATTACGGCCATCGTAGCCCGCCCCGTTAAAACCGGCGTGACCCTGTACAATGGTCGTAAACTGGAAATGCAGGCTCCATTTTTGGAGCGAGTCGAGGTAATTATTGTTATTGTCCTGCTGAGCCTGAATCGGCCCCGCGGTCAAGATAAGAAATAACAGAAACCAGCCTGGCAATGGAAGCCACAACTTTAAATGAACGCAACGCCCTCCGCAGATTCGGGGTTTGCTACCTACTTGTACCATTTCTTGCATGTCAACTAACGCAGGCAAATGTAGTACTCTTCACAAAAAAGTGCTTCACATTTGTGTTAAGCGTAAAGTAACAATTGCCCGGCACGCAGTCGCAGCAAGCCGTTAAAAGTAAGGTGGTCCGTTCACTAACTGCGTCTTAACAGCGGCCTGATTAACACCCATGAACGGAGCAGTTATTTTAGAGGTAACTGATTAACTGCTGCACGGACTTGTGATACGCGTTGGCCGCCATAACCGACAAGCTGTTCGAAATGACTTTGGTACAGGATGCGTTCAGATTAAGGCCACCTCCGTATACTGTTGAGTGTCGCTTGTCAGCTCATTGTCAATCCCTACAAATAATGAACTGATCCCTGTCGAGCAACAACGTTTTTATAGCTTAACTAAGTAAAACAGGCTGTGGAGTTAATTAAACTTCGCTGATGGTAATAATCAAACAAGATAACCGCTATAGGTTGGTCGCGTCATAAACTAGTAAAGCCACAAAAGGGGTTTATAGAGTGCATGCGTACAGGAAAGAGGTAAGTTAAGCCGATAACCAAAAGGCATGGCCTGGTTTCGTATATTACGCTCTTAGGTGAGTAGGAGCATAGCCATAATGGGCTTGAAAGACTTTGGCAAAGTAGGATGGCGAACTAAAACCAACCTGGTAGGCTACCTGCGCGACGTTCAATTCTCCGGCTTGCAGTAACTCGGCCGCCCGCGCTACGCGTATTTGCTGAATAAATCGGTTTGGGCTTAAGTTGGTCAGGGCGGACAGTTTACGATTTAATTGCGTGCGACTCATACGGGCCTGAGCCGCCAGCCAGTCAACGTCAATCGATTCGGTCATGAGGTTGTCTAAAATAGTTTGACGCAACCGGTTCAGGAAACGGGCTTCCCGCTCATCAGACAGGTCCACCGAGGGAGTTAACAAGGCGGAATGGGGAGACGGTGAAAACCGTTTCTGCCAGTTTTGACGGGTGCGTAACGAATTCCGAATCCGTAAGACTAACTCGAGCAGGCTGAAGGGTTTGACTAAATACTCATCTGCTCCGGCGTGCAGACCCTGCATGCGGCTTTCGGAAGCAGATCGGGCCGTTAGCAGGATAACCGGAATATGACTCGTACGCTCGTCGTTTTTGAGCCGATCCAGTAGCTGATATCCGTTCAGTTCGGGCATCATCACGTCGCTCACGATTAAATCCGGCACTTGGGCCAGTGCCTGACGCCAACCGTCCCCGCCGTCGACGGCGGTCAACAGCTGATAGTCACTGGTCAAGTAGTCCACCACCTGCGTTCGTAGATCATCGTTGTCTTCAATTACGAGTATCAGGGGCTTATCCGGCGCACGCAAAGAGGCAGGTTGGTTGAATAGATCAGAATGGGAAGAGACGACGGTATACGCCAGATTTCCGACGGGTTGATCATTCACCGCTGGTGCTGACGCGAGGGCCGGGGGGGCTTGGTCAGCCGCAGTCAGCGGTAACTCCGTGGTAAAGGTACTTCCCTGTCCCACCTTACTGGTCACCCGTACCTGACCCCCTAACCACTGGGTTAACTCCCAGACCAACGCCAGGCCAAGGCCCGTACCCGCATAAGCCCGGGTTGATTGAGCATCGAGTTGGTGAAAGCGGTCAAAAATCCGGTCTAGTTGATCGGCCGGAATGCCAATGCCTGTATCACTCACTTGGAGCGTGAACTGGCTGGTTGTGCTAACCAGCCCCGTTACCTGCACCTGCCCGCCGGGGGGTGTAAATTTCAAGGCATTGCTGAGAAGATTATAAACAATCTTCTCCCACTTCTCTCCGTCAAACCAGTGGAAGTCTTCATCCGGCGAAGCTACTAAATTAGTGGCGGGATGCGCATTGTAGGTAAGAATGATTTCCCGCTGCTCAGCCAGCCCCGCAAACTGCGCGACGATCTGTTCAACAAACCAGACGGGATTGCCCCGTTGTGGGTGCGCTTCCAGCTGGCCGGCCTCCAGCCGGGCGATATCAAGCGTTTCCGTAATTAACCGCAGAAGCTGAGTTGCCTGCCGCTGAATGAGTATGATGGCGGGTGATTGTTCCGAATGAGCGGTTCTGGTGGACAGTTGCTCGGCTGCATTCAGAATAATCGTCAGTGGGGTGCGAAACTCATGGGTGACATTGTTGAAAAACCGGGTTTTCAGTTCGTTAAGTTGCCGCTGATTGGTGGCTTCCTGCTGTTGGTGAGCAAGCAGTCGGGTAAGTTTACGCCGTCGGTAATACAGCCGAATGAAGTAAAAACCCAAGGCCGCGACGGTTAATAGAACAACACCTAAAAAGAGAGGTGTCTTCCAGAAAGGCGCGACAACCACAATGGTCAGCGTCGCCGGTGTTGTTTCCCAGACGCCGGCGCTGTTCCCTCGAACAACAGCCAGGGTGTAGGTACCCGCCGATAACTGATAGCTGGCCTCGCCCGTGGAGTGCTGAACAGAAGCCCACCCGAGGTCATACCCTTGTAAGCGCCAGCGAATTGTACCCGGTTTATATTGGGCCTGCAACGTAAATTGCAGGGTAAAGGGGTCATTCTCGCGGACGGTCAGCGTGGGGTGCCCATGCGCGTCGTAAGTCAGATTCTGCGTAGCGTTTGTATTGTCCTTTAACGGGGTTCCGTTGATTAACAGCCGGGGAAACAGCAGCGCAGGGTACACCCGGTCTGGGCTCAGGGCGTATTGGTAAAGTTGAGTTGTTGAGTTGACCCAGAGTCGGTTACGTGAATCTACGTATACGCTGTTGACGTAATGCGTAGGGGCGTGAAGCCCAAGTTGCTGAAGGGCACCCGCTACCGTGTATCGGAAGATGCCCTCGTCGGTGATGAAGTATGCATTGCCCTGATTATCAAGCCTAAACCGGACCACGGCCGACTGGAAGCGGGCATCGGGGGTCAGCGGAAAATGGGTGTGTAAGCCGATGGGTGTAAACTGCTCATTAGTGGGCGAGTAAATCGTTACCTCGTTGGTAAGCCCTACCAGCAGGCTGCCATCGGGCCGGGCTAGCACCCCAAACGTAGCGTCATTACTCAGGGAGGTCGTCTCCTGCTCGTTGTGCTGGTAGCGGGTTATGCTACTCGTTCGGGGATTGTAGCGGTAAAATCCCCGGTTGGAAGAGGTAAAATAAATGATCCCCTGCCGGTCCTGAGCAATCCCCCGAACATCTAGTCCCTCATCTATAATAGACTTTACAGCGAACGTATGTGAGTCAACTTCCAGTAGCCCGTGGTTTTTCAGGCCAATCCATAAGGTGCCATCGGCATCGACAAACACATAATGAGAGCCATAACTAGCTAAGTAGTCGCGTACCAAGCGGGTTGTATCAGGTACACGAACAATGCTGGCCTTTACGGGGTCGAGGTAGGAGAGTGAATGGCCCGAGCCCATCTTGAGCCAGATTCGCCCATCGGGGGCGGGCACCACCTGGTAATAAAAATCACCTTCTTTGAGGAGTGGATCGTGAAAGACCCGAAACTGACGACCATCGAAGCGAACAATTCCATTGGTAGAAGCTGCCCACAAAACGCCCCGCTGATCCTGAATGATGTCGGTCAGGGTTAGGGTTAGCCCTGGCTTTCCTTCGAACTGCCGCAACAGTCGGGGAACGACCAGCTGGCCCGCACCAGGTCCGGCAGTCAGGCTTAGTGACAGACAAAAAAAGAAGCTACGCAGCCACATAAAAAAAGGAAGGATCAGAGGCTAATGATTCCAGGCTCATCGTTCGTAACCGACCGAACGTTTAATGGCTGCTTTCGTCAGCAACACCGATAAGAAATCCGCTCGTCGGCTGAGCGGGTTGTGACCAGTTAAACTAGCCAATGATTAGTACCCAATGATGGGTCTACTGTTAAAGCCTAACTTCATTCTACTGGTAAGGGTTTGGCGGAAATTAACATCCAGCGAAGAAAAATAGCCTTTTAAATACCCATATTAACTGGATTAGCCGCTTCGGTTTAGGCGACGCTGCTGGATCTCAAAAGGACCGTTCCCCGTTGCATATACTCCAACTCTTTACCTTTTGAAGCGCATAAGTACCTGAACAAAACCATAAAATGGTTCGATTATGAGCATAATGGTTCGATATCGATAGACTTAATCTAGTTGAATGCGCCACTTTTGTGCTCATCCAACAACTGCCCGGAAACGGCTAATGTATTACCTTATGAAAAATGTATATAGACTTCTTGCTACGCTGACATTACTTATTACACTCAGCACAGCGTACGCGCAAAAGATCACGATGGAGCTAATTAAGTACAGTAATAATAGTTCGCTTCCGACCTATACGGCTCCTATTCCGGTAACGAGTGCGCAGTACAGTTTTAGTCAAACCCTGAACCTCAGTTCTCAGTCATCGGGAACTGGAGCGGGTAAAGCGACTTTCCTCCCTATGGTTATTACCAAACAGGTAGATGGGTCTACTGCATCTCTGCAAACGTCTCTCTTTACCGGGGCACCTTATCAATATGTACGGCTGAGTTTCTACCGGGCTGACGGAACGCTGGCCTACCGGGTTGTGCTGGGTTTGGTTGCCGTCAGTAATTATTCAGCGAGTGGGGCCACGGGCTGTACCAGCGGTTGCCCCGCCTTATCCGAAACGGTCAATTTTGAGTACGGCGCAGTAGCCACGTACGATCCCACAGCGAACACCATTGTGCGGTGGAGTCGAATCACGAATACGTCGAATAGTAATGACATACCTGATTCTGTCATCAAGCAATAAGCCGGGTATTTATTCATCTCCTAGAGCGCACAACCATGAGACAGCTATTCCAGATAGCCGGGTTACAACTAGCCTTGCTGGGAATTATGGCGGTTTGCGGGCTGATTGTATCGGTTCAGGCGCAGGTCAGGCCCCCTCGTTCGGCCACCCAGCGAACCGTCGACAGTTTACAACAACTAACCCAGCCGGGATACTATAGTGCCCTTTTTGCCGCTAAGCAGTCCACTTTGGACACCCATCCGGTGATTAATACCTGCAATACGTACCTATGCACGCCCACGAACACGCCCCCTGTTGCAACAACTAACGCCAATCAAACGACCGCTGTAGGGAGTACGTTTTCTTATACGGTGAATGCGTTCACGGATGCCCAGACTCCCAACAGCCTGACCTACGCGGCTGTCGTTACCCCAGACAGTAACAATACCCTGAGCCTTAACTCCACTACCCGCGTGTTGTCGGGTCGGTTCAGCGCGCCCGGTTCGGTCAGCGTAACTATTACCGCCACCGACCCGGGCGGGCTAACGGCCATCACCAGTTTCACAATTCTGGTCAGGCCATTCATTGTGGGTAACTCACCCCTACGAGCCAGTTTGGCAGCCAGTTCCCCAACGCTGCTAAGCACAGGGACAACCGCGCTATCTGCAACCGCAACGGGTGGAACAAGACCCTACAGCTATCGCTTCACCGGGCCGGGTACCATTACCCCCACCAGCAACACGGCGATCGTATCCGGATTACCCACGGGTGTGCAAACGTTTACGGTACTGGTCACCGATGCCGGCTCACCTACCCCCCAGACTATCAGTGCAACGGTCAGTGTGACGGTTACCGCCCCGCCAGCGGCCAGCCTACAGGTACTGTATCAGGATGCGGATTACGGAAACACAGGCAACGCTATTGTTAAGCCTTTTCTGCAACTCAGCAACACGGGTGAAGAAGCCATCCCTTATCAGGCGCTAACGCTGCGTTACTGGCTAACGGCCGAGGGTAATGCGCCCCCCACCGACCTGGCGGTGTACTATGCCCCGCTAGGCGCCGTTAACATGAAGTATGTCCCATTGGGTCAACCTCGCCAGGGTGCCTTTGGGTACATTGAGTACAGTTTTCCTACGGGCGGTAGTCTGCCGGGCGGGGGCAATTCAGGACCTATCGAAAACGGCATTCGGAAGACCGACGGGTCAGCGTTCAACGAACTGGACGACTACTCTTACCAGGCCAATTCGGGCACTTACCAGCCTAACGCGCGGATTACGGCGTATCGTCTGGGAGCCGATGGGAAGTCAGTACTGATCTGGGGCCAGGAGCCGACGCCGGTAGTCTCTCAAACGGCGGTGGCTATCTACTCAGCGGCTAAAGACAGTCCAGCCACCTCCCAGATTCAGACCCGACTGGAACTGCGCAACACGGGCAACGTAGCCCTGCCGGTGGGAGATCTCAAGTTGCGGTATTACTTCACCTCGGATAATAACCAGTTAGCCAGTATCTACGTGGACTACGCCGACATCGGAGCTTCCAGTGTAGCCGCCCGGGTAATTAAACTGGCCTCGCCCGTGGATGGAGCCGACAGTTATGCAGAGCTGAGCTTTCCGGGCAACACCACGCAGCTGAACGCGCTGAGCAGTCTGGGGGGTATCGACTTCCGACTGGTGCGTTCGGATTACGGACTATTTGATCAGACAAATGATTACTCCTATACGTCCAATTACGGCAGTGTCGGTTTAAACAATAAAATAACGACTTACCTCAATAACCAGCTCATCTTCGGTACTCCGCCCTTAGGAGCTGCGGCCCGGGTAGCGGTCTCTGAGCCGGTGTTAGCCTTGCAGGTAAAGGCGCTGGGTAACCCGGTGGTGAGTAGTCAGGCTCAGATCGAGATTCGGGGAGTCCAAGGTCAAGCGGTTACCTTGCGGCTGGTCGATTTGCAGGGTCGGTTAGTCCATGAACAGTGCATTGAGCAGGCCGGTGACATCGAGCAGGTGAGTTTGCCACTGGGTACTGGACAGGGGACATTGCTGCTGAACGTGAGCACGGTCAGTCAGCAACAATCGCTGAAGTTGCTACGGCCTTAGGACTCGCCCCATCTGCATTCGTTGCCTTCCTGTATGCCGACCAATGCCCCTCGCCTGAGTAGGGCGTTGGTCGGGTAATCAGTAGGGATCGCCAACGAAAACAAAACAATGGACCGCTAAACTGGTCTGCCTCCTTTATTGACTTTGTCGGTCTCAGGGAAGCAGTTGGTGAGCGTAGATAAACACGGATCTACTTGCCCAATTTTACTCGCGGACTCTCATTTACCGAGCTGATTCAGCTTATCGACTTAAACGAGCCGGGAAGTCTTTCTTACTTAGTTGAGGTATGAGCTAGACGGCCCATCCGGTGGGGTTCAAAAATAAAGTGCCCGAAGCCAACCAAACGATGGGTAAATTCATCATCTCCGGTATGCCATAGTTCCGGAGCCGATATGCCCTTTAGTTTCCTGATCCGTACGCTGAATGAGCTGATCAGCTTGTGGCTTACCGACTGATTCACAATAAATTAGTTTGTCTTTTCGAAAAAGAGTATCACCATGTACGCACGCATTGTTCGCGCTTCGCTGACGGCCGAGACGGCCCAAGAAGCTGTTATGTATTTCCAAAACACAGTACTGCCTGCCCTCAAGCAACATGCTGGATTTGTGTCGGGTTATTGCTTTTACGCGCCGACGGATCACCATATGCTGATGGTATCGGTTTGGGAGTCGGAGGAAGCCCGCCTTAGTGCGGAAACCAGTGGTTTACTCCATGAGGCAGTCAGTCACCTGAGCGATTACTTCGAGGGCAAACCCACCGTAGACTATTACCAGGTAGCGATTTAAACTGGCTGGTCCGGGTCCTTCGCTTCTAGGCGCAGATTGCGGCAATGGGCACGGCTCAGCCGTGCCTATTGATCACTCTTGCCGGGTACAAAAGTCATCCAGGCTACGTAACAAGAGTTTGTGTTAAGAGCTGGCAGTACCAGGATCCAGTTCTTAACACAGCGGTTACAACATCGTTTCGAAGCATAGACGCACGCACAAGCCGAAGGCGCGTTCGTGAAGATGACTGATTACACTGGTAAATACCAAATTGGGTTTGACTATCTATAGGAAAAGCAATTTTTCGACCAGCACGTAAAAACAGCGTCTTCCTAGGCTAATTTGTTTTTTATAAATGTCAACACTAGTCCGTTGCATACGGAATCCATATTATGGTTGCTTCATTTACAATTCGCCCCTATCAACCAGCTGACTATGAGGCTCTAGCTGCCGTCATAAAAGCCAGCTATGATTACGTAGATGACGATATCGCTGCTACCCGCCTGCAGGTAGACCTATTGCATAAGCTTCACCCTAGCGGACAACTTACAGCTTGGGTAGGAAACCAATTAGTAGGTGTTAACTTGACTCGTAAGGTACCTGCTTATCGTTATGGAGATGGGCACACTGAAGCGACGGCTTTTGATACGACTCTGTTTGTCGAGGATGCTCAATTAGCTGATTCGCTATACTCCCTGGACTTAGTTGTTCTGCCTAGTTTTCGAAAGTTACAGATTGGAAAAGCACTCCACGAACAGCTCATGCAGCAAGCATTTGCAGAAGGCTTTACCTATGTAATTGGCTTGAGTCGACTCAACGGTTACCACCGTTACCAACAGCAACTCAGTGCTGAGGAGTATGTCCAAAAAGTCCTCGCTCGGGAGTTAACAGATCCGTCGCTGACGTTTAACCTTCAGTTTGATCCTAGAGTAATGGGCGTTGTGAAAAATTGTATTCCCCGCGATACCAAATCTTGTGGGTATGCGGTAGTTCTTCATGTAATCAATCCTAGATTCACACCGCTGCTTAATGGTTCACAAATAGTCACAGAATCAACTGAATGATAGGCTGGCTAAAGCAAAGCTTGTTTGTCGTTGTAGCCGCTCATGCTTACGGTTGTTCTGGTAAAATCAGTAAAGCTTACCAATCTATCCAGACTCAGCTGGAAAATGTTGAGGGAGCTTACCCATCACCACGGGTGCACGTATCAATACGGATGGGGCGAAACACTGTTTTTTAGCTGGCTATCCGTAGGTTTCTGCCTGACGGTGATGGTATCCGATTGGTCGATCTGTATCAGGCCCAAGTCTGCAAATGCGTTCAACCAGCGCTGCATGGGCAACACATGCCATTTTTGCTTATACCGGGTTGCGTTCTCAATAATCGACTCAAAATGGTTTACCGGCGGATCGTGCTTGTCGTGATATTGGTGTAATACGTAGTCGTGTACAAAGATCAGCTCGACACCCGCCCGATAAAACAGCATGGCAAAATCGGTATCTTCGGCCCCATACCCTGTAAAGGATTCGTCAAAGCCACCAATCGTGTCGAACGTTTGCTTTTGAATCGCGAATATCAACGACCAGAATTGAAGATGATCAACCGGCTGGCCGACCGGTATGCGCTCCCGGGCGGGATGCGGTACCGCCTGGTGCTGTAAATCACTATAATTACCCGTATCCGGCACGATCGGCAAATACAAGGGGTACGCTGCTAGTATCGTTTCAGGTTCCAAACTCACCAGCATAGTAGCAAACAGAGTTGGCGAAACGATGCAGTCTACATCGATAAAGATGACATTGTCCGTTTTTGTCGCGGCAATCCCCCTGTTCCGGGCGGCAGCCAGTGGCAACGCATGGGTTTCTTTACTGACATGGATACTCACGGGCAAACCCTCAGGAATAGTAATTCCGTCCGGGTCGTCCATACAAACGATTTGTATATCGTTGGGGAGGATCGTCGAGGCTTTTACCGCGTACAGAAGATTGGCTAACTGCTTTCGCCTTCCTTTAACAATCGTTACCACACTGAATTCAGGCATACCAGTCTCTTAGTTGATGCGCTATGGCTTCGGGTGCTGATGCATTCACCAGATTTTCGTACGAAGGGGTCAATACGTTCGCTTTTTGCCGTATGTTTTGCCACTGCTCAGGGCTGAACGTTTCCTGCGCTAACAGGGCAATATGCTGATTCGCCAACACTGTTGCATGGACCAGTTGCTCGTCATAGGGTCTGGGCTCCGGAAGCAGGATCAACCGTTTGTTAAGCGACAACAGTTCGGCAATGGTATTTTGACCGGCGGCAGAAATCACGATGTCTCCGGCAATCGCTTCGCTGATGTCTTTAACCGGGCCGAGCTGTACACAGTTTTCAGTTAAATCATACTCTTGCTTATTACCGATAATGTTAAAGAGTGTGTTTTGATCATTTGTGATCGTTCTAAGCACCGATCTATCGTAATTATCATAGCCTAGCAAAATTGTTACATTGTTGATAGGCAAGCGGTTATCTGGCTTCAATCCACGGCCAGCGTACTGTGACATGTAGCCGCTGTAGTACGTTTTGGCCGCAAATGAGTAGTTCGCCTGTTCCAAGGAAGCCGGAAAATGAGCGACGATATGATCCGCCAGTTCATGCGCAAAAACCTGTGTCGGATCGTTCATGACATGTCCGGGCAGGTGGACCAACACGACGGGTACTCCCATGCCCCGAACCATGATGGCCAGCTCAGGAACACCGTCGCAGTAGAAAGCTCTGGGCCGGTAGCGCTCGATCGCTTCGGCCAGTGCTTGGGCCCGCCCGGCCGGTTCAATCGCGTACGGGGTCACTTCAAACGCTTTTGAAAACGTATGCGCTGGTATGGCGTAGCCCGCCGGGTATTTTGGCGGCAGCTCCAGCACGTCAACGTCGTGTTTTTTACGCAAATACTCCGTGACTTCGTTGTTCGTCGTTAGCGCGATAACCTCAAAAAAAACGGACAATGCCGGGTACAGCAGATTGAAGGTTGCCCGATGGCCGTTCCCGTGCGCATGTACGAAATAGAATATCGTTGGCTTCTTCATCAGATCCTGGCCGGTTGCATTACGCGTTCGTAAACGTTTACATACGCTGCCGACATGTTTGCCATATCGAATGTGGCTGCAAACTCCCGACACGCTTCCGGTTCCGACTGTTTAGCAATAGCCAACGGCCCTATCAGATCCCGCCAGTCCTGGGAGTCAACGGCTATGGATACGTTTTCGTGGCGCAGTTCCGGAGGGATGGCGGTCGTAAAACCGACCACGGGTAAACCGCTGGCCAGCATTTCCACCGTACTCAGGCCGAAAGGCTCCTCCCAGCTGGCCGTTGCCAGATAGGCCGAAGCGCCTGCCGCCAGTTTACTTAATTGCTGCTGGGTGGCATGGGGTATATAGTCAATATATTCGTTTAGTTGCGGCTGCACGTGGTCGCGGAAATAGGGGTTGTCAAACACGGGGCCGACAATCTTGAGTGGCTGTTTTAAATAAGTAGCCAGCTGGATGGCGGCTTCCACGTTCTTTTCTCTGGCAATTCGCCCGCTCCACAACAAATATCCGTCAGCCTTTCTTGCGTGTAAGGGCCACTTGTGGAGTACGATTCCATTTAAGATTACGTCTACATCCTTGTCGAGTGCAGCCTTCCATTGTTCGCCCATTCGATTTGAAATACCGATCGGTACGACAGGCGCATGCTTCATGAAAAATGTATACATCAGGACAAATTTCTCGGTTGGCGGCAGGTGCAGTGTGAGTACACTTGGCGTTTTGACGAGTGCACCGACGGCATAGATTTCGGGTATAAATGAATTGTAGTGAATGACATCGTACTGACTAACGTCGAACAGTCCGTACTGTAGCGTCTGATAGTGCTGCTGGCCGAGTAATTCCGGAGTTGGTCGGTACGAATCATCTTTCATGCTGAGCGGGCTTTCGCGAAATTCAACTACCTGAAACAGATTTCTTTCGTCGGCATCTTTGGCTATAACATCAACGGTATGCCCCAGGCGTACTAATTCGTTGGCGAGCTCAACAATGAATGCTTCCGTGCCGCCATTATAGGGCTCACGCAGCGAGATGAACGGACCGGCAACCAGGAGTATCTTCATCGTACGTTCTCAAAATACGTTATGTAGCGCTCAGCCATTGTTTTCAGCGAAAATGTTTCGGCGTGGCGCCTTACGTTGGCGCTCTCCAGGGGTATCGCAGCGACGATTGCTTTAGCGAGCGATTTTACGTTTTTCTGATCGGCCACAACTCCGCTTTCCGCATTTACCAGCTCCCGAAAAGCACCGCGGTCAAACCCGGCCACCGGCACGCCCGACGACATGGCTTCGATGGTCGTGAGGCCAAACGGCTCTTCCCAACGGACGGCATTGACCATAGCGGCTGCCCTTTCCAGGTGCATCCGTATTTCAGTCTGGTTTAAGTGACCAAGGTAGGTATCAGTTTCCGTCATGCGTGGCCTGATCTGGTCCTCAAAATACGTTTTATCATCGAGCGGTCCGGCAAACTTTACCGGCATGTTTAGCTCGTGTGCTGCGTCAATCACAATGTCCAGCCCTTTAGCGTGCACGATCCGGCCAAACCAGAACAAATAGTGCCGGTTTTTGCGGACCAGCGGCCACTCCACTAGGTCGACACCGTTAGGAATGATGGTGGAGCTATTATGCAGGTAGGGCTGCCACGTAGCATCAAACGATTGGGATGGCACAACAAAATGAAGATTTTTGGAACCCGAGCAAAGCGTAATCGCTGCTTTTAATTTGCTGATGGGGGGCGTATGGATGGTTGTGACCACCGGCATCTTGGCCTTCATCCCCCATAGTATGGGTAATTCATGCGTCGAATTGTTATGAACGACATCAAAATCATGTTGCTCAATATCCGCCAGTATGGATAGGTATTCGTCGGTCTCATAGAGGTCGAATAGCCTGTCTTCCCGATGCGCATCGCCGTAAAATCCTTTCACATTCAGCTCAGGGTCGCTATCGGCATGGGCATACAGCGTAATGTTGTGACCGAGACGTATGTACGCTGTGCATAGTGCATGGGTGAACGCTTCCAGGCCTCCTCGAAATGGCTCCGCTATCGGTAGTCTCGTTTTGGCTATAACCGCAATTTTCATGGGCCTACGTTAAGGGTTGTGGTTGGTGAGCGGTCCCTGGTAATCCGCGTTCTTCCACAAGAATGGCTTTTTCGCCAGTCTCTCGTTGCCGCAATACGGCTCTGTAGAGCTTCACGTAGTTCGACGTCATGTGTTGAATATTCATGTTCGACGCAAAGGCGGCACAGGTACCTGGACTGATCGTATGACTTTTTTCGACCAGCTCTACTAAGTCTTGCCAACGGAGCGACGCCGTTGTGGATACACTTTCATGCGCCCAACTGGGCGGAACAGCCGTATCAAACCCTACGACTGGCACACCACTCGCCAGCATCTCCAGAGCCGCCAACCCAAACGGCTCCTGCCAGGTTGCCGTTGCCAGGTAAGCAGACGCTTTTTTGGCCAGGCTGCTCAGTTCACGCTGCGTTACGTGCCCGACATACTCAATTTGATTGTCCAGATGCGGTTTAACCCGCTTATCAAAATAATGCTGGTCCGCAATTCGGCCAGCGATCTTCAGCGGCAGCTGCATGTGTTTTGCTACGCGAATGGCCGCTGCAACATTCTTTTCTTCGTTGATTCGGGCCGACCACAGCAGGTACTCACGGCCCCCGGAGCTGCTCGTCGGCCAAAGGTTCATGTCGATGCCGTTGTGTATGAGTGGTATATCGATGCCGAGCGCCTGGTCCCATTCCCGTTTGACCCTGTCCGATATGGCAACGAATGTCATATCGCTTCGCCGGGAAAGTTCTTTGTACACGGCTATTCGTTTTTTGTCAGCCGGTGAATGCAGCGTCAGAAACGAAGGTTTATTGAATGGCAAGCCTGCCCTTAACAGATGCGGATAAAACATGTTGTAGTGAATCACGTCATAGGAATCGACAGCCAGCTTTTTGAACTGACGCTTTTCCCTGAAGCGTTCAAAAAAATTAGGTTTATCAGTAGCCGATCCGGGAAACGGATTGCTAAGTGTGAATTCAGCGTCGGATGCTGCCTCGCCTGCAACAACATCTACCACATGCCCTTCATTAACTAGTTGGCTGGCGAGTGAAACTATAAACGCTTCTATGCCACTGTTATAAGGTTCTTTGAGTGATATACCAGGACCTGACACAAGTAAAATATTCATAGTAAAAACAGCCCTGTGGGCGCACCACATTTAACACGAGTTAAGAGCGTGTTGGGGGATTATGTTTGGTAGCGGGCTGTATATCGGAGTCATGGCCGTAGCGAAATAGCCTGATCCAACCTTAGGTTTTGCTGCCGGTACGTGTGGGGTTATTCGTCTATGTAGTGCATCATGCGGCCGAACAGCCTTGTCGCCTTCCAACTATGTTTTGGTTACGTATCTTTTCCAGATTAAGCAATGATCCAGGCGGGATTTTAGCAAGCAGGGGGTTGCTGAACTGACCGCTTGTTCTATGACCTACAGACCCAAGCCCTGCTCAATATCCACGGCAGAACAGACTGATAGCGATCTATCTTCTCATCGGTGTTGATTATCCCGCTCCTGTTATCGGCATCAAGGCCACTAGTGTTCATGCTCGTGCCTAACTTGACCAGCCGCATTAAAGCAAATGAAACCTAAAGGCACACTCATTTTTCTCTGTTTAAATACCACGATGGTCCGCTCTAAAATACAGATTAATTTTATTTGATATTTTGCTGCAAGTCCCAACTAAGTCAGCAAACAATATCCATAGACAATTGGATAAACAAGTAAACTCAGTATAGTATTCAGCCTCGTGAAGCCCGTTTTCTTTACTGAAAACTAGAATCATTCCAAAGCGGAATAAGTCGAAACTGACTCACAAAAATTTACAGCCAGCCTGATTAAAATAGTATTGAGTATCAAGCCTCTTAATAAACTGCCTGATTATCGGTCAGTTATGGTTGGGAACAGGGGCTGTAACCAGCGTGCCTGTAGGCTTGATATAGCTATACTTCTGGTGTTCGCTAAAAAATGAATAGCAATTCACTTGGTTGCCCTGAAGAAGTTGATCAACAGGCAACTAAGCGCTGGTTGAGCAGTGAACTTTTCAGGTGTCAATAGTGAGCGTGTTTGACCAACCAGGAAGAGGTCAACACTCATTCAAATTTTAAAGTAACTCTATGAAGAAAACACTACTACTGAATTTACTAATGCTGTTGACAACCCATTCGATGTTATGGGCGCAGGGTCGTGACATTACCGGCATCGTAGGTATGGCGGACGCAAACGGCGGTTTTGCCGGGGCAACGGTCATCGTGAAAGGATCAACCACAGGTACCGTGACAGACGCAAACGGAGCGTACCGCCTGACAGTTCCCGCGTCGGCTACGGCGCTGCTGTTCTCAGCGGTGGGCATGCAAACCATCGAGGAGCCTATCGGCGGGCGGACAACAATCAACGTGCAACTGCAAACCGATACCCGGCAACTCAGCGAAGTCATCATTACGGCCATTGGTACGAAAGCTGAACGCGACAAGTTTGCCTCGTCTATCACCACGGTGGAGGGTAAGGCCATTGCTAAAACGGGCGAAACGAGCCTGCTGACGGGCCTGAGTGGTAAAGCCGCCGGGGTACTTATCACCCGTAACGGTGGCGATCCCGGCGCGGGTGCTTACATCCAGATTCGGGGACAAAACACCATCAACGGCAATATTCAGCCCCTGTTCATCGTCGACGGGATGCCGGTCAGTAACGCTAGTGACAACCTCGGTACGGCTGCCGGAAACGGAATCGTTCAACAGTCGCGTATCAACGATATTAACCCCGAAGACATCGAAAGTCTGGAGGTGCTGAAAGGAGCGTCGGCGGCTGCGCTGTGGGGAACGCGGGCGGCCAATGGTGTGGTCGTGATCACCACAAAAAAAGGGCGAAATACGAACGGGAAGGTGAACATCACGTTCAAATCGACGGTTTCGTTCGACCGGGTGAACAAAATGCCCGCGCTGCAACAGACTTACGGGCAGGGCTCGGGCGGGCTGTACGTACAGGGGCAGCGGAACAGTTTCGGCGATCGGATTGCCGACCGGACGGGTGGTTCGGATACCTACATCACCGATCCCACGGCGGCAGGTTATCAGGGATTCGTTACATTTCCCGACGGTAGCCAGCGGTACGCCATTGCGTCGGGGACAGCGGCCAGTCCGCATGGGGGCAAAAATACCCGCGACACCTACGACCACACCACCGATGCGTTCCAGACAGGTCATTTCACGGATAACAGCATCAACATCAGCGGGGGCAACAGCCGGTCGAACTTTCTGATCAGTTACGGTAACCTGAACCAGGAGGGAGTTATTAAAGCGTACAGCAATTATCAGCGGAATACGGCTCGCATCAGCGTATCGAGTCAATTTACCGACTGGTTTCGGGCGTCGGCCAACGTGGGCTATACCAAAACCTATTCATCACGGACGCAGGAGGGGGACAACGTCGATGGGATTATGCTGGGTGCCTTGCGGACCCCGCCCGATTTTGACAACGGCTATTATACCGGTACATACACCAACCCAACCGGGCAGGTATTCAACAATGCCCACGTTTCGTACCGTAATCCGCTGGGTAAGGATCTGAGCACCATCTATTCCAATCCCATCTGGACGATCAATAACAACCGCAACACCAGCGATGTCGACCGGCTGATCGGTAATCTGGAACTGGACATTACACCCGTGTCGTGGCTGACCATAACGGGTCGCACGGGGATCGATAATTTTACGGATAACCGGCTGGAACGCTTCGCCCGTAATTCGGCTCTGCAACTGAACGGTTACCTGTCTAAAAACTGGATCACCGAGAAGCAGTTCAACACCGATGTATTCGCCAGCGCCAACAAGACGTTCAGTAACAATTTTAGTGGGTCATTGCTGGTAGGCGTCAATTACAACAGCCGCCGACGGGCCACGCTATCGGATGCCATCACAAACCTGATCGTGCCAACGGCCCCCGACATTCTGACCAACGCGCTGAACTCGAACCTAACGGCGGGAAACTATAATTCGCTCATTCGCACGTATGCTTACTACGCCCAGGCGGAGGTTCAGGCGTACAATCAATTGTTTCTGACGCTAACGGGCCGTAGTGAGAGCGCGTCAACGTTTGGCGCTAAAACGGACCCTAGTTTCTTTTTTCCTTCGGCAGCACTGGCCTGGCAGTTCAGCAAGCTGGGTACGCTTGAGAACAGTTCGTGGCTTAGTTTCGGTAAACTGCGGCTCACGTGGGGGCAGGTTGGTATTCAACCGCAACCCTACCTGAACTTCACAACCTTCGGTCCAGCCGGGTACGCCGATATGTTTACACGGGGCCTGACGGGGACGAGCGCGCTTTATGGTGGGGGCTACATTCGCAGCAGCGTAGCGGGCAACGATTTCCTCCGTCCGGAACGCAAAACCGAAGCCGAGATTGGCGTTGATCTGCGCTTTTTCAAGAACCGGTTCAGCCTCTCCGCGACCGCCTACAGCAATTACACCCGCGACGTGATTTTGTCGCTCAACGTACCGAACGAAACCGGCTATACCATCCGGAACACCAACGCGGCCGAACTCTCAAATAAAGGGCTGGAACTGGAAGCAAGCGCCGACCTGATTCCACGTGGGGATTTTCGCTGGAACCTATCCGCCAATTATTCGATGAACCGCAACAACGTGGTGTCGCTGGCGGGAGCATCCGTTTATACCCTGCCCGATAGCTACATGCAGAATTCGTCGCTGATGCCGGGGCAGCCGTTCGGTATTTTTTACTCCACCGATTTCCGCAAAGATGAGTCGGGGAAGTACATACTAGATGCCAACGGGTTTCCGCAGGCGGGCATCAATAATGAAATCATCGGTGACCCAAATCCCACCTGGCGGGGTGGGCTGGGCAGCACATTCGGTTACAAAGGACTATCGCTGTACGTGCTGTTCGACCGGGTAGCGGGGAACGATTTTTTCAACGGTACGCGGGGATCGCTTTACAATTTTGGCGTTCACGCCGACCAGGGATACACGGTAGTGGCCCCGGCTGGTGGGCTGAAAGATGTCAACGGCAACACGATTGCGGCTGGCACGGCCTTTCAGGGACAGATTCAGGATTTCGGGGCCGGTCCGGTCGCCATCAATCAGGCATGGTGGCAGGGGCGGGGTTCAGCCTCGAACTCAGCCTCCTACAAGCAGTTTGTGGAAGATGCCAGCGTAACACGATTGCGCGAGATTACGCTGATGTATAGCCTGCGCAGTCCGGGTTTCCGCCGGTTCACGCACCTCTCTACCGTCGATTTCAGCCTGACCGGGCGCAACCTGGTATTGTGGACCAAGTATACCGGCACCGATCCTGAGGTCAACATTACCGGCGCGGGCCTGTCGCGGGGGCAAGACTGGTTCACCAATCCCAACACGAAGTCACTGCTTTTTTCGATCAAAATAACGTACTAACCCCGTTGGCGTCACTGCCGTACATCGGTGTCAATTCATGAAAAAATCGATTTCCTATAAAGTCATTATTGCGCTGCTGGCCGTTAACCTGCTAAGTGGTTGCCAACGCCTGTTCGAGGAGCCCGCCATCCAGAGCAATCCCAACGCCGTAACCGACGTCGATGTAGCAACGCTGCTGGCGGGTACGCTCCTCGGCGTTTCGTTCCTGCACGAAGATACCGACGTCCGGATTGCGTTGATGTGGGCGGGTGAGTTGAACGGCCTGTCGCGGGCGCATCAAGGCTTTGCGCAGTACATCGTCTCGTCGCAGAGTTTTACGTGGAGCCCCCTGTATCCGGTGGCGGGGCAGGCCCGGCTGATTCAAACCAAAGCCGATGCCGTGGGCGACAAATGGACAAAAGGCGTAGGGCAGGTACTGGAAGCGCTGGTCATTGCCAAAGCAACGGACCTTTACGGCGACGTTCCTTACAGTCAGGCATTTGATGACGTAATGTATCCTACTCCGGTCTTCGACAAACAAACAGACGTGTACACCGCGTTGCACACCACGCTTGACAATGCCATTCAGAATCTGTCGGCCTCATCGGGATTGGCTTTTACCAGTCAGGATTTTATTTACAAAAGTGACGTCGCCAAGTGGCGGGCGGCAGCCAATACGCTGAAAGCCCGGTTGTATCTGCACACTGGCGAGTATGCTAAAGCCGTCACCAGCGCCAGTTCGGGCATCAGCAGCCCGGCGGGTGACGCCTTGATTCCGCACGGTACGAGCCTGGGGGTAGATTTGAACCAGAACTATGATTTCTTCCGGGTCAACCGGGCGGGCGATACGGGTTTCGACGGAGCGTACCTGCCCGTATTGCTGCGATCACGCATTGGGTCAGCTAACACTAAAACCGACGAAACGGCGCTCTATAACCATTACATCAAAGTAGGTATTACGGCCACGGGAGCACTGGACCCCAACACTACAGACGGAGCGTTTACGGCCAATGCGCCCCATCCCATCCTGACGTACTACGAGAATCAGCTGATTCTGGCCGAAGCGCAGGCCCGGCTGGGGGCGTCCGACAAAGCGCTGGCGGCTCTGAATACAGTTCGTGTAGCCCTATCTGCCGGATACGTGAACGGTAAGACAATTTCGGCCACCGGTCGGAAGTATGACGCCTACACCCTGGATGATTTCGGCCCCACCGGACTGGCTAACCAGACGAAATTGGCGACGGTACAAACTGCACTGCTGTACGAAATTATCAGCCAGCGGTTTCTCCTTTTTTTGATGCAATACGAAGCGTTCAACGATTACCGACGGCTGGCAAAAGCGGTGCCCGTTGTACAGTTACCCATTCCATTATACACCGGTTCTCAACGCCCGCAGCGGTTCATTTATCCGCAGGTCGAGATCAATACGAATCCGAATGTGCCCAAACCGCTACCCGATCAGTTTACCAAAGTAACGGTGTTCTGATAGAACGCAGATGGTTATGATCCTTGCGATTTATTGGGAGCATAACCATCTGCGTTCCAGACGTTCTACTACCTCTTTCTAACCACTTGATTCACCCTCGATGACTACCCGTACTAGTTTGCCGGTCCTTTCGGAAAGTGCCTTCTGGCGGTATTTCGCGTTTACGGCCTTGTACTTCGCGGAAGGGCTCAATATGGGACTATTGTTCGTCGGAATTCCGGCCTGGATGGCCCAGAACAGCAAGACGCCCACCGAAATCGGTCAGTTTGCAGCCGCCTGCGCCCTACCCTGGACGTTCAAATTCATCGTGGCCCCACTCATGGATCGCTATGCGTACCTGCCGATGGGGCGTAAACGGCCCTGGGTGTTGTTTGGGCAGCTTGGCCTGATGGGAAGCCTGATCGTGATGGCGTATATTCCCGACCCGTTGAACAATCTGAATCTTTTCGCGGGAGCCGCCTTTCTGGTGTCTTCGTTCGGGGCCATTCAGGATGCCGCTGTCGATGGCATGGCCGTTGACGCGATTCCCGGTGATCAGCAGGCCCGCGCCAACGGGTTTATGGGGGGTGCCCGCATGATCGGCAGTTCGCTGTCGCTGGCCGGTGGTAGCTGGCTGATGAACCAGTATAATTTTACGGTATCGACCCTGGCCCTGGCGGCTCTGATCGGGCTGATGACGCTGGTGCCCCTCGTGTTGCGGGAAGACCGGGGCGAAAAAATCCTCCCCTGGACGGCAGGAGCGATTTCCCCCGAAGCGCAAAAGATGCAGATTACAAGCTGGACTACCATTCTGCAATCGCTGTACAGTCTGTTTCGCCTGAAAAATTCGTTGCTGGTGGCGCTGCTGATGTTTATCACGATGGGGTCGTACAACTACTTCGAGACGCTGCTACCCCTGTTTGCCGTCAACGTCTCCGGCTGGACTAACGTTTCGTACTCCCAGGCGTTTGCTTCGGCCGACCTAATCGGGGGTGTCAGTGGTATTTTGCTGGGTGGCGTGCTAATCGAACGGTTTGGGAAGAAACGAATGATTGGTCTGTATTTTCTGGGTATCATGGGCATTACGACCGCCCTCGCCTTACTGACGCCCTATTGGACCAACAGCGTATTTATCCAGGGCTTTATTATCGTTTACCGCTGGCTGAACGCCTTTGCCAAAATCGGCGTCTACGCGATCGCCATGGAGTGCTGCTCGAAAAAAGTATCGGCCAGCCAGTTTACATTCTACATGACCATCGGAGCCGTTGGATCAATGGTTGGCGCGACGCTGATTGGCCCCATTAAGGAGAATTTTAGCTGGCCGTTTACGATGCTGTTATTCGTGGGACTGATCGCTCTTGCCTGGCTGGTGATGCGGTTGCTGAACATCAGTAAGCTGGAAACGCAAATCGCGCAACTGGATGAAAAGACTATGGAGGATGAAGTATATTTGATGAATTGAATCCATAATACGAGAAACAAATTAACGGTTAACTCCGCTGCCTGTTCGGTCCGCCGATTTTTTATCGGCCATGCCGCAACAGCGAGACTGCCGGGTAACTGATCGCGTGCTATGGATACGGGACTACCTCTTTAGTCTCAGTCGACAGCAGTTGGCTAAGTAAGGGCGACTAGGTTAGGGTTCAGGTACGTACCAGAATGGAATCGTCGCCAGTTCATCGGCTTCTTTTTTTCGGGGGTCTTGCAGGGCCACGCGGAGTAGGTTACGGCCTGTTTTGAGATTGCCTGGCACCAACACGGTTTGCCAACCCCGTTGCTCCTGAATTCCGGTTTGGGTGAACAGCAGGTCAGGCTGGGCACAGGTCGAATCGTTAACGGAGATACGAATCAGCCGATTGATCTGCTGGTTGCTCCAGACAGCCTGCTGTTGCCGACGCGCTTGCCTTGACAGCGTATCGCTCCAGACTGGTTCGGAGGCCACCTGCCTGAGCTTCGTATCGAGCGCTTTGGGATAGGCAATGAACAAGCGCAGGTAGGGTTCCCGAATCACGTCCGACTGGATGGAAGCCGCGCTGACAAACGCTCCCTCGGGGCGCTGGTTGTCATAGGCCGTAGGCTCGATGTAAAGACTATCGACACGGGCCGAGTAAAGATGTCGGCTGTTGAAAAGTGACGTCCGCCCGCTGGTACGCGAGATATCGTTGGCGTATTCAAGAAAGAACACCCCAAAAAATACGACTATGAAAATCGCTGCCGTCTGAATTAACTTGCCGGGCCGGATATTGGTGTAAAATGTGTTGGTAACATAGGACGAGTGTTTGTACATGCCCAGCATCATCAGTCGCCCCACTTTGGTAAACCGGTAGTTGAGTTGAATGCCCCTGGGTGTTTCTTTTATTTTCTTCTGACTCAGCAAGATTGAAGCTAAGAAAAATAAGGCCATTAGTATACCCAAGGCAATTTTGACCCCAAACCAGACGTCGGGGGTTACGTTGGGCTGGACCACTAAGTAGACCAGCAACCCCAGCAGGTAGAGTATGGCAACGACCACCAGCAGAAATACGAACTGAAACGAGAGGGCAAACACGATGTTGCACCGTTTGTCGAGCCAGAGAATATAGCGGTCCAGTGGGCCAAACTCGTCGGCCAGGCGCTGCTGGGTATAAGGCGTAGAGAAGGGAATACGGTCGTAGTGGATGCCCGACGGAAAAACGGCCAGCAGACCGACCAGACCCACCCAAAACGCCCGCATCACAAAATTGGTCAGAAAAGCCGCGAACAAGACGTGACAAGTGGCTCGAATCAAGCTATACACCATCGACGGCAACATGACCGCTGCACCCTCGGTGTGGGTCATGTAATTGTATCGGATGTAGCCAAACGCTGACTCCAGCAAATCGGGCAATTGCAGGATGGCGAACATGGCCACCCCGGAGATGGCTAGTTCGAGGTTCCAGCTCTGGGTGGTTAATTCCCGGAGCTTGTCTTGCTCGTCAGGTGTAAGGTGGGAAGCGGGCGATGGGTTGTTATCAGACATGAACGATCGTGTATACGGACGGTTGTAATCTAAGTCGTAGAATCATCTTTATAGTAGCCAAAATACGAAAATACCACGCTAACAACAGTCATTCGCGTCTTCTGAAAAACAACGTTATTCGCTGTATCCATTCGGCTACGGGAAGTTCGGTGGGTTGGTTGGCTGTTGGCCGGTAGGCTGCCGATTGGCGTACCCGGCTCCGTGGCAATGGCGTCTGATTTAGGGATGACCAATTGCTGGGAAGCGTATAGGCTGTGATGACCCGACATCAGGAAACTAATTACGCAGGATACGGCGGCATAGGGGGCAATCTGCGCTCCGAATAATTCGATCGCTAAAATACTGGTTGCGATGGGCGTGTTGGTTGTTCCGGCTAACAGGCTCACAAAACCAATGGCTGCAAAGGTGGATTGGTCGGCCCCGACCAGGTGGGCAAAGAAACTTCCCGCCGTGGCACCGATAAACAGGATTGGTGTGATAACACTACCACTGCGGCTGATGCTGAGGGTAATGATGGTGAACAAGGCTTTCAGCAGAAATGCATACCAGTTAACCGACAACCCTTTAATGCAGTCCTCCATCAGATTCAGACCCAGTCCTAAGTAGTCCCGCGAAAACAACAGGGTCAGGCCGACCAGCACCATCCCGCCCAGTAAGCCTTTTAGGGGGCGCCAGATCGGAATGGCCTGGGTAAGGGTCGTACTTTGCTGAATGGCCCGAATCAGGGCATAGGCGCACAACCCGAAAAACAGTCCTCCGGTCAGAAGCTGTAGGAAAAAGCCCTGTCCGAAAGCCGGAACGAACGTCAGGGGGTAATAAAAAAAGGTGACACCCAGGGCTGATGAAACCTGATAGGCCGTTACGGAAGCCACAAAGGCGGGTAGTAATACGTCGTAAAAAATAACCCCAACGGCCAATACCTCGATGCCAAACAAAGCCCCCGCCACGGGAGCGCCGAAGACACAGGCAAAGCCGGCACAGAAGCCACACAAAACCATCTTCCGGCGATCAATGTCATCGACCCGAAACAGATTGGCGCACACACTGCCGATGCCCGCCCCGATCTGGGCGCACGGACTTTCTTTTCCCGCCGAACCGCCCGTCGCCAGAATGAGCACTACATTGATGACTTTAGTCGGGATGAAGCTACCCTCCAGCTTACCGTACTTGGTGTTGATGGCATCGATCAGGGCGTCGGTTCCCAAATGGCGTTTCAAGACAAACTGGCTGAGCAGATTAGCCAGAAAAAAACTGAGCGGCAGTAGATAAAAAATGTGCTGGTAGTGATTGCTCTGCTCGATGATGTAATGAAGCGAGAGAATGAAACCCGATGCGACAGTACCAACCACACAGCCAATGATACTGGCCACAACCAGCCATTTCAGGATGGAAAAAAATAAGATGAATTCGTTCGTGACCCGCATCAGGGTGTAAACTTACTAAATGTGCTCTCAGTATCGATCTTCCGTTGACCGACCACGTAGCTCACTACCTATTTTTTACCACTACTGAGCCGCTGGCAGCGTTATACAAGTTGCCGGGGTCTCGAGTTATATTGTTTTTGGTTTATAGAAACTGTTGATTTCCTGGAAAAGTAACTTAACAATTTTCATGTAAGGCATTAGAAAAGCAGTTCACTTTGCTATTTAGAAAAACAAATTGCACTCAATTTGACTAGTTACCGAGTTTTAGGAAACAAGTACATACTAAGAAGCCAGTACATACTATGGAAAACTCGGGTCCATAACTTGCAGAATACCGCCATGTATGTCTTACGTATAGGTATTTCTTATTCAGTAAAAGGCCCGGTATTACTTAAGCAATTTTTCCACCAATAATTATGTAACTCTATCATTTTAGTCTATTTCCAAATTAAGCAGTATTGAAACTTTCGCCCACTAGTAATGTTGAGTCAATATGAGATCAGTTATTGCCTTTGTGTTAGCGTGCTGGATGCTGGGTGGGAGTTTACTCCCTGGCTTCGGCATTGATCAGTCGGCCCACTGGGGCGATCTGATGCTGCACTTTCAGCAACACCGACAGACCGATCCTAGCCTGAATTTTACGGAGTTCCTCAAGATGCATTACGGAGCTAATTCTGAGCACCAGAAGCATCCGAACCATTCACACCAGAATCTTCCTTCCAGCAGTCATTCTGTCTCGGTTTACACCCCGAACGCGGTTCAGTTGGTGGCTATTTCGCCAATACAGTTGCTGATTTCAGCCAGAGCTGATTTCTTCCGCAAGGCGGACCTATATGCCTTTCTGGCGGTTTTCGCCATGATCACCCCCCCCCGAGCGTAGTTTGTAGTATGCTCCTGGCCAAAGTGCGTCCATACAAATCGTATAGTATGGTTACTCACCTGCCCCAATCGCTGTCTTTTTACGGATTATTTACTGTTCAGTAGCCTTCGAGACCGGATTTACCGCGCTCTGGGTTGTAGTTATCCTGTTCGCTTAGGCGTACTGGACACCGCTGACTAATCTCTCTCGTTGATGCCAACCGCACCAATGAGTTCTGCACCCGGCTGACCATCTTCAGCTTATTGTATACCCATTTACCCTAAAAATTCATTTCGTATGCATCTCAATGGAGCACACTGGCACCTGCTGGTGAATCACTTCCCAATTGTTGGTAGCCTGCTGACCACTATCATACTGGGCTATGGCCTCGTTCGTCGCCAAGAGTCTATTGTTCAACTCAGTTTTGGTCTGTTCATTTTAATGAGCGTCGCGACGCTGCTTACTAACCAGACGGGTGAGCGTGCGGAACATTATTTGAACTCGATCCACGCGCTCGACCGGCCACGGCTACATGTACACGAAGAAGCGGCCGACGTAGCTAATATCGGTATGTACCTGGTGGGCATCCTGTCCTTACTGGCGCTAAGCTGGCAACGAGCCCGACAACTTCGGTTTTTGCCAGGGCTGATCTTCGTTCTGTCGATCATCACCTTTGGCTTGATGGCCAACGTGGGCCGTTTGGGGGGTCTTATCAGGCACACTGAGTTGTATGAGGAATCAACTAATAGCGCCCCAACGACCAAATAGCTTTTTCATCGCGAATACCAAGTACCTATTTTATAAACAGTTCATCTTTTAACTCAATTTTATTAAGTCAATAGTTATGAAAATTCAGCGTAGTAAATTGAAAATGTGTATCGCCAGTGGTGTAGTTGTCCTGGTACTAGCCGCTCAACCTGGCCTGGCGCAAACCCGGCGTAACAGCGCAACAGCCCAGCCCAGCCCTGCCGGGACAACCCCTGCACCGGGTGTTTCATCCGGATCGGAGTTAGGTAATTACCGCAATGAAAAAGCGGATCAATGGATTCCGTTGGAAGCCGAAAAGCGGCAGGCTATTAACACCGATTTGCAGGCTACGGTGGTGGAACTGCTGGAGCTTTTTCACGACGCCAAACAATCGCACTGGAACCTGCGCGGACCACTTTATTTACCGTTGCACGAACAATTGCAGGAGTACGCGGATACGTACCGCCAACAGGCTGATCTGCTGGCCGAGCGACAGCTTCAAATCGGTATTCCAACCGACGGGCGCACCGAAACAATCGTGCAAACCGCTAGTCTGCCCAAGTTTCCGGCTGGCTTCCTGTCAGATCGGCAGGTGCTGGAGATCATGACCGAACGCATTTTTACCATCGCCAAACGCGTCCGTCAACGGGTAGAAAGCACGGCTAAAAATGGCGACGAGGTTACCTCCAATAAATTTCAGGACCTAAGTTATATGCTGGACAAGCAGGTTTGGCAGTTCCGCGTACACATGCAGTAAAGCGTCGGCTATCCGATCCCATCACTACACTACCTTTTTTTAATTAGTACACCGGTTTATTCATTACAAAAATTCAACATGAACTTCATTGATAATCCCGAAGGACTTGAGCAATGCCCATTCAGAGGCACCCGCGTAGGCGGTGCCTTGGGAACCGCCCCCCAGATTGACGATTGGTGGCCCAACCGCCTGCCGGTCGAACTGCTTCACCAGGATCAGCCAGCGGCCAATCCCCTGAGCGACGAGAGTTACAAAGAACTGTTCAACAAGATTGACTTTCCGCAACTCAAGCAGGATATCAAAGCGCTGCTCGTCGATTCGCAGGATTGGTGGCCCGCCGACTATGCCAACTATGGGCCGCAAATGATTCGCATGGCCTGGCACTCGGCGGGTACCTACCGCATTGCCGACGGACGAGGGGGCGCGGGACAAGCCATGCAGCGCTTTGCACCCATCAATTCCTGGTGGGATAACGGCAATACCGACAAGTCACGCCGGTTGCTGTGGCCCATCAAGAAAAAATACGGGGCGTCGTTGTCCTGGGCCGATCTGATTGTATTGACCGGCAACTGCGCGCTCGAAATTATGAATTTCCCTACGTTTGGCTTCGGGGGCGGACGCCGGGATGCCTGGGAGCCCGACCGCAGTACGTACTGGGGGCCTGAGTTCTGGGGCGGCAAACCCGTCGATCAGGTGCCGGCATCGGCCAACCACAAAGGCCACCCCGACGAGATGGTAAACAACAACTTGCGCTGGGTGGGTCAACCCAAAGATGCCCACTACGATCTGGAAAACCCGCTGGCCGCTACTCACCAGGCGCTGATTTACGTGAACCCGGAAGGACCGGCCAACAACGGCGATCCGCAGGATTCGGCTCGCGAAATTCGCGAATCGTTTGCCCGGATGGCCATGGGCGATGAAGAAACGGTAGCCCTGATTGCCGGTGGACACGCCTTCGGAAAGAGTCACGGCATGGTGGCCCCGGAAAAGATTGGCGCTGCTCCCGAAGCTGCCCCCATTCACGCCCAGGGCTTTGGCTGGCACAATCCGGTCGGTTCGGGCAACGGCGTAAACACCATGACGAATGGGATTGAGGGTTCCTGGACCCAGCATCCTACCCAGTGGGACAACTCGTACCTGGAAAACCTGCTCACGTTCGACTGGAAGAAGGTGGAAAGTCCGGCTGGTTCGACCCAATGGACGCCTATTGATCCAACCGCACCTAAAACGCCGGATGCCCACGTCGCTGGTCAGCTGAACAATCTGATGATGATGACCTCCGACATCGCGCTCAAAGTAGACCCGGAGTACCGCAAAATATGCGAGAAGTTCCTGTCTGATTTCGATTACTTCACGGACGCGTTTTCCCGAGCCTGGTATAAGCTGACGCACCGGGATATGGGCCCAAAAGAACGCTACCTGGGTCCCGAGGTGCCCGCCGACAACATGATCTGGCAGGACCCCCGACCCGATCGGGATTACGAGCTGATCGACGAGGCTGATATCGCTACCCTGAAGCAGCACATCCTGAACAGTGGTCTCACTGTGTCGGCGCTGGTATCGGCGGCCTGGTCGGCGGCTTCGGTGTATCGCCATTCGGACAAGCGGGGTGGTGCCAACGGGGCCCGCATCAGTCTGGAACCCCAGAACAACTGGGAACTCAACCGACCCGACGAACTGAACCGGGTGTTGCAGACATTACGCGGTATTCAGAGCGAGTTTAACAACCGCCAGTCGGGAAACAAACGCGTTTCGCTGGCTGATCTGATCGTACTGGGTGGCTGCGTGGCCGTCGAAAAAGCGGCCCATGATGCGGGCGTTGCGGTGAGCGTTCCGTTTACGCCGGGCCGCGTTGATACGACCCTGGAACTGACCGATGTGGAAAGCTTCAACTGGCTCAAGCCGGTGTCGGACGGGTTCAAGAATTACCATAATGACAACGTAGGCTACCGGGTGCCTCCCGAGCGGATCTTCCTGGATCGGGCTCAACTACTGACGCTGACCGCGCCGGAGTGGACGGTACTGGTGGGTGGCCTGCGGGTGCTGGACCAGAATTACGATTACTCGAAGCACGGGGTGTTTACGGACCGTCCGGGGCAGTTGACCAACGACTTTTTTCAGGTGTTGACCAGCATGGATTATGTGTGGTTTCCTCAGGATCCGCAGGAGATGTTCTTCAACATCCGGGATCGGAAGAGTGGCGATGTCAAGTATACGGCTACCCGGTGCGATCTGATTTTTGGGTCCAATGCGCAGCTGCGTAACATCGCTGAAGTGTACGGGGCCGATGATGCACAAGAACGTTTTGTGCATGATTTCGTGGCGGCCTGGAACAAGGTGATGATGCTAGACCGGTACGATGTCAAAGACGAATAACGTCTGGATACATAGAGACTAATGAATCAATGCCCGGTACCTCCTTGGAGTGGTATCGGGCGTTGGTTTGTGAACCTACGAAGCCGCCATTTCATCATCTGTAACCAATTGGTCTCTGACTGGCTGGTTTACCGTACCCATTGCAGGCGAACGCAACACGTAATTCATTCCTAAATAGATGGCAGATACGGGTTATATCCACCATGAACAGCATCTCCGCAGTTCAGCCATGATTTCCGACATCGTTATTGGTATGTCGGACGGATTAACGGTACCCTTTGCTTTAGCCGCAGGACTGAGCGGTGCCGTGGCCGATTCATCCCTGGTCGTTACGGCAGGTATTGCCGAAATTGTAGCCGGATCGATTGCCATGGGCCTGGGTGGCTACCTGGCGGGACGTACCGAAGCCGACCACTATGAGTCGGAACGTCGGCGTGAGATGATAGAAGTGGAAACTGTTCCCGAACGCGAAAAACAGGAAGTCCGGGAAGTCTTTGCAGAGATGGGCTTGAGTCCGGCCTTGCAAACGACTATCGCCGATGAACTGGCGAAGGATAAAACCAAGTGGGTGGACTTCATGATGCAGTATGAACTGGGGCTTGACGAGCCGGACCCCAACCGGGCCACGAAAAGTGCGCTAACCATCGGGCTTTCCTACGTAGCTGGGGGACTGGTGCCGCTATCCCCTTATTTCCTGCTTGCCAGCCCGCATGAGGCCCTGCTGTATTCGTGCGGACTGACCCTGATCTGTTTATTCGTCTTCGGCTACTTCAAGAGCAAAGTCACTGGACAGCCACCTGTTAGCGGGGCGTTTAAGGTTATGCTGATTGGTGCGTTGGCGGCTGCGGCTGCCTTTGGCGTTGCCCGTTTAATTCAATAGATTACCCGTCCCCGTACAGTCCATTTGCTATGTTATTCATCAGCAAACCACCTGATACAACATAGCCGATGCTGTGCGGTTGTTGCTGTATACGCACACGATACCGAGCGTAAGGCCATCCCTGCTTCGTAAAACGGTGTCGTTCCTCAGCGACCACCGGGCATCCTGTTAGCCAAACTAAATCAGTTAGCGGCACCTGTTTCAACGAAGTAAAGAGTTAGTTTCTGATCTACAACAGAACAGGTAGTGCCGCTCTTCTAATGTTAACTTCTGTACCGGCTACTGGTTGGGTGCTTTTATACGTACTTATCTATACTCATTATATATAGATTGTTAATTGCCACGATCTGGAATTACTCAACGTAACCATGGATAACTACTCAATCGTTTATCACTCCCTGTACTTGTATGACTCGCTATGAGTTTCTAAAATCAATGGGGTTTACGGGCGCTGCGCTGATGGCGGCCCTGACATCCTGCGTTCGGCCCGAAGATACCGTCGTTGATGCATTAACGATTCCCGGCACAACGGCTCCTGTCTCCAGTACGACTACGTCACCGACAACCACCACGGCTACATCGGGCACCACCACATCACCGTCCACGACCACCACCGCGAGTGGCGTCGACCTGAGTACCATTACAAACCGTCTGCTGACGATCGATCTAACGGCGTCGGCAGCGTCGGCGCTGAAAGCGGTTGGTGGCTATCTGGTGCAGAGTGGCATCGTGGTGGCTCAGACAAGTGCCGGTGTCTACGCAGCCGTCACTCAAACGTGCAGTCACGAACCCAAAAAGGCCATTATTTTTAACAAAACCGAGTTTTACTGCACCGTACACGGCGCCCGGTATGATCTGACGGGTAAAGGCAAAAACAGCTTTGGCAGCAAAGGAATCGCCGTGTACAAGGTCGCTATCGACGGCAAAACGCTCGTCGTTTACAGTTAAAAATCACCGTATAGTCAACGAATCAGACGTATCATGAAACTGCTGTTATTATCGCTCCTCTTCGGTCTGTTGACCATCGCGCCCACCTGGGAACTCAACTTCGATCGGGCAAAAGCCGAAGCGGCACAGGCGCATAAATTTATTTTGCTGAATTTTTCCGGATCAGACTGGTGCGGTCCCTGTATCAAACTCAAAAAAGATATTTTCGAGTCGGCTGAGTTCGGGCAGTTCGCCACCGATCACCTGGTGCTGGTGCGGGCCGATTTTCCGCGCAAGTCAAAAAACCAGTTAGACGCCAGTCAGATAACTCACAACGAGGCTCTGGCCGAGAAATACAACCCGCAGGGGAAGTTTCCGTACACGGTTTTGCTGGATGCCAACGGTCGCGTGCTGAAATCCTGGGATGGCTATCCCCAGGCGCTCACGGTCGCGTCTATGGTTGGGGAAATTCAGGCGGTTGCGTCGGTGGCTAAATGAATCAAACGCCTTGTCTCCACCAGCGCGTCCAGCGGCTCATGGGCAACCGGTTCGAGTTAAGCGTTGTCAGCCCGGATGCCGATTGGGCGAATGACTGCATCAGTGCCGCCATCGCCGAAATCAGCCGTATCGAGCGGCTACTTACTACGTATAGCGACGACAGTCAGACGGCTCGGATCAATGCAAATGCGGGGCTTCGACCCGTGCCGGTTGATGAAGAAGTCTTTGCACTGATCGAGCGGTCGCTTCGGTTGTCGGCCCTGACCCAGGGGGCGTTTGACATTACGTATGGATCGATGGATAAGCGACTCTGGAATTTTGACACGACGCTTACCGCGTTACCCGACCCCAAAATCGCCCGGCAACTGGTTCGGCTGATCAACTACCGGAACGTAGTGCTCGACGCCAAGCAGCGTACTGTTTTTCTGAAGGAGAAGGGAATGCGTCTTGGGTTTGGCGGGATTGGCAAGGGCTATGCCGCCGAGCAGGCCAAACGTATTCTGCGCGAGCGGGGCGTCGAAAGCGGCATTATTAATGCGGCTGGCGACCTGACCACCTGGGGAATGCAACCCAACGGCCAGCCCTGGACCATTGGTATCGCCGACCCTGATCAGGCCCAACACCAGGCATTTTCGTGTCTGGCTATCAGTGATATGGCCGTCGCTACGTCGGGTAGTTACGAAAAATACGCCCTGATCAACGGCAAACGATACGCCCACACGATTGATCCAAAAACGGGTTATTCGGTATCGGGTCTTAAGAGCGTAACCATCATCGCCCCGAATGCTGAACTGGCCGATGCGCTGGCGACACCCGTGATGGTAATGGGCGTTCGGGTGGGGCTGGATTTGATTAACCAGATGCGGCACATCGCCTGCATCATCATTGACGATAATGACAGGCTTTACACATCAACCAACATTCGAATCAAGGCATCTGCCGACGTCTAGCGACGTAGTCAACCTTAAGCTCATGACCGTACAAACCACGCAAAAGGCGCTGTTATTGAGCCTGCTCGTACTCTGCCTGTCGGGCTGTGTTACGGTGAAAGAATACCAGAAAAACCGCATCAACGACGCAGAAATGGAACTTTCGGCCCGGAAGTCGGAGAAGTTCGAGCAGAATTTCTATCTCTACCGGGAAGGTGCTGCCGGTGCCAATGGTGGGAAAAGTGGGGGCGGCTGCGGCTGTAATTAAAGAGCTTAAATCATGAAAAAAATCTGTATATCGGTGGGCGTTCTGCTTGGTTTACTGCGGGCAGGCTATGGCCAGTCTGTGACTCAACCGGCTTATGAGGCCCGTAAACTCAAGGTCGAGGAGATAAACCTCGTGTCGAGTTACTACCAGCAGGACGGCAACAATTCCGCCGTGACGGGGGGCATCGGTTCTGAACATTTAACCGATTTTGCCCAATCGATCGATTTGGTTCTTAAAACGACCAACCGCCGGAACCGCGAACATACACTCACGTTTGATCTTAACATCGATCATTATACATCGGCCTCATCGGACCAGATTGATCCCCTGACGGTTTCGTCGGCCTCGCGGAGCGATACGCATATTTACCCGTCAATATCCTGGGCTGTGCACAACCCGGATCAACGGACCACGAAGGGAATTGCGTTGTCGTACTCGACCGAGTATGATTACAAATCGTATGGGCTCAACCTGAATTTTGCGAAAGCGTCGGCCGATAATAACCGGGAAATAAGCTTCAAAGCGGGGGCCTTCTTCGATACGTGGAAAGTCATTCTACCCGCCGAACTCCGGCCCGAAGGCTATGGGTCCGGTGCGCACGGCGACCGGGATCCGGTGGATTATAAACCCCGTAATTCCTACAACGTCGGCGTGTCACTATCGCAGGTGATCAACAAACGGTTGCAGGCCTTTCTAACCATAGAGCCCGCTTTCCAGCAGGGATTGCTGAGTACGCCTTTTCACCGCATGTATTTTCAGGACGGCTCCGAAACCGTGGAGCGCTTACCGGGAAATCGGCTAAAACTGCCCATCGGTTTCCGGTTGCACTACTTCATGGGCGACCGGGTTATTGTTCGGGCGTTTTATCGGTATTTCATCGACGACTGGGGCATGCAGGCGCATACCGTCAATCTGGAAACGCCTATCAAACTAACCTCCTTTGTGTCGGTGAGCCCGTTCTACCGATTTAGTCACCAGACGGCTGTCCGGTATTTTGCGGCTTACGGTCAGCATCGCTCAACCGATACGTATTATACGAGCGACTACGACATTTCGGGGTTTAACAGTCAATTTATAGGAACGGGCATCCGGCTGGCACCGCCGGGGGGCCTGCTGGACATTGGTCCCTGGCAGAGTGTCGAACTACGCTATGGGCACTACGTCCGCACTACGGGGATGGTCGCCAATAGCTTAACGTTATTGGCCAAGCTAAAGTAGAAATATAGAGTTTAAATAATTTGGGGTTGAATAAGCGGTAACCTGTTTTGAAGAGAGTTGAGTACGAAGCAGATACCTAGCCATCAATGAAGCTGTTCAATTTAATAGGTTGCTACTCTTCTCTCTGCACAAGTATCTTATCCGTATTACTTACTGTCTATTGCCATTTATATTGATTCGCACCAACGCATGGCACAAAAAAAGCACTTAACATTTTCGTTAAGTGCTTGATTATTAAGAGCCTCCTATAGGACTTGAAATTTATTTGTAAATAGTTGACAATTAGTAATTTAGATATGTGTGGGGGAGTAGAGGACAAATAGTCTAGTAGAGGGCGATAGTTCAAACTATTTATTATTGTGCGGGACAGGCATAGCACCACAACACTAACTTTGTAATAAATTGAGTGGCCTGTATTGATTCAACTTGGTCTGGTCAGAGCCGGGCGCGTGGTTCCCCCAACCTATTTTTATTGAGCAGTCCGTGACGCTAATGACTTATTTCTTTTGCAAAAACTCTTGTACTGCTCGCTCTAGTTTTTCAATACGTTGCTGCTGAGACTGGTCACGTTGTCTAGTGTCTTGGCTGGCCTTTTCCAGTCGAATTGTGTATAAAGTCAGCTCTTCGATCTTTTCTAGCAGTAAGCTATTCATCTTCACCAAGTCAATACCGTCTTGTTGTACTTGTTCGGCTGAAGGAATACCCGGTAAATGTCCCTGCTGGTTCACATAAGCTGCTACGTCGTCTATCGGCCGTAGTTGGTAGGTAGGGCTGAATACTTTATCGCTCCATTGGCTAACATCGCTGATGCGTAACTGGTAGCGGGCTTTAATGACATCACCCTGCGCATTAACTGTTAAAAAGGCATCTGTTGACTGATCGGTTGGGCTGTTAGACGTTAAATCCGCCAGTCGAAAACCAGATTTGTCAGCCTGTCCACTTCTAACATGAAGTCGGACAGCAGGTGCAGAGATACCAATACCAACATTGACTCCGTTACCAAGTACCATTGCATTACTAGTGGCTACATATGAGCCAGCACCGATAGCCGTCGCGTTATGCAAACCGTCTTCAGCCTGGCTGTTGTAGCCCATTAGCACGTTGTCGCTACCATCTGTAATCGTTCTCCCCGATGTAGGGCCAATAATGATGTTGTTACTGCCGGTCGTTACGTTCTTTCCTGATTCAAACCCCAGAAAAGTATTATTAGCACCGGTAGTGTTGCTGTTACCTGCGTCAGTACCAAAGAAGCTATTAGCAGAGCCTGCATTATTTTTAAAACCCGAACCTGTACCTATGAAACAGTTGGCTGAACCAGTTGTATTACTATAGCCTGTAGTATTACCTAGGAAGCAATTGAGGAATCCATTAGTATTGTTAAATCCGGCCCTGCTACCTATGAAGCTGTTCAAACCACTTACCGTATTGTAGCCTGCATCAGCACCTATAAACGTGTTGCCTTGAGCAGTGGTAGTAGTGTATCCTGCTCCAGATCCTACGAATGTATCGAGGACTCCCGACGTCAAGTTATAGCCGGCCCGATAGCCTATAATCGAATTATCGATTCCATTTATACTGTTGCTACCGGCCTGGGGTCCCACCAACGTATTATTAGTACCGGTCGAATATGCGTTGGCTGCATTAGCCACATAATTGGTCTGTGCTCTAGGTGAAATCGAAGCAGATAGACTTAATGCTAAAATGTATAGTAATCTCATAGACAACTGATCAAATAGTGTTCTGCAAATGAATCCAGTATAGCGCAATTAATATGCTTTCAATATATGAAATGTTAAAATTTAGCTACGTCAATTTTGACACGGTCTTTTCTTGCCTAGGCTAGCGGTTGGTAAATGTCTTTCTTTTGAATAGTTTACCTGCCCCTCCCTCTATAAATCTATTTCGTAGTTCGTCCCTCTCCGGTACTCAATTCCAGCCTGTATGCAGTTCGGTCAATTGTGTCTTATTAAATGCAAACAGTGGCGGCCATTGTTTTCCTTTCAGATAATCCTTCAGTCATCATAGCGGATTTTTGAACTGATTGTCGTGGGCATTGTGGATATTATGAGCCATGTAGTAGCATTGCCTATCTAAGTTGGCCCCAACCTGTTTTATACTCAGGAATTGCGTTGCTACTCTGCTAAATATAGGTCGGGCGGTACTGTATAGATTCTATAAAAAAAGGTTAATTCGTTTTAGAGTGATTTCACTCTAAAACGAATTAACCTAAATACCTTCTGTGAGCCTCCTATAGGACTTGAACCTACGACCCCTTCATTACGAATGAAGTGCTCTACCAGCTGAGCTAAGGAGGCTTATTACTGCTGTGCAGTAGCTTTTGGGAATGCAAATATAACAGAGTTGAATTTAAGAACGCAAGTATCCGTTCTATTTTTGGTAAATTTGCAACCATGATTTCCATTACGAACCTGTCGTACTACCTCGGTAGCCGGGCTTTATACGAAAATGCCTCGTTACACATTAAGCCAAACCAGAAAATCGGCCTGATCGGTCTCAATGGTACGGGCAAATCAACACTACTGCGCATTATCAACGGTGAGTACCAGCCTGATGGGGGTATTATTTCCAAAGCGGGAGATGTGTCCATTGGCTTTCTGAATCAGGATTTGCTATCCTACCAGACCGATGACTCCATTCTCTCCGTAGCCATGCAGGCGTTTGCCCGGCAAAATGAATTGCAAATCAAGATCGAGGAACTGCTCCACAAAATGGAGACGGACTACACGGACGATCTGGTCGATAAATTAGGAAAGGCGCAGGAAGAGTTCGATGCGCTTGATGGCTACACAATCCAGTCTCGGGCAGAGGAAATTCTGGAGGGGCTGGGCTTCTCGACGGACGATCTGGCTAAGCCACTCAAGCTGTTCTCCGGGGGCTGGCGGATGCGGGTAATGCTCGCCAAACTACTGCTGGAAAAGCCATCTTTGCTGATGCTTGATGAACCGACCAACCACTTGGACTTACCGTCCATTCAGTGGGTTGAAAAATACGTTCAGAACTACGAGGGGTCCGTTATTGTCGTTTCTCACGACAGAGAATTCGTTGACAACGTGGTTGATACCATTGTAGAAGTGTCAGGAGCCAAGCTGAATTATTACGCTGGTGATTACTCGTACTACATGGAGGAAAAATCGCTGCGGAACGAGATTCAGAAGGGAGCATTTGAAAACCAGCAGGCTAAAATCCGCCAGACGGAACGCTTTATTGAACGCTTTAAAGCGAAGGCTTCGAAGGCTAAGCAGGCCCAGAGCCGGGTGAAGCAGCTGGAACGAATGGAACTGGTCGATGATGTGATCGACAGCAGTGCGCGGGTTAACTTTAAGTTTAACTTCTCGCAGCAGCCCGGTCGCCATATTCTGCACTTAGATGATATCTCGAAGGCCTACGGGGAGAAACGAATTCTGACGCATTCTACGGCCCGGCTCGAACGGGGCGATAAAGTTGCCCTGATTGGGGCCAACGGACGGGGAAAGTCTACGCTGCTGCGCATCATTTCGGGCTCCGAACCCATCAATGGCGAGCGCGTTTTGGGTTACAACGTTTCGTTCAGTTTCTACGCCCAGCACCAGCTGGAATCGCTTCGGGTAGAGGATTCGATGCTGGAAGAGCTTAAACAGGCCAACCCGACCAAGTCGGATGGTGAACTGCGTGGCGTATTGGGTTGCTTTTTGTTCTCGGGCGATGATGTGTTCAAGAAGATCAAAGTGCTGTCGGGGGGCGAAAAGTCGCGAGTAGCGCTGGCGAAAGTGCTGCTTTCTCAGGCCAACTTCCTGCTGTTGGATGAACCGACCAACCACCTCGACATGCAATCGGTTAATATCCTGATTCAGGCGCTGCAACAGTATGAAGGCACGTACGTGGTTGTTTCCCACGATCGCTATTTTGTCTCGCAGATTGCCAACAAGATCTGGTACATAGAAGACGAGCAGATTAAAGAGTATCCTGGTACGTATGATGAATACGAGTGGTGGCAGGAAGAGCGTAAAGCGCAGGGTATCGGTACGGGTAAGCAGCCCGCCGAAAATCCGAAGACGCAGCATGTAACCAGTCCGGCACCCGCCACCAATGGTCAGTTGCCGAACGGCAACGGTCAGAAGCCAGCCAGCGGTCGGGCATCGGACGATGAACGCAGAGAGTGGCAGAAAACGCATAAAAATCTGACCCGTCAGGCCGAAGAAGCCGAAACAAAAATCGGTCAGCTGGAAGGCCGGAAAAAGAAACTCGAAGCTGAACTGGCCGATCCGGCTACCTATGGCGACGATAAACTGATGCAGGCTAAAAACGACGAGTACCGACACGTGACCGCCCAAATCAATCAGTTGCAGGACGAGTGGGAAAATGCTATGCTCGAAGCCGAAGAGTGGGAGAAGAAGCTGAATTAACGAATAGATAGCAGGTAGATAAATGGGAAGTGGCTGGTACGTGATAAGCACACGTACCAGCCACTTCCCATTTATCTACCTGCTATCTACTGAAGCCTATTTTTCGTATGAAAAGCCCTTCGGATTTTCGCTCAGTCGGTCAGCCTGGGCCAATTGTTCGGTGTGATCGAATGTCTGCGTAACCGTTTTGTGAATGCCTTTGCAGATCGTGTCCAGCGGGAGGTCATTGTCATCGATACCGAACGGGTTTTCTATTTCTTCGGCAATAACTTCCAGGCTGGCAAGTACGTAAAAAACGAATACCACGAGCGGGATCACCAGAAAATGGAGGTTCGATACGTAGCCGAAGGGTAGGGTAAGGCAGTACATAAAGATAAACTTCTTGATAAATGAGCTGTACGAAAACGGGATAGGCGTGTTTTTAATCCGCTCGCAGGCACCGCAAACGTCCATCAGCGATTGAATCTCCGGATTAAGCAGCAACAGGTGTTCGGGCAATAGTACTCCCTGCCGTTGCAAGTCGTTCATTCTGCCGAAAATCGACATCGCAATCTGCTGCGGAACGTGCTCACTCAGGCGCAGATTCTTTATGCCAAACAATGCACTTTCTGTAAACTCGGACTCGACAGGGTGCTGACGCAAATGATTTTTCAGCGCATAAGCGAAATTGGGGATCATGGCCCGAAAAAACTGACGGGCATCAACCTGCACAGGCTCCAGTAACTGATCCATCTTGAGCGCCATATTTCGGCTGTTATTCACCAGAGAGCCCCATAATTTTCGACCTTCCCACCAGCGGTCATAAGCGGTGTTGGTGCGAAACACCAGCAGCATCGAAATAACGAAACTTAGCAGCGTATGCATGAGCGAGAAGTTCTTGAGGTGGGCGTTATCGCTCAACCCCATGGACTCGATGATGTAAACGACAATAAACGAATAAACGCCAACCATCACCAGAATGGGTAATAGCTTGCGAACCGTATCGGCCCGGTTAAACGTGATAATAAACCGGAACCAGTCTTTTGGATTATAATTGACCATAGATGTGCTGCGTAACCGCCAGGCTTACGGCATTTTGCTGAAGTTATCAACAGTCGGGCGTAACGAATGTTAATAAGGTTGTATAATTCGATCAGGGCAATGGCGTTCATGCAGTATACTAAAAACAGATTGATGCGTAATTCCGTAAAAATTGTTACCGTTCTGTTCTGCCTAATGCCGGCATTGTCTTTACGGGCCCAGCAACTTCAAACCATTGACCACATTTACGATCCCAAAATTGAGACTGTGCTCCTGTTTCCGCAAGTCAGTACCAATCAGCTGGACCCGGCGCTTACGCTCAACCCACCCGTTATCTCACTCGATGAGTCTGTTCCCCTCCAGCTTGAATTCGATGATCTGACGGCCAATTACCGGTCCTTTCGGGCGCGGCTGATTCATTGCAACGCCGATTGGCAACGGTCAATTCTGAACGATATCGAGTTTACCTACGAATACAACGATAACCCGATTACCGACTACCAGATTTCGATCAATACCAAGATTTCCTATTACCACTACCGGTTTACCTTGCCGCGGGTAAAGTTACCCGGTAACTATGTGCTGGTCGTGTACGATGAGCGCAATCGGAACAACATCCTGTTTACGCGTCGGTTTTGCACGTACCAAAACCGGGTAACGGTGGCGGCTGCTGTTCACTTTTCGTCCAACCCGGCTCGCCAGTTCAGCGATCAGCAAATTGATATGACCCTGAATTACAAAGGCTACCAGGTTATTTCACCCCAGGACGACTTTAAGGTCGTTATCCGCCAGAATTACCGCGACGATCGGGAAATCCGGGGTCTCCGGCCAACCAACGTGCAGGCATTCGAACAGGTGCTGGAATACCGGTTGATTGATCAGAGTAATACCATGCCGGGTGGCAATGAGTTTCGCTTTTTCGACACCCGGACTATCCTGTCCCGCGCCAATTACATCGACCGCATCGACCGCCCCGCCGACCGTAACATTGCCTATGTGCAGGTCGATCAGCCGCGCAACCAGGGCGTTTATATTCAAAGCGACGATTTCAACGGGCAGTTCGTGATCGATCACCGGGAAACAGGGAACGGGGCAACGAACGCCGATTATATTGAAACGGTTTTTACGCTCAAGATGCCGGAAGTATCGGGGTTTGATGTGTACGTAAACGGAGCGTTAAACTTCTGGCAACTCACCGATCGGAACCGCATGACCTATGACCCCCTGTTGAGCGCTTACCGGGCTACGATGCTGCTGAAACAGGGCGTCTATAACTACGATTACACCGTTGGCACAACCGGACCGCAACCAAAAGTGGATGAGAACTTCATTGAAGGAAGCTTCTCATCCACCGAAAACGACTACGAAATATTTATCTACCATCGTCCGCCAGCTTCCCGCGCCGATCAGCTGATTGCTTATCGGCGGGTAGGGGTGAACAAACGAAAATAACGCGGACAGGACCGTGGCCGTCCGAGCGGTTCACATTAGGTTAGGCGCTGTGCAGGAACTCCATAATGTCGCCGTCCTGCACGATGTATTCTTTTCCTTCGACAGACAGTTTTCCGGCTTCCCGAACACCGGCTTCAGTTTTGAACTGTGCGAAGTCGGGAAGTTTCATGACCTGCGCCCGAATGAATTTCCGCTCGAAATCGGAGTGAATGACACCGGCCGCCTGGGGCGCTTTCCAGCCCCGGTGAATTGTCCAGGCGCGAACCTCTTTGACACCCGCCGTGAAGTACGTGATCAGACCCAGCAATTTGTAAGAAGCTTTGATCAATTTACTCAAACCCGACTCGGTCAGACCATATTCACCCAGGAAAAGCTCGCGTTCTTCGGGGTCTTCCATTTCGGCAATCTGCGACTCGATACCCGCGCTAATGACGATTACTTCTGCCCCTTCATCTTTCACCGCTTCACGAAGAGCGTCTGAATACTGGTTGCCTTGTGGCAGAGACCCTTCATCGACGTTAGCGACGTAGATAACGGGCTTCACGGTCATCAGAGAAATGTCACCAATGGCGGCTTCGGCATCTTCGGGCGATACCTGAACCGTACGGGCACTTTTCCCCGATTCGAGCGCTGTTTTGTAAAGCTTCAGAATTTCCAGTTCGGCTTTCGCTTTGGCGTCGCCCACGCGAGCGGCCTTGTCGATCCGCTGAATCTTTTTATCGACCGAGTCCAGATCTTTTAGTTGAAGTTCGGCGTCGATAATTTCTTTGTCCGACACGGGGTCAACCTTGCCCTCAACGTGCACAATGTTGTCGTCTTCAAAACACCGGACAACGTGCACGATGGCATCTACCTCTCGGATATTGGCCAAAAACTTATTGCCCAGTCCAGCACCCTGGCTGGCTCCTTTGACCAACCCTGCAATGTCGACAAACTCGATAATAGTTGGCACTACGCGCTGGGGCTTTACCAGTCCTTCGAGCGTATCCAGTCGTTCGTCGGGCACCGTCACTACCCCCACGTTGGGTTCTATTGTACAGAACGGGTAGTTGGCGGCTTCGGCCTTCCCGCTCGATATTGCATTAAACAGCGTCGATTTACCCACGTTAGGCAAACCCACGATTCCACATTGAAGTCCCATAAAGAATTGTGAAAGAGCAAAAGAGTGAAAGAGCGAAAAAGCAGGGCGAACTAATCGCTCTTTCACTCTTTTGCTCTTTCGCTCTTTATTATTTTCTGCAAAAATACAACCGCAACGGCGGACCACAAAAAAAGCCTTCGGCATAGATAGGCCGAAGGCTACGGATGTGGTTGGTAAGAAGACTGATGTATTGGGCAAAAAAATGAGTAGTAAAGTCTAATTCATTCGTAAATGGTAAAGGAGTCGCTCGCGGTCGTCCGGTATAGATTGATCGTATTTATTCCCACTTCAGTTCACTGGCGAAATCGTCCTGCTCATCCCGTTCGCGCTGAACGAACTGCGAGAAATCAACTTCGGGCATCAGTTCGGTTTTAACGTGGTCGACCGTTTCCTGGAGGGCTTCAACAAACTTGTCAAAGTCTTCTTTGTAGAGGAACATCTTATGCTTTTCGTACACAAATCCCTCGCCCTGTGGGTGCCGCCGGCTTTCAGTAATTGTTAAATAATAGTCGTTCGTGCGGGTTGACTTAACATCAAAAAAATACGTTCGTTTACCCGCCCGAACCCGCTTTGAATAAATCTTTTCCCGTTCTTTTTCGTCCACAATTCAATAGGTTTAGTCAGTTCACGGGCGCTAAAGTACGTTCAATCAGAATAGAACAAAATAAATGAACTCAAATATATTTTGTGGCGAAATAGCCACAAAAACGGACGTGTTTGTGGAGGCCGTTCCACAGTTTTTTGGCTAAATGCTTGGTTATAAAGCTCGTGAAGACTATCTTTGTTTTACAGGAATTGTACTTTTTGGGGGCGTACGGTAGGTAGCACAATAGTAAATACACCTTACGTCTATTTTTTCACGTAACCAAGAGCTGTATGAGTTTAATCGTGTCCCTTATGTTGTTTTTCGGCAACATGAAACCGGCGGAGGCTCTCCCGAGCCTCATACAGAAAGGCAAAGCGTCTTTTTATTCCAAGAAGTTTAATGGTCGGAAGACCGCCTATGGCGAGCGCGTTAGCTCAGAATCCCTCGAAGGAGCCCATCTTAACCTGCCCTTGAATACGTTGGTGGAGGTGACAAACCTCGACAACCAACGATCCGTAGTTGTACGAATCAATGATCGGGGGCCTTTTGCCAAAGGCCGTGTCATTGATATTACCCTTGCCGCAGCGCATGCCCTGGGTATGGTTTCCAAAGGAATCGCGAATGTGTCGCTCCGTGTTGTCGGCAAAAGTCAGGCAATTGCCATGTCACCCTCTGCTTTCACAACACCCGTTGCTTTTCAGTCCATGCTAGAGCCCGTTATGTAAACCAGTTCTGGCTTTCTTATCAGATCCGTTCGATATTTCCCTGTGCAATTCCTGCCTGAGATGTCGAACGGTTTCTTTTTTGCGTTAGATTCAAAGAGCGAACGAGTAAAGGAGCGAACGAGTGAAAATTTCCGCGCCAGCTTTTCGCTCGTTCACCTTTTGAAGTTTATGAAACAACCCCTTAATCTTAGCCAAGTACGTTCGTTCGGGAACGTTGAATTTTTGGCTCGTCAATTGGTCGAAGGATTTATTACAGGGCTCCATAAATCTCCCTTCCATGGTTTCTCGGTCGAGTTCGCCGAACACCGGCTCTACAATACCGGTGAAACCACCCGGTATATCGACTGGAAGGTATTTGGGAAGACCGAAAAGCTATTTGTCAAACGTTACGAAGAGGAAACGAACCTGCGCTGTCACCTATTGATCGATACCTCGTCGTCAATGTATTATCCGGAAGCTGACTACGGGAAGATGACATTCAGTGTAATGGCATCGGCCTGCCTGGCCTTCATGCTCCAGCGCCAGAAAGATGCCGTTAGCCTGACGACCTTCGCCGATCAGATTGACTTGCAGACACAGGTAAAATCAACGCCTTCGCACGTGCATAAGCTGTTTACTCAGCTGGACTTGCTCATGCAGCAACCCAAACCGCTACGCAGAACCTCGGCCGCCGATGTAATTCACCAGGTAGCCGAGAAGATCAACAAACGGTCGCTGGTTGTTATTTTCAGTGACATGTTCGACAATAGCGAAAAGGCCGACGCACTGTTTTCGGCCCTCCAGCATTTGCGTCATAACATGCACGAGGTATTGCTATTTCACGTAACGGACAAAAAAACGGAGGAGGATTTCGCTTTTGATGAACGCCCTTACGAGTTCATTGATCTTGAAACGGGAGAGAAAGTAAAACTTCAACCAGGCCAGGTACGCGAAACGTACCAGCAAGCCGTGAAAACCTATTTTCAGGAGTTAAAAATGCGTTGCGGCCAATACAAAATCGACTTCATCGAGGCCGATATTGCGCAAGGCTTCGACCAGATCTTACAGGCTTATCTGGTGAAGCGAACTAAAATGAGGTAACGCAGACAGGGTTGAGGCCGCCCGCGTAGCCCGCATCACTTTTTTACGCTTGCTTTGGCTGAAGCGACCGGCTTTTTAGCCGCTTGTTGCCGTTTGTGGAATAGCACAAAATCTTCAATCTGCTCGACTGGTAGCTTGCGGGCAATAATTTTCTTGTCCTTTTCGAGCACGTATACGGTTGGCGTAGTCCAGACGTCATACTGTTTTCGGTAGTCGGTGCGGAGCGTATAATCGTAGCCGTTAATGGCATTGCCGAGTTTGAATTCCCGGATAAATTTCTTCCATTCTTCCGGGCTTTGATCAATCGCAATAGCGACGACTTCCACGCCTTTGCCTTTGTAATCATCCACAAATTTCTTGAGCTTAGGCGCACTCTCGCGGCAATGCCCGCACGTAGGAGAGTAGAAAAAGACAACGGTATAGTCGGCTTTAACCGACTGAAAAGCAATTGGTCGACGCAGGGTATCGCTGATGACGGGCGGCACAAAGGCTTTTCCGATTAAGTTCGGCTTCATCGTAGCCACCCGTTCGCCAATGCTTTTCAGCGTCGACGAATCCGAAACCGTCATCACGCCCGTCTTGTAGTATTTCTCGAACATGTGCACAAACAGGCCGTCGGTCCCCATTACTTTGGGCTGTTCATACTGGCTTGTAATGTAATAAATGGTGTAGTACTTAATCTCTTTATTCTTACCCGCTATGGCCTTATTGACCAAAAAGTCAGCCTCTTTAATGAGCGAGTCGGGGACCTGCACGGTTAGCTCTTTGATGTACCGCTCGATTTTGCGCTGCATAATAGGTGTTCTGACGAAACGCTCATCGGCGAAGTCGTAATCATCCCAAAAATGCTGCTTGAAATAGTTGAATACCCAGATCGAATCGGGCCGGCCGTTGGCGGCTTTGGGAGCGGGCGGTACATCGGGCTCGGCGGTCGCTTTAAGCAGTTTGACCGCAAACGTACCCGGATTATCCTGGAGGAATTTGGCTCGGTACTCGTTGGCTTGTTTTTGCAGGTCAATCAATTGCTTGTTGGCCAGGGACGTTGACGCGGCATCACTGCGTTGTTTCTTCTGCATGGTCAGCGCCTGGGCTTCTTCTGATAATTTGCCAAGCTGCTGCTGATACCCGTAAAAAATCTCATTTTCCTTGGACCCCGTTATCTTCATGTTTTTGATAACATCGGCGGTGTCGGTCTCAAACGAGAATTGCTGATCGGCGGTCATTAAAAACTCAATGTACCGGTTCTTGGGTGTTACCACGATAAAAAGGCCTTCGGGTAAGGTCTTTTTTCCTTCGAAAACCATATTCCCCTCGCCATCTACCCGGGCTGTATCTTTGGTTATGTATTGGGTTGAGCCAAAATAGTGGGCCAGCACACAGGTTGTGTCTTTCAGGCCCTTAATGCGACCGGTTATTTTGAAGCCTTCGCTGGTTGTTGGCGATGCAGATTGCGCCCAGGCTTGCGGCAGTAAAGCTAACCCAAGCAGGGTGGTTACAAGGAGATTTTTCATACAGGGTGGTCCGTATCTTCGCAGCGGAATAAAGTCAAATTTACGGTATTTTGCTGGTACGTTTGTTATCTATCAAAACGCTTGCCACGCCCACTATAGTCTATGTTTTATTTCTTTTCTAAAACGATTACCTACTTACTTACGCCCGCTGGATGGCTCATAACCACCCTGTTACTGGCTTTTTTTGTAAAACGAGCACAGTACCGACGCCGACTCCTCGGGGCAGCCATAGGCATCTTCTGGCTATTTGGTAACTCGTTTTTGATGAATGAACTGGCGTTGTGGTGGGAGTATCCGATTCCGCCTAATCTGGCTGCTTCAACCGATTCCACCAATCGAATTGCTGTTGTGCTGACGGGTAGTCTGATCAATACATTGAAAGAAGTACCGGTATCTGTACCGACAAAATACGGCACGTCCCGTTTTTTGCTGGGACGGGAAATTGACCGCGCCGGGCAGGCTTTATTTTTGTATAAGACGGGGGCTGTTCAAAAAATCCTGATTAGTGGTGGCAACGGAGACTTACCCATACAGGTTAAACAGGCGAGCGACGAAGGTGAAATGACGGCTCAGTTTCTGGTCGTGGCGGGTGTTCGGCCAGATGACATCGTTCTAGAGCGAAGGTCCAGGAATACGCATGAAAATGCGTTTTTTACGGCGCAATTGCTGAGAAAGCGCTTTAACGCAAACCAGTGCGTGCTCGTCACGTCGGCCTGGCATATGCGCCGGGCGGTTGGGTGCTTTCAAAAAGAGGGTATTCAGGTAACGCCTTTTGCCAGTAGCTTCATGAGCAGAGAGCGCTCGTTTCTGCCGGGAGAATGGCTGCTTCCGCACGAATCTGCTTTCTTCGACTCGTATTACCTGGTTCGGGAACTGGTTGGCTACCTGACCTATCAGCTTGTAGGATATATGTAGCCCTATCAGGTTTCTGATAGCCTGATAGGGCTGTTTACGTTCGTTAAACGGACAGGATCTTTACCATTCGTAGCAAATCTTCACTAATTGGCTTGGGCAGCCGAATGGTGTCGCGGAATGGGGTATAAACCAGTTCGTTGTTGATAATACCCGCCATTACGTTTTGTTCGCCGTTCATCAAGCCTTCCAGCGCGCCAAGCCCCAGTCGACTGGCCAAAATACGGTCGTAGGCGGTTGGGATGCCGCCCCGCTGAATGTGGCCCAGCGTTGTCACCCGCATATCAATATCGGACTGAATTTGCTGACGTATCTTCTCGGCAATTTCGGTAGCGTTTCCGGCTTCTTCTCCTTCGGCAATGACCACGATAGAGGAGGATTTCTGACGGCTCCAACCCGATTTCAGCGTTTCAATAACTTCCGAGATGGGCGTGAGTACTTCGGGAACCATTACCATTTCGGCACCACCGGCAATACCCGACTGGATAGCAATGTAGCCCGAATCGCGGCCCATTACTTCGATGAAGAAAATCCGGTCGTGTGAATCGGCTGTGTCGCGAATTTTATCAATCGCTTCGAGTGCCGTATTAACGGCGGTGTCGAAACCAATGGTATGGTCAGTTCCGTAAAGGTCATTATCAATGGTGCCGGGTGCGCCAACGGTTGGGATGCCGTATTCATCGAAAAAAAGTGTGGCACCCGTAAACGTACCATTTCCACCAATGGCTACCAGTCCTTCAATATCAAATTTCTTGAGTTGATCGTATGCTTTGGCACGACCTTCGGGGGTCATGAACTCTTTGCTGCGGGCCGATTTCAGAACGGTGCCTCCTCGTTGCACGATGTTACTCACCGAGTGCGAAGACATCTGAAAAATGTCGCCATTTATCATTCCGCTGTACCCCCGGCGGATACCGAAAACTTCCAGCCCGTGATAGACCGCCCCCCGAACTACAGCCCGGATACAGGCGTTCATACCCGGTGCATCCCCACCCGAGGTAAAAACAGCTACTCGTTTCATAGGTTACATCAATTATTTAGGGAAATTTCACAAAAGGTTACGAGGGTATCGTTTTAAACCCCGCAAATTTATCCGCATTTATTAATCTATGGGCACTGAACCAGGAATTATCCCATCGTTTTCACACAAATTTCACAAAAAGACCCGAACAAACTGGTTTTAGCGTCCCTATTTTGGTGCATCTCATCGTCTATCCCTGCCGAATATTGTTTTTCCTGCGTCGGCTTGCTGCAAATTATGTATTGGTTTTGAATCTTCCGGCCCGCCATATGATCTGAACATGATTGATTAAGGTTGTTATCAGGCCAAAATGCCGGACAAGAACGTTGAACCGATCCAGCAGCGACCGACGATGTTGCTGCACCGACAATCCGCCAATTAAGTAAGTACACAAAACAAAAGGCAGATACTCTACGTGCTGGGCCTTCTTCAGGCAGCGAATTTCCCAGTCTAAATCGGCGCTCAGGTTATCGAGTAAGTAGTCTGGAGCGAGCGCCCGCTTCACCACAAAGGCTTGGTGGCATACTTTCATGCCGAGTGCCATGTCCTGCCAGGTCAACCGTGTCGGCAAAGTATGTGGGGTTACCTGACTGCGTAAGCCCACGGGAACTGTCCGGATAGTTTCTTGTTCCACAACATCACGTACAAAGAGCGCGTCACTGTAATACACGTCGGCCCGAGTTGCTTCCATACGAGCCAGAAGCTTGGTCAGGGTATCGGGTCCGTAGATTTCGTCGCCCGCATTCATGAACCAGACATACCGCCCCGTAGCCTGGTGAAGCCCTTTGTTCATGGCATCGTACAGCCCTTTATCGGGCTCCGAAAGCCAGCGCGTAATGTTCTGTTGATGGTATTTAATAATGGACAACGTGCCATCTGTCGAGGCTCCATCAATTATAATGTACTCCACATCGGCTACCTGCTGGGCAACGATGCTACGGATCGTACGCTCCAGAAACCGCTCGGCATTGTAGGTGATGGTGATGATGGAGAGAGTTGAAGGCATGATGAGTGAAAGAGCGAAAGAGCAAAAGAGCGAAAGAGTACCATCCGGCGCCACTCTTTCACTCTTTTGCTCTTTCGCTTATTAATGTCTGGTACAAATCAATGTGTTGCCGGGCGACGACATCTTCCGAGAAACGAATTTCAGCTGCCTGACGGGCGTTCTGACGTAATTCATCCAGGTTGGGGTGCGTTAAAATGAACGCCAGCCCATCGGCGAGTTGCTGCACCGATCCAACATCGGCCAGATAGCCATTTTGTTGATGGTCAATCATTTCCGGAATGCCACCCGTTCGGAAACCCACCACCGGCGTGCCGCAGGCCATGGCTTCGATGACGGTGTTGGGGAGGTTGTCTTCCAGAGAAGGGACGACCATCGCGTCGGCTGCGTTATAAGCCGCTACGATGTCATCTTCGTTCGTCAGCAAACCGAGATGACGGACCGTGTAGGGCAACTCGTTGATCAGGTAGGAGCGGCCTTTGCCGAACAAAATAATTTCGGGAGTTAGCTCGGGGTGCTGCTGGTTGAGTAACGTTAGCGCTTCGGCAAACTGTTTAAAGCCCTTACGAATATCGGTCACGTTGGCACTACCGAACAGGAGCCGGGGAGAACGAACACTCGACTGTGAGTCGGCATCCGGCAAATTGAGTTGAGCATTAGCCTCGCTTCGATCCATTGGCCGAAATGCCATTTGGTCGATGGCATAGGGAATAACCGTAAACGGAAACGCACGAAGTAACGCGCTTCGCTTTGCTTCGTTGGCCAGCCAATGGCTGGGCGGAGTGAAATGCACGTGCGCATCATGAAAAAGTAGCTCTTTCTGGTCAAAAACCTTGTCCGATAAATCGTGCTCACCCGGCTTTTTCAGGTACGGGCAGTTCCGGCAATGGCTCAGAAAATGATCGCAGCCCCGCGCGTAATGACAGCCACCCGTAAAGGCCCACTGGTCGTGTAATGTCCAGACAATGGGTTTTTGCAGGGCGAACAGAGACCGAAGTCCGTCAATTGACAAAAAGCCGAAATTGATCCAGTGCAGATGCAATACATCGGCCTGTTGGATGGCTGGATGAAAATTGAGATTAGCCCCAAACTTGGCGGGCGAAAACTGAAACCGTACCGACGGGTCACGTTCGTGCGGCAGGAAGTACAGGCGTTCGGCCACGAACCGCCCGAAGGCCGTTTGCTCAGCCAGAAAGTTATTCGCCAGGTAAAGCACTCCCGGTGCCGGACGGTGCTTTTCGAGTCGGTTGGGTACACCCACCAGCATAGTGCTCTCAATACCGGGCATTGTCCACACCTGTTTTTGCAAAGCCCGGTGAAGCCGATTAGCTGCCACGGCCGCTCCGCCAAACAAATGGTAGTTGCTCAGGTGCGTAACTCTCACCGGCCTAGCAGTTTATCGAACTTTTTGACTACCTCGGGCCAGAACCCCAGCCCAAATACCCGCCCCCATATGCGCCGACGGGAGTAGGCTTCCATCTCGGCGAAAATTGGGTCCGTAGAAAGGCTCTTGGCTTTCTGCGTTAAAATCAAGGCAAAACCATGCTGCTTCAGGGTTGTAGCAAAAACCCAGCCCAGTAATAGGTTGCGCTGCGTAAGCGTGGTTTCATCAACAAAGCGGTTCAGGTAGGTCATTTCGCCCCAAACGGCACTGTTCTTTAATGAAAACAGGACAAACTTCTTTACCAGTGGCTGACGGCTGAAACTATCCAGTAAAGCGGGGGTTATGCGGGGTGAGCCTTTTGGCAGTAGTTCGGCCAGCCAGTGGCTACCCGTTTCTTCCATGAATTGCAGTACCTGATAAAGCTTGTCTTCGCCATCGTAAATGGACGCAATACCCGGCTCAAATTCGGCGGTAATCACCTGCCTGGCCCGCTCCGGACCGAGGTTGCGAAATAACCGGAGGTCGGTGCCCTGCGAGTCAGTTTTGAACCAATCGACCCGCTTTATATTCAGGCTGTCGAGTGTTGATCGAAGGCTTCTGGTTTTTAACTGAACTACTTTCGTTGGCTCAAATTTAGGGGCGAACGCGTACTCCTGAATCAGATCCGGTCGGGGGCGTAACAAACTGGAACAATGGGGCGATACGGTCAGATAAAAGTCTGATTTTCCGGGGTTGGATGTAGCTGTACTATCCTCATCCGGCGTTGGCCCGGTAACAATGTTATTAAAGGTATACAACTTCCGAAAATGCCCGGACTCACTTTCTACATAGCCAAAATCACGGTCGTCGGCATCGAAGGCAATACACACAGCGTACTTGGCAAACGCTTTCCAGCGACCATGCAGTTGACCCGATGCGCCAATATCCACGAGCACCGGTGGCTCAGTTTGGAACTCGGGACGAGAAAGTATTTTGTCGATCATTTGTTTCTACGGTAGTCAGCTTGTGGTTTACGGTTGCCCGTTCTCTTTCATGACTTATGTTCTTGCAGGTCATGAGACAAAATGGAAGCAACCGTAAACCACACACCTATTTTCTGTACGCAAAGATATTCAATTGTAAATCCATGCTGTCGTTGCCTTTGTAACGGTGGTTAACCAGCGGTGCATGGCGGTACTGACTGGTGTTAATATAATAGCGGAAACCACTGGATTCCAGCACCTGAACAACTTCGGCCAGGGTTTGCGGATGGTCATGGTAAGCGTGGAATTCAACGAAAAGGTTCTGGACATGCGCCAGTGCATCCCGGCAGTCGGTCAGTACTGCTGTTTCGGCTCCTTCTATGTCCATCTTGAGCATATCAATTCGGGTTTCGCGCAGCAGAACATCGCGCAACCGGACCGAAGGAACCAGCTTACGGTCGGTTTGTGAGAAGATCGATGCCGAGTCGGCCTGGTCACTTCCGAACCAGATGCCTTCGTCGTTTGTCCAGACAGCTTTCGTCACGACTTCAACCCCCGAAATCTGATTTTTTCGAAGGTTGTCCTGCAGAATGGTACTGATTTGCTCATCGGCTTCGAAGGCCACAATGCGGGCGTTGGGGTATGTCTGACGAAAATAGGCGACGCTTGTGCCAATGTTGGTGCCACAATCGAAGATAACGGGTGTACTACTTGTCGTGTAAAATCTATAGAACTCATCCACGAAAATCTCCCGAAACTGCCAGATAAACGATAGGGCATCCGGTACCCGAAATTGGTAGTTTCCGAACGTAACATCCGTAGCCTGATTGCGTGGTTTGCTACCGTACCGAACCGCTAAACCCAGTAACCGACGCCCTTCCACGGCGCGCAGGAGCCGGGCTGTTTCTGTAAATAAAAAGCGAAAGACCCACATTTTTTTGTCATGCTGGCGTACCAGCATTATAGAAATTAAAAAAATCGTTTCATCAATCCAGCCACCGTCTGGTTGATGTCCGATGATAATCTGAGGGCAACAACGGAGCCACCAAATAGCCCGGTAATCAACGCCGATCGCCAGCCAATGTCCAGTATGAAGCGCCATTTGGGCTCACCTGCGGCAGGATACGGCACTTGAACCACGACCCACCAGACCGCGAGACCTAGTAAAAGAACAACGAGATTTCGCCAGGTGAATGGCTGCATCTTAAAAGCGAATCCCACAAACAGCGTCCGGGCGAGATTAAACAACGTTGTTGCCAATGCGGCTCCGATAGCAGCTCCGTTGATACCGAAACGGGGTATCAGGTAAAGATTGGCCGCAATGGTAATGAAAACAAGTGCCACAAAAAATAACGAATCGTAGGTATAGTACCGGGACGTATTTAGAATGACGCCATTCACACCGGTTGCCATGTCGATCAGTTTGCCCAGACCAAGCCACAGAATCACATAATAACCGGCTTCGTAACTGGGGGGTAGAAACCGGAATACGTTGGGTAGGTTAGCGGCTACGCCCACAAACACCAGACAGCCGGCAATCAATTGGTTGAGACAGCTTTTTCGGTAGATACTGGCAATGTTTGCCAGGTCGTTCATTTTCCACGATTCAGCAATCAGCGTTCCAGAAACTTTGTAAAGGGTTGTTGCTGGAATCGCAATGACCGTGGCAAAATAAGAGGCTGTGCCATAGATACCGGTATCGCCGAGGCCCTGGCGGCTGTTGATCATAAACTTGTCGATTGTCCAGACAATCTGCGTCGACAGGGCCGAGGTGAACGTTAAGCCGGCATAGCGCATCATATTTCGGCGCAAATCCGCCTTGACAGACACGAACTTACGTTTGAAAAATAAAGCCTCATCCTGTGCAACACTGATGATCATCAGAACCAGTGGAATCAAAAACGCTACTAGCCAGACGCCCAGAAACTGCGGCAACGTAACCCAGTCCAGCCAGTACAGGCCGCCTGCCAGAAGAATCAGAATACGCTGAACGAACTGTTGCAGGAGGGTCCCAGTAACGGGGTCGTAGAGCAACCGGGCGTAATTGTCGAATACGGTAAAATAGACCGTGAAAAAGGTAAGTGGAATGAGCAGATAATAATACTCGACAAAAAGGGCCGAGTCTTTCTGATACCAGTCGATCACCCAGGGGCGCGCCAGCCACAGAAACAGAGTACACAGACCGAAGCCGATGAGCGTGGTCAGGCAGGCAATGAACAGATACCCGTTATGCTGTTTTTCAACGTCTCGGAAAAACGGAAAATAACGGCCGCCTGCGCCATTTACGCCTAGGTTCGAGGCCTGGGAAAGTACCTGCGCCAGCGAAATCAGCAAGGTCAGCAACCCGACAACCTGAGTTCCTTCAAACAAATTCGGAAACCAGAGCCCCTGCGTAAAAAAGCCAACAGCAACACCCGCGTAGGCGTACACCGAACTCTGAATGGTTTGCCGTTTTATGATACCCATCGGATAAAGAGCGAAAGAGTGAATGAGTGAATGAGTGAAAGAGTGGCTGGCGCGTCAGAGGTACTTATGCGTCAGCCACTCTTTCACTCATTTACTCTTTCGCTCTTTATTAAATCCCAGGTCAGCGCTGTGCCTGCGGAAATGTCGGTGGTGGCGGTTTTGCCAAGGATGTCTTCGTAATAGCGCGTATGCAGGCCATTGGCCGGACGTATGCTGCGAACGTTTTCCGGGGTGAATCGTTCGCCTGCTTTTACTGCCTGCACCACATATAGCGACCGCTTGAACTGCAAACTCTTAGCTTCTTTGGGCGTGAGGGTATAGCTAACCTGACCCATTGCCAGATGCGCTCGTTCAGTTTCGACAACGAGATTTTTTAACTCGTCCGGCTCCAGCGAAAACGCGGAATCGACACCACCATCGGCCCGGCGTAGGGTCACATGCTTCTCCAGGACAACGGCACCCAGCGCTACTGCCGCGACAGCTGCGCCGATGCCCATTGTATGATCCGACAAGCCCACGGGTACATCGAACAGTTGCCGCATGTGCGGTATGGTCCGCAAATTGGTGGATTCGGGCGTGGCGGGGTAGGTGCTGGTGCACTTGAGCAGGATCAGGTCTTTACAGCCGTTTGCCCGGAGAACCTTGACCGATTCATCAAGATCGGCAACGGAGGCTACCCCTGTACTCATAATGACGGGCTTTCCCGTACGAGCTACCTTCTTCAGCAAGATATGGTCCGTGTTTTCGAAGGAAGCAATCTTGTACAGGGGAACGTCAAGTGATTCCAGAAAATCAACCGCGCTGGTGTCGAAAGGCGAGCTGAACGCGATCATGCCGCGCTTCTTGGCATGGTCGAATATAGGCTTGTGCCATTCCCAGGGTGTGTAGGCATCCTGGTACAGTTTGTACAAATTTTTGTCGGCCCAAAGCGACTTGGCGTCCCGAATGTAAAACTCCTCCGAAGCCCCATTGAAGGTAATGGTATCGGGGGTGTAGGTCTGGAGTTTGAGCGCGTGCGCTCCGGCATCGGCCACGGCATCGACGATCTCCAGCGCGCGTTCCAGCGACTGGTTGTGGTTGCCCGACATTTCGGCAATCACAAATGGCCGGTGCGCCGGGCTGATGGTATACTGGGCAACCTGAATCGGTTGATTACTACTCATTGACTATTTACGTAAAGCAAACACGGCTTGTCAGACGCGGCCCGACCTGATGCGGTCCGACCGGAATTGTCAAATTTACCGCTTTCGCCCGACAATCTGAAACCCGCCCGTTCGAAGGCGCGTACCGATGCCTGATTTTCGGGTTTGATATACGCATGAATGGTAACGGCTCCCCACTGGTCGCGGCATACGCGGCACCCTTGCGTAATGAGGTCAACAGCTAATCCTTTGCCCCGCTGACGGGCATCGACCGACAGGCCGATGACGATTTCGTCGGGCATATCGGCTACGGGTGTCCGCTCGAAACGTACCTGACCGATGGGCTGCTTTGTTTCATCCGTAAAAACGAGCAGCAACGCATTAGGGTCGACTAGTTTGCGGGAAAACCAGGACGTATGCGTTTCCAGCGAAATAGGGGCCGAATGAAACGACTGCCGACGGGTGTCGGGGTCGTTGGCCCAGTCGAAATAAAGCCGGGCGTCAGCGGGTTGGGCAGGTCGGTAAGTAAGCATAGTTGTGGCCATAACGTCTTGACGTACCGAATTACGCATTTAATTGGCGCAACACACTAGCTACCACTTAAAGTTTGGAATAGCGCTCGGAACCGTTCAGGCGAGTGGCCATCAAAAAAACGGCGTTGACTGGCTAATGAATCTGCAACAATTTCGGGTGAAAACTCGAAGGCCTGAATGGAAAGTTTCAGCATCTGGTCTAAGGCAATGACCGGCGTCAGGCGCGTGAGCAGTGTGGGGAAATTAACCGATAACGCCAATTTTTCTTCCGATAGAAATTGCGCCAGCCGCGCCTGGTTGTCGGCCGTTACGATGGTGATCAGGGGGCGATTGATGGCGCATACTTCATAGGCAATCGTACTGCAGGCCGTGATGGCTAAACGGCAGGCTGTGAGTTCATCAACCATTTGCGGAGCCGTCAGATTTTGCCGGATCGTCAGGTTTGGAAGCTGCTTCCGGAAAGCCTCGATAGCCGCCCGATTCGGGTGGAAGGGCCCCAGAATAAGATGAACAGGCAACGTAGCATCAACCTGCCAGATGGCCTCCAGTACGGTCAGCGATATGTTTTGCGGGTCGGCTCCTCCCAGACTGACAAAGATGGGGCCTTCTGCCGGTGCGGAACCAAAACCAGCCGGATTCAGAAAGGCTGGCCGGAGCAGGGCATAATGGGGACCAACGCAGAACCGCGTATCCGATGAGGCATCGTACTCCGCTTCGGTGACGCCACCTGCGTGGTTGATCAACACATCGGCAACCTGATGGCCGGTTGGCAAGTCGTCAATAAAAACCAGCTTCTTCGCCCGGGAGCGAACCGATTGCTGAAACAGTTCATCGAACGAATAGCCATCCAGGATCACTATATCGTCTGGCTCGATTAAGTCCAGAAAAATGCGCTGCTGGTCAGTTGCCGGCAGACTAAGTACAGATAAACCAGCCTGTTCAATCATCGAAGAAACATTGGCCGCTGGCTCGACGATGGCAAACCGCATGGCGTAGTCGTTCTTCAGCATATCGGCCAGGGCCAGGCAGCGCATCACATGGCCCAGTCCAATCTGCGCGTTTCCATCGGCCCGAAAAAGTAGTTGAGTCATCGGCTGGTCAGTAGGTTGAACTTCAACTCGGCCAACTGCCAGTCTGTTTCTGTATCAATGTCCTGCGCCTGCATCTCGGAGATGATGATACCACCTGAGTGGTTGGTAATCAGGCGATGATTCTGTAGAAAGGAGGCTGTCTGAAAGAAATAAAACTGCCCGGCGTCGTGATAGGTGGGTTCCAGGTCCTGAGAGCGGGTAAGGGCGTGTTCGGGCTGGCACCAGTGCACCTGGGCATCCCGCAGCAATACGGCCCGCTGAATAGGGAAGCTAAACGGCTGAACCGGATAGACTGTGTCGAACTGGTTTTCGATAAGGGTGGCGAACGCGTTCTGCAACAGAGTAGCTGTAACAAACGGGGCCGTGGGGTAGAGGCAGCAGGCGTAGTCGAATGTCTTCCCCTGCTGCGCATATTGTTCTAAAACCTCAATCAGCACATCGGCGGTTGTGGCGTAATCATCGGCGGTTTGAGCCTTGCGCAGAAACGGAATGGACGCGCCATACTGCCGGGCAATATCGGCAATTTCGTCATCGTCGGTCGACACCATCACTTCATCGAACAGGCCTGATTGCAAAGCCGCGTCGATGCTGTAAGCAAGAATGGGCTTACCCAGAAAAGGCCGGATGTTTTTGCGGGGAATGCGTTTGCTGCCACCCCGCGCGGTGATGATGGCTACGGTACTCATGCGCCCACAAATTCCTTAACCGATTCAATCACATAGTCCTGTTCGGCATCGGTAAGGGTTGGAAACATGGGCAGACTCAGGCACCGGGCGTAGTAGCGTTCGGCATGCGGGAAATCGCCCGGCTTCCAGCCGAATTGTTTGTAGTACGGCATCAGGTGCACGGGAATATAATGCACCTGCGCCATGATGTTTCGGGTTCTCAAAAAGTCGTACAGCCCTTTCCGATCATCGACCTGAATCACATATAGGTGATACGCATGACCGACGTTATCAGGTGGTATGATTGTGTGAATGACAGTTCCGGCAAATGCATCGTCATACCCTTTGGCAATGGCCCGCCGACGAGTCAGCATGGCTTCAACGCGCGTTAACTGGCTATTTCCCAGAGCGGCCTGCATATCGGTCAGGCGGTAGTTGTAGCCCAGCTCCTGCAATTCCATGTACCAGCCACCGCGCTCGGGTTCGCCGGGATACTGCTCCGTAAAGTCGCCGGATTTATTGGTGATGCCATGAGTCCTGAGCCGGAGAAGATGCTTGTATAGGGCTTCATCGTTGGTGGTAATCATGCCCCCCTCGCCAGCCGCAATGTGCTTAACCGGATGAAAACTAAAAATGGCCAGATCCGCCAGCGATCCATCGCCACACCAGTGCTCAATACCATTCTTATCAGTGAACGACCCGCCCGGCGAGTGGCAACTGTCTTCCAGCAGCCACAGTTCATATTCGTTGGCTAGTTCGCGGAAAGCAGCCATATCGACGGGATAACCCGCAAAATCGACCGGAATAATGCCCGAAAAATAGCCTTTGGGATGTTGCTCCAGCAACGTCCGAACGGCGTTAATATCGAGCAGCGCCGTTTCCGGATCGACATCGGCAAAAAAGACTTCACCCCCACAATACCGAACGCAGTTGGCCGAAGCCGAAAAGGTAATGGGCGTGGTGATAACCCGTGTACCAGTTGTCACACCCAGGGCCATGCAGCACAGGTGCAGGGCAGCCGTACCGTTGGCTACGGCTACGGCATACTGGCAACCGATGTATTGAGCAAAAGCAGTCTCGAACGCACCGATATGCGGCCCCTGGGTCAAAAATGGGCCACGCAAAACGTCAGCAACGGCGGCAATATCTTCGTCGGTAATGTGTTGCCGACCGTAGGGAATGGCTTGATTCATACGTTATTAGTCGGTTGGTTATCCGTCCGTCAATGAGTTAAACCGCAAAGGCTGGATCAACGTGCTCCCGGATCTGCTCCCGTAGCTGGTCTACGTTGAGCCATTCGGTGTTGGTGCCGGAGTTGTATTTGAAGCCCATTTCGACCTGCCGACCATTGAAAGTCTGCATGTACTCGTCAACACTCCAGGTAGGCGTTGAAGGGGTAATTACGTAATATTTGTCCGTTTCGACCGTGTTGAGCGAGTCCGTTTCGGTGATCATTTCCTCATGGAGTTTCTCGCCCGGCCGGATGCCCACCAACTTTTGTTCACAATCAGGGCCAATGGCTGTGGCTACATCGGTGATGCGGTAGGAGGGGATTTTGGGAACAAAAATCTCACCACCCCAGGCATGTTGCAGGGCATGGAAAACCATCTCAACCCCTTCCTCGAGTGAGATGTTGAAACGCGTCATGTCGGGGTGTGTAATGGGCAGAATGCCGTCCTTGCGTTTTTCGAGAAAGAAAGGTACTACCGATCCCCGTGAGCCAATTACATTGCCATAACGAACAACCGAGAACCGTAAATCGCGGCTGCCTTTCATGTTGTTGGCCGCAACGAACAATTTGTCGGAGCAAAGCTTGGTCGCGCCGTACAGGTTGATCGGTGCCGCAGCTTTGTCCGTCGACAGGGCCACTACCCGTTGCACCCCGTTATCCAGTGCCGCGTTGATGACATTTTCAGCCCCGAAAACGTTGGTTTTGATACACTCCATCGGGTTGTATTCGGCGGCAGGGACCTGTTTCAGCGCAGCCGCGTGAACAATAATGTCGACGCCTTCGCAGGCACGCTTGAGCCGTTCACCGTCCCGTACATCGCCGATAAAAAACCGAATGGATTTGTACGTCGATTGAGGGTAGTGTTGCGCCAACTCAAACTGCTTGAGTTCATCGCGGGAATAAACAACCAACCGTTTGATGTTCGGATAGCGCTGGTACACCATCTCGATGAATTTCTTGCCGAACGAGCCGGTACCACCGGTGATTAGAATGGATTTATTGGTCAGGTCAAGCGACTGACCTGGTTGGTGCTGATTCATAGATAATTGCCTTCTTATATGGTTCTCTGTTTGACCAACCTGACAGGGCCCAGAGCAACCGTACCTTTTTAGATGCTTTTGACCGCAAAGGTAGGGTTATTGGAGGAATCAATATTGCTGGATCAGTTAAAGAAGTTCTAGCGCAAAGAATGGGTCACTGATCGACTGGTTGCATGGTGCTTGCGTAACGAAAAAGCTAGCATCAAAAACTTATGTAATCTATCTACAACAGGTTCAGCTATTTGGGGGAGTTTAATATCTTGCCGTGATTTTATACTAAGCAACTTTCACTTGATTAATGTATGAAAATTTTTTACCGCCTTACGTTACTTTCTAAACTTTTACTGACGGGTATGGGTCTATCGCAGGCGCAAAACCTGATACTAACTACTCCTGCTTCTCAAACACCTGGTAGCGCCAATGTTATTGTTAATCCAACCTGGGTATATAGCAGTCAGTCACAGAATAGTATAAACAACACGATTGTTGGCCATGACGCTGGTATTAACCTGACAACGGGTTTGTCAAATACGTTTATTGGCAAATCGGCTGGCTTTGCCAATACAAATGGTGATCAGAATACATTTATAGGAACTGATGCCGGTCGTAATAACACGACCGGAGGGCAAAACACGTTTGTTGGTTTCAATGCCGGACAAAGCAGTACGAACGCTGGCTCTAATACATTTTTGGGTTACTTCGCCGGATTTAAAACGACAAATGCGATAAACAATACAATTGTAGGGGCAGGAGCCGGAAAAGAAAACACAACCGGCGGAGGAAATCTATTTGTGGGTACCCAGGCAGGTATCTATAATACGACAGGAACAGATAATGTCTATTTAGGGTATGGCGCGGGTGGCGGTAACTCAGGCGGATCAGAAAACGTCATGATTGGTAAATTAGCAGGGCAGTTAAACGCCGTCTCTCACAACACGTTTGTTGGCACGCAGGCCGGTTACCGCAGTCAATCGGGCGCTAGAAATACGTACTTCGGTTACCAATCGGGTTATAACGCTGTTGCTGACTCCAATACATTTGTCGGCTATCAAGCCGGTTACACCACAACAACCGGGAAAGGCAATACCTTCTTTGGAACATCGTCGGGGCGGAGCAATACCACAGGCAGTCATAATACATTTGTTGGGAACGGTGCTGGTCCGGCAAGCAGTACAATGGATGATAACGTCTACATCGGTTTTACTACTGGTAACCACGATAGCGGCTCAAAAAATACGTTTTTGGGGACCGGAGCGGATGCCATTGCCCAGAACCTGATCAACGCTACGGCTATCGGGGCTGGTGCCCGTGTTGCTGTTAGTAATGCCGTTGTGCTGGGCAATCAGGCGAACGTCGGTATTGGTACATCAGCTCCTACCGCTCGGTTAGACGTCAACAGCGGGATTGAGCACGAGTCAGGTATCCGGATGAGCCGACTGACGGCCAGTAGTCCCGTTCAATTGGCTTCGACAAATAAAGTACTTACGGTTGATGCTGGTGGCCGGGTTGTTCTGACTCAGACAGGCCATTATTCAGTTGGTCAGGTGAATGACTGGTCAGACAAGGTGTTTGCTTCGTCTTATACACTTCGTTCCCTGATCGACGTAGAACAGTTCATTCAAAAAAACGGGCATCTGCCAGGGATACCGTCGGCCGAGCAGGTTGTTCGGGAAGGAGCCGATGTCGGTAAGATGGATGCTAAACTACTGGAAAAAATCGAGGAGCTAACCCTGTACAGTATCCAGCTTGAAAAAGCAGATCGGGCAAAGCAACAGGAACTGCAAAAACTGAAAGCAGAAGTAAATGAGCTGAAACAACTGGTGAAGCAACTCGTACAGAAGAAATAAACTGCACCTTTAATCCGTCATCCTCACAAGTCAGCCGGTAGCACCGTCATTGCCGGCTGCTTCGTGAGGATGATAGCTTACCGACATCAAGTTAGTTGCCCGTTGTGGGAAGCTTGATCGGCGTTCGCTCAAACGCATCGATGTAGCTTTTGGCGCTGGCGTTTACAATGCGAACACCCCGGTAGTCGGCATAGTTACGTAGCACTTCGTAACCCCGAAAAACTTTGTGCAGGGATAAAAACTGCGAAGCCATAGAAAAGGTGCGTTGCCGCTGGGCATCCGAATAAACGGGCTGGTGGGTTAGATCTTTGGGTTTGTCGTAAAAATGTATCTGCTTGATCAATAGCTGATTCTGGTCGTTTAGTCGAATTTGCTCATGCCAGGATGTATCGGCCCCGAACAGGTAAATAGTATCGAACTTTCGGTTGATCATCAGCGTCAGGGCGGCAATAATGACCGTTTGGGCCTGGGGCATACCCAACCCTTTTGAGTAGAGCCAGTACGTTAATTTCTGGAAACCACGAACAACTGTGTAGTTAAAGTAAACGACCTTGATTTGAGGATTACTCCGCTCAATCACGTGCAGCAAATACGAACCCCTGGCAAAATGGGGTACGTACAGATACATGGGCCAGTTAACCTGCTCCTGAAAAATCGACAGGGTTTTTCGGATGTCGTCGCGATCAGTGGTGTGTTCGGTAAAAACAAAATAGTTTGGGTCGGATATAACGTAATCCTGCGGACGAAGCCGGAGAAAGATATCGGCGTGGGCAAAGTTATTGACGCAGACAACTTCGGTTTGCTGGATAAAGTCGAATTGATCAGCCAGCGATTCATTGAGGGATGGGCCATTCCCCAGAACGGAGCAGACGGCCCGTTGCCGGTCGGGTAAGCGGGTGGCGTGCCGACCACGGATTGCCACTTTCAGTAACGATACCAGTGATGCGAACAGGTCGCTCAGAAATTGACTAATGTGATTGAAACCAGCTTCGACCATGCAATCAGCACCTGTTGGGGTGCCTTTTTTCTACAAAACAACGAAAAAAACAGCAGAACTGACTAGCTAACAGGCGTACGGAATGGCGGGTAAGATTTGGGTACTGCGCTTACAACGCCTTTTCGAAGGTACACTTTGGGGATTCAAGGGCGCCAAGGTTACGCTTAAACCGCATCAGACTTGGTTTTGGTTGGTTATTCGCATCGAGCGACACGCCTAAATCGAGCAGTCGTATCGCCTGTTTCTGGCAATACGTGAAAAGGCCATCGGTGAGCATAACCATTGGACTTATTGTCTGGTAGTCGGGATGCGACGCGGGCAAAAAATTATACAAAATATCGTGCCGGATGCGTACCGTCAGGGCTACCGCAGCCAGACGCGATCCATCTGTTACCGTGAATGCCACGAATTGATCGGGAAACTGGGTGCATAAGGTAGCCAGCTGGCAACTGCTTATGGAAAGTGGGTAACCTTTCCGCCGTCGGGTTTCCTCAATGAAACAGATCAACTTGCTCATGTCGGCCGATACCCATTGGTTAAACTGGAGACCCGCCCGCTGGCCTTGCCGCAATCGCCTGCACTCGGCGGGAACAAGCTGATCCGTAAACGATTGACGGCCGATTGGTATGTAGTAGGTAGGGTGAACGGATCGTTGCGTAAAACCGTGGGCAAGAAATGCTTTGGTCAGTCTCTCGGCCTGCTGTGGTGCATAACAGTGTGGATAATTTACGATTTTTAGCATTTTTGCTCCTTCGTCACGAGCAGCCCCCGTTAGCTTAAAAAGAAATGTAGCCAGCATTTGATCGGGTAACGTTTCCGAAAATTCAATAGAGCCGAAAGGTGCCGCTGCGGGACTGCAGGCTTCATCGGAACGGATAAAAAAGGCGCAACGCGCTTCAGCGTGTCGGGTTTCCGGATGTACTGCCGAGAGCAAGGTGAATTTTCCAGCCTGTTGCAGTAAATGGGCGTGTTCATTAAAAAAGAAGCCCGGTTGGTAAAAAGATGGGATGGTTGTTCGCGTTGGGCATCGTTGATGTAAGAAGATATACTCGTCCATACCGTACAGGTGTTAGAGGTATATAGACAATCCAGGTAGACGAAAAGTAACCGGGGGCGCTTTGTTCCGGCGTGACGGACAATAGATTATGAAGTCGAAATAACGTATATATACACCAGTACAGGATAAGTAGATAGGCGTGGTTTTCATCAATCAGCCACCAGAAAAGATATCCTATAAAAATCAAATGGGGAGAATAGTGCTTGTACTACAGAATGGCTGGCGGCAGTCCTGGTCGGGATGGCTTCGGCTTACGTTCTCGATATTGCCCGCTCTGATGGGTACATTCGTAGCCAGGGCGCAGGTCAGTTCCTGTCCCAGTATCACCAATGCGAGTCCGACATCGCTAACGGTCTGCACCGTAGCCGTTATCGAAAGACTAGAGGTCAATACCAACGTTTCGCCGTCCGATACCATTGAGTTTGTGCGGTTTGATACCTACCAGACCAATCCATATACTGATAAGGGGGGGGTGCCGCTGGGCAACGCCAGACCCCGGCAGGGAAAAGCTGCGTTACGAAATGTGATTTTCCCCGCCCACTTCGATCTGCCCGACCGGGTTTATTACGTGTATGCCCGTCTGAAAACGGCCCCTGCCGACCCCAATTGCGCACCGGTTGCGTCAATCACGGTGTTTATTCGAGCGAACCCAATGGCTGCGGTAGTTGTGAAGGAGGCAACCTGTTATAATACAGAATCGCAGAGTGACGGGCAGGTGTCAATAACCGGATACCAGCCCAACGACACCTACGAGATGGCCGTTGATGGCCGTTTCTCGGGGCAAAAAACGGCTATTCCTTCTGATGGGGTTATTGCTGGTGGTATCAGCCGATCCGGTGTTCCGAAGACCTATAGCGTTCGCATCTACAATTCGCTGGGCTGTTACACCGACCGGACCATAACCATGAGGAACACGGTGTGCACATGCGCCTATACCCAGTGCATCCCCATGGTTATCGCTAAAACAAAAAGCAGACTGACCGCAAAATAAAATCCGCCCTGATACGAGAACCCCCGGCCTGCATTCGTCAGGCCGGGGGTTCTCTTTTTTGCCAGTCTATGGGCGTTGAATCACTTCCGCTTTTTCACCTGAGCATAGACCTGTTGGATAATTCCGTCTTTCAGGCCTACATCCGGCACTATAATCTTGCTGGCTCCTGCCCACTTCATAACCGATATATAAATGTCGGCGGCTGGCACGATTACATCGGCCCGGTCGGCATTCAGACGCAATTTATTGATGCGATCTTCCTGACTGAATCCGGCGATAAAATTTCGAATCCGTTCGATCTCGGCGCGCGTGGTTTCGGTTTCTGAACTCTTGGAGGCCAGGTTGAATAATTTGCTGATGTTTCCCCCCGTACCAACGGCGGTCACGTCCTGAAAAGAATCGATGTTATCTTCTACCCAATCTTCAACTTTTCGCCAGGCTCCTTTCTGTTCCTTGCCTTCCAGCAGGCGTACCGAACCAATTTTGAAGGATTTGGAGTTGATCTTTTCGCGATTTACGTACACGTTCAGTTCCGTACTGCCGCCACCAACGTCAATGTGTAAGTACTGCCGGTCGTCCAGCGCGTGTACCACAACATCATTGATTAATTCGGCTTCCCTGCGTCCGTCGATAATGTGAATCTTGATGCCCGTTAGCCCTTCAATTCGTTTGGCTACTTCCTGACCATTAGTGGATTCCCGCATGGCCGAGGTGGCACAGGCCATGTACCCCTCCACCTCATGCAGTTCCATTAGTAGTTTGTAGGCCTGCATCAGTTTGGTCGTGCGGGCCTCACTTTCGGGTGTCAGCGCGCCGTAATTAAATACATCGTGACCGAGCCGAAGCGGGAACCGAACGTATTCAACGCGCTTGAAGCTAACCAGGTCATCATTATGCAATACCGTCGAGATTTGCAGACGGGCTGCGTTTGATCCAATATCAATAGCTGCCAGTTTCACTATCTATAGAGCTTTGTGAGTGGGCCAAAGGTAATTTTTTTGTGTGTATGAGCGAAACGTGGACCCTTATTTTCGACGGTGTATCGTTTGTGCCCTTGCCAGCTTAATCTGTTTTGTCAACTCCAAACGACAGGCTGGCCATGAGTAGATTTAGGTTAATTAACGGCTTGTCTACTCACTCGATCGAAGAAATTCAGATAAATGTCCGAACCATTCGCGCTCGACCGGGATCAGTATCTTACTGGTTCTGTGGCAATGAGTAACTCGTTCGTACTAGGTTTAGCTGATTGACGACATAGAACAGAATTAATTCATTTCTGAGGCATCACAAATGCCCATAAACTATCAAACCATAGGCGTCTCCGTCAGGAATCTATTATGCTCTTCAGTAAAGTATGGGTCAGGGGAATAACGGTATCGTTGATCAGTTTTATTCTCAGTTGGCTGGCCCTGGAAGGCGTTTCCAGTCTCTTGCTGCAGTTGAAACAGACTGGTCAGCGCCTGACAACCGGTCATCCCACACCAGCGGGCAACGCCGATAGCCCAAAAAATTCGCTCGTGCTGGTAAAAAATGATGCCCTGGGTATTGTCAGACCAGCCCCCGGTCCGTACGAAGTCAGCTACCCCATAGCGCAACCGGATGCAAAGGAAAACCTATCCCAACCCGATAAACAGATTTCGATTACCTATCATATCGATAGCCTGTCCCGACGAGTCACCCCGTTCGATAATCGCCGGGCCGTTGGAAAATATGCGTTATTTCTGGGCTGCTCATTCACCTACGGCGAATCGGTGCCCGATACATGTACAATGCCCTATTATTTCGGCAAAACAACCGGGTTTCGACCTTACAATTATGGCGTATCGGGCTACTCGCCGGCCCACATGATCGCTCTTCAGCAGGCAGTGAATATGCGAAAAGAGGTTATCGAAAAAGACGGGATTGCCATCTATACGTACATTGAAGATCACCTGGCGCGGGTGGCTCCCAGCACCAAATGGATTTATAATTCGAATGGATACTGGCCCTGTGTCAACCCCAGAACGGTCAGGGTGGAAGGGACGTATGCCGACAAACATCCCCTCCGTTTGCAGCTGATCAGAGGGATGTATAAGAGTAATATTGTCAATCTGTTTAACATCAACTTTCCCCGGCGATACAGCACAGAACAGTATGAACAATTTGTTACGATTGTCAGGAAGTCGGCAGAATTATACCGAAACCAGTTCGGAAATGATAAGTTCTACGTGGTCGTCTTTCCTGCCTATCCTATGGCCCCCGAACTCCGCGAATGCTTCCAGCGCGCTCAGCTAAAGGTGATCGATTATTCTGCCCTATTCTCCTGGAAAACAACCTTTGATCGCATGCACCCTGATGGCGACGCGTATAAACGAGTAGCGGAAAAGCTGGCCAACGACCTGCCTATTCAATCTAAGTGAACGTTTGACACCGTTTTACGCATCTGGCAGGACTATAAACAAGTATCGTATTTCTATTATCAAAAAGTTACCGGTAGGTCAACAGCCGTTACCTTTTTAGTGGACCGGAAAGTAATTGGTACTGAGTTAGATGATTCGTTTGAAAAAAAAACCGTTACTTTTGGCCTCGTTTGACCAGTAACATAGTTCATGACCATATTAGGCATTTCTGCTTTTTACCACGACTCAGCAGCCGCAATAATTGAAGACGGACGTATCATTGCCGCTGCTCAGGAAGAGCGGTTTACCCGTAAAAAGCACGATCCCGGTTTTCCGGCGGAGGCCATCAAATACTGCCTCCAGTACAGCGGAGCCGATCTCAATAAGTTAGATGCCATTGTCTTTTACGACAAGCCACTGCTCAAATTTGAGCGACTGCTGGAAACGTATTACGCGTTTGCTCCCCAGGGGTTACGATCCTTCCTGATGTCGATTCCGGTTTGGCTCAAAGAAAAGCTGTTCCTGAAGCGACTCATCCGGCAGGAACTGGAGAAACTGGGCTACGACCCATCCCGTAAGGTAAAACTGCTGTTTCCCGAACACCATCTCTCGCATGGTGCCAGCGCATTTTATCCGTCGCCCTATGAGCGGGCGGCTATTCTCACGATTGATGGCGTGGGCGAATGGGCAACGGCATCGATCGGGCTGGGCGAAGGTAAAAATATCTCTATCCTCAAAGAAATGCGCTTCCCGCATTCCTTGGGCCTGCTCTATTCTGCTTTTACGTATTTTCTGGGCTTTCGGGTTAATTCCGGCGAGTACAAACTGATGGGACTGGCTCCCTATGGCGATCCAACATCGCCCGATGTAGCCCGGTATATGGCGATCATAAAAGACAAACTGGCTGATCTGAAACCGGATGGCTCCGTTTGGCTGAATCAGGAGTACTTTGATTACGCTACGGGGCTGAAAATGGTGAACGAGGCCAAATGGGCCGAGCTGTTTGGCTTTCCCAAGCGGCAGCCCGAAGATGAGTTGTTGCCCCAGCATTGTAACCTCGGTCTCGCCATCCAGTATTTAACCGAAGAGGTGGTGCTGAACATGGGCAAAGAAGCCAAACGCCTGACCAATGCCGATGCCCTGGTACTGGCTGGTGGGGTTGCGCTCAACTGTGTATCGAACGGAAAGCTTCAAGCCTCGGGTCTGTTCAAGGATATTTTCATTCAGCCAGCCGCGGGCGATGCCGGTGGGGCGCTGGGTGCTGCACTCGCAGCTTATCATATCTATTTTGGCAAAGAGCGGATTGTTACGACTGAGCGCGATGCCATGCGGGGGTCTTATCTGGGGCCAACCTTCTCTGATCTGGACGTGGAGCTGATGGCCAAAAAATACAAAGCCGTTGCGACGCATTACACCAACTTCACCGATCTGACTCAGGACGCGGCCAAGCTGCTGGCTGAAGGGAATGTGCTGGGCTGGGTGCAGGGACAGATGGAGTTTGGACCGCGGGCACTGGGCGGACGCAGTATTCTGGGCGATCCTCGCAATGCCGAGATGCAGAAAAAACTAAACCTTAAAATTAAATACCGCGAGTCGTTCCGGCCGTTTGCGCCGTCGGTACTGGCCGAAGATTGTGCCGAGTATTTCGACTACGATGGCATCTCGCCGTATATGCTGCTCGTTCATCCCGTTGCGCAGAAACGCCGGACGCCGGTACCGGCTGATTACGCCAGTTTCCCCCTGCGTGAAAAACTCTACTACCAGCGGTCGGACCTGCCCTCTATCACGCACATCGACTATTCGGCTCGTATCCAGACGGTCCACAAGGATACGAACCCCCGTTATTACGAACTGATCGAATCATTCAAGAAACTGACGGGCTTCGGGGTTATCGTGAATACCAGCTTCAACGTACGGGGCGAACCGATTGTCTGCACGCCCGATGATGCGTACCGCTGCTTTATGCGTACCGAAATGGATTACCTGGCCGTTGGTAACTACCTCTTCGACAAACGCAAACAGCCCGAATGGCAGGAGAAAGATAACTGGAAAGAAGAATTTGTTTTAGACTAACGAACGATCTGTTTTAATGCAATCAAAACTTGTTTCCAGCGCTGTTCGCCTGTTGCTGCTGGGATTTTTAACTTTATTTGTTTTCTACGGCGACCATTTCGGGGTTAGTTTCGACTATCCTCATAAAGGCTTATTCGACAACATATACGTCCGTCTGATCAAATGCTGTCTGTTTCTGTTGCTGATCATGGAGATCTTGCGCGTGTATTATTACGGCGTTGTTAAAAACCCGAATCCGCCCAAATTGCTCGGCAACATAGCGACCCTGTTTGTGCCCCTGATCGTGCTGGTGGTTTTTGTCGAGATGGGATTTATGTTTATCTCGCAGAGCCAGGAAGGTGGTCTTACGCTGGCATCGCACATCTGGTTTGAGCGTTACTGGCCACCCATGACGGGCGACTACCGCGACGCGCCCAAAACCGATACGCTGGGTAAAAAGAAGGTGTTTGTGGTTGGTGACTCGTTCAGCGCGGGGCACGGATTAAAAGCTGCCGAAGAGCGGTACGGCAATATTCTGGGAGAGAAATTAGGCACGGATAAATACGTAACCTATAACCTCGGCATATCCGGCTCCGATACGCGCGATGAATACGCCCGACTCCTGAAGTTCGGGAAAACACCCGATATTCTGATTCTGCAGTACTTCCCGAATGATATTGAAAAAGTGGCGCTAGAGCATGGCCTGATCCCGCAGGGGTTCCGGCCTTATTCCGATCTGCCCCGCGCCATTCAGTCGTTGTTTCAGCGGTCGTATCTGCTCAACTACCTGTACTGGCAGTTTCCGCACGGCAACTTCTCGCCGTTCGATGTCTATGCCCACACGGCTTACGGAACACCGGCGATCATCAACGACCACCTCAGCGACCTCACCAAGTTCATCACGTATGCCAAAGAACACAATTGCCGTCTCTACGTGGTGATGTTCCCGTTTTCGCACAACATCGAGAAGACAGCCGAGTATGTAAAGCCGGTTGTTACTCTTTTCCAGACCAATAACGTAGCGATGCTGGACGTGGGGAAACTGATGACCGATCTTGCTCCTAAAGACCGGGTTGTGGGACGTAACGACGGCCATGCCAGTGCCCTTGTAAACCAACGGGTGGGCGATGCCCTGTTCAAACTGGTACAAACGAATCCGGGAACTGGTCAGTTGGTATCTATTAATAAGTAAGTTAACTCAAATTAAACTATGGAATTCTTACAGGATATTTTCAAGTTCATGAAGCAGCGCAAGAAATGGTGGCTGGCTCCGATGATCATTTTGTTACTACTGATTGGGGTTCTGATCGTCATTGGCGGTGGTTCAGCGGTCGCTCCGTTTATCTACACACTGTTTTAACGACATGGATATTACCGAAAAAGTAAAAGCCCAGCTCGTTATTGTAACGGGGTTGGTTGTCCTGTATTTCATCACCAAATCGCCCTGGTTTCTGTACGGCGCAGCGGCTGTAGGCGTGCTGAGCCTGGCCATTCCGGCCGTTGGTGATCTCATCGTAAAAGCGTGGTTCAAACTAGCTGAGGTGTTGGGAAACATCAATGGTAAAGTCATTTTATCCATCCTGTTCTTCGTATTCCTTTTTCCCATCGCTCTATTGTATCGCCTGTCGGCTAAAAATCCGCTGGCGATCAAGCGTACCGATAACGCGTCGTTCTACACCGAGCGAAATCATTTGTACACGAAAGAGGACATGGAAGACGCCTGGTAAGCACGCACAAACGCACATTGATTTCGGGCGTCTCGATTGTCGGGGCGCCCGATTTTTTGTTTAGTTTTGTAAACGCTTATCCAGAAAGACGGAGGGATCGGACCCGATGATGTCTTGGCAACCAACCATCCCCAGGAAATGGTGCCAATTTCCTCCCGCTAGTAAGTGGGATAGATAAGTTAGCCCTGAGCTATCTGTCTTTCTGTACCCAAGCGGTTTTATTTATTGGACTTTTTTTAGTGGACCCGTTGTTGGTACACTACGGATCACGCCTTCTATTACTGCCTTTGAAAACGATACACGAACTTCTTCACGAACGTATCCTGGTCCTCGATGGGGCCATGGGAACGATGATTCAACGGTATAACCTGACGGATGGTGACTATCGGGGCGAGCGATTTCTGGATTGGCCACATGATCTGAAGGGAAACAACGATTTGCTGTCGCTGACCCGGCCCGACATCATTCAGGCTATTCACAAGCAGTACCTCGAAGCCGGTTCTGACATCATCGAAACCAACACCTTCAGTGCTACGTCCATTGCTATGGCCGATTACCACATGGAGGAGCTGGCTTATGAACTAAACTATGAGTCGGCCCGGCTTGCTAAAGAGGTAGCGGTTGAGATCAGTCGCCAGCAGCCCGACAAACCCCGGTTTGTGGCTGGTGCTATGGGACCAACCAACCGTACGGCTTCGCTGTCGCCCGACGTAAATAACCCGGCTTACCGGGCAGTAACGTTCGATAATCTGGTTGATGCCTATTATGAGCAGGTAAGTGGGTTGGTGGATGGCGGATCGGATCTGCTGCTCGTCGAAACCATTTTCGATACGCTCAATGCGAAGGCGGCTATGTTCGCCATTGATAAGTATTTCAATCTGAACCCTCAGAAAGCGGCCCTGCCGATCATGATTTCGGGCACCATTACGGATGCCAGCGGTCGGACACTGTCGGGGCAGACAACGGAAGCGTTTCTATATTCCGTTTCACACCTGCCGTTGCTGAGCGTCGGGCTCAACTGTGCGCTGGGAGCAGCTCTGATGCGACCCTACATACAAACGCTCTCGAAGGAAGCGCCCTTTTTTACGTCGGCTTACCCGAATGCGGGCTTGCCCAACGAATTTGGGGAGTACGACGAAACGCCGGACATGATGGCGTCGCAGATGGAAGACTTCATCAAGAGTAGCTTTGTCAACATTGTTGGTGGTTGCTGCGGCTCAACGCCCGATCATATTCGGGCCATTGCCGGTGTAGCCGCCAAGTACCCACCCCGGCAGTTACCGGAGCCGGAGCCCTACCAGAAACTGAGTGGGCTGGAGCCGCTTAAAATCACGGAGCAAACGAACTTCCTGAACGTCGGTGAACGAACGAATGTAACGGGTTCCAAGAAATTTGCCCGGCTCATCAAAGAAGGTAATTTCGATGAAGCGCTGAGCATTGCCCGTGGTCAGGTAGAAGGGGGTGCCCAGGTGATCGACATCAACATGGATGAAGGGATGCTGGATTCAGTGGAAGCCATGACAACGTTCCTGAATCTGATTGCCGCCGAACCCGATATTGCCCGCGTGCCCATCATGGTCGATTCGTCCAAGTGGGAAGTGATTGAAGCGGGTCTGAAATGCGTTCAGGGCAAGGCCATTGTCAACTCTATTTCGCTTAAAGAAGGTGAAGATGCGTTCATTGAACGGGCTCAACTGGTCAAGCGATATGGGGCTGCTGCCGTTGTAATGGCCTTTGACGAGGACGGACAGGCCGACTCCTACGAACGGCGAACCGAGATTTGCGAACGTGCCTATCGGATATTGGTCGACAAGGTTCATTTTGCCCCGCAGGACATTATTTTCGATCCGAATATTCTGACCGTTGCCACGGGTATCGAGGAGCACAATAACTACGCGGTCGATTTTATTAACGCTACCCGCTGGATCAAGCAAAACCTGCCGCTGGCCAAAGTAAGCGGTGGCGTATCCAATATCTCATTCAGCTTCCGGGGTAACGATGTCGTTCGGGAAGCCATGCACTCGGCCTTTCTGTACCACGCCATCCGGGCGGGTATGGACATGGGGATCGTGAATGCGGGCCAGCTGGAAGTCTACGACAGCATTCCAAAAGAGCTGCTGGAGCGTTGTGAGGATGTCCTGCTCAACCGCCGGGATGACGCCACTGAGCGTCTGGTGGAGTTTGCCGAAACGGTAAAAGCCAAAGGCAAAGCAATTGTTCAGGATGAAAGCTGGCGGCTGGAGCCCGTTCGCGAACGGCTCAAATATGCGCTGATCAAGGGCATTACCGATTACATTGACGAGGATGTGGAAGAAGTTCGCCTACAGGTCGAACGGCCGCTGCACGTCATCGAAGGGCCGCTGATGGACGGCATGAGCGTTGTTGGCGACTTATTTGGGGAAGGTAAAATGTTCCTGCCGCAGGTTGTTAAGTCTGCGCGGGTCATGAAAAAAGCCGTAGCGTATTTAACCCCATTTATCGAAGCGGAGAAGTCGGGGGAAGGCTCGTCCTCGGCCGGAAAAATTCTGCTGGCTACCGTCAAAGGCGATGTGCATGACATCGGTAAAAACATCGTTGGCGTGGTGTTGGGCTGTAACAATTACGAAATCATTGACCTCGGTGTTATGGTGCCTACCCAGAAAATTCTGGATGCCGCCCGCGAACACAACGTCGATATTATCGGATTGAGCGGTCTGATTACGCCTTCGCTGGACGAAATGGTTGGTGTTGCCAAGGAAATGGAGCGGCAGGGTTTTACGATGCCCCTGCTGATCGGTGGCGCTACCACGTCGCGCATTCACACCGCGGTTAAAATTGATCCCCATTATTCCGGTCCGGTTGTTCACGTATTGGACGCCAGCCGCAGCGTACCCGTTGCCGGAAAGCTCGTTAGTGAAACGGATGGTACCAAGGAGAAAATATTCACGGATATTAAAGCCGAGTATGTCAAACTTCGTGAAGATCATGCGAAACGGCAGAAAGAGAAAGCCAGTCTGACGATTTCAAAAGCGCGGGAGAACCGCACGAAAATAGACTGGACTACGTTTGAACCCACCAAACCAACGTTTCTGGGCAATCGGTATTTCGAGGATTACGACATCGGTGAATTGGCTAAATACATTGACTGGACCCCATTTTTCCAGACGTGGCAATTGCATGGAAAATACCCGGCCATTTTCGATGATGCCATTGTCGGGGAAGAAGCCAAACACTTATTCAACGATGCAAACCAGCTTCTACAGGAGATCATTGACAAAAAATTGCTGAAGGCTAAAGCGGTCGTTGGGTTCTATCCTGCCAACTCGGCTGATGATGATGTGCTGTTACACGATTTCGAAGAATCCGTACGGGAAGTTCCCTGCGAGCGGCACGGTTCTCACCAGCACATTGAATACAAGATCAGCAAGGCACAATCGCAAACGGCGGTTACCCCGGCTGGTGAGCTGATTTACGACACAAAGACCGTGCTCCATTTCCTGCGTCAGCAGAACCAGAAAGCACCGGGTCTGCCGAACTTTTGCCTGTCGGATTTTATCGCTCCGCTGGAGAGCGGCCGGGAAGATTACATCGGCGGCTTTGCGGTAACGGCGGGTATTGGCATCGAAGCCCTGCTTGACAAATACGAGCGCGACCATGATGATTATAACAGCATCATGGTAAAAGCCATCGCCGACCGGTTAGCCGAGGCCCTCGCCGAACGGATGCACGAGCGTGTCCGGAAAGAGTTCTGGCCGTATGCCACCGACGAAAATCTGGCCAATGAGCAATTGATTAAGGAAGCGTACCAGGGAATTCGGCCCGCGCCGGGCTACCCGGCCTGTCCCGATCATACTGAGAAGCAAACGTTATTTGAGTTGCTGGATGCCAACAAGATCGACATTGAGTTGACGGAAAGCTACGCCATGTATCCAGCTTCATCGGTAAGTGGCTTTTACTTCTCGAACCCTGAATCGAAGTATTTCGCCGTTGGAAAAATTAACAAAGATCAGGTGATGGATTATGCCCAGCGGAAAGCCAAGCCCGTAGAGGAGATCGAGAAATGGCTCAGCCCCGTGCTGAGTTATGATGCGTAGGGTTACGACATTGACGATGCTGATAAAAACAAAATGCCCGACCTTACGGTCGGGCATTTTTTAGTCAGTTGGATAAAGCGCAATTCCTTATTGAGGCATTAATACGGTGTCGATAACGTGAATGACCCCGTTGGATTGGTTTACATCGGCAATGGTAACCGTAGCCGTACCCCCTTTAGCATCGACCAATTCAATTTTTTTGCCTTTCATCTTTGCGGTCAAGGTACCACCCGATGCGGTTTTCAGCGCAGCTTGTCCACCGCCATCCGTGATTGCTTTTGCCAGATCGGCTGCGCTCATTTTGCCCGGTACGACATGATAGGTAAGAATACCTGTCAGCGTTGCTTTATTCTCTGGTTTTACCAGTGTTTCAACAGTGCCTTTAGGCAGTTTGTCGAACGCTTTGTTGGTTGGAGCGAATACGGTAAATGGACCGGGACCCGATAAGGTCTCAACCAGATCTGCCGCTTTAACAGCCGCTACCAGGGTTGTATGGTCTTTCGAGTTCACGGCATTCTCGATAATATTTTTCGACGGGTACATGGGCGCACCACCAACCGTTACGGTCTTTTCCTGAGCGAAAGAAACCTGACTGATTGCCGACAAAGCGACTATAGAAAAAATTAAGTTGAGCGTCTTCACGTTGTTGTGTCTTTAAAAAGTTGAAATACGTACTGAATGCTTACTGTATTTGTTGATCAACGTGCAGACTTACGGTAGCTCTGTAGTAGTTGGATTTAAAAAAGTTTAAAATATTTGTAATCGACTGATAAATAGAGTTATAATTTGTTCTCTAACTTATAGAAGTATAGTCATTATAACCGTATTTATACTCAGTAGTCACGGCGTTTATACGCTGGAACAAAGACGTTCTTTACTTAGCTGACGGCATAAAGTACAAAAACGAAGCCTGGACTTTCTTCCGTAACGAAAGAAGAAAGTCCAGGCTTCGTCCTGATGTAGTATTGGCTAGTCTACAGGAGGGATAACCAGCGCTCGTAAGCATTTCGGTAACTTTCCTGTGCCCGCATATCCGGCTCGATTGTCTTGGTTACCTGAAGGCCAGCGAAAGCTTCCTGCGCATTTTTATAATGACCCAGACCCAGTCCGGCTCCCCGGGCGGCCCCCTGTGCCCCGTCGGTGTTATAGAGTTCGATGGTGGCACCCGTTAGGTTAGCCAGTGTATCGCGGAAGAGCGGACTCAGAAACATATTAGCCTCGCCCGCCCGGATCGTCTGCAACCCTACGCCCACGCTTTCCATGATCTGAATGCCATAATACAGCGCAAAGACAATGCCTTCCTGAGCCGCCCGGATCATATGCGGCAAGCCGTGACGGGTTAATTGCAGCCCGTGGAACGACGCCCCTAAATCAGCGTTTTCGAGCATGCGTTCGGCCCCATTGCCAAAAGGTAAACAGACCAGCCCATCAGCACCAACCGGGGCTTCGTGCGCCAGGGTGTTCATGTCGGGGTAGCTGATTGACTGTTGTAACATCTGGTTACGTAACCAGCTATTCAAAATGCCGGTACCATTCACGCAGAGCAGTACGCCATAACGTGGTGCTTCGGCAGTGTGGCTAACATGGAGGAAGGTATTGACGCGTGATTTCGGGTCGTAGCTGGCCTGATCACTAACCCCGTACACGACGCCCGATGTGCCCGCCGTCGCGGCAATCTGACCGGGTTCCAGTACGTTGAGCGAGAGAGCATTATTAGGCTGATCACCAGCCCGGTATGTGACGGGCGTTCCGGCTGCCAGACCCAGTTCGCTGGCTGCCGAAGCGGTCAATTCGCCCTGGGGGGCAAAGGTTGGCTTGATCGTTGGTATCAGCGACGCATCGAAGCCGAAATAATCGAGCAGGAACTGGGCGGGCTGATTGGCCTGAAAATCCCAGAAAGCCCCTTCTGATAAGCCTGATGCTGTCGTGACAATATCGCCCGTCATGCGGGCCGCTAGGTAGTCGCCGGGAAGCATGAATTTAGCTACCTGGGCATACACCTCCGGCTCGTTGGCTTTAACCCAGGCGAGTTTGGCCGCAGTGAAGTTACCCGGCGAATTGAGCAGGTGATGCAGGGTACGGTCGTGGCCGAGGGCATCAAACGCCTGATTACCATAAGGAACCGCCCGGCTATCGCACCAGATAATGGATGGTCGTAATACGTTAAATTCTTTATCGACAACAACCAGCCCGTGCATTTGGTAAGAGATACCGATAGCCTTCACATCGGCCGGCTGTACATTTGCTTTCTGCATGACAGCTTTGCTGGCCAGACAGGCATTTTTCCACCAGTTTTCGGGTTGTTGTTCGGCAAAACCGGCCTGGGGAGATTCAATGATCATTTCCGTTTCCGGAAAAAAAGCCGATGCGACCGCTTTGCCGCTATCAGCATCAACTAAACACGCTTTGACGGACGAACTGCCGAGGTCAAATCCAAGAAGATACATGTGGTTACCGGAGTTAGGAAATCTACCGCGAAAGTACAACGTGATCAGGATAATCAGTAAGTACAGAAAAAATGTACCTTACTTTGCCTATTATTCGGCCTCTATGAAACAGTTTCTGCTTACTACCCTCTTTTTGCTAACGCTATCCGCCAGCTTTGCCCAGACCGCCACGCCCGACTGGACCAACCAGTACTGGCCCGCCCGCTGGATTCTGCATCCGACGGCACCGGCTCGTCAATATGGTATTTATCATGTTCGTAAGGCGGTCGAGTTGCCGCAAAAACCGGCTCGTTTCGTGGTACACGTCTCGGCCGACAACCGCTATCGGCTGTTTGTGAATGGAAAAGCCGTAGCTATAGGACCGGCGCGCAGCGATACCCAAAACTGGAATTACGAAACGATCGATTTAGCGCCTTATCTACAGGTGGGTCGTAATGTGCTGGCTGCGCAGGTGTGGTACATGGGAGAGGGGGCTCCTTTCGCGCAGATGAGTTACCAGCTCGGGTTTCTGATGCAGGGGAATAGCGAAGCCGAAAAACTCGTTAATACCGATGCCAGTTGGAAGATCCTTCATAACACGTCGTACTCGCCCATCAAAAACGATATCCCGAAACTGAAGACGTACATCGTAGCGGGCGATGGCGACAGGGTCGATGCGGCTCAGTATCCGTGGGGCTGGGAACAACCGAATTTTGATGATAAGGCCTGGGCAGCCGCCAAACCATTGGGCTTTCCGACGAAACCCCGCGGCCTGGGAACCGATGGTAACTGGGGACTTGTGCCGCGCACCATTCCGATGATGGAGGAAGGAACCGTACGGCTGGCGAGTGTCCGGCGGATTGAAAAAGGAAAGATGGATGCCGCCTTTTTGCAGGGAAAAGCGCCGGTCACGGTGTCGGCCAATACGAAAGCTGTGTTCTTGCTCGATCAGGGTTATCTGACCAACGCCTATCCCGAATTGACGGTAAGTCAGGGGAAAGGCGCTACCGTAACGCTGGGTTATGCTGAAGCGCTGGTGGATGCAAAGAACAAAAAGGGTAATCGGAATGAAGTGGAGGGGAGAACACTGCTTGGGTTTGAGGATCAGTTTTTGCCCGATGGTAGCAGCAAACGAACGTTCCGGCCACTCTGGTTTCGGACGTACCGGTACCTGCAACTAACGGTCGAAACAAAGGGAGAACCATTGGTTCTGGAGGATCTGGTCGGTCAGTTCACCGGTTATCCGTTTCAGCAGAAAGCACAGTTTGCCGCCAGCAGCTTGCCGACTACAACAACTGTATCAGCATCGGGCGTCTCCACGCCGGGCAACTCCATGCCGGGCAACTCCATGCCGGGCAACTCCATGCCGGGCAACTCCATGCCGGGCAACTCCATGCCGGGCAACTCCATGCCGGGCAACTCCATGCCGGGCAACTCCATGCCGGGCA